>CAWBPE010000018.1:0-96707 GCA_963790595.1 uncultured Alphaproteobacteria bacterium | reverse complement strand
GTCTTGTCGACGAGGGCGCCCTTCTTGATCCAGGGCATCATGTCGCGGAGCTTGGCGCCGACGTCCTCGATCGGATGGGCGGCGAGCTTGGCGCGGGTGGCCTTGAACGAGGTCTGGTTGACCTTGTTCTCGAGCATCCAGTCGCGCGCGAACTTGCCGGACTGAATATCGTCGAGCACGCGCTTCATTTCCTTCTTGGTCTCATGGGTGACGATGCGCGGACCGGTGACGTATTCGCCGTATTCGGCAGTGTTTGAGATCGAGTAGTTCATGTTGGCGATGCCGCCTTCATAGATCAGGTCGACGATCAGCTTCACTTCGTGCAGGCATTCGAAATAGGCCATCTCCGGCGCGTAGCCGGCTTCGACCAGCGTCTCGAAGCCGCCCTTGATCAACTCAACAAGTCCGCCGCACAGCACCACCTGTTCGCCGAACAGATCGGTCTCGCACTCTTCCTTGAACGAGGTCTCGATGATGCCGGCGCGGCCGCCGCCGATCGCCGAGGCGTAGCTGAGGCCGAGGTCATGGGCATTGCCCGAGGAGTCCTTGTGGATCGCGATCAGGCAGGGCACGCCGCCGCCGCGCTGATATTCCGAACGCACAGTGTGACCGGGGCCCTTGGGGGCGATCATCAGCACGTCAAGATCGGCGCGCGGCTCGAGCAGGTTGAAATGCACGTTGAGGCCGTGGGCGAACAGCAGCGCCGCGCCGTTCTTCATGTTGGCGTGGAGATGATCGCGGTAGATGTCGCCCTGCAATTCGTCGGGGGTCAGCATCATCATCACGTCGGCCCATTTGGCGGCCTCGGCGACTTCCATCACCTTGAAGCCGGCGGCTTCCGCCTTTTTGGCGGAGGCCGATCCCTTGCGCAGCGCGATGGCGACATCCTTGACGCCGGAATCCTTCAAATTAAGCGCATGGGCGTGGCCCTGGCTGCCGTAGCCGACGATGCAGACCTTCTTGCCCTTGATCAGGTTCAGGTCGGCGTCGCGATCGTAATAAACACGCATGGTCGTTCCTCTTGTGCTGGGCGGGCGGAGTGCCCGGATCGTCATGATTTCTGGCTGTGTGCCGTTCCAGAGCACCGGTTCGGCTGGCAATTTCCGGCGTTGTCTAGTCCATTTTTACCCTCAGGGGAAACCCGTTTATGCATGGCGCGATGCGGCATCATGCGTCCATAAAGACCGGATAGAGCGAGGCCAGAAGCAGCACCGCCATCACGATGTTGAAGGCCCGCACGGCCTTTCGCGAAGTCATGACCGAGCGCAATGAGCTGCCCGCCAGCGTCCAGGTCGAGATCGAGACCGCGCCCAGCATCAGGCTCAGCACTACCTGGATCGCGATGTTCCAGGGAAAACTGGCGATCCCGGCATAGGCGGTAATGGTGCCGATCACCATCACCCAGCCCTTGACGTTAACCCATTGGAACATCGCCGCGCCCCAGAAGGTCATCGGGCCGCGCCGGTTGTCCTGCCCGGGCGTAACTGGCTCCGATAGTGCGATCACGGCGGCCAGATAGATCAGGTAGGCCGCGCCGGCATATTTGAGGATAGTTTGCAGCACCGGATAGGCGATGAAGATCGTCCCGAGGCCGAGCCCCACCGCGCCGACCATAAAAGCAAAACCAATTGTGATGCCCGCAATATGCGGCACGGTGCGGCGGAAGCCATAGGTCAGCCCCGACGACAGCACCATGATGTTGTTCGGCCCCGGCGTGAAGAACATCACGGCGGCGAACACGACAAAGGCGATCAGAAGCGGTTGCGACATCGGGGCACTCAGGCGATTTTCGGCAGGGTTTGCGGCGCGGCCTGCCGCTTCGACAACAACATGATCGCGACGCCGCCGATCACCGTGATCATTCCGGCCAGTCGCAACGCTCCAAATGTTTCGCCGAACACCACGCTCGACGCCGCGGCGCCGACAAACGGCACCAAGAGAGCAAATGGCACCACCTGGGCCGCAGTGTAATCGCGCAGCAGCCGGCCCCACAGCCAATAGGCGACACAGGTCGAGATCGCCCCGATGAAGAGCATGCTGATCATGCCTTTCGGCGACATATGCATCAGCGAATGCCACGTCGTCTGCGGTCCATCGATGACGAGCGTCAGTGCCAATAGCGGCAGCGGCGGCACCAGGCACAGCCACGCGAACAGATCGAACATCGGCACGTCCTGGGCGCGCCGCAGCAACAGATTGCCGATCGCGAAACTGATCGGCGCCGTCAGCAACACCGCGAACGCGCCGACGCTGAAATCGAAGCCGACGGTGCCGCAGATCATCAAGAGGCCGACCATCGCGATGCCGATGCCGGCCATTTGCAGGCGCGTGGGTATCTCGCGAAACGCCAGCGCCGCAAAGGCGACCGTGAACAGCGCCTGGCTCTGCACGATCACACTGGCGAGACCGACGGGAACGCCATGCGCGATGCCCCAGGCCTGCGCCAAAAATTGTCCGAGAAACAGCCAGAAACTGATCGAAATCAAAATCGGCCACGAGACATTGGGCCGGCGCACGAACAGGCATGGCAGTGCCGCAATGGCAAAGCGCAGCGTGGTCATCAGCGCGGGCGACAATTCATCGAGCGCCCAGCGGCTGGCCAGGAATCCCAGACCCCAGGTCACCGCGACCAGAACGGCCAAGCAGATGTCGGAAGGCTTCATCGACGTGCCTAGCTCTGCTCGCCATGTCTGGGTTTGCGCAGCAGATAAGTGCCGTGCAGCGGCGCGTGATAATCCACCGAGGTCAGCGTGAAGCCGGCATCAAGCAGCATGCGCTCGATCACCCAGCCGAAGGTCGAATATTCGTCGCGCATATGGGTGACGACGCTGTCGCGGTCGAAATCGTGATTCTTGATGCTGAAATCGGCCCACTGGTCGACATCGCGCTCGGTGCCGTCGGGCGTGCTGACAAAGACAATGTCACGCAAATAGAAATTGGCGCCGGGCTTGAGCGCATTGAAGATCCGCGACAGCGCCACGGCTTTCCAGAAATCCGGCAGATGGTGCAGCGTGAACTCGCTGACGATCAAATCATACGAATTCGGCTTGTAGGCAAAGCTCAGAAGCCCGGCCGGCTGGGTGCGGATCGCGACCTTGCGGTCTTTCGCCTGGATATCGGCGAGCGCCAGCATCGCCGGCGAAATATCGATCGCGTCGACCTCGGCGCCCATTTGCGCGGCCTCGCAGGCCAGAACGCCGTTGCCGCAACCGATATCGGCAATTCGCCAGCCGCGCTGGACGCCCAGCATGGTCAGCGCCGCGCGGGCGCGCAGGTCGCTGTCGTCATGGCGGTCGTAGATCGAGGCAACCGCGGAATCGAGGCCGAGCTGCCGCCGTTCGTTATAATACCAGTCGCGCGCCAGCATGGTTCACATCCCCTCGGCCCCGCGGCCGATCGCGGCGACACCGGTGCGCGACACCTCGACAAGGCCGAGCGGGCGCATCAGGTCGATGAACTGGTTGATCTTGGCGGAGTTGCCGGTGATCTCGAACACGAAGCTTTCGGTGGTGGCGTCGATCACGCGGGCGCGAAAGGCCTCGGCAAGACGCAACGCCTCGACCCGGTGCTCGCCGGTACCGCGCAGTTTCACCATCGCCAGTTCGCGCTCGATCGAGCGGCCGGACAGGGTCATATCGACGACGCGATAGACCGGGACCATGCGGTCGAGCTGGTGCTTGATCTGCTCGATCACCATCGGCGTGCCGGTGGTGACAATAGTTATGCGCGAGACGTGCTTCTGGTTCTCGGTCTCGGAGACCGTGAGACTTTCGATGTTGTAGCCGCGGCCGGAGAACAGCCCGATCACGCGGGCGAGCACACCGGGCTCGTTCTGCACCAGGACAGACAGAGTATGCGCCTCGGTCGGAACGCGGCGCTCTTCCATGAAGTAGGCGGATGCGGGCTGGTTCATTGTTTTTTCCTCAATCTCTCGGTCATCACACCAGCGCCTTGCCGGCGGCGAAGGCCGCGGCGGTGGCTTCGTCATTGGCTTCCGCGGGCAACAGCATTTCGTTGTGCGCCTTGCCGGACGGAATCATCGGGAAGCAATTCTCCAGCGCGGCGACCCGGCAATCGAACAGCACCGGACGCTTGACCGAGATCATCTCCTTGATCGCGCCTTCGAGATCGCCGGGCTTGATCGCCTGGAGACCGACACACCCAAACGCATCAGCGAGCTTGACGAAATCCGGCAGCGCTTCGGAGTAGGAATGCGACAGCCGGTTGCCGTGCAGCAGCTGCTGCCACTGCCGCACCATGCCCATATACTGGTTGTTCAGGATGAAGATCTTGATCGGCAATTCGTGTTGAACCGCCGTCGACATCTCCTGCATCGTCATCTGCACCGAGGCGTCGCCCGCGATGTCGATCACGAGGCTGTCGGGATGCGCGACCTGCACGCCGAGCGCCGCCGGCAGGCCGTAGCCCATGGTGCCGAGGCCGCCCGACGTCATCCAGCGGTGCGGCTCCTCGAAGCCGAAGAACTGCGCCGCCCACATCTGGTGCTGGCCGACTTCGGTGGTGATGTAGGTGTCACGCCCGCGCGTGGCCTCAAACAGTTTCTGGATCGCGAATTGCGGCAGGATGACATCGTTGTTCTTCTTGTAGGACAGCGAATTGCGCGCGCGCCATTTCGCGATCTCCAGCCACCACGGCCGGATATCGGGCTTCTTGGCTTCCGCCTTGAACACCTGCAGCAAATCGCCGAGCACATTGCCGCAATCGCCGATGATCGGAATATCGACGCGGATGTTCTTGTTGATCGACGACGGATCGATGTCGATGTGGATTTTCTTCGAACCCGGCGAGAACGCATCGGTGCGGCCGGTGATGCGATCGTCGAAGCGCGCGCCGATGCACAGCATGGCGTCGCAATCATGCATCGCCATGTTGGCTTCGTAGGTGCCGTGCATCCCGAGCATGCCGAGCCAGTTCGCGCCCGACGCCGGATAGGCGCCGAGCCCCATCAGGGTCGAGGTGATCGGGAATCCCGTGACTTCGACCAGCTCGCGCAACAGCTTCGAGGCTTCCGGACCGGAATTGATGACGCCGCCGCCGGAATAGATCACCGGGCGCTTGGCCGAAGCCAACAACGCCACCGCCTTGCGGATTTGCCCGGCATCGCCCTTCACCCGTGGGGCATACGACACGTGGACGTCGGATTTGCGCGGCGGATGATAGGTGCCGATCGCGAACTGCACGTCCTTGGGCACGTCGACCACGACCGGTCCGGGCCGCCCGGTGCTCGCGACATAAAACGCCTCGTGCAGCACCTTGGCGAGATCGTTGACGTCGCGCACCAGCCAATTGTGCTTGGTGCAGGGCCGGGTGATGCCGATGGTGTCGCATTCCTGGAACGCGTCATTGCCGATCAGATGCGTCGGCACCTGCCCGGTGATGCACACCAGCGGGATCGAATCCATCAGCGCATCGGTCAGCGGCGTCACCATGTTGGTGGCGCCCGGCCCCGAGGTCACCAGCACCACGCCCGGTTTGCCGGTGGAGCGGGCATAGCCCTCCGCGGCATGGCCGGCGCCCTGCTCGTGGCGCACCAGGATGTGCTCGACTTTGTCCTGCTGAAAAATCTCGTCATAGATCGGAAGCACCGCGCCCCCGGGGTAGCCGAAGATATGCTGGACGCCATGATCGATCAGCGCGCGCACGATCATCGCTGCGCCGGTCATCTTGTTGGGATCGTGGCTCTTGTCGCTCATGGCTGGCTCCGGATGCGCTGTTGTCAGCGGCTTGGTCAGTTAGGTTTTCTCGATTGGCTTCTTTGAAAATAAAAAGGGGCCCGAAGAGGCCCCATGCACACCGCCCGAATTTGGATGGCCCTAGCCATCCCCGGCGGTGCGCCTGGGTACGACTACAATAATAAGCTTGGTAATTTTATTGCGCATATTGCGGCTCAGACTTCCCAAAGGTTGCGCGGTTATAGCCATCAGGTCCCAGAAGTCAAGGGAGGGGGCTTTTCCAGCGATTTGGAGAGAGTAACCCGGTTCCGGGCGTTCGGCGAGGGTGAATTTACTGGTTTCAGCTATGCGCGGGCTATGAAAACTCGTCATGCCCGGGCTTGACCCGGGCATCCACGACTTACTTTCCGCTCGAACAAGGACGTCATGGCCGGGTCAAGCCCGGCCATGACGACTTAACCGAAATCTCCCGTGTCTCGGCTCAACCATCCCCTCGCCGCCTCCGGCTTCACCCACTCAAACTCCGGCAGTTGATGCCGGAACCAGGTAAACTGTCGCTTGGCGTAATGACGGGTATCGGCACGGCCGATCTCGGCGGCCTCCTCGCGGGTGATCTCGCCTTTGAGATGGCGGATCAGCGCCGGCACGCCATGGGCCTTCATCGCCGGCAGCAGCGGATCGAGCCCGCGCGCCGCCAAGGCCGCGACCTCTTCCAGCACGCCCGATTTCAGCATCGCCTCAAAGCGCGCATCGATCCGCGCATACAGCGCGTCGCGATCGGGCTCCAGAAACAACGCCCGGAACGAACCCGGCGGCAGCAGCGGCGGCAAGCCGTCGCGATGCCAGTCGGTCAGCGAACGCCCGGTCGCCTCGATCACTTCCAGCGCGCGCGCAATCCGGGTGCGATCGCGCGGCTTCAGACGTTCCGCAGATGGGGGATCGTGCCGCGCCAACTCGGTATGCAGCGCTTCGACCCCATCGCGTTCCAGCCGCGCCCGCACACTTTCGCGGATCTCAGGCGCGATCGGCGGCACCGCCGACAGGCCCCGCGTCAGCGCCTTGAAATACAGACCCGAGCCGCCGGCGAAAATCGCCAGGCGATGCTGCGCGCGAGCCTCCGCCAGCACTGCCGCCGCATCGTTCACCCAGGCGCCCGCCGAAAAGTTCACCGCGGCATCGACATGGCCGTAAAGCCGATGCGGAACAATCGCCTCTTCCGCCAGCGTCGGCCGCGCCGTGATGACGCGCAGGTCGCGATAGACCTGCATGGAATCGGTATTGATGACGACGCCGCCGGTCTTTTGCGCGAGCTCCAGCGCCAGCGCCGACTTGCCGCTGGCGGTCGGCCCTGCGATAAGCACTGCTGTCTGGCTCATACCTTGCGAATTCACGATGTCTCTCGTCGCCACGCTGATCTGCAATCCGGCCAACCCCGCGCTCGATAGCACGGTGATCGACGGCGCGCTTGCGGTTCTTCCCTCGCCCGGCCATGCGCAATGGCTGTTCGGCGAAGTCGCCGTCGATATCCCCTTCACCGGCAGCGAGGATATCCGCGCCGTCGAGCAACGCCTGCGCGAGGCGCGCGGCGACCTGCCGATCGACATTGTGGTGCAGCCTCAAAGCTTCCGGCGCAAGAAGCTTTTTCTGGCCGACATGGATTCCACCATGATCGGCCAGGAATGCATCGACGAACTCGCCGACTATGCCGGCCTAAAGGCGCATGTCGCTGCCATCACCGAACGCGCGATGCGCGGCGAAATCGAATTCGAGCCGGCGCTGCGCGAACGCGTCGCGCTGTTGAAAGGCCTGCCGGTCGGTGTGGTTGACGAGGTCCTGCAAAAACGCATCACGCTGACGCCGGGTGGCCGCGAACTGGTCGCGACCATGCGCGCGCATGGCGCATGGACCTGTCTCATTTCCGGCGGCTTTACGCTGTTCACCAATGCGGTCGCCGAGATGATCGGGTTTCAGGAAAACCGCGCCAATCAATTGCAGATCGACGATGGCAAGCTCACGGGCGAAGTCATCGAGCCGATCGTCGGCCGCGCCGCCAAACTCGCGACCCTGACGGAGCTGCGCGAATCCTTCGATTTCGACAATATCGACACGCTGGTGGTCGGCGACGGCGCCAACGATCTCGGCATGATCGAACAGGCCGGCCTCGGCGTCGCCTACCACGCCAAACCCGCCGTCGCCGCCGCCGCGGCCGCAAGGATTGACTATGGCGACCTCACGGCATTGCTCTATGCGCAGGGCTATCGGCGCGAGGAGTTCGTGGGGGGATAGGGGGCAGGCCGACCGTCCTGCGCTGGCGGCCCTATCGCGCGTTCTTCTATTCGAACGAACGCGGCGAACCGCCTCATGTCCACGTTCGATCCGGAGATTTTGAAGCCAAATTCTGGTTACACGACTTCTCGGTCGCGGTGAATGCGGGATTTCCCGCTCATGAAATCGGCGCTATTATCCGTCACCTGAGATCGCAGCGTGATCTCCTCGAAGGCAAATGGCATGAGCACTTTGGAAATTGATGTCGGCGATATCAGGCCGGTCTCGGTTGCCTTTACCGCGGATGAACTCGTGGTGACGCTGGCGGATGGCCGCAAGATTGCGACCCCACTCGCATGGTATCCGCGATTGCGGGATGCTGGGGCAACTGCGCGCGGCCGGTTCGAACTGATGCCGATGGGTATTCACTGGCCCGATCTCGATGAAGACCTCGGCATCGCAGGAATGTTGCGGGGCCGCCCGGCGGCGTAACCCCGTCGTCCCGGCGTTCGCCGGGACACATACGCTGCGGCGGTGCGTGTCCGTCCCGTGGCAACGGCCGACGCGATCTATGCTCTCGGGGTCGAGCACAACGTCTGAGCTGCTTCCGGCTCGTCATGCCCGGACTTGATCCGGGCATCCATCAATCTTCAAAAGAGTCTCGCGAAGAAACTGGATTGCCGGGTCAAGCCCGGCAATGACGAGATGAACGCTACTGCACGCTCAGGGCGACAAACCGCAATTCGCCTTCGGCGTTCGACACCAGCAGCAGGATGGATTTCTTGCCGTCCTTCTTGAGCTGATCGATGCGCTTCTTGACGTCGGCGGCGTTGCTGACGGCTTCCTGCGCGACCTCGACGATCACGTCGCCGGCGCTGAGCCGCTTCTCGGCCGCGTCGGAGGCGCCATCGACATTGGTGATGATGACGCCCTTGACGCTGTCCTTGATCTTGTAACGGCTGCGCAGGTCCTTGCTTAAGGTCGCGAGATCGAGACCGAGGGCCTTTTGCGTCACCGGCTTCTCGACCGGCTCCGGCGTCTTGTTGGACGCCTGTACGGCCTTCTCGCCGTCTTCGAGGCGGCCGAGCGTGACCTTCTTGGTTTCTTCCTGGCCCTTGCGGATGACGACGACATCGACTTCCTTGCCGACAGCCGTGTCGGCAACGACGCGCGACAGATCCTTTGGCTCCTTGACGTCCTTGCCGTCGAACTTGACGACGACGTCGCCGGGCTCGATGCCGGCGGGTTTCGCCGGACCCTTGTCATCGACACCCGCAATCAGCGCGCCGCGCGCGGGCTTGATGTTGAGGCTTTCGGCAATTTCATCGGTGACCTGCTGGATGCGCACGCCGAGCCAGCCGCGGCGCAACTCGCCGAACTGACGCAGCTGATCGACCACGCTCGCCACCGTCTTCGAGGGCACCGCAAAGCCGATGCCGATCGAACCGCCGGTCGGCGAGATGATCAGCGTGTTGACGCCGATCACTTCGCCATCGAGGTTGAACAGCGGTCCGCCGGAATTGCCACGGTTGATCGCAGCATCGGTCTGGATGTAATTGTCATAGGGCCCCGAGGCGATGTCGCGGTTGCGCGCCGAGACGATGCCGGCGGTCACCGTGCCGCCGAGGCTGAACGGATTGCCGATCGCGATCACCCATTCGCCAAGACGCATCTTGTCGGAATCGCCGAACTTCACCGCGATCAGCGGCCGTGGCGGCTTGAACTTCAGCACCGCCAGATCGGTCTTCTTGTCGACGCCGACCAGCTCTGCCTTGATCTTGGTGCCGTCGTTCATAATGACGTTGATTTCGTCGGCATCGGCGATGACGTGATTGTTGGTCACGACGATACCCGAAGTGTCGATGATGAAACCCGAACCGAGCGAGTTGGTCTTGTGCGGCTGCAGGTCGCCGCCCTTGGAACCGCCCGGACCGCCGCGGCGGTTCTTGAAGAAGTCGTCGAAGAATTCCTCGAATGGCGAGCCCGGCGGCAATTGCGGCATCGCGCCCCGGTCGCCGCCGCCCGGACCACCCTTGGCTTCCACGGTCTGCGAGGTCGAGATGTTGACCACCGCGTCGATCACTTTCTCGGCAACGTCGGCGATACCATCGGGGCCGCGCGCCAGGGCCGGCGCCGCGGTCAGGACGCTGGCAGCGCCAATGCTGGCGCTGAGCCACATCGCAGCCATCAACGGGCGCAGGCGATGGCTCAAGGCTGGGGTCGCACCGGTCATATCAGATCTCTCTTCTTGAAAACGGGGACGGGATTTAAAGGCCACAGTGCGCCCGAACGGGGTGGCGGCGCAAGCATTTGAGCCCAGCATTCCGGCGAAAAACAGACAGCGTCCGCTCACGATGGCGTTGATATGGCAGCCTTTTTGAGGGGCAGTGACGGTGCCGTCATTCCGGGGCGCGCGTCTTATCGCGCGAACCTCAGATGTGCAAGTGCACATCTGGGAATCTCGAGATTCCGGGCTCGATGCTTCGCATCGCCCCGGAATGACGGACCTGTCCTAGCGCCGGACCACCCAGATCAAAATGAGGCCAGCGACCGCCGAGCCGATGCCGACCACCCGCAAGACATTGTCGGGCGTCGCCAGCGCGCTCTTCATCGCCCGGCGCATCCAGGCCGGGCTCGCCGCGAACAGCAGACCTTCAAGCACAAACAGAATTCCCACACCGATGAGGAAGTCGGCGAACGCTATGGACCTCATCGGATTGGAACCTCCCGGTTGCTGCTATTTTTACTTGAAACAAGGCGAAGCGAAACGCTTCGCCGCAGTCTTGACGTGGGCCGTAAGCTTTACGGCTTCGCCGCTTCAGCCGCGACCGGCGGCTTGCCGGACGAATTGCTGAAGAACTTGAAGAAGTCGGAATCCGGCCGCAGCAGGAACCTGGTATCGCTGCTCTTCAACCCGTTCTCATAAGCCGTCATCGAACGATAGAACGCAAAGAAGTCTGCGTCCTTGCCATAGGCTTCGGCGAACAGCCGGTTGCGTTCGCCGTCGCCCTCGCCGCGCACCTGTTCGGCGGTCGAATTGGCTTCAGCGACGATCACGGTCGCTTCGCGGTCCGCGTTGGATCTGATCTCCTGCGCTTTCTGGCCGCCCTGCGCGCGGAATTCGGCGGCTTCGCGCTGCCGTTCCGTCTGCATGCGCTGGTAGATCGCCTGGCTGTTTTGTTCGGGCAAATCAGCCCGCCGGATCCGCACATCGACGACCTGGATGCCGTAACCACCGGCCTCCTTGTCGAGTTGATCGCGGATCTTCGCCATCAGGGCTTCGCGTTCGTCCCGCACCACCTGGATGAGAGTGACCTCGCCGAGCACGCGGCGCAGCGACGCATTCAAAAGCGTCGTGAGCTGGATGTTGGCGCCCTGGATCGAACCGATGCTCTGATAGAATTGCAGCGCATTCTTGATGCGATATCGGGCGAAGGCGTCAACCACCAACCGCTTCTGGTCGGAGGCGATGACTTCCTGCGCCGGATTTTCCAAATCGAGAATCCGATTGTCGATGGGAATCACGGTGTCGATGAACGGCGCCTTGAAGTGCAGTCCGGGATCAGTGAAGACATCGACCGGCTTGCCGAGCCGCACCACCAGGACCTGTTCGGTCTGCGTCACGGTGAATACCGAGCCGTAGCCGATAATCACGAGCAACAGCAGCAACAGCAGCGTAACAATACCTGTAACGGGCGATCTCATCGGGTTGCTCCGCTCTGCGGTTGCTGCGGCTGGCCTGTGGTCGGCGCAGCCGGGCGTCGCGGCGTCAATTCACTCAAAGGCAAATACGGCACGATGCTTTGCCCAGACGAGCCGCCGCCGTCATAGACCAGCTTCTCGGAACCGCCGAGAATGCGCTCCATCGTCTCAAGATAGATGCGCTGCCGGGTCACGTCGGGCGCCTTCTTGTATTCATCGTAGACTTTCAGGAAGCGCGCGCTCTGGCCCTTGGCTTCAGCGACCGCCTGCTGCTTGTAGCCTTCAGCGACCTGCAAGATTTGCGCGGCGCGGCCCTTGGCGTCGGGGACCACTTGATTGGCATAGGTCTGGGCCTGGTTCTGCAACCGCTCGAAATCAATCTTCGCGTTCTGTACGTCGTTGAAAGATTCGATCACTTGCGCCGGCGGGTTGACCCTCTGCATCTGCACCTGCTGCACCAGGATGCCGGAGCCGTAATTGTCGAGCGTCTTCTGCATCAGCTCCTGAACAGCCTGCTGGGTCGCATCGCGGGCTCCGGTCAGGATCGGCTGAATGGTGGATTTGCCGACCACCTCGCGCATCGCGCTTTCGGCCACCGCCTTCACGGTGCCTTCAGGGTTCTGGATGTTGAAGAGATAGTCGCCGACGCCCTTCGGTTTTACACGCCACAACACCGTGAAATCGACATCGACGATGTTCTCGTCGCCGGTCAGCATCAGGCTTTCTTCGGGCACATCGCGTGTCGTCCGGCCGCGGCGCGCCGGGTCGTCGATCAGCGTCATGCCGATGCTGAGCGTCGAGACGCGCAGCGCCTTCGGCAGCAGCACGGTCTCGATCGGATAGGGCAGATGATAATTCAGTCCGGGCCCCGTATCGCGGACGTATTTGCCGAAGCGAAGCACGACGCCGAGTTCTTCGGACTGAACGCGATAGAAGCCGGACATCGCCCAGATCGCGATCGCCGCAAGCAGAACGATGGCGATGCCGACGCCGCTGAAATACCCGCCCGGCAGCAATTGCTGCAGCCGGTCCTGCGCGCGGCGCAGAAGGTCTTCAAGATCGGGCGGCCTCGGTCCCACCGGCTGCGGGCCGGAACCCCAGGGTCCCTTCGGACCCGAGCCCCATGGGCCTCCGCCTTGATTCTTCCACGGCATGAATAGTCTCCTTCGCGGGCTTAAGGGGCCAAACTGCCCCGCCTCGCAGTATTCCGCAGGCTTTATAGGGGACGGCCCCCGCCCTTACAACGCAAGCTTACGGCTGCAGGAGCTATGCTTGAGGCCATAATTGTCAATGTAAACATTGGTCGGTGAGGTTAATGTGCGGCCCGGCGGCGATATGTGACAAAGGAATAGTCGACGCTGTCGTCCGGCCCGGCCGAATTGCGCACCCGCGCCACCTCTTCCCACACTGCGGCATCAATAGTGGCGAAATAAGTATCGCCTGCAGGCTTTGCGTGCACTTCGGTGATTTCCAGCCGATCGGCGGAGTCCATCCATTGCTGGTAGATTTCGGCGCCGCCGATGACCGCGATTTCAGTGGCTAAACGCCGCAGCGCATCGCCGGTCGCAACGGCACGGGCGTCCGCCTGCGAGGTCGTGACGACGGCGCCGGCGGCGCGAAAGTTAACATCGCGGGTCACGACGATATTGGTGCGTCCCGGCAACGGCCGGCGCAGCGAGACAAAGGTCTTGCGCCCCATCACGATCGGCTTGTTCATCGTCATCGTCTTTAAGCGTTGCAGATCGGTCTTCAGCCGCCATGGAATGGCGCCGTCTGAGCCGATCACGCCGTTCTCGGCAACGGCAACGAGGAGGACGATCTCCATCACGGCGCACCCACTTGCAAACGAGCGATCATCTTTGGGTCGACTCTCTACCTTGATGGAAACCAGCGAAAATCAAGAGACCACATGAAGCTGCGTCATCAGCTCACGCACTTACCTCAGTGGAAACGACATAACTCGCCTTTTCAGACCAATCTTAATCGTCGGTTACCGCTGGTACAAACACGGGTTGGTTGCCCACTCGGAATCAAGCTGCTCTTCAGAAGTCTAGCTCATAACGACTATGGTCTGTCTCAAGGGTTGGCAAGTTTTCGGGGCATACCGTCGGTCAAGACTCGTGAGGCCGCGATGAACATCGGCGTCCAGCGCAGGTCAGCCGCCTTGACCGGCAAGGATCCCATCATCTGGAGGAAACTGATCTTATGATGCAAACCAAACACATCCTGGTTGCGATCTTGCTGACCGCCGCGTTGATCCCGAGCCTATCGGCGGCGGCGATGAGCGCCGACAGCGTTCCAGGTGAGCAGATCATCGACGTGCCGCTGACGGGAGGCGAGCGCCAGCGTGTGCTCTACGCGGCGCCGGCGCAGCCCAAAGCGACCATCGTCATGCTCCCCGGCGGCGCCGGTGATGTCGGCCTGCGGCGCGACGGCGAGGTGCTTCACGGCAACAATTTCGTGGTTCGCACGCGCGCCCTTTGGGTCCAGCGCGGCTACGCGGTCTTGATCCCTGACGCCGTGGATCGCGCAAACCTGAGGGGCTTGCGCAGTTCGCCGGGGTATGCGGCCTTGGTCATGGATTTGGTCCGCGTTGCCCACGAAAAGGCACCGGGACCCATTTTTCTGCTGGGTACGAGCCAAGGCTCGATCGCCGCCATGAATGGCGCCGCCCATGCCCCGTCAGGTGCGATAGCCGGTGTGGTGCTTACCGAATCGGTATCGCGGATGGGCGGCAGCGGAGAAACAGTGTTTAGCGCTGCCCCCGGGGATGTCCGTGCGCCGGCGCTGGTCGTCGCCAACCAGGATGACCGGTGCAACGTGGCGCCTCCGGAAGATGCTCCGCGCATTGCCGCCGCCATGACGAATTCGGCGAGTGTTCGCGTGCTTTCAGTCGCCGGAGGCGTTCAGCAATCGAGGAAGACGTGCGGCTCGCTGACCCCCCACGGCTACTTCGGCATAGAGTCTGAGGTCATCAGCCAGATCGATGGCTGGATGCAGCGCCCGCAATGACCTGAACCGCTTGGCAAAAGCTTCACCCCTGCGCCAGCGCGGTCAGCGCTTCGCCGCCGACCCGGCACACGGTCCACTCGTCCATCAAGACAGCGCCGAGCGATTTATAGAATTCGATCGACGGCGTGTTCCAGTCGAGCACCGACCATTGCAACCGCGACCAGCCGTTCGTCACGCATTGTTTCGCCAGATGTGAAAGTAACGCCTTGCCGATGCCCTTGCCGCGCAGCGCGGGGCGTACAAAGAGATCTTCCAGATAAATTCCGGAACGGCCGCTGAAGGTGGAGAAATTGATGAACCAGACCGCGAAGCCGGCAACCTCGCCATTCCATTCGGCGAGGTCGCAGAACAGCCGGGGGTTATCGCCGAACAAGGCCGCGGCGATATCAGATTCGGTGGCTTCGACTTCGTGAAGCAGTTTCTCGTATTCGGCGAGTTCGCGAACCAGCGACAGGACAATCCCCGCCTCGTCAGGGCGCGCGCGACGGATCAGGAGCGACATTCAACGCTCACACCGCGACCTCAGCCTTGATATGCGGATGCGGGTCGTAGCCTTCGAGCGCGAAGTCTTCGTAACGGAACGCGAAGATATCCTTCACCGCGGGATTGATCTTCATGACCGGCAACGCGCGCGTCGGACGCGTCAGTTGCAGCCGCGCCTGCTCGAGATGGTTCGAATAGAGATGGGCATCGCCGAGCGAATGAACGAAGTCGCCGGGCTTGAGGCCGGTCACCTGCGCCACCATCATCGTGAGCAGCGCATAGGACGCGATGTTGAAGGGCACGCCGAGAAACACATCGGCCGAGCGCTGATAGAGCTGGCAGGACAATTTGCCGTTGGCGACGTAGAACTGAAACAGGCAATGGCAGGGCGGCAGCGCCATCTTGTCGACGTCGGCCGGATTCCAGGCCGTCACGATCAGGCGCCGCGAATCCGGATTGCGCCGGATCATGTCGACGACATTGGAGATCTGGTCGATACTGCGCCCGTCCGGCGCCGGCCAGGAACGCCACTGCGATCCATAGACCGGACCGAGATCGCCATTGGCGTCAGCCCATTCATCCCAGATCGAAACGCCGTTGTCCTTGAGATAGGCGATGTTGGTGTCGCCCTTGAGGAACCACAACAGCTCGTGGATGATCGCTTTCAACGACAGCTTCTTGGTGGTCAGGATCGGAAATCCAGCACTGAGATTGAAGCGCATCTGATGGCCGAAGATCGACAGCGTGCCGGTGCCGGTGCGGTCATGCTTTTCCGCGCCGTCAGCGAGAATCCGTTCGAGCAGGTCGTGGTACTGGTTCATGACGTAACGTTGTGATCCCTGGCGAGCCGATGGGGCTGGCGAGTTTTAACGTCCGGGCCAACGGTTCAACAGCCGATTCGGCCGACGGGATTGCTTATACCCGAAAAAATGAGGGTCCGGCCGGCCAACGGCAAGGGTGGATCAGGGATAGATAAAGGGCCGAAGCCGGCCCTTTCTCACCCGATCAGGCCGGCAAACCCCAGGCATCCCCCGGCCAGCAGCATCCAGAACGGATTAAGCTTGGTCGTGGCTGCCAGCACCGCGGCCCCGATCGTGAACAAGGCGGCGATCCAGGTATGGTCGGACGCCCGCGCCAGGATGAAGCCGCTGGCGCCCATCAGCCCGATCGACAGCGGAACCAGCGCCGACTGGATGATGGCGGGCCAGCGCGAATGGCTTGATTTGGTCAGGATGCGGCTCACGCCATAGGCCATCAGGGCGGTCGGAACGCACATCGCCAGGGTCGCGACCAGCGCACCGGTTACGCCGGCTACCGTGTAGCCGATCAGGGTCACGATCAGCACATTCGGGCCCGGCGACAGCTGCGAGATCGCAAACACATCGGCGAATTGCTTGTCCGTCAGCCAGTGCTGAACGTCGACCGCCACGCGATGCATTTCCGGCAAGGCGGCATTGGCGCCGCCGACCGCAAACAGCGACATCACGCCGAAAGTCCACGCCAGCGTCCAGATCGGGTTGGCGTCTGAATTCATGCCGGCTTCCCTCGCCGGATATAAAAGGTGATGGCGATGCTAACCGGAATTGCCACCAGCAACACCGTCGGCAATGGCAGGCGCAACAGCCCGATCGCGACGAACACTGCCGCCAGGATCACAAGCCCGATCACATCGCGCTTTTTGATCAGCGGCATCATCATCCGGAACACCACCGCGATCAAAAGGCCGACCGCCGCGCAGGACACACCAGCCAAAATCCGCCGCAGCACTTCGATCTCGCCGTAGCGCTGATACAAGATGCCCAAAATCGTCATGATCACGACGGGCGGACCCACCAGGCCGCAAAACGCCGCGATGCCGCCGGCAATGCCGCGAAAGCGCGATCCGAACACCATCGTGAAATTGACGATGTTGGGGCCGGGCAGGAAATGGCACAGCGCGAAGGTCTCGTTGAACTCTTCGGCCGTCATCCATTTGTGTTGATCGACGATACCGCGCCGCGCCCACACCAGCACGCCGCCGAAACCCGCCAGCGACATTTTGGCAAACGCGACAAACAGCGCGGCCAAAGTGGGGGGAGATGCGGTCAGGGGATGCGGCGCCGGAACGGCGGCCGGCGGCGAATCCGGGGGCATGACCTGAGATTTAGAACGGTGGCCGCGCGAGGCCAACCCATATTTCGGGTATTCCAAGCTTCATTATTCCATGCCTCATATTCCGGCCGGTCAGCAATGGTTCCCTACCCGGACGGCCTTTTCAGGCTCTGTTTTTCTCAACCTTTGCGCCCTATATTAAGGGTGCCGGCTCACCGGCTATGGAAATAAATTGCCGTCGCAATAAACCATTCGGACCCGGGGGCAGCACCCGGCGCCTCCACCCAAGCCCGCCGCCTCAAAACGCGGGCTTCGGCGGGGGCGAAACAGGATCGACGAGGGCGTAAAGGACGAGTTTTTTCCCGGTATTGTTCCGCCGTTATCGGGCTATGCAATAGTTGCAAACGACAACTATGCTCCGGTTGCTCAGGCCGCTTAAGCGGTTTGAAAAACCAAGTCTAAAGTCCTAGTGGGTTAAGCTCCGCCAGGCGGGGTTCGGAGGCACCTGGCAACAGAAGCCTCCACTTCAATCTGCTGGTATATCCACCGATCACGGCAACGCCTGCTGACCTCGGCGCGCTGGCGGGGTAGCATGGGGCATTGGCGAGTCGGGTTACCGGCACCCTCGCCGCCCGAATCCGAACACGACAGGACCGATAATGGCGACCGATCACATTCGATATGACGTCCTGGCGCGCGATGCGTTGCGCAGTGTGCTGCGCCGTGTGCTGACCGACGCGGCCGAGCACGGCCTGCCCGGCGAGCATCATTTCTTCATCACCTTCCTGTCCACCGCCGAAGGCGTAAGACTGTCGCCGCGGCTGTTGGCGCAATATCCGGAAGAGATGACGGTCATTCTCCAGCACCAGTTCTGGGATCTTGTCGTCACTGAAGACCGCTTCGAAGTCGGGCTGTCGTTCGGCGGCATTCCCGAGCGCCTGGTGGTGCCGTTCAATTCGATCAAGAGCTTCTTCGACCCGTCGGTGCAATTCGGCCTTCAATTCGAGCCGGCCGATGCCGCCGAGGCTGCGGCCGCGACCAATCTTCCCGCGGTGCCCGCCGCCTCGGCACTGCCTGTTCCCGCCGCTGTCGCCGACAAGACCGACGACGAGCCGGCCAAGCCGAGCGAAGGCGCCGAAGTCGTGCGGCTGGATCGCTTCCGCAAAAAATAATCCGCGCGCCAACTACAAAGCTACCTGTAGAATGGATGTCCTGCCGCGAAGCGATCGCGGCGCGTAACGGACATTCATCCATGGCTCGATCGACCACCGCCTCCTCCACCCGCCCCGCTTCGACATCCGCCAGCGCCACACGTTCAGAGACCGACAGCTTCGGTCCGATCGATGTTCCGGCCGATCGCTACTGGGGCGCGCAGACCGAACGCTCCCGGCAGAATTTCCGCATCGGCCAGGACCGGATGCCGATCGCCATCATTCATGCGCTCGGCATCGTCAAACTCGCCGCGGCCCAAACCAACCGCGAACTCGGACTGCTCGATCAACGGCGCGCCCGCGCCATCATCCGCGCCGCGCAGGAAGTGATCGACGGCAAGCTCGACGATCATTTTCCGCTGGTGGTGTGGCAGACCGGCTCCGGCACCCAGACCAACATGAACCTAAACGAGGTGATCGCCAATCGCGCCAATGAATTGCTGGGCGGCAAGCTCGGCGCCAAGTCGCCTGTTCATCCCAACGACCACGTCAATATGAGCCAGTCGTCGAACGACTCGTTCCCGACCGCGATGCACATCGCCGCTGCGACGCGCATCAATGCCGACCTCATCCCGGCCCTCGATATCCTTCACCGCGCACTGCGCAAAAAAGAAAAAGCCTTCGCCCATATTGTAAAGATCGGCCGCACCCATACCCAGGACGCGACGCCGCTGACGCTTGGCCAGGAGTTTTCCGGCTATGCCGCGCAGGTTGAGAGCGGGCTGACGCGACTGCGCATCGCGGTCAGGGAACTCTATCCGCTGGCGCAAGGCGGCACTGCCGTTGGCACCGGGCTCAATTCAAAGCCGGGCTTCGCGCGCGCCTTCGCCAAGCACGCCGCCAAGATTACAAAATTGCCCTTCACCAGCGCCGCCAACAAATTCGAGGCACTGGCTTCCAACGACGCCTATGTGTTCGCGCATGGCGCGATCAATTCGATGGCGACCGGCCTGTTCAAGATCGCCAACGACATCCGCCTGTTGGGATCGGGACCCCGCTCCGGCCTTGGCGAATTGATCCTGCCGGAAAATGAACCGGGCTCCTCGATCATGCCGGGCAAGGTCAATCCGACCCAGTGCGAGGCCATGACCATGGTGTGCTGCCAGATCTTCGGCCATCATACGTCGATCACCGTCGCCGGGAGCCAGGGCCATTTCGAGCTGAACGTCTATAAGCCGGTATTGGCATATGGCATGATGCATTCCATCCAATTGATGGCCGACGTCGTCAGGTCTTTCACCGAGCATTGCGTTGACGGCATACGCGCCGACGAAAAACGCATCAGGGAGCTGATGGAGCGGTCGCTGATGCTGGTGACCGCGCTCGCTCCCAAGATCGGTTACGACAACGCCGCGAAGGTCGCCAAAACGGCTCATGCGCACGGCACCACCTTGAAAGAAGAGGCCATGAAGCTCGGTTTTGTTTCTGCCGCTGAATTCGATCGCCTGGTCAAGCCGGACAAAATGACGCGGCCCGGGTGATCCGCATGCAGCAAACCCGCTGAATTAGGGGCTCTAAATTTTTTGTTAGAGATCATATCCCCCGTAAAGAACCGACGAGACACGCTATCGCACTTGCGCTGGCGCGTGGTAGGGCTCAAAATATTTTCGTTTTCGCAGAGCGGAACGTATTTTTTGATGCTATCAGTGGCCTTAATGGGGATTTTCTTAAATGACGATCGAAATGCCTAACGCGCGTCCCGGCAGACGGGATGCGGGTTTTGGGAACAGCATGCGCGCGGAATTATTTATTCACAGTACTTTCATATCGCCGACCGGATTTTTGCAGATGACCGGAAAGCACTCCGAACGCCGAAACCTTCT
This sequence comes from uncultured Alphaproteobacteria bacterium, assembly GCA_963790595.1. GTDB lineage: Bacteria > Pseudomonadota > Alphaproteobacteria > Rhizobiales > Xanthobacteraceae > Bradyrhizobium. The sequence continues at coordinate 76,427 of CAWBPE010000018.1, read as the reverse complement.
TCAACACGCCGCATGCCGACGGGCTGCATGATGGAGGCTGGCATGGGGGATGTCGTCAATCTAAAGCGTTTCAAGAAACGCACCGAGCGACAACAAGCGGAACAGCAGGCCGAGACCAATCGCGCGCGGTTCGGCCGAACCAAATCCGAACGCGTTCTGGACGAGCAGCGCGCCACGCGCGCCAGCGACCTCTTGGATCAGCATCGCATTCCGGATCAGCATCGCGACGGCGAGGACGCGTCATGAAATCGCCAGTCGTCAAACGATCGATCGTGGTCGCCGGTCACAAGACCAGCGTCAGCCTCGAAGAGGCGTTCTGGAACGGCATGAAGGAAATTTCGGGACTGCGGAACATGACGCTGTCCGAACTGGTCGGCGAAATCGACAGCAATCGCCAGCAAGGCAATCTGTCGTCGGCGATCAGACTCTTCGTGCTGGATTACTTCCGCTCGCGCGCGATCGCCGCGACGTCGGAAGCCAAGCCGCAGGGATAGCGCGGTTCTTCCGCGCATCTTTGTAGGGTGGGCAAAGGCGCAATAGCGCCGTGCCCACCGAATCCTGCTCTGGTGGGCATGCTTGCGCTTTGCCCACCCTACACATCGGATTAAATTTTCAAACAGCCCGTTCCGTCATTGCGAGCCAACGGGGCGCGCGTTCGCGCGACCCGTTGGCTCGCAATGACGTGAGAGATCGAGACACAGCTTCGCATTCTCAATCGGCACGGCCGGGCCATGGCGCAAGCATTTTGGACTGCGACATTCAAACCTTCTAACTGGCTCGAACAGAGGTTGCGCATGGACCGTCATGCCCGTCAGCAAGTCCGTCGATGAGCATACGAAGATGGCGATGCCTGGGAATATCTGCTTGGCAGTCGATGCCAGCCAGGCATTATGGACTCGCGCCCAACATCGCGGCAATTCCGAAACGTGATAGCCGCATGCGGATAAATGATGAGCCTTTTTCGATTCCCTGATCTAACATCCTGCGCGGGAGCGCGCTCCAACTGCTACCGGCTGCTTTTCTTTTCTGAACGCCGCGGCTAATCTATCCTACGGACTGATAATTTAGCGGACTGTCTATGCTGAATTCCAAGGCACTTTGATAGGACGGTTCGATCTGACTAATCCCTATAACCAAAAACAACGGCTGGTCAGCGTGCAGATAGTCAAAGCGAAGTTCACGACAGTTTTGTGTGTCGCGGCTCTGGCAGCGGTGTTCCTAGGTTCGCAGGCCTCCGCGGCACCGCCCGATTTCAGCGGCGTATGGGTTCCGGACATCAAGGACCAGAAGCGTCAGGAGGTCGAGATTACGCCGCCCTGGAAGCCTGAGGTTCTCAAGCAAATCCAGCATATGGTGGCCGAGGAAAAGGCCGGACGGCCGTTCCTCGTTCTCAGCCATTGCATGCCGCACGGCATGCCGAGCTGGATGCTGATCCCGCACAATGCGATGGAAATTCTGGTGACCCCCGGCCGCATCACCATGCTGGGCGAAGGCGATGGCAACCGGTTGCGGCGGATCTATACCGATGGCCGCCCGCATCCCGAAGACCCGGATCTGTCATTTCACGGCCACTCGATCGGTCATTGGGAAGGCGACACGCTCGTCGTCGATACCGTAGGCATCGCGCCGCAGGCCTATATCGCGATCAGCGAGGCCTCCGGCATCCCGAATAATGGCGACATGCATATCGTCGAGCGGCTGCATCTGGCGAAGCCGAATGTTCTCAACGACGACCTTGAAATTACGGCGCCGCACGTCCTGACCACGACCTGGAAAACGACGCGAATTTTCCGGAGTTATCCCGAGCGCCATTACGAGATTATCGAAGGGGAATGCGCCCAGGAAGATCTGCACGCCGGAAAGGATGCGTTCGGCAACGATATCTATGTTCCGGCCCCGCAAGGCCCCTACGGTTCGGTTCACGTCGCGAAATAAGGACAATCTGAATGTCGCCGAGAATTGTTATACTTGCTGCAAGCCTGACCCTGTGTTTTGGCGGTATCGCCATGGCGCATCATTCCAATGCCGCCTACGACCTCGATAATCCCAAGACCATGGAAGGCACGGTCAAGGTCGTCAACTGGACCAACCCTCACATCACCTTTGTCATCGAAGCGGACGGCAAGACTGGCGAGCAGACTGCTCCGGCGGTCTACGAAGTATCGAGTCCCGGCGTTCTCACGCGCTCGGGCTGGACCAAGCGCTCGTTGCAGCCCGGAGATCATGCGGTGTTTCGTTACGCGCCGCTTCGCGACGGCAATCCCGGCGGATTCCTGCTCAAGGTCACGCTGCCGAGCGGTCAGGAGCTGAGCTACAGCCTGACGCCGCCTGCCGATCAATGACGTCATGATTGACGTCGTGATCAGCGAGTTCTCCGGTTGGCTGGCCGCGACCTCGATCAGCCACATCATCCAGACCACCGGCTGGATCATTCCGACCGTGCAGACGATTCACATCCTGAGCGTCGCAATCGTGTTTTCGTCCGCGGTCCTGGTCGATCTCAGGCTCTGGCGGCTGCTCAATCGCGATGTGCCGTTGCCCGAGATCACGCGGCGTTTCCTGCCGGTGATCTGGCCGGTGCTGGCGGTTCTGCTGATAACGGGCGCCGTGCTGATCGTCGGCGAGCCGCGCCGCTCGCTGCTCAATGCTACTTTTTATATCAAGATGGGATTGCTGGCCTTCGCCATCCTGCTGACGGCGTGGCTGCAATGGTCGGTGTCGTCGTCGCCGAATTTCTGGGACAAGGATCGCGGGCGGCGAATGGTGGGACAGCTCGCCGCGTCGGTATCGATACTGGTGTGGTGCGGCATTCTCTTCGCCGGCCGCTGGATTGCTTACACGCAGGCGGGATAATGCAGTTGCTTCACGATATCATTTCATATTTCGAGAATAGCGCGCTGGCGGACAATATCCGTGAGAACGACCTGCTGTTTCCCATGATCGAGTCGATCCATGTCGTCGCGATTTGCCTCGTGGTCGGATCTATTCTGGCGGTCGACCTGCGATTGCTCGGGTTGGCCTCCGTTCACCGCTCCGTCAGCCGCGTCACCGCCGGCATCCTGCCTCTCACCTGGGTCGCGTTTGCCGTGGCTGTTGCGTCTGGCGGCCTGCTGTTTATCTCCAACGCCACCAAATATCTGGAGAACGGCTATTTCGTCGCCAAGCTTTGCCTGATCGCCGTCGCCGGTTTGAACATGGTGGTCTTTCATCTCGTCAGCGCCAAGGACATGCCGCAGTGGGAAAACCAATCCCGGCTGCCGTTGCGGGCACGGCTGGCGGGGGGATTGTCGGTTCTATTGTGGATTGCGGTGGTCGCGTGCGGGCGCTGGATCGGCTTCACCATGCGGGTTGGGTGAGATGATGAATTTGCGTTTCTTTGCCAGTGTGATCGCGGCAGCTGTCATCACCTTTGCGGCCGTATCGCCGTCGATATCCGATGACGCTGCGGGCGCGCCTCCCTACAAAGCCTATGTCGACATGAAGACCTTCATGGAGCATGTGCTCAGCCCGTCCGCGGCGGTGATCTGGAGGGTCAACGGCATCATCATCGACGCCAAGGGCGAGCATGATCTCTCCCCGAAAACCGATGACGACTGGGAACAGATCGTGAGCGGCACAGCAACGCTGGCCGAGGCCACCAACGCGCTGATGATTCCGGGGCGCGCCCGCGATGCAAGCTGGAATCCCTACGTCAAGAAACTCGCGGACGCGGCCGACAAGGCCTATCGCGCCGCCGAAGATCATGACCTGAAATCGATCTCGGAAGTCAGCGACCAGCTCGACGAGATCTGCGCGGCCTGTCATCGCCATTATGGGCTGGAATAATTGCGCGGGCGGTACATGAGCGTGCTGACTCCAAAGCTGCCGAGCGCTCCGGTTAGCGCGAAAGCCCCCAATTGCTGAACGTCGCGCCCGGCATGGCCGGCGTCTTGTCGTTTTCGACCTTGAACGCGAAAGTGAGTCCGGCGCGGATCTCGTTGACGGCGTGTCCATTGACCTGCGCGTAACGATAGGCAGCATCGAAGCTGAGATTGTCTTTCACCTGCCAAATCGCGCCGACAAGCGCTGAACGGGTCTCCGTCTCCATCCACACCTTGTCGTAAAACAGTTCAACGACGGGACGAACGGTCCACTTCGACGGGCCTTCGAGAATCACCCCGAAGAATCCCTCGCCATGCTGATCGCGGGTCAGGTTGGCTTCGACATTGAAATGCGCGGTGCCCCAGTCCCATCGTTGCGAGACGATACCGGCCCAGCTGAAGCCGACGCCGGGATCGGTATTGATGCCGGGCAGTAGCGGTCCGAATTCGGTCGCGATGCTGATGCCGGATTGGCCCTGGAGAACGCCGGGCTGGACCACGTATTTAAGAAACGCACCGGTAGCGGCGAGGCTGCTTGGGCCACCCGGGGACAACGGCGTCTCGACCTGGCCTTGCAAAACCATTTCCCAGCGTTCGGCAAAGCCGTAATTGTAGACCACCGCCGGGGCGATCATGGTCGATTGCGGTCCTGCCTGCAGGTGGCCGACCGGTTGGAGCTCGATCTCGATTTCGTTGAGATTGGCCACAGCCGCATCGGTGCCGTCGAACGGCCGATAGGCGGCGGCCGGTTGAGCGGACGAGCATATCATCGCCACGGCGACAAGGGCCGCCGAACGGTAGTGTGTGGAGAGTATATTCCGCCTCACCGCGACATCCGCCACGGCGAGCGATCCGGCCAGGACTCCAGCGCCGTTTTTGCCCACTCGATCGATTTATCCTTGTGACATTCATTGCAGGCGTTTGGAATCTTCAGCGATTCGGTATCGCCCGGTGTGACGAAGTGAAAAGTATGACTTCGAACATTCTGATCCGCAATCGTCTGCGCGATCTTCGGCATATGACAGGCGATGCATTCGTTGCCGGCGCTGCCGGTCTGATGATGCGTGTGTGCCTCGACCGTAGGCGCGTGTGGCCCCGCCTGCGCGTTGGGGCCATGACAATCGAGACATAGTGCATTGCCGGGTTTGCGCACCATGCCGGCGTTTTCAGTTCCGTGCGGGTCGTGGCAGCTCGAGCACGTGACGCCGCGCGCATACATCAGGCTTTGCACGAAATCATTGCCCTGCATACGGTTCTTGTGCGCGGTGCCGTCCGGAAAGTGCGTAAAGGTAAGCTCGCCGAGCTTATGCTCTTCGAGCTTCCAGTAGTCCTTCAGATGTTTGCCGACGTCATACCCGACCGGCCAATCGTAATATTTCCCCTGGATCGGCTTGATAAGCGGCTGCCCCTGCGAATGGCACTGGATGCAGGTGTCGCTGGCGTCGACATAATCGAAGCGCGCCGGATTGAGAATGTTGTCGCGGATCGGTTTTTTGGCATGGGCCTCGCCCGGACCGTGACACCGCTCGCAACCGACATTCCACTCGGTAACAGTCTTCGTGTTGATGTCGTAGTTGACGGAATGACAGCCGTCGCAGAGCGGCCCTGTTGGCCGCTGGAAATTGTCGGGCGGATAGAGCGTCGCCCACCAATCGCCGGTGTTGGGGACGAAATAGCGGCCCCAGGTTTGATGGGCGACATCCCATTGGACCGGCAGCGGGAAATAATCGTCCCCGACCTTCTTGAAGTACCGCTGCTTCCACCGGCTGCCGTAAACCAGGGCGACGTCGTCCCTGGTGAAACTGAAGACCGGATTGGGCTTTGAGAGGTCGGGGATGATGGCGTCGGGATGTTCGCGGGGATCGCGCACGACGTTGGCCATGCGGGTCTTGCGCCAACGCGCGTAGACCTCCTCATGACATCCCTTGCAGGCAACCGATCCGACATAACGCCCGTGATCGCTCCGCATGGCCGCGGGTGCGGCCGGCGAAGGTCCGGTGGATGCCTCGGGTGACATCGCGGCCACCTCCGGCAGATGCCGGATGAAGCTCACGAGCTGCCAGATCTGACGATCGGGCAAATTCCAGGCGGGCATGCCGGTGTTACGGATGCCGTTGCGGATATGGTAAAACAGCTCACCGTCGGAAGTTGCCGCGATGGCGGGCGAGCGCAGCGTCGGCACGCGCGGAAACTCGTTGGAGCCGATCGGCGTTTTGCCGCCGCCGTCATAGGCGTGACAGGTTTCGCACTTCTCCCGGTAAAGGTCTTTTCCTGCCGCAACGTCGGAAGGATCGGGCGCCGGGTTGATGCTCATTTTAGCTTCAAAGGGAACGCTCTGATGCAGCAACCAGGTCGCGAGAATTGTCTCGGCCGCCGGAGGTTCGGTGCGCGCGCTCGACAGGCCGGGAACCACCTTGAGATAGAGGACGCCAAGGAGGGCAGCCACCCCAACGATAACAAAAGCACACCAGGTTGCGAATTTCATTCTCATCATTCTTGTCCATAAGCGACACGGAGAATCAGGCGCCCGCTCGTCTGGCATGCGTCGTATGGGTCTCATCGACCGCGTCGCGACACCAACGATAGAAGGCGTCGTAGAGCATGAGGCCAGCCTTGAGCTGTTCGAGGTCGTCGCTATACATCCGCGACAGGCCGAGCGATGCCGCCAATAATCCCGGTGCTTCCGGCGACAGATCGAGCCTTCCGGTATCTGCGGCGCGGACCATGGTTGCGAGCCGCAGCAATGGCGGTGTCGCGAGACCGAATTCCTCGATCATCACATCAAAGGTGCAGAGCCCGCCGCGATGGCTCCAGAACACGTCTTCGATATCGAAAGGAACGGCGTTGAAGCGCTCGCCGACCGCGATCACCTGCGAAGGCGCCACGAACAGAAACACGGCGTTGGGGTCGATGAAGCGGCGGACCAGCCAGGGACAGGCGATGCGATCGATCTTCGGGCGCGATCTGGTTACCCAAACGGTGCGGCCGCGTCCGTCGCGCTTTGGAAGCTTGTCGGCGCGGACGGTCGGCAAATTCGCTTTGGTCCAGGCCAGATGGCCACCTTCGAGGACTTCGGCTGCGATGCCCTCGTGGCGAAGCCAGGCGGCGGTTCCCTCGCTGAGCTTTTGGCCCTTCTGACAAATCACGACCACTGATTGCCCGACGAGCGGTCGAGCCCAGTCCTGCAAATATTGATGGGCTCTACGGCTCGCACCCGGGATCAGCCGGGGGTCCGCCGAGAAATCCTCGTCGAGGCGCACGTCGATGAGCGCTGGCGCGTTCATCGTACCGACGAGTTGAGAAAGCTTGTCAGGTGAGATTGATGTGTATGAAGACATGCTACGCCCTTGATGAACAGGACGCGATTCTTGGGCATGTCGCCTCGCGGGGAGATCGCTGTCCCCGTGTCGCGAATAAAGACCTTGCCGCGCGTTGTGTCAATCGAGTGCGGTCGGCACAATAACTCGCCATCACGAACATTTCAGTCACCCTGGAGGCGCGACAATACTCCGCTTTTGTAAGCCGCGGACCGGTCTCGTGCGAGGCGGGCAATCTCGGGCGGCGCCTGTTCCGGAAACGCAAACACGGAACTGACATTGATCTCGCAGAGCACATAGGTGTCCGCTTCGTTGCAGGCGCTACCGGCCTGATGATGCGTTTTCACGAATGACGTTGTTATCCGACACACGTTGTTATCTGACACACGTCGGCCTTCCCGCGGCACCGCGCGCCCGGGTTCTGTAAAATTCATTGGCCCCTGAAAACAGAGGGCGCAGGGAAAGCCGGGTGTCCGATGCACCCGCAGCCGCGCGTGTAGTGTAGTAAACACGCGCGTTAGTCACCACGAGTTCACCGGAAACATCCGGCTTTCCCCGCGCAATGGTTTTAACGGTCTATTTCGTGCTCTCCCCGGTGACCGGGCTTTTTTGCCACCGTCGCCTGCGAATTGACTCCGCAAACTTGACACCAGCGTCGGGGTGTCAGGACCACACGACTTCGCCGTCCGCTACCGCGCCATTCGTCAAAAGCGCTACCAGCGTCCACCGCATCCCGCACCAACGTCCGTGACGACCGCGAAGCGCCCCTCTTGTGGGACGGGATGGCGCGGGTTTTACCGATGTTTCTATCTGCCTGAGAAACGAATTATTTTTTCGAAGATATCTGGACACCCCAAATCAACTTGATTTCGCTCGGCAAATAAAGTTTTACGTGAAATCGAATTTCGCGCCTGTAGGCAGCACGCGCGAAGCAATTGCTACGCCTGATTTGCCCGTCGAGGCAAATCAGGGCCGACCGATGCTCGACTGGTAAGAAGTTCGTAAATCACTTCCGCGAGCTTGACGCCGGCTTCGGGGCGCCGGCCCACAGTCTTCGCCACGCCAGCACGGCACCGGTGAGGCTGAAGGCAAGGCCACAGAGACAGAGCGCCACGACCACGACCGACCGCAGCAGCGGACGCGACGTCAGCGGCGCGAAGTCAAGCGTATGAAAGCTGCGCAGCGGCCAGCCCTCCGCCAGCGACAGAAAGCCGGAGCAAATCCAGGTGAAGATAAGGGGCGCGAATATGAGGCCGAGCGTATGATGCCAGAACTGCAGGCCTTGATAGGCGGGAGTCTTCTTTCCGATCGCAGTGCCAAGCCGAGCCATGCCGACGACGACGCCGAGACCCACGCCGATTGTTCCGATCAGTGATAGCCACCATACCAACGTGCGCCAGGCTTCGGCATGGTGGCGCAACGACGCCGGATAGATCCAGTGCGCGACACTGCCGAAATAATTGAGCAGACGTATCCGCTGTGTCGTGACGAGCACGATATCGCGCCCGATCGACGAGACGTACAGCACGGTTCCGGCCGTGTCGTTCAGGGCAACGCGGAAAAGCGGACGGTCGGAATCGTAATCGCCCGAGACCGTCCATTGGTCGTAGTCCACGCGCTCAGTGGTTGCATGCAACACTTCCAGCCCATGCGAGCGCGCATAGCCAGCTGCAACATCCCGTGCAGCTTCCTCGCTGGGAGCTTCGACGCGGCCCGTGGACGTAACCGCTTTATCGCGTGCCGGAAAAGGCACGAAATGCATCACGATTCCCGACGCGAACCACATCGCGAACAGCAGGCAGAACACAACGCCCCACCAGCGATGCAGCCACGTCAGTATCCGCATGCCGGATAGCGCTCCTTACCATTTCGCCGAGGCGGCTATTTCAAAAGTCCTCGGTGCGCCAAGGAAGACCTGGTCGGGGTAACCCGGATCGGACCATGCCGCGTACACCGTATTCGTCAAGTTGCGAACCCTGAAGGTGACGCGCATGGTCTGCAGACCCTGCCACGGCAGATCTCTGCCGGGTATATCGACGAACGCGTAGACGTCCGCGGTGGTATAGGCCTGCATGGTCGTGAGGTCGTCCTCGTAAAGATAGCGGTCGCCGACATGGCGGACCGAACCGCCAATCTCGACCGGCCAGCGCCAATTGTTGAAGCGATAGGACGCGCCGGCGTTGATAATGACGGGCGCGACGTTCGATGGCGTGTTGCCGTCGGCCGAGACGCCATTGAAGAAGAAGTTGGAGTAGCGGGCCTGGGTGAACGCGACGTTGCCCCATAGCTTGACGTTTTCGACCGGCTTTATCGCCGCGGCGAATTCCACGCCCTTGGTCCGGATTTCGCCTGCCAGTGCCGACGTCAAATTGTCGATCGGCACGTACACATTCTGACGCGCCAGGTCGTAGATGGACAGGGTCCACTCGGCCTTCCCGTTCCAAAACAATTGTTTGACGCCGGTTTCGTAGATGCGGGAGCTGGTCAGATCAAGCGGCGTGCCGGGCGATAGCGAAAAGATGCCGGCCGCCGCCGGATCGTAGGCGGTCGCATACATGCTGTAGAAGACGAGATTGCGGATTGGCTCAAACGTGTACGCCGCGCGATAGGAAACCGGCTGCCAGTTCTTCGTGAAAGGCTGGCCGGCCGGTATCGAGCCGTCGAAATTGATGCCGTTGCGCGACAATGTGAAATCGTCGACCCGGACGCCGCCTATCAAGGCGAGCATCGGTGTGATTTTTAGCCGATCTTCGATAGATCCCGCGATTGTATCGAGACGGTTGTATCGAATATCCGGACTCATCACGCCGTAAACGCCGGGGTCCGGATTGAGCACGGAAACCGTGTCCTGCGGGAACCCGCCATTGCCTTCCTCGGTAAAGGTGATGTCGTTGCGGCTCACCTGAAGCCCCGCGGCAAAACGGTTTTCCATTCCCAGGAACGCACTGTTCCAGATAAGATCGGTATTGTCGCCGGCAACCTGCTGCCTGTGGGTGACGAAAAAGCGATCGCGGTCGATGGTAGAGCTAGCGTTGTCGAAGGCGTAGGTCTCGCTGTCGATCCAATGGCGCTTGGCGTTAAAGTCGTAGGCCTGGTTTTTGAGGGTGATGTCGTTATTGAGCGCCCATTCGAATCCGCCGCGCAGCCAAAGCTGCTGCGCGCCGGTGGAATTGTCCGCCACATTGTAGTTGGTGGTCAGCGTCCGCGAGTTCACCGTCAGTGGTCCGATGACCGAGCCGTCGAACGTGCTGATGGCCGTGCCCGAGACGACACCGTTCTTGGCGAATGACCCGGCAAACGAAGTTGGAACCAGTGGCGTGCCCCAATAAGCGTGCCCCTCATCCCGCTTGTATTCGATAGCCCCGAACACCTTGAATGAATCGTTCACGCGATAGTTCAGTTGGGCCGAAAAATTCGTGAGATCCTGATAGTCGCCGTCGATGAAACTGGCGATCTTCGACTGACCAATGTCGACCCGATAGTCGAGCCCTGGTATCGACGTGCTGCCGACGGACCCGAAATGCGTCCGATAGGTCCCAAGCGTATCGATCGACGTGTCCAGCTCGTTCTGAATCCGTCCTGTCGTCGGCTGCTTGTTCACATAGTTGACCGACCCGCCGATCGCATCCAATCCCGACATCAGCGACGACGGACCTTTGAGAAACTCGACACGTTCGAGATTGGACGTGTCCATCACGCGCGAGGTGATGTCCTGCGGGCCGATCCAGATTCCGTTATAAAGAATATTGACGGAGCCAAAGCTGAAGCCTCGCATGGAAAACCCGGCCGGCGCGCCGGCCGCATCGCCGGAGAGTACGCCGACGGCGCCCTGCGCGGTTTCGGTGGTGGTGCGGTAGCCCTGCTCGCGCATGGTCTGTTGATCGACGACCTCCACGGTCGCAGGCGTCTCGCGGACCGTCAGGCCCAGCCGCGTCGCGCTGGCCGCGACGACATTGGTGTTGAGCGGCGTCTGCGCCGCTTCGCTGCGGACCGGCGCCGGAGGTGCCGGCGGTATCGGTTTCCTTGTGTTCCTTGCGACTCGTTTTGCCCGCTTCGCCCCGCCTTGAGTGTCGGTCTCACTTCGCGAGGTACCTTTTGGTTTCGCTGGGGAGACCACGACCGGCCCAATCGCGGTGGGGGCTTGCCCGTTATTTGAAGCGGCTTGCGCCAATACGGGCCTGTTGGCGCCGATCAGCAGCGAGAATGCCAGGCTAAATGGCAGAACCGAACCTGAAAGCCGGTTCAGCCGTGATGAGTACCCGCGTGATGACGCAGGGAATCTACAGACGTTGAAAATCGACAAGTTATTGCTCGACGGCGAATATCCAAACCGTCAGACGCGTTCATTGCGACAATCTGCCCTCGCCCCAATGCGGCAGACAATGCAACTCTTACAACGCATCGGAGCACCCCGCCCAACGCGTTCGCGCATGACCCAGGCCGTGTAAAAACGATTTTCCTCCCCCAAAAACTGCGCGCAACCGGGGCGATCCGCGTCGACACGACGGTTGGAGCATATTTTTGCTGGATCGATTCTGGAGTCAACCCGGGCGAACCTCAGACCACGCTAAGCGAGGTGAACGGTCACACGATGCGCATAACAGCACGAGCTCTTCAGGCCCGGATTGCCACCAGGAGCGGCTTGATGCCGACGATGTTCATTACGCGCGTGAGGTTGTAGGCGAGTACGTTCAGCGCCATCTCAGTCGCTACCTTCGGCAGCGTCTTCATCAGAAAGTGCGTCGCACCCATCCGCATCTTCAGCGTGGCGAACGGATGCTCTGCGGTTTCGCGGCGCACACGCATGGCTTGTGGATTTTGATCGAGCCGCGTCTGCGCGGCCTCGACGACGTGTTCGTGTTCCCAGCGTTTGATGCGGCGCTCGTTGGACGTTGTGCACTGATCCTTGAACGGGCATGTGCGGCACGCCTTCGTCAGGTAAATCCGCATTTTCTGACCATCTTCATCAGCGATGAAGTGGTGCGCCAGCTTCTCGCCGGCCGGGCAGCGATAGACATCGTCCTTGGCCAAATAGACAAAATCAGATTTCCCAAAGCGGCCTGCCGACTTGGCCCCCGAGGTTTGCGGCTTGGGTAGTGTGACCGCGATCCCGGCCTGTTCGCATGCCAGGATTTCCTCACCTTTAAAGTAGCCCCGATCCGCAACGACGTCCAAGTAGTCGCTGTGCAGCGCGGCTTTCGCAGCCTGCGCCATCGTCGCCAGTTGCGATCTATCGGTGCCGACGTTGGTGACCTCGTGCGCTACGATCAGATGGTTCGTGGTGTCGACCGCACTTTGTACGTTGTAGGCGACCATGCCTGAGCCGCGCCCGCTCGTTGCCATCGAGCGGCAATCGGGATCGGTCAGCGATATCTGCTTGTCGGGCGAGGCGAGCAATGCCTTTTCAATCGCGGCCAGCCGCTTCACTTCTTCTTCAAGCTTCGCCAGCTTTTCCTTAAGCCGCGTCTTGGTCAGCAGCACCGTTTCCGACGGCTCTTCTCCTGCGGCAGTCCGGCGGTCAGCGGTGTCCAGTTGGCTCATGTAGCGCGCCACGCTCTCTTCGATCTGCTTCTGGCGGCGCTGGATCTTGCCTTGCGTGAAGTTGTTGTCGCGACTGTTCACAGCCTTGAACTTGCTGCCATCGATGGCAACGCTGGCCTTCGTCAACAGGCCCATCTTGCGGCACAACTCGACGAATTGGGCGCAAACCTTCTTGATCGCGGGGCCATTGTCCTTGCGGAAGTCGGCGATGGTCTTGTGATCCGGCGCAAGCCGCCCGGTCAGCCACATCACCTCGAGATTGCGGCCAGCCTCGCGCTCCAGCCGCCGGCTCGATTGGATCCGGTTGAGATAGCCGTAAATGTAGAGCTTGAGCATCGCCGAAGGATGGTACGCTGGCCGGCCGGTCGCTGCTGGATCAACGCCATCGAACCCGAGGTCGCGGAGTTCTAACGCATCCACGAACACATTGACCGCGCGAATGGAATTGCTCTCGTCCACCCAATCATCGAGGCATTCCGGAAACAGTGTCGTCTGCTGACGATCCGCCCCTTGCACGAAACCCTGCATCACTCCCCCCGCCGATTCAGCAGCAGAATCATAGCATCGACGGAGTTTTCACACAGCCTGGACCATTACCGGCAGCAGGTTTCCTGGCTCGCGGGTCGTCACCTTCAACCACCTTCCCAGGATCAAAGCTGATCCCAGTGGTATTAATGGTCGTCGGCTCGCCGCTTACAGTTGCGGGGGCAGCTCCGGCATTGTCTGTCGAAACAGACGCACCGTATTCCCTTGGTTAGCCCTTGCGGGCACTACCATTCAACAGAGTGGCCAGACTTCCAGGGCGAGTCAAGTATTGGCGACCTCTGCGCGCAGACAGCGTAGAGGTGTGTGTCAATTGAGCCACGCGGTCACGCGCGATTTGCGCGATATTATTGAGCGCCGCACTAAAACGAACCGACGAGCGTCAACCGCAGCGCCAGCGGCTCTGCCGGATGCAGGACGTAATCCATCACGCCATTCTGGCACACCGCTGCTGGCGCCGTCTGGACCGGAAAGCACATGTTGTAGAGGCTGTCGGTCCTGATCAGGGATCCATAGGCATAGGTGATCTGGTTGGCCTTGGAGTTGAGCAGATTGAGCCCGTCGAGTTGGATGCGCCAGCCGTTCTCAAACCGATACCCGATACGCCCGTTGAAGATGCTGGTCGGCGGCGAGCGGAAGGCGTTGTCTTCCGTGAGAGGGCTGGTCCCGAGATAACGCCAGCGCAATGTTTCGAACCAGCCGGTCTTCTCGCCGATCGTGATGCCGGCCGACGCCACGATGGCCGGTGCATTGGGAATATAGTTGCCGGGCGCGTTACCGATCTGGGCCTGCGGAAATCCCGCGAGCGAGGCATAAAGCTCCGCCTGCCCGGTATCGAAACCGACAAATCGCGCATGCGACAGCGCCACATCGCCATCGAGCGTCAGCCATGAGGCCGGCTGATATTTATTGGTCCACTCGATTCCATAACGCTGGCTCGGACGGCTCGCCGAGGTGTCGCCCGCATCGCCGTTGAAAACGATCTCGGAGGCCTGATCGAGCAGGAACACGCTGATCGAGGAGTTGAGGCCCCGGATCGATTTGCTGCGGACACCGACCTCGATTCCCTCGGTGCGCACCAACAGCGGCGAAGCAGACAGTTTCATGCCGGGATCGGTTGGCTCTTCCGTAATGGTGGTGCCGCGCGCGTCGTTGCTGTGCATGCCCATGCCGGCGCCGAAGAAAAACTCGGTCTTGTTGAACGGGCCGAACACCATGGTGAATTTCGGGCTGGCGAGCGCCGCCTGCGAACTTCCGGAATTGTTGCCGTCGAAGATCGAGAAGACGCTCGCGTCGTAATAGTCGCCGCGCAGACCCACGGTGGTCCGAAACCAGTCAGTCCAGTGAACGGTGTTCTGCGCGTAAATTCCAGTGCTGACTTCCCCCACCTTGTCGCTGCGGACATTCGAGAGAAACGAACGCTGAAAGGTATTGGTCAGGGCGAGGCTGATGTCGTCATATCGCGTCTGGATGCCGAAAGTGGTTTCCATCAGCCGGCCGGCAAAAGATCCAGTTAGGGTTCTGGAGGCGTTGAAGCCCGTCAAAATGCGATCGTCGTGCTGGTGAAACTGATCGCCCAGCGTTGGATTGCTGAGAAAATAGGTGAAATTATTGAACAGATCGAGTTCGCTTTTGACGACATAGGCATTGGCCTTCCACGAGCCCGCGTCGTCGGTCTGGGCAATCCGCGCCGAGAGCGCAAACCGGTTGGTATTGCCGCCATCGCTCGGGTCTTCTTCGCCATAGAGCCCGATCTGGCCCGAGGTGATGGCGCGTTGCGGCACCTGATCGGTCGAATTCCATCTGTTCGAATAGGCCATGCCGGTGATGGAGAGGCCATCCGTCGCCGTCCCCTGGCTGTAGCGCATCAGGCTGTTGATCTTGCGCATGTCGTCCGGATTGACCCACGGCCCGTTATACAAACCGGCCTCGCCGGCCAACAATAACGTGCCGTCGCCCAGTTTGGTCGAGCCCATACCGAATACCCGCTCATAGCCGAAGCTGCCGGCCGTGATCGAAGCGATGCTCTTGTTGACGCTATCGATCAGGCCGATGTGAAGATTGCCCGCCGAGCCGAAATCGCCCTCATCGGCAAAATATGGCCCCTTGCGGACTTCGACCGTATTGACTGTTTCAGGCATCAGCCAGTTGAGATCAGAATATCCCTGGCCATGCGCATGGGTTCGCAGATTGATCGGCACGTCGTCGACCCAGATCGCCATGTCGGTGCCGTGATCAAGGTTATAGCCGCGCAGAAAGTACTGGTTGGCTTTGCCCTCGCCGCTGTGCTGCGTGACGATCAGACCCGGAACAGCTTCTAATATCTCCCCGGGCCGCGTGACCGGACGCGCGTTGAGTTCCTGACCGGTGAGCGTGGTTTGACTGGCCAGAGCGGGCTGGGGCGCGGGACCGCCGCCGGTGTTAGGAGCGCCTGATCCCGTATCCGTCGCCGGTGCAGGGATCGGAGGACGGGTGGCGTGCGCGGCCGCCGTCGCGCGTTTCGGTCGCCGCACGACGTGCACGCTTCGCTGACGCGACCTCGAAGGGGCGTCCACCACGACAGGCGGCAGGGCCGTCGAGGCCGGCGATGGAGTTGGGGTCGTGTCGGAGGACTGAGCCAAGACCGGTGCAGGCGGGAAGGAAAGGATGATCGCTGAAGCGGTCGATACAAAAAACAGACGCAAAGACAGACAACGCAAAATCATGCCCCCGCATGAGGACTTTTGCGATCGCTAGCGACCGCGACAGCCCGTTTAACCCGGCGAGCAACGCTAACACCCTTGAGTATGATATTCTATAAAATATGTCATACTAGAAGTTATCGATATTGCCCCTTGACGCGAAGGATGACTGCCCACGGACTTCGAGCCGCGGGGTGGCGGACGTGACGCGAAATTATTTGCTTGCAACGCCTATGGCAGAGTCGATTTCAGATAACCGGACAATTCAAATCGAACTGCGTTCAAGGCGCCCAACCATCACTGGATCGCTTCCACCTGAAACAACCCTTCCGCACTCATGGCGGAATCGTACCGGGCCGACGGATCGGACTTGATCCAGCCCAGAATTTTCGGAAGCCATTCGTCGGCGATTGTATATTTGAGGCCTTCGCCGGTCTTTCGGTTCTTGATGATGATGACGGCCATGGCGCCATCGGGGGCCTTGTCGGGCGATATCTGCAGCGTGCCCTGACCGGAACTGGCCTGCGTCGCGATCATCACGCCATCGGCGACGCACGGGCATGGCGGTTTCGTTCCGTTGTAGTAGATGACCGTCAAACCGCGCGGATCGGCCCTGAGCTTGGCTGCCGCGTCGAGGCCAATCCGAATGCCGACCGGGATGAAGGGACCGAATGCGCCGTGAATCCTGGCACCCAACGTAATCCATTCTTCCCTGGTTTCAGCATGGGCAGTGGCCGGGATCAGGAGCACTGCCAAAACAGCCATACGGATTTTGAAGGTCGCCATCATATGACCCCCACAAGATTACGGTGTATGCAGGTGCCCCACCGTACGCTTAAGGCTAGGAGCGGCCCAGTATGATGTCAATTGAAAATTATCATACTCATGGAGATGACCGATGCAGCGTTTGACGATCACCATCGATGACGATCTCGTCGCAGTGATCGATGAGTTCATCGAGGCCAAGGGCTACGCCAACCGGTCGGAGGCGATCCGCGATCTCGTACGCAGCGGCCTTGAACAATCCGGCAAGGAGGTATCGCGTGATCGCGACTGCATCGCGACCCTGAGTTACGTTTACGATCACGCGGCCCGCGAATTGCCCAAGCGCCTGACGCAGGAATTCCACGATCATCACCACCTCGCACAGGCGACGCTCCACGTTCACATCAGCCACGACAGCTGCCTCGAAGTCACCGTGCTCAAGGGACGCAGTTCCGAGGTGAAAGCATTTGCGGATCATGTCATCGCGGAGCGCGGCGTGCGCCACGGGCATGTGGCGTTCATACCCGCGGACCCGGTGGTCGCCCCGCACAGCCACGGCCATGGTCATAGCCACGATCACAGCCATCGCCCGCCTAAAAAGCGGTCCTGACAACCGTGTAGTTCTTGCGAAATGCACTTTGCCCCGCCCCTTTCGCAGGGGACGGGGCGCAGGAAAAGCGCTGGTGAGAGCCGCCGCTTACCAGCTGTAACGCGCCACGCCCTTGCCGGCGTAGGACCTCGTCACGTTGGAGAACTCGCCGTCGAAGGTGGCGGCAAGCGAGAAGCCGTCCATCCATTTGATCTCGGCCGAGGCCGAGGTCAGCGCGGAATTATGCGCCGGCGCCGCGCCGTTGACGACGAAGCTCGATCCCGGCAGCGACTGGAAGGTCGCGCCGACGCCGCGGGTGGTGTTGTAATCATACCCCCAGGCGGTGCGGCCGCGCAGTGTCAGCACCGCGTTGGTGAGGGCATAGGATTTGTCGGTGCGAAGGCCGAGTTCGCTGCGCGGATCGGTGACGGTCTGGGCGCCGTAAGCCAGCGCAAAGTTGTTGGTGCCGATAACCGCCTGTTCGGCATAGGACGGCAGCACGAAGGTCGTGAACTGGCCCGCCGCATAGGGCGTGATGCCGAGCCAGGGCGTCGTGAAGCGGTAGCCGCCTTCGACCCGCCCCGAGAAGGCATTGGCATCGAAATTGGCCTGCAACTGATCGAGGCCCGCGACCGTCACGCTGCGCGTGGTGGTGACGTCCTGCCAGCCATAGGCCAGCGCGCCGGAGATATAGGCCGCCCCCTGGGTGTGCTTGACGAAGGCGCCGGCCTGGAACAGGTCCGAACGTCCGCTGCCGAAACCGTTGACGGCAAAACTTGTCCCGCCACCGGCCAGCGCGAAGCCAGCCACGGTATTCGGCGAGATGCGATAGTCGGCGCCAACCGCAGTGCCCACGATGCTGCTGGTGCTGCCGTTTGATCCGACAGCCGCATTGCCATCGGTGGTCTGCGAGCCGCCAAAGCTCGCCACCCACACGCTCCAGCGCTGCGCGAACAGATCGGCCGGCCGCGGCGGCACTTTGTTGTAGATGGCGGCATAGGCGTCGCGCTCGCTCCTGGAGCCTGATGCGCCGTTCGCGGCATAGGCGTTCACCTCATCGGCATATTGCGAAGCGCCGGGGGTCGCCGCGGGATCGCCACCGCCGCCGACGTGATCAAGCAGCGAGCCCAAAAATTGCGTCATCGCGCTGAAGGTCGTCTGTTGCGAACCAGTTCCGACCTCGCCCGACAATTGCGAGAGCACGCCAGGGAGCGCCGCCGGGGGAAGATTGAGCAGTGCACCGAAAGCCGGCGGCAGCGAACCACCATTGTTGGCCGCGCGGTCGATCGCCGTCGCGAGGTTCTTCTGGTTGGCGTTGAGGCCGGCGGCCTGTTCGAACTGCAGCGACAGCGACAGCGACACGTTGTTCGGCGTGTAGCTCAGCGCACCGGTGATGAAGTTCGGCAGGCTCAGCGAATTGAACTGGGTGCCGCCGAGACCGCCCGTCGACGCAAGGATTGTGTAGGGCTGGCTGAACTTGTAGCCATTGGTCGGCGAGACGACCTGAACCGTACCGGCCAGCGTCGTGGTGCCGGTAACGCTGACCATGCTGGCGGTGGTCTGCGACACCTGAACCAGATACAGCGCCGCCGTGGTGAAGGCGAGATTGCCGTTCACCGTCAGCGTGCCTGTCGCACCGGTGGAATTGTTGCCGGGCACCAGCGTGCCGCCATTGACGATGGTGTTGCCGACCGTGCCGGTGCCACCGAGCGCGCCGGCGGCATTGACCGTGGTCAGGCTCGACGTCGCGGTCGATCCGTTGACGCTCAGGAGACCGCCATTGACCGTCGTCGTTCCCGTATAGGTGCTGGTGCCGCCCAGGAATTCGGCACCGGTACCCGACATGACCAGATTGCCGGTGCCGGCAATCACGCCGCCGAAGTTGAACACGGCGCCATTGGCGACATTGAGCGTCAGCGTGTTGGCGCCGAGCTGCACGGCGGTATTGTTGCCGGCCTCGCTCATCAAGCCCTGAATGGTGTTGTTGGCGAGCAGCGCCAGGGTCGCCGTAACCGCACCACCGGCCGGCGCCGCGCCGGTTCCAGTGGGACCACCGACGCGGCCAAGATCGACGCCGCTGCTGCTTGCAACTGCATTGGCGACGCCAAGGGTCAGCGTGCCGGCTTCCACAAAAGTGCCGCCGGAATAGGCCTGCACCGCGGCCAGCGTAAGGTTGCCACCGTTGGCGCCCGTCGAGTCGTCCTTGACCAGGCTGCCCGAGAGCAGCGGACCCGACGTCGCCAGCATCTGGCGGCCATCGCTGATGACGCCGTTATAGACTGACGCAGCGCCGGTGAGCGTCTGATCGAACACGACCATACCGCCGGCATTGGTGATGTTGGCATTGCCGCTGGAGACGTTCGCCGTGGTGAGATCGAGGGTCGAACCCTGTTCGACGACGGTACCGCCGGTGTAGGAATTGCTCGTGCCGGTTAGTTGCAGCGTACCACCGATCAAGTGGACAAGACCGGCGCCTGAGATCGCGTTCGAAAACACGCCGCCGCCGTTCTGGGCAAACTGCAACTCGGTTCCGACATTATTGAGGACGATCGCGTTGGCATTCTTGAAGATATTTGCCGCGATGCGCAGTTGACCGCCATTGACGATCACGGTGCTAGCCGTAATGAGGCTGAGCTTGCCAGATTTCATGCCGGACAGATCGAGCAGGCCCGAACCGTTCTTGGTCAGCGCGCCGGCGGTGGCAGCGCCGGATTCAGTGATGGCCGCCGAAATGGTCGAAGCAAGATTCTGGCTGTCGCCGACGGTCAGCTTCGCGCCAGCGCTGATCGTGATCGCACTGTTGTTGCCGACCGTATTGAGCGACGCAAGCGTGTTGCTCGCAGCGATAGCGAGAGTCGCGGCAGCCGGTTTCGACGAGGTGTCGGCCAGCAGGATGCTTGGATTGGTCACAAAATAATTGGCGGTCGCGAGCGTGAGTGTACCGGAATCGATGGTGATCGGTCCGGTGATGGTCGAGGCGCCGGCAGCGCCGTTCAGAGAAAGGCTCCCGGACCCGGCAATGGTCAGGCCACCAGTCCCGGTCAGGGCCGAATTGATGGTGCTGGCCGCGCCGAGCCAGATCACCGCTTCGCTGCCGCCAAACGCCAGCGTGCCGCCGGTGAACGGGGTTGCGGAGGAAAGAATCAAACCGGCGGGATTGGTGCCGTCGCCGAGCGTCAGCGTGTTGCCGGTGAGCGTCAGGGTGGCGCCGCTCTCGACCTTGAGCGCATAGGCCGCGGCGTTCGCGCCCAGCGTCTGGTTCGCGGTCTGGTCGACCACAGAGGTTCCGGTCCCGCCACCCACGGCATTTGCGGTGTAGGTGGTTTTGACGAGGCCGTTGGCGGTATTGGCGACGAAATCATACGGGCCGCCGCCGTTCATGACGCCATTATTGGTGACGATCCACGGCGCGACGATGCCATTGGTATTCGCCGTGTTGGGCGCAAACACCTTTTCGGTAGCCGTACCGAGCGAGCTCGCATTGGTCGGCTGAAGCACCAGCGTCGCGGCAGACTGGCGACTGATCTTGCTGAACGTAACGGTCTGGCCCGCGGCGCCGCCGGCCAATTGCAACGGCACCGTGCCACCGCCGACAACGAACGAACTGAACGTCACCGCACCTGATGTCGTCGTGTTCGTATTGAGGATTTCCAATCCGCGCTGAACGTCGGTCAAGCTTCCCCAACCGGTCGCGAATCCATTGACATCGATCTTGCTGGCGCTTTGCAGGAAAAGATTTCGTTCGGTCGCTGTGAACGAAGCGCCAGCCTGCAGCGTACCGCCATTCAGCTCAATCTGTCCGATTGTTGCTGCGGGGCCCGTGGTGTTGCCGAGCGCCGCGTCGTTCATCACCTCCACCGTCGGCTTGAAATTGTTGCCGATGATGAGATTGCCGAAGAAATTCGGGCTCGCGGTGGAAAGGATCAGTTTGCCGGCATTGTTGGTGTTGTCGTCGATCGTTAGATCCGAAAAGCCCGAGGCGTTGCCGATCCCGACGCCGCCGACACCGACGCCGAGCGACACGATCTGACCGGTGAGCGTGGTGATATTGCCGTTGAGGTTGATGGTCGCAGCTTCACCGCCGACCGCGATGGTTCGAGCGGTCGTGAAGGTGGTCGCACCGGTTCCGACCCCCGTCCCAAGCGTCAGCGTGCCGTTGCCTTCGGTCAGACTGTTGAAGATGATGCCGTTCGCCGCCTGCACGCTTGCCTTGATGTTGCTGAGATTGATTGCAGCACCCGTGGGCGCCGTGCCGAGGGCGGCGTCGTTCGCGACGATAAGGTTACCAGCCAGGATCGAGGTGCCGCCGGTATAGGTGTTGGCGCCGGTCAGCGTGACGCTGTTACCCTTGTCATTGCCTAGTTGCATGATGAGGCCGACATTCGGCGTGCCAATGGTAGCCGGCTGCGCTGATGTTCCGACGTTGAGCGACGTAATTCCGGTGAAACCACCATTGCCATCGATCGCGCCGTTGGCAAGGGTCGCATTGCTGATGACACCGCTCTCGGTGACGTTGCTCGAGAGAATGAAGCCCGGCAATTGCGCCGCGGTGACTGTTCCGGGGATATTCGGCAGTGTGGTCGTGCTGGTCTTGTTCAAATTCCACGCGGTTGCGATGGCGATGTCGCCCGGCGACAAATAGGGAAGGCCGAGACCGTTATTGGCGCCGCGATAGGCGTCCGCCTCGAAGAAGTCCGAATAGAAACCGGTCATCTTGTCGAGGCCCGGCGTCGATGCCCCGATCGCACCCGTGATGTTGCCGGCGGTCGTGAATAGAACGGAGCTCTTGTTCTTCAGGATGCTGTATTCGAGGCCGCGATAGGGATCGCTGGTCAATGCTGTCAGGGCTGACGGGATCGGCGCGCCGGTCGTAAGGTTGATCGGCTGTGAAACACCGTCATTGATCGGCAGCAGGAAATTCAGCGCCTGCATCTGCGCAAAGAACTGCGCGGTCGTCAGGTTGGAGAAGTTGGCGATGACGTTGACGAAGACATTCGGATTGGAGGCCCCGTAGATCGAGTCTTGCAGCGCGGTAAAGGTGTGATGGCCGTCGGTGAGGTAAAGCTGGCCACCCGGTCCGATCACGACCGGCTCGATCGAGGTCAGCAGGTTCGCCTGCAGTTGCCCCGGGGTCAGCAGGTCGAAGCCGGCGGTTTTTTTGCCGACTTCGGTGAGACCTTCGTTGAGCTGCGTCGGATGAATGCTGTCGACCGGGACCTGAAACAGCGCCAGCGCGCCGGGCACGATGGTCGAGGCCATCGTCGGATCGTAGGTCACAAAGGAAGACAGCGAGGCCTGTCCGGCCTGCGCGCTGCCGATGACGCTGATCGCGATGGCGGATGCCGAACATAACAGCGTCAGACGCCGCAGGGCTTTGCTCATCAAAAAGGCTTTGCCCATCGAAGGCGAAACGCTTGAAACGGATACTGCAGAAACCGACGCAGCACGAAGCCCGCGGCCAAAGCCGCTCAACACTGACACTACCACTGCCCAACCCCGTATTTTTACTTCTCAGTCCCGGATCGGGTCTTAGGGTTCGTCCTTAACAGTTGTGTGACAAAGGTATTGCCGCGCGGATTCCTTTCGGAAACAACCGCATGCTAGCCCGAATTAAATATTTTTCTGTTTCGGAATATATCGGAAAGATACGTTCAGGTTGAGTCTTTCGGAAGTGACTCAACTTAAGATCACCCAGAGCGTTTTCGAGCGAAGTGGATACCGGTTCGCGTAAAGAAAACGCGTCAAACAAAAGATTAGAGCCCGGTTCTGATTCAATCAGAACCGATAAGGCTCTAATTCGTCGGCGATGCCGGGTTCGTGAATTGCGGCGTCAGCACCAAAGGCGGTCGTGGTTTTGGCGGCCGCGGCGCAGGCCCGGGCGCCGGACGCACTTCGATCGGCGGCGGCAGCGGCGCGACCTGCTGGCTCACAACCGGCGCATTAGTTGAAGGCGGTACAAGCGGCGGACGCGGCGCGGTCAACGGCGCAACTATTCTCGGTTTGGGCGGCAGCCGGCGCGGCTCGGGCAGCGGCGCCTCCGAAGCGGGCGGCCCGGGCAAAGCGGCGCTCGGGACCACGCTCGGTACCAAACCTGGTACCGGGCTTGGCGCTGGGATCGGCGGCTGCGCCGCCGGCGGCGGAATCGATGCGGGAGTCGCGGGCGCCGGCGGCTCGCCGCGCTCGATCGAATCCAGCCGGCGGGTCTCGCGATCGATCGCCCTCACCGCCAGCCAGGACGACAGCGCCGCGACATCGACCGTGCGATCCAGCGCATCAGGCGAGCCGGCCGCGAAGATCTGAATTTCCGGGCGGCTGGTCGCTTGCCCGATCGCCGCCGAGGCAATGGTCGCGCGAATATCGGCTTGGTCCGCCGGGATATCGTAGCCGCCGGACACGATGGCGCGGGCGACATCGGAATCGAGCGTGGTGGGACCGACGCGAAGCCGGCCGTCCCGGATCGTGAACGGAATTTGCGCCGACGCCACCAGTAAAGCGCCGCCGGCAAGCACGGGATCGACGATGTCGCGCAGCCTTATATCGTTGGTCGCCTGCCCGGCGTCGCTGGCGCGGATCGCGACATCGAAGGCTCGGGGATCGAGACCACTGATTGCAGCAGACTCCAGCGTCATGGTGCCGCTACCGGAGATCGCCCCCGTCAGCGCCGACGCGCTCCGGCCCTGGCTCGCCAGCGTCATTTGCATTGAGGCGCGGCCCGTCGGCATTTTCAGCGCGCGATAATGCAAGGCCGCACCATCGACATTGCTGAACTGAAGCCGGGCATTGAGCGCAATCCCGTTCGCAGTCTGCCGGGCGTCGATCGTGGCATTGGCCTGCCCGCCGCCGATGCCGCCCTTGAGAGTGTCGAGCGTCAACGTTTGACCGTCGCTTCGCACCGTGCCGCTGAAGGGACGCAACTCGCCGCCATCAGGCAATTGACCGCGCAGCGCCTGAAACGCGATCCGGCCGCGCCAGCCTTTTACCAGCCCCGCCCCCAACGGCTCGGCCGCATCGCGACCGCGCGACCCGATCGCGAGCGCGAAGGCCGGCGCGAGATCCAGCGCGTCAAGGCCGATTTCACCATCGACATTGCGTTCGTCGTCCAATGTCAGCGACACGTGCCCGCGCAACCGTGAGCCCGCCATCGCGCCGTCCAGATCGTCAAAAGTTAGTTTGCCAGCGAGCAGCGACACCCGCGAGGTCACGCTGATATTTTGCATCAGCCGGTCGACCGGCTTGAGGTCAAACAGCGGCGCGAGATTGATGTTATGCGCCTTCAGATTAAGCGCGGCCTTGGGCTGCGCGGCCCAGGGCTCAGCCGTACCCTGCGCGTCGGCATCGAGGCCCGTGCCCGACAGGTTGATTTTCAGCCGCAACGGCGCGTGCCACGCACCGTTCACCGATCCCTGAAACTGCGTCGGGCCTTCCGCCGCGACGATGCGGTCGAGCCCGAGCAAGGTCAGCAGCGCGTTGCCCTTGTCCGATGACAGTTTGGATTCGATATTGATTTCGCTGCGCTGAAGCTTATCGAGATCGAGCGCGCGCAGCGCCGCGGCTTCGGGCTTCGCCGTGATGGTGGCGACGCCTTTCAGCTGCGGCGCATCGATATCGAGCGCGGCATGCGCGCTGGTGCGATCGGCACGTTCGGAATCCTTGTCGAGCGCGAGCGCCAGTTTGAGGCGGGCGGGGCCCTGAGACGATCCCATCGCATTGAGCCGCGCGGCAAAAGCCGGCGCCAGCGGCGCGATCAGCCCGGTGATCTGGCCGAGCGACGCGGCGCTTGAATTCAGCGCCAGTCTGCCGGTCGCCGCGACCCGGTCGAACGCGCCGGTACCTTCCAGCGTGACGCCGTGGGTCTCGCCGATCTTCAATCCGTCAAGCGAGATCGCCTTCGGGCCGTAGCCGAGCTTGGCCGTGAACGGATGCAAATCCTGGCCGCTTGAGATGGCGTGGCCGATATCGAGCGACAATTGCACTTCGTCGGGCCATTCGGCCTGCGGGCCGAGCAGCGAACGCACAAAGCCGGTCGATGCATCGAGATCGAGGCGCTCCGCTTTCAATGCCGCATCGATCCGGGCGCCGCCACCGGCAACATGATCCGTGATCGCGATTCGCCCTTCGACCGCGCCGCCGTCGATCTCGGCCTTGATGGCGTCGATTGCGACGCGGTCCGCCGAGACGTTGACATCGCCGCGCAGGCGCATCGGTTTCTGGTTGCGATAGGTCACCTCGCTGCGGCCCTGCAGCCAGGCCGCCAGCGTATCGGGATCGGAGGACTCGACGCTCAGCGCGCCCAGAAAACGTCTGGATGGGCCGGGCTGCACATTGCTGCCGCTCAGCGAAACCCGCGTCGTTCCCGGCGCGCGAAAATCCAGTTGATTGATGGTCCAGGATTTGGCGTCAGCCCGCAGATCGGCGGCGAAATTCTGCAACGGGCGTCCGCCGAGCATGATCTGTTCAGAGCTGAGCTCGATCTGCGTCGCGATCGGCGGTTCCGGGGCGGTCGCGATCAACGCACGCAGCGCCGGCAACAGCCGGATCGGCTCGGCGGCGGTATTATCCTTGTTGTTGTCCTTGGCCGCAAACTTGTCGGCGTCGAGTTGCTTCGCCGAGAGTACCGCATGCAGCAATGGCGAGGCGCCGAACCTGATGTCGCCGAGGCCTGTAAATTTCAGCGCGGCGTCATCCGCGCCATAGCTGGCTTCGAGTTGCTCAAGCCGGGCCGTGGCCGGATCGGCCTTGATCTTCGACGTAATTCGCCAAGGCGTCGGCGCATCACTGTCGCCCTTCTTCACCTTGGGTGCAGCGGGAGCGGCCAGCGTCATCGCACCTTCGAAACGCGGCGCGCGGGACTCGAAGCTCAGCACGCCCTCAAGATCGGCCGAAAAGGCCCGCAAGGCGGGATCGATATTGAGATGAACCCTGGTGCCGTTGCCGTCGGCGCTTTGGCCTGACGATACCCGAAACGGGTAGCGCGTTCCCGACAGCATGAAATTGCCGTCGCCACGTACCGATCCGGCGAGCGAGCGCACATCGCCGCTGAAGGCGATGTCGTTGAGTTCGAGCGTGCCGCGGCTCGCGGCGTCATGCAGCGCGATGCGACCGGTCAGGTTCAGGCGGTCGATCGCCAGCGTCCCCAGATTGAACTTGCCGGTCGAGGCCGGCCAGTCGATCCGCCCTTGCGGATCCAGCCCGAGATCGAGCGCCATGCCATCGATGGTCAATTCGGTAGCCCGCCACTCGCCGCGCATCAACGAGCCCAGGCTGAACTCGACGTCGAGCTTGTCGGCGCGCACTTTACCGAGATCGTTGGCGCCGCCGACCACCACCGAGCGCAGCCGCAGCGACGGCGACGGCAACAGCCGCGCGTCCAGCTTGCCGGACACGCGTACGGGCGCGCCGATGATCTGCGTGGCTTGTGCCTCGAACTGCGGCCGGAACTGATCCCAGTCGATGAAATACGGCCCGATCAGCGCGGCGAGCAGCGCAAGAATGAAGGCAATCGCCAATCCGAGCAGCGTCGTCTGCACGGTGTCTCCCTTTGAGCCCGCTCCGGCTCACCTGGCTTGCACGGCATGGCGCCGTCGATTCCGCGGTGAGCCACCCGCCGCCGCGCGGAAATCAAGGCCGGAGCCGTCCCATATATAGAGACAAAAATGGCGAAGTCACAGCAACCTGACGTGACGGCTCGCCGGAGCGGCCGTCACCAGCTCGCAGGCAGGTGCTTTAGGCCGCGCAGGACGAAGGTTGGGCGCCATTCCGGCGTCTGCGCGTCATCGAGCCGCAGGTCCGGCAAGCGCCGCAACAGCGTCCCGATCGCGACTTCCGCCTCGATCCGCGCCAACTGGGCCCCGAGGCAGAAGTGAATGCCGCCACCGAACGACAGCGGACGCACATTGGGCCTGGTGATATCGAGCCGATCCGGCCGGTCGGGATAGGCAGCCGGGTCGCGGTTGGCCGAACCCAGCAGGCAGAGCACGGTTTCACCTTTGGGGATTTTCTTGCCGCCGAGGTCATCGATCTCCTCCAGCGCAACCCGGCCGGTCATCTGCACCGAGGAATCATAGCGCAGGAATTCTTCAATCGCGTTGGTGATCAGGGCCGGATTGGCCTTGAGCAGCGCCAATTGATCGGGATTGCGATGGAGCGCGAGCAGCCCGTTGCCGATCAGGTTGACCGTGGTCTCGTGGCCGGCGCCGAACAACAGGATGATGTTAGCGGTCAGTTCCTCGTTGGAGAGCTTGCTGCCGTCTTCCTCGGCCTGCACCAGTTGCGTGGTCAAATCGTCGCCGGGGCTTTTACGCCGCAGCTCGAACAGCTGCTGGAAATACATTTGGGCCGCGAGGTTGCCGGTATTGGCTTCGGCGATTTCCGCCGGCGACAGCGGCACCGGATCGAGCAGCCGGCCGCCATTGCGCGAACTGGTGTAAAACACCTCGCGATGTTCGGGGGGAATCCCGAGCATGTCGCAGATGATGGTCACCGGCAGGCGGAACGCGAAATCCTCGATCAGGTCCATATGACCTGATGGCGCGATGCGATCCAGCGTTTCATCGACGATCGCCTGGATGCGTGGGCGCATGTCCTCGACCCGGCGCGCGGTGAACGCCTTCACCACCAGGCCGCGCAAGCGGGTGTGATCGGGCGGATCCTGCTGCAGCATCCAGTGGCTCATACTGCGAAACACCGGCTCTTCCATGATCTTCGGCCCGTAGCGCCGCGTGGTGCGTTCAACAAAGTCCTTGCCGAACCGCCTGTCGCGCAAAACCAGGCTGACCTCGGCATGCCGGCTCGCCAGAAACGCGCCGAACGGCGTGATGTGCATGGGGTCGGTGTCGCGCAACCGCTCATAGGACGGATAGGGATCGCGAATGAATTCCGGCGCCAGCGGATTGAAAAGCGGCTGGTTCGTCGCAGCCTGAACATGCTCGTTCATGGGGCCCTCCTCGCAGGACGCGAATTGCTGTCGTTGACCACCTCAACGCGGTGAAATGGTGGCTTGTCAGGAGCGACCATCATCAGGCCTGGGCCCGGTGCAATCGGCCCGCGACCGCGCGAATCTTGCCGGGCGCCGCCATCCAGATCGACAGCGCCGACACCCCACATACTCCGATACCGATCATAAAGGCCAGCGTGTAGCTTCCCGAGAGGTCGTGCAGCATGCCCGTCACGAGAGGACCTGCGGCGCCGCCGGCGAGCGCCGCGAGCATGATGGTTCCGAAGATGCTGCCATAATGCTTGCCCTGAAATATCTCCATCACCACCGCGCCCATCACGGAGGTCACGCCGTAGCCGAGCGCGCCCTGCGCCACCACCATGACATAGACCAGCGTCAGCGTCGGAAACCGCTCTAGCGCAATCAACGCCACGAAGCAGATCGCAAAACCCAGGCAACTCGTGGTCCAGATCCATTCGCGTCCGACCCGGTCGGAGACATGTCCCATCAGGATCTGTCCGGGAATGCCGAGCAGACTGACCGCGCCTAGCGCCCAGACCGCGACATTGGGGCTGAAGCCGATGTCGATGAGGTATTTGGTCTGGTGCACTTGAACGGCGTACCAGACATATAAACCGCCGAAATAGCCGATCGCGAGCCACCAGAAGCGCGATGTTGCGAGCGCGCGCTTCAAGGTCCAGTCTACACCGGCCCAGTCGGGATCGATGATGTTCGACATAGGTTTGGCCGAAGACGCCGACGGCGCGACATCGCCATCCGGCAGCAGCCCGATATCCTCCGGCCGCATGCGCACCAGGAGATTGATCGGCAGCAGCGTGACCAGGACCACCACGCCCATCGCCGTGCATGCCGTTCGCCATCCGGTTTGCTCGATCATGTGCTGCACCCATGGCAACAGCGTGATCGAACCGATGCCAACGCCCGCGAAGGCAAGCCCCATCGCGAGGCCGCGCCGGCGATTGAACCAGTTGGGCAGATACAGCGATTGGCCGGAGTAGCCGAGACAGATGCTTCCGGCGCCGACCAATACGCCGATGGTCAAATACAAATGCCATGGCTGCGTCGTCAGCGGCGCCAGCAACAGGCCGGCCGCCATCAGCACAACGCCGAGTTCCATCACCGCGCGCGGACCGAAGCGATCCATCATGCGGCCGATCAAGGGACTCATCACGGCGGAAACCAGAAAGCCGAACGAGAAGGCGCCGGCGGTGACGCCGCGGTCCCAGCCGAACTCGTTAATGATCGGCGGAAAGAACAGCGAGAATGAAGTGCGCGCGTTGACGCCGATCGCCATGGTGACGAATGTCACCGCGATGATGACCCAGCCGTAAAAGAAAGGAAGCCGCCGCATCAGGAACCTTTTTGCACGTCGGCGCACCAGGCGCCCGTTGCTCGACGATCGGACGCGAGCTTGCCGCGTCCGCACCGATGATCATTGCCGGAGCATCGGATGGTCATTCAGCGCCTCCGCTTTGACTGACGGAGTCTGAATGGCGCGAAACAGGATTCGCGCGGTGCGCAGATCGCCGGCCTTCATGCACAGATCGACGATCTGGCGAACCGAGGAGTCACGCAACAGCTCATCGGAAATCTTGATGGCGATTTCCATCGCAGCCTTGGCGGCGCGTTCGTATCGATCGGCTTCATGTGCGTTCCTCTTATTGTCTTTGTCGTCTTTGTTTTTATTTTTCTTGGTATTCTTGTTGCTGTTCTTATTGTCTTGGCGCTCCGCAACGACGCCGGTTCTTTCCGCGCTATCCGCGGCGGAGCGACAGATATCGCGAATGATGTGGGCCGCCTCGATGTCGCCGACCGGTCCCTGGATTTCTTCGTCCCAGACCTCCTTGCGCTCGCGCTTGTCCTTGTCGAACCACCACATCGCCCTGCCCGAAGCCGCTCTGTAAGTCTGCACGCCGGTATCGCATCTCCGGCGCTCTACCGTTTTGCTTCAGCGGCCGCGCGGCGCGCGGCCTCGGCGGCTTCCGGATGCCGCCGATAATAATCACATTCGCCGGGCTTTGCGGCGCGTTCGAGACCTTCCTGCACGGCCGCCTGCCGCAGGCTTTCGTCCCTGGTGTCGACCACGGTCTGCTCGCCGACGTAAGCGAGGTAGGACTGGCTGCTGGTGAGCGGAAGAATGCCGGCCTCGCTGGCGAGCACCTTGCAACCCACCGCGAAATACAAATCCTTGGTGCGATGCAGGAAGCGGTCGCGCTTCTCCAGATATTTCGCCTTGATTCTGGCGCGCATCGATCCCGTGGACGGATCAATCTGTTGCGCCGCCGCCGGCAGCGATCCCGCGAGCAACGCAACGACAACGAACGCTATGATGCCTCGGACATGCATCGTGACGATCTCCCCCCTGATACGGCGATTGTTTCGCAACCGACGGTATCCCGCAAGACCTATTCGACCGGAGGTGGAAAACGTGGCTACGAGGTGGCGAACCCTGTCCGGATTTGTGACAACCTCTGCGCGCGCCGTCAGGTCTTTGTCCGTACCAGCTCTATGCCGCCGGCAATATCTTTCCGGGATTGAAAATATTCTGCGGATCGAGCGCCGCTTTGACGGCGCGCATCGCGTCGAGGGCTTCGGAGCCCAATTCGGCCTTCAGATATTTCTGCTTGCCCTGCCCGACACCGTGCTCGCCGGTGCAGGTGCCGCCCATCGCTTGCGCGCGTTCGACCAGCCGGTGCATGAAGTCCTCGCCGCGCGCCATCTCTTCGGGGTCATCGACATCGCAGAGCAGCGAGCAGTGGAAATTGCCGTCACCGACATGGCCGACGATCGGCGATTGCAGCTTGAGGCGCTTCAGGTCTTCCTCGGTTTCGGTGACGCAATCGGCGAGCCGCGAAATCGGCACGCAGACATCGGTCGCGACCACGCCGGCGCCCACACGCAGCGCCTTGACCGCCCAATAGGCGTCGTGCCGCGCCTGCCAGAGCTTGGTGCGATCCTCCGGCCTGGTGGTCCAGGTGAAATCGCCGCCGCCGCATTCCTTGGCGATCTCGGCGAAATTCTTCGACTGCTCGGCGACGTCATTGGCGCTGCCGTGGAATTCCAGCAGCAACAGCGGCGTCTCCGGCAGCGATAATTTCGAATAGGCGTTGCAGGCGGCAACTTGTTCTGCATTGAGCAGTTCGATCCGCGCGACCGGAATGCCGGTTTGAATGGCGAGGATGGTCGCCTGGCAGGCGCCGCGCACGCTCTCAAACGAGCACGCCGCCGCCGCGATGGTTTCGGGAATGCCGCGCAGCTTGATGGTGAGCTCGGTGATGATCCCAAGCGTGCCTTCGGCGCCGACAAACAGATGCGTCAGGTCGTACCCCGCGCTGGATTTCTTCGCGCGCGTGCCTGTCGTGATGATCTCGCCGTCGCCGCGCACCACTTTGAGCGCCAGCACATTGTCGCGCATGGTGCCGTAACGCACCGCGTTGGTGCCGGAGGCGCGGGTCGAGGCCATGCCGCCCAGCGAGGCGTCGGCGCCCGGATCGATCGGAAAGAACACGCCCTGGTCGCGCAGATATTCGTTCAGCGCCTTGCGGGTGACGCCGGGCTGGATCACGCAATCGAGGTCGTCGGGATGGACTTCCAGCACCTTGTTCATGTCGCTAAAATCGATGCAGACGCCGCCGGCCGGCGCATTGACCTGTCCCTCCAGCGAAGTCCCGGTGCCGAACGCGATCACGGGAACGCGGTATTTGGCGCAAATCCGCACCACGTCCTGGACGTCGGCGGTTTCCTGCGCCATCACCACCGCGTCCGGCGGCTGCGACGGCAACCAGGTCGTGGTATGGGCGTGCTGGTCGCGCACCGCCTGCGAGGTGATCAGCCGGTTGCCGAATCGCGCGGCGAGCGCTTCCAGCGTGCCCGCCAGCGCCTGCGGTTCCGGACGTTGTGGATTGTTGGTGATGGTCGTACCCAAAGCGATATCCTCCCGGCAAAAAATACCGTGGCAAAGGATATAAAAAGGGTCAAGAGATCATGCGCTCAACGAACGGGGATGAACGATGACGACACTTGTGCCTCCCCTTGTTACGCCCTTGGCCGCCGGTGACGATCTGCTCCGGCCGGTGCCGTTCCTGTCGTCCGTCATGCAGATCGAGCCGCTATGGATCGATTATAACGGCCACCTCAACATGGCCTATTACAACGTGATGTTCGACCGGGCACTCGACGAATTATGGCTCCGGTTCGGAATTGGCCCCGACTATAAGAAAGCGCGCCATGGCTCGACGTTTACCGCCGAATGCCATGTGCGGTATTTGCGCGAGATTCATCTTGGCGATCCCGTGCAGATTTCGATGCTGCTGGTGGAGGCGGACGAGAAGCGGCTGCACACCTTTGAAGAGCTGCGCCACGCCACCGAAGGTTGGCTGTCGGCCACCTCCGAAACCATACACATTCATATCGATATGACCGCGCGCAAGACCGCGCCGTTTCCGCCCGATATTCGCGCCCGCATCGAAGCGGTGGCGAAGGCGCATAGCGCCTTGGCGCGGCCCGAGGGCATCGGGCGAAAGATCGCGATGCCCTCGAAATAACTTCTTAAACGCGGCTGCGCCCGCGCGCGAGGCCGACCACGGCCGAGATCAGGAACAGCACGACCGCGATGAAAAAGATCGCCTTGGCGATTTCAATGGACGCGCCGGCGATACCGCCGAATCCTAAAATACCTGCGATCAACGCCACAATGAGGAACGTAACGACCCAGCTCAACATGACCAAACCTCTGTTTGTATCTTCGCCTTGAGATCGCGGCCGAGAACGCCGCTTCCGCAGAAATAAGCCTGTGCGGGAACAAATGTTCCGGCCGTTTCAGGGCCTTGAAACCACGAAAAATGCCGTGTTTGCGGGAACAAAATCAGGCCTGCCCTTGAGCTTGACGGCCCAAACGGCGCCAAAACCCGTGACGGGATAACTCCTGTCAAATCGGTCCCCAAACCCCTATATGCCCATCAACCCTGCTAAGAAGGCTCCCCTTCACGGCCCCGCGGTGCCATCGTGGGCGCAAGACGATTCGCATATGACCGAGCCGAACAAACTGACCCATCACGGCGTCCCCGACCACCAGCCTGCCGCTGGCGGCATTGCTGCACGCGCGCGGGCGGCAGCGACCCCGCAATATCTGACCGGGCTCAACCCGGAGCAGCGCGAGGCGGTCGAGACGCTGGACGGGCCTGTTTTGGTGCTGGCCGGCGCCGGCACCGGCAAAACCCGCGTGCTGACCTCGCGCATCGCCCATATATTGAGCCAGGGCCGCGCCCGTCCCGGCGAGATTCTCTCGGTGACCTTCACCAACAAGGCCGCGCGGGAGATGAAGCTGCGGCTCGGCCACATGCTGGGCCAGGCCGTCGAGGGTATGCCGTGGCTCGGCACCTTTCACTCGATCGGCGGCCGCATCCTGCGCACCCACGCCGAACTGGTGCAGTTGAAATCCAATTTCACCGTGCTCGATGTCGACGACCAGGTCCGCCTGCTGAAGCAGCTGTTGGCGGCCGACAATATCGACGACAAGCGCTGGCCGGCGCGGATGCTGGCCGGATTGATCGACGGCTGGAAGAACCGCGGCCTGACGCCATCCCAGGTGCCGCCGGGCGAAGCGGCGGTGTTCGGCAATGGCCGCGGCGGCAAGCTCTACACGCTCTATCAGGAGCGGCTGAAGATTCTCAACGCGGCCGACTTCGGCGATCTCTTGCTGGAAAACATCCGGCTGTTTCGCGAGCATCCTGATGTGCTGCGGCAATATCAGCATCGCTTCAAGTTTATCCTGGTGGATGAATATCAGGACACCAACGTCGCGCAGTATCTGTGGCTGCGGCTGTTGTCGCAGGCCCCGGCCAAGCCGGGTGCGCCGCTGTCCGCGATTATTCCGGGGCTCTCCAGCACTGACGTCATTCCGGGGCACGCCGAAGGCGTGAACCCGGAATCCAGAAGTAAAGAGGACTCCTCCCGAGATTCCGGGTTCGCACCTGACGGTGCGCCCCGGAATGACAGTGGACAGATATCCCAACCGGCCCCCAAAAACATCTGCTGCGTCGGCGACGACGATCAGTCGATCTACGGCTGGCGCGGGGCGGAGGTCGACAACATCCTGCGCTTCGACCACGACTTTCCCGGCGCCAAGGTCATTCGTCTCGAGCGCAACTATCGCTCCACCGGCCACATCCTCGCGGCTGCGTCACATCTGATCGCGCATAATGAAGGCCGGCTCGGCAAGACCCTGCGCACTGAAGACGTCGACGGCGAAAAGGTCACCGTGACAGGTTCGTGGGACTCCGAAGAAGAGGCCCGCGCCATTGGCGAGGAGATCGAGGAGTTGCAGCGCGCCGGCCACAAGCTGAATGACGTCGCGATCCTGGTGCGCGCCTCGTTCCAGATGCGCGAATTTGAAGATCGCTTCGTCACCCTTGGTCTTTCGTATCGCGTGATCGGCGGTCCCAGATTTTACGAGCGCGCCGAAATCCGCGATGCGCTGGCCTATCTGCGCGTGATCAACTCGGCGGCCGACGATCTGGCGTTCGAGCGCATCGTCAATGTGCCGAAGCGCGGCCTCGGCGACGCCACCGTGCAGATGCTGCACGACCATGCCCGCAAGCGCCGGATTCCGCTGTATGAGGCCGCCCGCGCCGTGGTCGAGACCGATGAGCTGAAGCCGAAAGCGCGCGGCAGCCTGCGCGACCTGATCGCGAGTTTCGAACGCTGGCGGGTGCAGCGCGATGTGGTGTCACATACGGAGCTGGCCGAAATCGTGCTCGACGAGAGCGGCTACACCGAAATGTGGCAAAAGGACCGTTCCGCCGACGCCGCCGGCCGGCTCGATAACCTCAAGGAGCTGGTGCGCTCGATGGAGGAGTTCGAGAACCTGCAGGGTTTCCTCGAACACATCTCGCTGGTGATGGACCGCGACGGCGGCGCCGACGACGACGCGGTATCGCTGATGACGCTGCATTCGGCCAAAGGCCTGGAGTTCGAGAATGTATTCCTGCCTGGCTGGGAGGAAGGCCTGTTTCCGAGCCAGCGCACGCTCGACGAACAGGGCCGCGCCGGCCTGGAGGAAGAACGGCGCCTCGCCCACGTCGGCATCACCCGCGCCCGCCGCCGGGCCAAACTCTATTTCGCCACCAACCGGCGCATCCACGGCACCTGGTCGACCACCATCCCCTCGCGCTTCCTCGACGAATTGCCGGCGCATAATGTCGAGATCACCGAGTCCAAAGGCGGCTCGGGCTGGGGCGGCTCCAGTGGCTACGGCCCCTCGCGCTTCGACAATGTGGAATCCTTTGGCTCCAGCTATACGACGCCGGGCTGGCAGCGGGCGCAGGCCAATCGCGCGCGCGGCCAGAGCGGGCGCAACGGCGGACAGGCCGGCGGCGGCTTCAACGAAAGCCAGTCGCCGTTTTCGAATTCGCGCAGCGACGCCTCCTCGCGCGCCAAGCGCGCGCCGATGACCATCGAGGGCGAGCTGATCGCGAAATCGACCGGCACGGTTTCGGAGTTCTCGCTCGACGACCGCGTGTTCCACCAGAAGTTCGGCTACGGCAACGTCGTCAAGATCGATGGCAACAAACTCACCATCGCATTCGAGAAGGCCGGTGAGAAAAAGGTGGTCGATAGTTTTGTGGAGCGGGTGTGAGCTTGGCTAACAGACTGGCCTATTAGCATGCAGCTATCTTGTGTTCAGGGACAATATACGTTATGGTTGTATTTTGTGCTGATGCTATCCCTAAATGCCTCCTCCTTTTTCTCCACAAGATATCGTCTCACTCGCTGTTGATGTTGATCGCGGGACCGCGCCCGCGTCGTTGACTGATCGCCTCAGGCGTTTGGTAGAGGAATATGCATTCCAAAATGCTTATTGCGACCCTGATCAACGCCTGACTGCAGCAAATACTTTCCCTGGCTATTTGGTTACGAACAGCGGCCAATGGCAGGTTTATGTGCCATGGGCTCTTGCATTTGCATTCCCTAGTCCAACTGTTCTGGATGGCTTGGTCGCGGTTGCTGAACGAAGCATGATCAAAGGCCGGGGGAATATTGTCCTATCAGGATCGACAACATTCGCTGGCCGTTTTGCCGGCTTGGGAGATATCGATTTAGCGCAATACGTGTTCGACGACGTCCAACGCTTTGTAGATAGAGTGAAAGAGCTGATCGAGCGCGGAAGTTCAGCAATTTTAGTTCGCGTCAAATACCTTCAAGAATACGTTGCACCTTGGGACGGCTTAATCGCAACGTTGGGGGACGTACGCCTCCCGAACGGCGCGAAGTTGCACGCAAAAATTATTCAAGATTATTTGAGGCGGAAGGCGAAGGAGCCATCGACAAGCGCCTCGCCGAGTTTGAGGCTATAGCAGCTTCGCTCGAAGCAATTGAGCTAGTCGGACGAGGGACGCTCCTTACACCGAATCCCACCGAGCATAAATCGATCCGATTACCGTACGACCCGCATGCGGGTTTTGCCATAATGGAGCAAAACAATAGTCGGCTTTATGTTTTCGGTGCTGAGGCTACCGCTCCCGAAGATAGATTGATCGTACCAATTGAGATTGTGGACAAAGTCGTAGCTGAGCAAAGACGTATTTTTGTCAGCGAATAACATCGTAGCTCGACATCTATATTTAAAACAATTCTCTATGATAGAAGAAACTCATTGAGCATTCAGCAATATCACCGGAAATTCTAACTGAGGTTGGATGGTGAAGCTCAACGACAACAAGCCGACATTCTTCTTACATCGTACGATGGAAGCCTGATTGAGGTTCGCCGTGGCACATTACATTGCCATCATTGAAGATGTAGGACCGGGCACTGCTGTCGGCGTGTGGTTTCCGGATTTGCCCGGCTGCACATCGGGCGGCGACGACATCGACGAGGCGTTACGCAACGCGCCGGCGGCGCTGGAATTGTATGCAGAAAGCCTTGAGACAAGCGGCAAGCCCTTGCCTCACCCGCGCACCCTCACAGAACTGAAGACCGATCCGGACATCGCCGACGACATCAAGACCTACATGGTCGCGCTGATCGAACTTCCGGCACGCGTTCACGCCGCGGAATAGCGGAACTCTGACTTCAGCGCCGCTGAATGTGACTCAGTTCACATCGTGAAACTGCATTAGCAGTTAATAGAGTCGCGGACGCAGCAGCCCGTCGCGGAACCTATTTTCTGTCATGCTTTTGGTTTTGTGTTGGGCTTAAATCAGCGCTCTTGAGTCACGCTGAATCAACAAGAGCCAAAGCAGGGCCCATCATGACAAGACGCGACACGACATTTCGCGCAAAGCAATTCGCGCTGGCAGGAAGCGTCATCGC
The DNA here is from genome assembly GCA_963790595.1 of uncultured Alphaproteobacteria bacterium. GTDB lineage: Bacteria > Pseudomonadota > Alphaproteobacteria > Rhizobiales > Xanthobacteraceae > Bradyrhizobium. Next base: position 38,865 of record CAWBPE010000018.1, on the reverse strand, counting down.
TCTTGTAGCCGGTCAAATGATCGTACCCGCCATGGCCGGCCCGCGCGAAGATTGCGCGGCATTGTACCGTCAGGGTGTCCAGTACACCAACCAGCACGACTACGCGAAGGCCGTGGATACGCTGGAGCGCGCGGCACAGCTCGGGGAGACGGCGCTGGGATCGAACGCGCCGGAACTGTCCGACATCTATTATACCCTGGGCCACACCGATTTCAGCCTCGGCCACTACGCCGAGGCCGCGGCGGCCCTGCAGCATGCACTGGCGATCCGGGAAAAGGCATTCCCGCCGACCAACCCGAAGGTGGCCAACAGCATCAACGATCTTGCGTTCCTCGACGACACCCTCGGCCGCTATGACGAAGCCGAAGCGCTCTACAAGCGCGCCGCAGCGATCCAGGAAAAACTTCTGGGCCCCGAAAATCCAAATACCGTCAGGGTGTATAATAATCTGGCCGTGCTTTATCTGCATGCCGCCCGCTATGCCGTGGCCGAACCGCTGTTGAAGCGCGTCGCCGCAAGCTGGGAGAAGACACTCGGCCCGACGAAACCCGACGTCGCGACCGCCTACAGCAATCTCGCCGGCCTTTATGACCTCGAAGGCCGCTACGCCGAAGCCGAACCGCTGATCAAGCATGTGCTCGAGATCCGCGAAAAGGTGCAGGGACGCGATCATCCGGATGTCGCGGTAAGCCTGAAAAACCTGGCCCGTCTCTATAGCGAGGAGGGCCGCTATGCCGATGCGGAAACCCTGATCACGCGCGCGATCCAGATCGAGGAAAAGGCGTTTGGCGCCGGCCATCCCGAGGTCGCCACATCTCTCGTCATTCTCGCGGTCGATTACCACGAGCTACACCGCGATGCCGAAGCCGAGCCGCTGTTGAAGCGCGCGTTGGCGATCCGCGAAAAGACGTTGGGTCCGGGAAATACCGAGACCGCCCAGGTCGTCAACAATATCGCCGGTCTGTATGTCGAGCAAAAGCGCTACGCGGATGCCGAACCCTTGTTCAAGCGCGCGATCGATATCAACGAGAAAGCGGTAGGCCCCGACCATCCGGAGTTTGCTTCCAGCCTGCATAATCTTGGCTACCTCTATTTTCACGAGGACCGCTACGCGGATGCCGAACCGTTGCTGACGCGCGCGCTGACGATCAGGCAAAAGGCCCTCGGGCCTGATCATCCCGACGTCGCCCTCACGCTGCATGCCCTTGCCGCGATCTATGACGCGCAGGGCCGCACCGCCGAGGCCTTGACGGCAGAGCGCGCGGCGACCGCCATCGTGGTGAAACGCCGCGAGCAGGACAGCGATACCCGCACCGGCAATAGCGAAAGCGAACGTCAAACCGGCCGCGACTACTTCCTGCGTCTGGTCCACCTGCTGTGGAGCGATTCCGAAAAAACAGGCGGCCCCAGCGACAGCACCGTTGATGAAGCGTTCCGCGCCGCGCAATATGCCGGCGGCATCGAAACCGCGAAAGCGGTTTCCGGCACCATGGCGCGCTATGCATCGGGCACCGATGAACTCGCAACGCTGGTGCGCGAACGCCAGGATTTGTCCGGCCGCTGGCAGAGGCTCGATTCCGATCTGCTCAAGGCGATCGCCCTGGCGCCCGACAAACGCAATGCCAACCAGGAAGTCGCGCTCCGCAAGGAACATGCCGAGGTCGAGGCAAAACTGGCCGCTGATAATGAAAAATTGCGCACGGCGTTTCCGCGCTTCGCCGAACTGGCCGAAGCGCGTCCGGTTCGAAGTCGCCGACATTCAAGCAGTCCTCGGAAGCGACGAAGCCTTTACCGCGTTCACCCTCGGCGACAAGGACAGCTTCCTGTTTGTCATTCGCAAACAGGACGCGCATTTGTTCAAACTGAACCTGACCCGAGCGCAGGCGGCTGACACCGTCAAATCGCTGCGGGCCACGCTCGAGAACGACACCCCGGTCGACGTGCTCAAGGCGTATCAATTCTACCAGACGCTGCTCGGACCTGCCGACAGCCTGATCGCCGATGCAAAAAGCCTGATCGTATCCCCCGATGGCGCGCTGCAAAGCCTGCCGTTCGCGGTGCTCGTGACACAGCAGCCCACGGAGACCATCGCCAAGCCGTCGGATTACCAGGCGGTCGCCTGGCTCATTCGCCGCCAGGCGGTGACGGTGGTGCCGGCGGCTTCGTCGCTCGCCGCCTTGCGCCGTTATGCCGAGGAGAAGCACGGCACCGATCCGTTCGTGGGCTTCGGCGACGCTGTCTTCGACGGCAGCGGCTCGAAACGCGGCATCGATACCGCAAGCATGTATCAGGGGGCGGAAGTCAGCCCCGTGCAGTTGCGGCGATTGCCGCGGCTGCCGGAAACCGCCGACGAATTGCGCGCGGAAGCCAAAATTCTAGGTGCGCCCGAGACCAGTCTTCACCTCGGCCCGAACGCGACCGTAACCGCGCTGAATCATCTCGACCTCTCAAACACGCGCGTGCTCTCCTTTGCCACGCATGGTCTGATCGCCGGCGATTTGCCGAAGCTCGGTGAGCCTGCGCTGGCGCTGACGCCCCCGGCCCGCGCGACGCCCGATGACGACGGATTGCTGAGGGCCTCTGAAGTCTCCCGGCTGAAGCTCGACGCCGACTTTGTTATTCTGTCGGCCTGCAACACCGCGGCACCCGACGGCACGCCGGGCGCCGAAGGCCTGTCCGGTCTCGCCAAGGCGTTCTTCTATGCCGGCGCCCGTTCGCTGCTGGTGTCGCATTGGCCAATCGCCTCGGAAGCGACGGTGAAATTGACCACGGGATTGATCCAGACCAACGCCAGCGATCCCGGTGTCGGCCGCGCTGAAGCCTTGCGGCGGGCGATGCTGGCCATGCTCGACGACCCATCCGACGGTGCGGAGCGTGCCCACCCGTTCTTCTGGGCGCCCTTCATTCTTGCCGGCGAGGGTAGCGCCGGCAGATAAGGCGGGTTCGCCATCGGCGCTCCCTACTTCTCGCCCAGCACGTCGCCGAACAGCACCCATGATTTGCCGTCGAATCGCGCCATCTGGATTTGCCGGATCGGCGTGACGTTGTGCGGATCGGTATAGACCTTGATGCCCGGCAGCAGCATCGGCATCGCGATGCCGTCGAGCGCCGTCGCCTGCTTAATGATGTTGTCGCGGCTGAGATCGTCCTTACAGTTCTCCAGCACCCGGGCCACGATTTGCGCAACGGTATAGCCCTGCACATTGAACAGGTCGCCGGTGCTGGCATTGGGCTGGTACTTCTTCATCCAGGCGAGCCAATCCCTGAGCGCGGGATCGTCCGCCCACCTGACGTCGTTTGGGTCTTTCAGATAAAGCCCGGTCACCACGCCCACGGCATTCTCAACGCCGGCCGGCTCCAGCACCGCCGAGAATGAGTTTGAGACCGACGGCAGGATGATCAGCGGCTTCCAGCCCATGCTTGCGGCCTTCTTGATCGCCTGCGCGGCGAATTTCGGCGTCGCTTCGGCGAAGAATACATCCGCGCCGGATTCGCGCATCGTGACCATCTGGGAATCGATGGTCGGATCGGCCGTGAGATACGTCGTCTCGGACACCACCTGATCGACATGCTCGCCGAGGCCCGCCTTGAACCCGCGGACGTAATCTTTTCCGGCATCCTCGTTCGGCGCGATCACCGCGATTTTGGCGTTGGGTTTGGTCTGCAAAATATATTGCGCATAGAGCCGGCCTTCGTGTTCGTAGGTCGGGTTGAAGCCGACCGTCCATGGAAAATGCTCGGGATCGTTCCACCGCGTCGCGCCCGACGAGACGAACAATTGAGGGATGCGTTTGGCGTTGAGATATTTCTGAACGGAGATATTCGGCGCGGTGCCGACCGAGCTGAACACCGCGAGCACTTCATCCTGCTCAACCAGCTTGCGGGTCTGCTCGACGGTCTTGGCCGGCGAATAGGCGTCATCCAGGGTCAGAAATTCGATCCGGCGCCCGTTGACACCGCCCTCATCGTTCAGCTTCCGGAAATAGGCCGCCTCGGCCCGCGCGATGGTGCCGTAGGCCGACGCCGGCCCGCTATATGGCGCGGTATTTCCGAGCTTGATCGACGTCTCGGCCGCGCCGGACAGGCCGGTCAGAACAACCGAAAACGCCGCGGCGGCCAGCGATCCGGCCCAAACCTGGTTGGAAGATGGCAATTTCCCCGGTCCTTTTCTTTTGTTTTTATTGCGCTTTTCGCGCGTTTTGGTGCACGCGCCTGATTTTGCCCAGGCTACGCAGGCGCCGCTGATGCGGCCTGCCAAGACCGCCTGCCGTGACCGGAAGATTAACAAACTTCATCGCATTTGAGCGAATTTTTAGAAGCAATACTTCTGCGGAACCTTTACGGAAAAATTGCGTGTGCGTGCCTATGATACGCGTCAATTCGATGCTGCGCGTTTTTTTGCGCGCGCTTTAAGGTCTGTTAAAATGACTGAACAAAAATCGTTTCTGCGGGATCTCGACGAAGCCGTGCAGCGGGGTACCGCTGAAAGCCGCGCACGGGCGCTGTGGCATACCACCGATCTGATGATCACCGGGCGCTATAGCGAGGACGAGATCTGGACCTTTGGCGAGGTCATCGGACGCCTCGCCGACGAGATTGAAGTCGCGGCCCGCGCCCAGCTCGCCAAGCAGCTGGCGCGGTTCGACCAAGCTCCGGTCAATATCATCCACAAGCTCGCCTTTGACGATTCGATCGAGGTCGCCGGCCCGATCCTGCGCGATTCCGTCCAGCTCGAACCGTATGCCCTGGTGGCCAATGTCTGCACCAAGGACCAGTCGCATATGCTGGCGATCACCCAGCGTAAAGCGCTCGACGAGTCCGTCACGGACGTGCTGGTGACGCGCGGCAATCAGGAGGTCGTGAAGTCGGTCGTGAAAAACGACGGCGCGCGCTTCTCGGATTTCGGTTTTCTGCACATGATACAGCGCGCCGAGGGCGATAACATTCTCGCCGAGCAGCTCGGCCTGCGCAAAGACATTCCGCGGCACGTGTTCCAGCAGCTGATCGCTAAGGCCTCCGACGACGTGCGCAAGCGGCTCGAACGCGAGCGTCCCTCGATGGTTGGCGACATCCAGACCTCGGTGAGCGATGTCACCGGCGAGCTGCAATCCAAATTCGGTCCGGTGTCGCGCAGCTACTTCGTCGCCAAACGCGTGGTGATGACGCAGCACAAGCAGGGCAATCTGAACGAGACCAGCATTTCCGGCTATGCGCGTTTCCACAAGCTTGAGGAAGTCACGATCGGACTGTCGCTGCTGTGCGCGTTGCCGGTCGACGTCATCGAGCGCGCCGTGCTGGACAAGAACCGCGAGATGCTGCTGATCCTCGCCAAGGCACTGGATTTCTCCTGGGCGACGACCATGTCGTTGCTGTTCCTCGGGGCCAAGGATCACCGCATCACGGCAAAGGACCTCAAGGACACCGAAGCCGAATTCGGCCGTCTCAACGTCGCGACCTCGCGCAGCGTGTTGAAATTCTATCAGACGCGCAAAACCGGCGGGGGCACCGAGTCCGAAGTGAAGCGCCAGCCCGCGCTTGCCGTCCACTAAGTTCCTGAAACCCGCGCGGGGATATCGGCCATGAACAACTTCGTCTTCGGCAAGGCTGTGCGGGCTCCCAGCGAGCCGGCGTCGGACGTGCCGCTGGATGCGGCCTGGATGGTGCTCGAAGCCGCGAACGATCTCGGCGATCACCAAACCGTCGAAGTTTGCCGGCGGGTGATCGATGCCAGCCTGAACGGCCGGCCCGCCTCGCCGTTCGACCTGCACATCATCGTCGAATATTTCAGCTGAACAGGTTCAAGTCCGAAAAGCTGATCTACGGACCGATTTGAGATAACCTGTGCCGAAAGCGAATCGGTTCCCGTCCGGCGCCCCCGACTGACCCCGGACACCCCATAAATCCTGCCTTTACGATCGTCGCTGACGGCGCCGGCGCTTGCAGGATGGTTAAGGCGTACTTATGTGTCGTTGCCCGCCCGTACGCAGGCCCGAATGCCGCGTTTCCATATTTCTGCATTTGAAGTCAGGCCGCCACACCGCCCATGCCATCGATCATATCCGTTTCAAATCTGTCGAAGACCTACGGCTCCGGCTTCAAGGCGCTGAACAACATCAATCTTGAGATCCAGCGGGGCGAGATTTTTGCGCTGCTGGGACCGAACGGCGCCGGCAAGACCACACTGATCAGCATCATCTGCGGGATCGCCAATCTCAGCGCGGGCCGCGTCACCGTCGACGGTCATGATATCAGTGTGGATTACCGCGCCGCGCGCTCCTTGATCGGCCTGGTGCCGCAGGAATTGCACACCGATGCTTTCGAATCGGTATGGGGGACTGTCAGCTTCAGCCGCGGCCTGTTCGGCAAGCCGAAAAATCCCGCCCATATCGAAAAGGTGCTGAAGGACCTTTCGCTCTGGGACAAAAAGGATTCCAAGATCGTCACATTGTCCGGCGGCATGAAGCGCCGGGTGATGATCGCCAAGGCACTGTCGCACGAGCCGCAGATCCTGTTTCTCGACGAGCCGACCGCCGGCGTCGATGTCGAATTGCGCAAGGGCATGTGGGAAGTGGTGCGCACGCTGCAGGCCGCCGGTGTCACCATCATCCTGACCACGCATTACATCGAAGAGGCCGAGGAGATGGCCGACCGGGTCGGCGTCATCAACAAGGGCGAGATCGTCCTGGTCGAGGACAAGACGAACCTGATGCAGAAGCTCGGCAAGAAGCACCTCAAGCTGCACCTGCAAGGCAAGATCGATAAAATCCCGCCTGATCTCGCCGCCTACAATCTCGAACTATCGGAACAGGGGACCGAACTGACCTATAATTACGACACCAAGGGCGAGCGCACCGGCATCACCAGCCTGCTCGGCGATCTCCGCAACGCCGGCATCCGGTTCTACGACCTCGACACCACCCAGAGTTCGCTGGAAGACATCTTCGTCAGCCTGGTGAGGGCGCCATGAATTACCGGGCTGTCGGCGCAATCTACAAATTCGAAATGGCGCGCACCTGGCGCACGCTGCTGCAAAGCATCGTTTCGCCCGTGGTGTCGACCTCGCTGTATTTCGTGGTGTTCGGCGCCGCGATCGGCTCGCGCATTACCTCGGTCGAAGGCGTCAGCTATGGCACCTTCATCGTGCCGGGACTGGTGATGCTGTCGGTATTGACGCAGAGTATCGCCAACGCCTCGTTCGGCATCTATTTTCCGAAATTCGTCGGCACCATCTACGAATTGCTGTCGGCGCCGGTCTCCTATTTCGAGATCGTGCTCGGCTATGTCGGCGCGGCCGCGACCAAATCGATCATCCTCGGCCTGATTATCCTCGCCACCGCCGGGCTTTTCGTGCCGCTGCAAATCCATCATCCCCTGTGGATGCTGACCTTCCTGGTGCTCACGGCCGTGACCTTCAGCCTGTTCGGCTTCATCATCGGCATCTGGGCCGACGGATTCGAAAAGCTGCAGATGATCCCGATGCTGGTGGTGACGCCGCTGACATTTCTCGGCGGCAGCTTCTACTCGGTGAACATGCTGCCGTCGGGCTGGCGCACGCTGACGCTGCTCAATCCGGTGGTCTACCTGATCAGCGGCTTCCGCTGGAGTTTTTATGAAATCGCCGACGTCAGTGTGAGCGTCAGCATCGCCATCACGCTGTCGTTTCTCGCCATCTGCATGATCGTGGTGTGGTGGATCTTCAAGACCGGGTACAGGTTGAAGAATTGACCCCCTTCGTCATTGCGAGGAGCAAAGCGACGAAGCAATCCATTCTTGCTTGCTGCTATGGATTGCTTCGCTTCGCTCGCAATGACGGTTTCTATCGATCACCGATAGCAGCGGAAGTGCCCATACCGGTTGTAATAGCCGCGGCAGCGGTAGCCACCGCGATAGGGAATACCCAGGATGCCATCCACGGCGCCGATGGCGCCGCCGACGCCGGCGCCGACTGCGGTACCAACCACGCCGCCGACCGGTCCGGCAACCCGGTTACCTTCATAGCCACCTTCCTGCGCGCCGCGCACGATGCCCTGCGCATGTCCGGCGTGGGGAATGGCGAACAAAGCGAGCGCAAGCGCTGCACCAGCCAGATAGAACCGCGCGGACGAACCGGCTGGCAGCGTTGCTACTTTGGTCTTGGTGGTCTTCATCCTGTTCATCTCAATTCCTTGTGGCTCGTCGTGGTTCGACAGGGCGGGAACATGTAACGCCGCTGTGACAAAAAGGTTGCCTCCCCTCTGACGACTTGATGAACGGCTGATCTGACGGAAAATTAACGCCCAGAGCCTGATTCAGCCGCTTCCCGGCCATGTTTGCGCCCGCCTGCACATTAACGATGGCTTGGCGCGCCACTGGCCCCGGAGCCGGATTTCAGGCATATTTGACGGTGGGGGCGGACAGCGCGGCGGCGTTAATATTCAGGGCCTGGAGGTCCAGGTAACTTCGAGGACAAAGTAAAATGCGTTCCTTCCTCATTGCCGTTACAAGCCTGCTGCTGTTCGCCACCGGCGCTGCGCGGGCCAAAGTCGCCATCACCGTCGACAAGGATGCGCAGATGATGACCGTCGCGGTTGACGGCGTCGCGCGCTATCAGTGGCCGGTCTCGACCGGCAATCCCTCGCATGAGACGCCGAACGGTTCGTTCCGCACCTTCCGCATGGAAGCAGATCACTACTCCAAGGAATTCGACGACGCGCCGATGCCGCATTCGATCTTTTTCACCAAGGCCGGCCACGCCATTCATGGCACCGAATCCGAAGGCCGGCTCGGCACGCCGGTTTCCCACGGCTGCGTGCGGCTGTCGCGCGCCAATGCCACGACGCTCTATGCGCTGGTGGAAGAACAAGGCGTGCTGAACACTACCGTGACGCTGACCGGTTCTTCCCAGGTCGCGCTGGCGCGCAATCCCCAGAGAGCCCGCCCCGCCGCCGTCGCGCGCCGCGACCCGACCCAACTGGATCCGGCTCAGCAATACCAGCCGCAATACGATACGAACGGCGGTGCCGTCGCGCTGGCGCCCCCGCCGGCGCCGCGCCAGATCGTGCCGCAGGCCCAGGCCGCGCAGCCACAGACCGATGACGGCTATTTCTATCCGGCCGACGGCAGTTCGAGCGACGCGCGTTATCCCGCGCCGCGCAGCAGCCGGCGCGTCTATGACGCGCAGGTCTATCAGCAGCAGCAATATTACGATAACCGCGGTTATTATCAGCAGCCGCAATATGCGCCGCAGGTCTATGCGCCGAGGCCCTATTATCAACGCGGGTATGACTAGCGGGACGCCTACGTTCTGTTCTGCGCGCCGGTCCCTCTGGGTTCGGCGCGTTCTTTATCTGCTCGACCCCGTTGGTGATCATGGCGGCCATCCGCACCTTCGCACTCGCTTCTGCGCTTTGATGTTCGATGAGCGGGGGCGTTATGGCGTTCGACATTGAAGCCCATCGCGGCGGGCGCGCGCTGTTTCCCGAGAATACGCTGTCATCTTTCGCCAACGCGCTGACGATGGGCGTGAATACGCTGGAGCTCGATATCGGGGTCACCAGCGATCAGGCGATCGTCGTCTCGCATGAGCGAGGACTCAACCCCGACCTCGCCCGTGGCCCCGACGGCGCCTATGTCGCGCCGCCCGGGATTCCCTTTGTCCAGCTGCGGCTCGAGGACGTGAAAAAATATGATGTCGGGCAAATTCGCCCTGACAGTAAATACGCCGCGCAATTTCCGGATCAACATCCGGTGCCGGGAACGCGAATTCCAACGCTGAAGGAACTCTTCGCCCTGGTGCGCAAATCCGGCAACCGCGATGTGCGCTTCAACATCGAAACCAAGATCGACCCCAACCACCCCCAGGAATCGCCGGACCCCGCGCATTTTGTGAAGCTGCTGCTGGATCTCGCGCAGGCCGAAAAATTCACCGACCGCATCATGGTGCAATCGTTCGACTGGCGGACGCTTCAGTTGGTTCAGAAAATGAATCCGGCGATACCGACGGTTTATCTGACCCTGCAATCGGGAAGCGGCGCCACGGTATTTCAGGACAAGGCTTCAAACTGGACGGCGGGTTTTAATCCGGTCGACCATGGCGGCTCGCTGCCGCGCGCGATCAAGGCCGCGGGCGGCGCAATCTGGTCGCCCTATTTCGGCGACGTCACTCCCGCGCTGATCTCAGAATCCCACAGCCTCGGCATCGCCGTGGTGGTGTGGACGGTGAACAAGCCGGCCGATATCGCGCGCATGATCGACATGGGCGTGGACGGCATCATCTCGGATCACCCGGATATTTTGCGCCAGATCGCCGGCGACAAGGGCATCGCTTTGCCGGCGGGATCGCCGGTTGCGCCGTAGATGCCGCGGGACCGGCACCAATAAGCATGCTAAAATCACATGATGCGTCGGATCATTCTTAGCTTGGCGGCACCATGTCCACATCAGACGGTTTGAATGCCGACACATCCGCGCGGCGCCGCAAAGGCGGCTCGCCGTTTCTGGTTCTAGCGGCCGGATTGCTGCTGTTCGCCGCCGCCGCCGGCACGTTTTTTCTGGTCACGCGACCGGTCACGCTGCGCATTGCGGTCGGCCCATCGGGGAGCGCCGACCAGAATGTGATTCAGGCGTTGTCCGAAATCTTCGCCCGTGAATCGCGCCCGGTGCGGCTTTCGCTGATTACGACGGCCGGCCCGGTCGAAAGCATCGAATTACTGCGCGGCAAGAAGACCGATCTGGCGGTTGTTCGCGCCGACGAAGACTTGCCCGCCGGCACCGAGTCGGTCGCCATCCTGCGCAAGAACGTCGTGGTGCTGTGGTCGGCTCCCGCCCCGCCTCCCGCATCGGCTTCTTCCACGTCTGCGCGCAAGGCGCCGAAAAAAGACGCCAAGCCCAAGGTCAAGAGCATCGACGATCTCGAGGGCCACCGTGTCGGCGTGATCGGCCGCACCCCGGTCAATATCACGCTGCTGCGCGTGATCCTGACCGAGTCCGGCATCAACCCCGACAAGGTCGCGGTCAGCCAGTTCAGCACCAGCCAAGCCACCGAGATGGTGCGCGATCCGACCATCGATGCGTTCATGACGGTCGGGCCGCTCGACAGCAAGATCACCGCCGATGCCATCAGCGCGACCGCCCGAGCCCGGGGCGAGCCGACGTTCCTGCCGATCGAGGTGTCGGAAGCCATCGAACATAAGCACCCGCTGTATGAGTTCGTGGAAATCCCCGGCAGCGTCTTCAGTTCGTCGCCAGCCCGGCCCGACGACAAGATCGAAACCGTCGGCGTCAATCATTTGATCGTCGCGCCCAAATCGCTCCCCGACACCGAGGTCGGCGCCTTTATCCGCGCGCTGTTCACGGTCCGGCCTGCGCTGATCCGCGAGGATGCGAATGCCTCCAAGATTCAAAAGCCGGATACCGACAAGGATGCCGCGCTGCCGGCCCATCCGGGTGCCGCGGCCTATATCGACGGCACCGAGCGGACGTTCCTCGACAAATACAGCGATTATTTCTGGGGCGCGATTCTTCTGTTCTCCGCGCTCGGATCCCTCGGCGCCTGGATGCGCCACTATCTCAAGCGCGACGAGCGCCTGCTGACGACAGAACATCGTGACCGACTGTTGGCCGCGATTACGCAGGTCCGGAAAACCGATACGATCGAGGAACTCGATGCCATGCAGCACGAGGCCGATGACCTCTTGCGTGAAACGCTCGAATGCTACGACGACGGCGCGATCGAGGAAGGCGACTTGTCGGCTTACGGCCTCGTGCTGGAACAATTCCGCCACGCGATGATCGACCGCCGGGCCGCGCTCAATGCTGCTGGCGGTGTGCCGCGGATGCGAGCCAGCTAGGCTTGCACTCTTACTTCACCTCTCCCACCCAACTCGGGTTTACCCGAGTTGGGCATATTAAATCGTCGAAGTCGGATATATCCGACTTCGAGTGGGAGAGGTCGGATCGCATCATTAGATGCGATCCGGTCAGGGGTTCAGGTCCATCGATAGACTATACCCCTCTCCCCAACCCTCTCCCACAAGGGGAGAGGGAACTCACTGCCGTTGCCGTGAGAGATCAGCCTAATCTCACCATGCGTAGCTACTGCTCCCCATCCCGCAGCCTTCGGTACACCGCGCCCAGCACGTTGGAGTAATCATCCGTCCACACCCGTTGCTTCGCGTCGGCTGCGGTCTCGGCCCAGACATCTGAATTATCCAATTCGCCGACATCCTCATCCTCGCGCGCCGAGACCACGACCGAAGTGGCAAAAATGTATTCGGGGTCGCGGCCGGAATCCTCGCTGTAGACCCAGCTCTTGAGATCATTGGCCGCGGCGATACCGACCACGACGCTGGTCAGGTCGAGATGCCGGTTCGAGACATGCATCAGCACCGCACCCTGCGGCGCGAGCTTGGCCTTGTAGATCTTCATCGCCTCTTGGGTGGCGAGATGGATCGGAATCGCGTCCGACGAATAGGCATCGATGATGATCAGATCGTAGACGCCGTCGGGTTCGCGCGCGAATGTCAGCCGCGCATCGCCCATGACAGGCTGCAGATCAGGCGCGCAGCTTTTGATGTACGTGAAATATCTCGGATCGCGCGCGGTATCGACCATCGACTGGTCGATCTCGAAAAACTTCCAGCTCTCGCCCGGCTCGGACGCGCAGGCCAGCGTGCCGGAGCCGAGGCCGATCACCGCCACACGAAGCGGCGCATTTTTGCGCTTGCGGATTGCGGTGATCGCACGGCCGATGCCGCCGTCCTTGTGGTAATAGGTGATCGGTTCGGGCCGCCCGGTGATCGGGGTGCCGTCATCGTTCTGGAATTTCTGCGCGCCATGGATCGTGGTGCCGTGCATCAGCACATGATACTGGCCGTGCGGCGTCACCACGATCTTGTGGACGCCAAAAAAACTACGCACGGTTACGACCCGGCCGTCATCCGAAGGATAGGCGCGGATCAACACCAGCGCGACCGCGACCGTCGCAAAGATTTTCCAGCGGCTGGCGTTCAGGCCTAGCGCCAGCAGCGCCGAGAGCGCGCCGACGCCGCCAATCACCCAAAGCCGGTTGTCGTCGAGAAAGCTCATCGCTTTCGCCATGAGTTTGCCGTCAGCATAGGTCGGCACAATCAACACCGCGGCGAGCACCGCGAGGAACAGCCAGTACCAGTTGCTCCAGCGCGCCAGGCGCGCGTCGCCGCCGGGCGGCCGGCACAATGCCGCCAAAGCCAGCAGGATCGGGTATTCCGCAATCCATGAGAAGGCGAACGGCGCGATCAGGCCGGCAAACAGCCCGCCAACCATGCCGCCGAACGACAGCGCGACATAGAAACCGGTGAGATATTTCGCGGCCGGGCGGGTGCGCGCCAATTCGCCATGGCAGGCCATCGCGATGACAAAGAAACAGACGAGATGACCGCCCAGCGTCAGCAGCAGGTTCTGCTCGCCGCCGATCGCCAGCAGCACGATCACGCCCGCGATCGCCAGCGGCTGCAGCAACAGCATCCAGCTATGCCGCAGCAGCGGGCGCGACTGGAACACCAGCACCCAGGTCAACAGGTACAGCGACAGCGGCAGCACCCACAATAGCGGCGCCGCGGCGACGTCGGTCGAAATATGCGCGGTGACAGCGATCAACAATCCCGACGGCACCGCAGCCAGGAATATCCAGCGCGCGCGCAGCATCCAGGCCGGCGCCGGAGCGTCGGTATGTTCGGCCAGCGTATCGACCGCAGCCATGGCCGGCGAGCGCAGCAACAGCACGCCGCAGGCCGCGATCAGCAGGATCAGCAGGCCATAGCCGCCGGTCCAGATCAGGTTTTGCGTGCGCAGCGTGAACATCGGCTCCAGCAGCACCGGATAGGACAGCAGCGCCAGGAAACTGCCGATATTCGAGGACGCATAGAGGAAATAGGGATCGGGCCCGTTGGGGTGCCCGGTGCGCACGAACCATGCCTGCAGCAGCGGATTGTTCGCCGCCAGCGCAAAAAACGGCAGCCCGATCGAGACCGCGAACAGGCCAAGCAGCCAGACCGCATAACCCGAGGTCGGCGGTTCGCCCCAGCCGCCCGCAATCGACAGCGGCAGCGTCAACAGCGCGATCACCAGCAGCACCAGATGCACGACCACCGGGATCATGCGGTTGCGCAGCTGCATCAGATAATGCGCATAGGCATAGCCGCCGAGCAGCAGCGACTGGAAGAACACCATCGCCACCGACCACACCGCCGGCGATCCGCCCAGCCGCGGCAGCACCATTTTGGTGAACAGCGGCTGCACCGAGAACAGCAACAGCGCGCTGACAAAGATCGCCGCGGTATAGACGACCAGCACCAGCCGGTTCCGGCCGGCCGAAGCCTGGCCGGTAGCAACGGACGTATCGGATGAAGACATAAAGGCTCCGGCAAGCAACTCCGGCGGGCGCCGGCGGCGGGAGCGGCAATGGAGCATAGGCCGACGCGGCGGGCAATGCGGTGGGGCTACCCGGATCGATACTTCCGGGCTGTGCGGACGTTCACATCTTCGCTAAGGAGTGAAGACGTAAAAACATTACCCGTCATTCCGGGGCGATGCGAAGCATCGAACCCGGAATCTCGAGATTCCGGGTCTGGTGCTTACGCATCATCCCGGAATGACAGAAAGGCTGAGCGGGAAACTTCTTGAAACAACATGACAGAAATTGACGTCATCATCATCGGAGCCGGGCATAACGGCCTTACTTGCGCGGCCTATCTGGCGATGGCCGGGCTGCGCGTGAAGGTGGTCGATCGCCGCAAGGTGGTGGGCGGCGCCGCGGTCACCGAGGAGTTTCATCCGGGGTTCCGCAATTCGGTCGCGGCCTACACCGTCAGCCTGCTCAACCCGCAAATCACGGCGGATCTGAAACTGGCCGAGCACGGCCTGCGGATCGTCGAGCGCCGCGCGCAGAATTTTCTACCCGCGCCCGATGGCAGTTATCTGCTGACCGGCGAAGGCCGCACCCATCAGTCGGTCGCCAAGTCAAGCGAACGCGATGCGATCAAGATCGACGCATTCACGCGCGAGCTTGAAGTGATCGCCGATGTGCTGCGGCAGTTTCTGCTGCGCGCGCCGCCGAATATCGTCGAAGGGCTCAATGCCGGCTCGATCCGCGAGGCTTTCAACGCGCTCGGCACCGCCAATATCCTGCGCAAGCTTTCACTCGAACAACAGCGTAGCCTGTTCGATCTGTTCACGCGCTCGGCCGGCGAGATGCTGGACGAGACGTTTGAGAGCGATCTGGTCAAGGCGCTGTTCGGGTTCGATGCGATTGTCGGCAATTACGCCAGCCCCTACGCGGCGGGTTCGGCCTATGTGATGCTGCATCATGCGTTCGGCGAAGTGAACGGCAAGAAGGGCGTCTGGGGCCACGCCATCGGCGGCATGGGCGCGATCACGCAGGCGATGGCCAAGGCAGCCCGCGGCCACGGCGCCGATATCGCGCTGGAGGCGGGCGTGCGCGAGGTGATCGTGGAGCGCGACCGCGCCGTTGGCGTGATCCTCGACAACGGCGAAACCGTGCGCGCCAAATATGTCGCCTCCAGCGTCAATCCAAAACTGCTGTATACGCGGCTGATATCGGCGGATGCGTTGCCGGCGGATTTCCTCGGCCGCATCAAGAACTGGCGCAACGGCTCCGGCACGTTCCGGATGAATGTCGCGCTCAACGCCCTGCCCTCGTTCACAGCGCTTCCCGGCGCTGGGGATCATCTCACCGCCGGCATCATCCTCGCACCTAGCCTTGAATATATGGACCGCGCCTGGCTGGACGCGCGCGCGCAGGGCTGGAGCCGCGAACCGGTGGTCGAAGTGCTGATCCCCTCGACGCTCGACGATACGCTGAGTCCAAAAGGACAGCATGTCGCCAGTCTGTTCTGCCAGCATGTCGCGCCGGAATTATCCGGCGGGCGATCTTGGGACGATCACCGCGACGAGGTTGCCGATCTCATGATCGCGACCGTCGACACATACGCGCCGGGTTTTGCGAAGAGCGTAATCGGCCGGCAAGTGCTGTCGCCGCTCGATCTCGAGCGCCAGTTCGGCTTGCTCGGCGGCGACATCTTTCACGGCGCGCTGTCGCTCAATCAATTGTTCTCGGCGCGGCCGATGCTCGGCCATGCCGATTATCGCGGGCCGCTGAAAGGGCTCTATCATTGCGGCAGCGGCGCGCATCCCGGCGGTGGCGTCACCGGCGCCCCCGGCCACAACGCCGCGCGGGTGATCCTGGCAGATCACCGCGGGTTGTTTGGGTGAAATATTGCAACACCCGTCATGCCCGGCCTTGTGCCGGGCATCCACGTCTTAATTACACTGAAGCAAAGAAAGACGTGGATGGCCGGGTCAAGCCCGGCCATGACGAAAGTCTGCGGTTCACGCCGGCTGGCGCCCCTGCACCGTGCCGGTCGGCTCTTCGCTGAGCCAGCGATAGATCACGCCGCCCAGCACCCCGCCGATCAACGGCGCGACCCAGAACATCCAGAGCTGCGCCAGCGCCCATCCGCCGACGAACAACGCCGGCCCGGTGCTGCGCGCAGGGTTCACCGACGTATTGGTGACGGGAATGCTGACGAGATGGATCATCACCAGCGCCAACCCGATCGCCAGCGGCGCAAAGCCGGCCGGCGCGCTGCCATGGGTCGCGCCCATGATGACGAACAGGAACATCATGGTCATCACGACTTCCATGATGAAGCAGGCGGCCTCGCCATATTGGCCCGGCGAATGCACGCCATAGCCGTTCGACGCAAAGCCTTTGGTCACGTCGAACCCGGCCGCGCCGCTTGCGATCACATAGAGCAAAGCCGATGCCGCGACCGCGCCGATCACCTGCGCAACGATATAGGGCACGACCTGCGCGGCCGGAAAACGCCCGCCGGCGGCGAGGCCCACCGTCACCGCGGGATTGAGATGGCAACCCGAGACGTGACCGATCGCATAGGCCATGGTCACAACGCTCAGCCCAAAGGCCAGCGACACCCCGACCAGACCGATACCGACCTGTGGAAATGCCGCGGCGATCACCGCACTGCCGCAGCCTGCAAAGGTCAACCAGAATGTCCCGATCGCTTCGGCGGCGTATTTCTTCCCGTTCATGGCGCTCTCCCCTGATTCTTATTGTTAGCGACTACAAGTTGAGCGCGGCGGAGCGACGGGATTAAGGCCGAGCCGATTGCAGACCCACGCAAGCCACAACTTTTGCGCAGCGCTAAACGCGCCGCAACATCGAGTGCCGTGCCGCAACCGTCATTGTCTGGTGTTGGTTTACCAGCCCGTTTGGCAGTGGATAAAATTGTGCGTAACCGGTGGATAAAATGAGGAAAAGCCTGTGCATAGCCGCAATACTGCAAAGCAGCGCAAAAGCCCGCTTCGGGTTTCAATCACCGGACATTTTCAGGCTAGAATGGATTTTCAGGCGTCGCCGATCGAAGGAGCGGCAGTATTTTCGATGAAGAACGGGCTTTATTCGATCCACCTTCAGATGCTCGACGGCGTCAAAGGTCGCGACAGCAGCGTGCTCGTTCTCAGGGGCGGCGTGCTGCTCGGCGGCGGCCCCCATTACTGGTCGGAGGGCTCCTACACCGTCGGCAACGGCACCTGGAAGGGCGAACTGCGCACCAACCAACACACCCCTTTCGCCGACCGCTTCCTTCGCCCACTGTTCGGCGAACAGGAGGTCACCAGCGGCTTTTCCGGCACCTTTGCCGGCGACCGGGCCGAAGCGTTCGGCACCACTTTGGTCGGAAACCGCAGCCTGAGTTTTCACGCGACATTGAAGTGGCTGGCGGACAGTTGACGCGGTGCTGACGTCGTGGACAACCGGTTCACAAGCCGGTGGATAGGCTGTGGAAAACCGGTGGATGACGGGGGATAGGCTTGGGGAGAAGCTGTGGGGCGGCGGTGTAAATCGCGGGCGGGTGGCTGTGGAAAACCGGGGTATGACTGGGTGAATAAGTCTGTGAAGAAACGGTAGTGCCTCAGTTTGAAATTTTCTCGATCTCGATGCCGTGTAGGCTCGGGTAATGGATGAGGCCAGCATCGTCGGTATCGACGAGCATCCCCGTTTTGAGGTACGCCCATTTGTCGGCTGGGTGATCCGGAGTGAACTTGCCTTCGGAGATTAGTGCCACGACAAGGCCGGTCACCCCTTGGATTCGAATCCGATCACCAATCTCCAAAGCTTCCATTTCCCCCTCCTTGCGAAGCTTCCCGCTAAGTATTAGCCGTAGCGGTATGGACCAATCCTATCCGAATTTTGCAGACCTGCCCGGCTGGACTTTCAGCATCAGGGAAACCTCCATGTGCGTATACCAAGTCGAAGGGAAGCACATCGATGGTCGGTCGGTTAGCCGAATGTGCGGTGACCATGAGCTCGCTGGTCTCATTAAAGAAATTGTAGAGGACGCACGAAACCTTCCAGAGAGGCGTCATTCCTCGCGGCCCTAAGGGCGAGAAACGCTCAGCAATGTGGCGACGAGCAAGGCGCTCCCTAATCCACCGCCGGCACCGAATGGTGCTCATGCATGATGGTCCATTGTCCCCCGATCTTGCGCAACCCGACCGTCAGGCGAAAAGCGAGGGGTTTCGGTTTGCCGTCGCTTCCGGGTTCAGCGCATGCCATCGCGGCAACGACAAAGGCGACGTCGTTGCCGACGGTAATGTTCATGTCAGTGACGTCGAAGGGGATAGGATCGCTCGTCCAGGAAAAGAACATGTCCCACGTCTTCCGGTAGGCATCGATGCCCCGGCATTGAAACGGCGGAGGCACGTCGAACATGACGATGTCAGGCGAATGATTTTTCAGGATCCCCTCGATATCCCTGCGCCGCACCGCTGATGTCCAGGACTCGATGACGCCGCGGATCGCCGCCTCGTCTTCTGATCGGCCGTGATCGGTATTCATCCGAAATCCTTCCCGTTAAAATCGCCGCCAATCGCGGACTGCCACAGGACGTTTGGCGGGGCTCGTTTCCGACAGGCCGGCCGCAAATATTTTCGCCCCCGAGGGGTCAACAATTTCAGATCCCCACCCTATCGACCAGCGCCTACCTTTGATATCGACGGATTGAACACTTGGCCGACCACGCGAATTGCCCGGACTATCGATGACCTCGACCATCACGCCCAGTACCCACCGCGCCACCTTTGCCATCGGCAGCGAACAGACCGCCAAGCGCGTGGTGGACCTGTTGACCGAGAGTTTTTTCGAGGGCCAGGCCGCGATCGCCGCGTTCGAGCGTCCTGGCGGACGCTGGGACATCACGGTGCATTTTGCGGACGCCCCCGACGAGGTCTCGATCCGCGAACTCGTCGGCATTGCGGCCGGCGACGAGGTCGCGCAGGCCGTTACGTTTGACACCGTCGAGGCCAAGGATTGGGTCAAGGCCACGCTGGAGGAACTGGTACCGGTCCGCGCGGGACGGTTCATCGTGCATGGCCATCATGACCGCGCGCGGATTCCGCCCAACAAGCTCGGCATCGAGATCGAGGCGGCGCTGGCATTCGGCACCGGCCATCACGGCACCACGCGCGGCTGCCTGTTGCTGCTGGATTCCGTGCTGAAGGCGTATCGCCCGCGGCGCGTGCTCGATTTGGGCACCGGCACCGGCGTGCTCGCGATCGCCGCGGCCAAAGCGCTGCAAATCAAGGTACTGGCCAGCGACATCGATCCGCTCTCGGTGCGGGTCGCGCATGAGAATGCAAGGCTTAACGGGACCGGCGACCTGGTCGAGACGATCCAGGCGGTTGGATTTGCGGCGCCGAATTTCGCACAGCGCGGCCCGTTCGATCTGGTGCTGGCGAATATCCTCGCCAATCCGCTGCGCGAGATGGCAACCGCGATGTCACGGCATCTGGCGCCCTCGGCGCTGGTCATTCTATCCGGGCTGTTGCCGCATCAGGCGCAAAGCGTGATTGCGGCGTATCGTTCGCGCGGACTTGTTCTAAAACGGCACATTCAGGTCGAGGGCTGGAGCAGCCTGATGATGCGGAAGGTGGGGTGAGGTTTCTCTGCTCGTCATTCCGGGATGGTCCGAAGGACCAGACCTCAGATGCGCAATTGCGCATCGGGGAATCTCGAGATTCCGGGCTCGCGTCTTCGACGCGCCCCGGAATGACGAGCTAACCCTCACATCAGGACAACTCAAATGGCTGGCTGGGAGCCAATCCGAGTTCGGTCCACTCATCCAGGATCTTGACCGCCTCCGGTGCATCACAGGCAAAATGCGGAATGATCCTGTCTTGAGGCGGTCTCGCCAGATCGTCGCGAATAAAGTCGTCGTTGAAACCGTACTTTGCGCCCTGCTTGCCCGACACGGCAAAGAACACCGATCTGATTTTCGCCCAGTAAACCGCGGCGGCGCACATCGGACAGGGCTCAAGCGTCGTGTACAGGTCGCACCCGTCCAGCCGCAGGTCTCCCGTCCCGGCGCACGCGGCTTCAATCGCAACCATTTCGGCATGGGCGGTCGGATTGGTCCGGTGAAAGATTTCGTTATGACCTTCGCCAACGATCACGCCGTCCCTGACGATGACGCAGCCAATCGGAAGGCCCTTTCCGCCGCTGTAGGCCATTTTCGAAAGCTCGACGGCGATTGTAGGTTTGTTTCATGGGCGCTTTCGGTGGGGAGATGGAGGTGACAATCTCTCACCGTCATCCCGGGGCGCGTCGGAGACGCGAACTCCGATGTGCAATTGCACATCGGAGAATCTAGAGATTCCGCGATGCGCAATTGCGCATCTGAGGTCTGGTCCTTCGGACCATCCCGGAATGACGGTGATTGTTGTTGGCTTTACCGGCTAAGTCTACCCGCGCGACTTCGGCTTGCGGGCGGGGACGCCCTTTTCCTCGATCAGACTGCGCTTGACGCGGGTCTCGACGAAACGATCCAGGATTTGAATGATCACGCCGCGCGGCTTCTTGGCGATTGACGGTGCGACGCCGTTCGTCACGGACGGGACGGCCCCACCAGCCGGAGGCGATATCTTCTCAAACGTAAAGGCGGGCATGGTGTATCCCCTCGTCGTTGAGTTGAAACACTCCTGGCATTTCCCCGGGCCGTGTTAGACGAACGGTTTGTGACACCAACCGCTTTATCCCCGTCTAATGTGGCCACGATAATTCAAGCATATGTTATGCCAAATCAAAAGCAATTTGCGTTGCATTGCAGGTTTCTCCCCCTGCTCCTAAAGTAGCGGATGATGTTCGAAGCCCATTTCCAGACATTCGACGAACCCGAAAGCGGCGTGGCGCTGACCGCGCGGCTCTCCGCGTTTCGCGAGGAACTGGCGCGGCGGAAATTGACCGGATTCGTCGTTCCACGCGCCGATGCGCAGCAAAACGAATATGTTGCGCCCTCCGAAGAGCGGCTGGCCTGGCTCACCGGTTTCACCGGATCCGCGGGCCTCGCGATCGTGCTCACCCGGGAGGCCGCGGTATTCGTCGATGGCCGCTATACGCTGCAGGCGGCCAAGCAAGTCGATACCAAGGCCTGGAATGTGGAATCCCTGATCGATCCGCCGCCCGAGAACTGGCTGTCCAGACATCTAGCGCCCGGCGACCGCCTCGGGTTCGATCCCTGGCTGCACACTTCTGCGGCAGCCGAGCGGCTGGCCGCGGCCTGCGCCAAGGCCGGAGCGGAACTGGTCGCCGTCGATAGCAATCCCCTGGACTCCGTATGGACCGAGCGCCCAGCCCCGCCGCTTGGCGCGGTGACCGTTCACGGGCCGCAATTCGCAGGCGAAACTGAGGCCGCAAAACTCGGGCGGATTCACCAGGAGATCGCGCGGCTGGGCGTCGAGGCGCTGGTGCTGTCGGATTCGCACGCGGTGGCCTGGACCTTCAACATCCGCGGCGCCGACGTGTCGCATACGCCGCTGCCGCTGTCCTATGCGCTGGTGCCCAGGGACGGCCGGTCCGTCATCTTCATCGACCACCGCAAACTCTCCAACAGCGCCCGCAACCATCTCGAACAAACCGCCGATGTCGCCGAGCCGGACACGCTGACGGCAAAGCTCACCGAGCTGTCGAAAAGCGGCGCCTCGATCGCGCTCGATAGCGCCACCGCCGCCGACGCGCTGAGCCGGCTGATAAATGCCGCCGGTGGCAAGCCGGTGCGCGGCAATGATCCCGTCAGTCTCCTCAAGGCCGTCAAGAACGCGACCGAGATCGAAGGCACCAGAACGGCGCATCGGCGCGACGCGGTGGCGCTGGTGCGTTTTCTCGCCTGGATCGACCGCGAGGCGCCCTCCGGCGCGCTGACCGAGATCGACACCGTCGAGGCGCTGGAAAGCTTCCGCCGCGACACCGGCGCCTTGAAAGATGTCTCGTTTCCCACGATTGCCGGGACCGGGCCGAATGGCGCCATCGTGCATTATCGTGTGACCCGCAAGACCAACCGGCGGATCGCGCCCGGCGATCTCTTGCTGATCGATTCCGGCGCGCAATATGAAGACGGCACCACCGATGTCACCCGCACCATCGCGATCGGCACGCCGACCCATGAAATGCGCGACCGTTTCACCCGCGTGCTGCGCGGCCATATCGCGATCGCCCGCGCGCTATTTCCCGACGGCACCACCGGCGCGCAAATCGACACGCTGGCGCGGCAATATCTATGGCAGGCCGGTATCGATTTCGAGCACGGCACCGGCCATGGCGTCGGCAGCTATCTGTCGGTGCATGAAGGCCCGGCGCGGATTTCCAAGCTCGGCACCGCGCCGCTGCGCCGGGGCATGATCCTCTCCAACGAGCCGGGCTACTATAAGACCGACGGCTTCGGCATCCGGATCGAAAACCTGGAACTGGTCGTCGCCGCCGATATCCCCGGCGCCGAAAAACCGGTGAACACGTTCGAGACCCTGACCTTGGCGCCGATCGACCGCAATCTGGTCGATCTCAACATGCTGAGCGGCGATGAGCTGAGCTGGTTCAACGATTACCACGCCAAAGTGCGCCACGCGGTTCGCTCGCATGTCGATGAAGCGACGAAGCTGTGGCTGGATGAGGCGACGGCACCGCTGTCGGCGTAGGCTTCGAGCGCCCGTCATTCCGGGGCGATGCGCCAGCATCGAACCCGGAATCTCGAGATTCCCCGATGCGCAATTGCGCATCTGAGGTTCACGCTGACGCGTGCCCCGGAATGACAGCGTAGTTTCACGCGCCTCCCGAAAACGGAATAGCCGCATTCCGAAACGGCCATGTTGCAGCAGCGAGATAACGCTAAAGTCCTGATTCACAGGATTGGATCAGGCCTTCATGCACGGAGTCGCAGGTAAGCCGCCGGGGGCGGCGAACGGCATCACGACGAACGCACCACCGCGGATCATGCTGCTGTTGCTGGTCGCGATGACCGGCGTGGCGCCGATTTCGCTCTATATGCTGGTGCCGGCACTGCCGCTGCTGGCCACCACCTTCGGCCGCGATATCTCGATCGCGCAGATGACGGTGTCGCTCTACATGGTCGGCATCGCCTGCTCGCAGATCATCATGGGGCCGCTCTCGGACAAATTCGGACGCCGTCCGGTGCTGCTGGCGGGGCTTGGCCTGATGGTGGTCGCGAGCGCCGCCTGCATTTTTGCCGAAACCCTGCCGCAACTGATCGCGGCGCGCTTTCTGCAGGCGCTGGGCGGCGCCACCGGCATGGTGGTAAGCCGCGCCATCATCCGCGACCTCTATAGCCGCGAGCGCATCAGCTCCATGATCAGCCTCGTGATCGCGGTGATGATGATCGCGCAGATGCTGAGCCCGCTGACCGGCGGCCTGCTCGAAATCGCCTTCGGCTGGCGCTCGATCTTCTATGTCATCACCGCCGCCTCGATCGTGATCGGCGCCGGCATCGCGATCGCGCTGCCCGAGACGCGCCGCGATCGAATCGTGGCCGGCGGATTTCGCGGCGATGTCGGCAATTTGTTCAAGAGCCGCGCCTTCCTCGGTTACATGCTGTGCCAGGTGCTGGCCTCGCAGATCATCTTCGCCTTCGCCGGCGGCGGACCCTATATCGTCGTGACGCAGATGGGCCGCTCCAGCGCCGAATATGGCGCGTGGTTCGCGACGACCGGTTTCGCCTATCTGATCGGCAATCTGTTTTGCGTGCGCTTCGCGCCGCGGCACTCGCTGGAACGACTGATCTGGTTCGGCCTCGCGCTTCAATTGCTGGGCAGTTTCCTGAATCTCGTCTGGGGCATCGCCGGGCTCAATCAGGCGCCATCGTGGCTGTTCGGCACCCAGATGCTGGTGATGTTCGCCAACGCCTTCGTGATGTCGAACTCGGCCGCCGGCGCCATCAGCGTGCGCCCGGAAGCCGCCGGCACCGCGTCAGGCGCGATGGGATTCCTGCAAATGGGACTGGGCTCGTTTATCTCGCAATTCGGAGCTTATCTGGGCGGGCATTTTACGACGCCGGTACCGCTCAACATCGCCGTCCTTTTCCTATCGATGGCCTGCGCCTCGACGATGGTTTTCCTGGTGCCGCGGCGGACGGTGGTAGTCAGCGAGGAACTGATCGAGCAGGCGGAGGAGGAAGAGTCGGGGATGTTGTAGGGACACACCATAACTCTTTCGTCATGCCCGGCCTTGTGCCGGGCATCCACGTCTTAGAGCGGTTCATCGATTGATTGAATCGGGAGGGATTCCGTCGGGCGGCGGTTTGTGATTCAAGATGCTGGCTGGATCGGAGGCCAGCATCGAATGGTCCGACCTCTTTCGAATGATCTTCGTGAACGAGCCGTGAAGGCGGTTGAGTCCGGCGAGAGTTGCCATGCTGTGGCGGCGCGGTTCGATGTTGCGGTGTCGTCCGTCGTGAAGTGGCGGCAGCGCTATCGCGCGACGGGTTCGGTCGTGCCGGGCAAGATGGGCGGTCATCGTAAGCCGGTTCTGGAGCCGCATCGAGCGTTCATCGTGGAGAGGATCAGGCAGACGCCGCATTTAACGCTGCACGGGCTGAAGGACGAACTTGCCGCCCGAGGCGTGAAAGTCTCGCACCACGCGGTATGGACCTTCCTGCGACGCGAAGGTCTCAGCTTCAAAAAAAACACTATTCGCCCTTGAGCAGGGCCGCGCCGACGTCGCGTGGCGGCGGCAGCGCTGGCGTAGCTTGCAGGATCGCCTCGATCCAAACCGCCTGGTATTCATCGACGAGACCTGGATCAAGACCAACATGGCCCCGCTGCGCGGCTGGGGATCCAGGGGCGAGCGGCTGCGCGCTTTTGCGCCGCACGGTCACTGGCGAACCCTGACCTTCCTCGGTGCCCTACGTTGTGACCAACTCACTGCGCCTTGCGTGTTCGACGGACCGATCAACGGCGAAAGCTTCCGCGCCTATGTCGAACAGCAACTCGTAACCGTGCTCAAACCGGGCGACATCGTCGTTATGGATAATCTCGGTAGCCACAAGTCGCCGACCGTCCGTCAGATGATCCGGAAAGCCGGCGCCAGGCTGTGGTACCTGCCGCCGTACTCTCCCGACCTCAACCCGATCGAGCAGGTCTTTGCCAAGATCAAGCACTGGATGCGCATCGCACAGAAACGCACGATCGACGACGCCTGCGACCACATCGGCCTCCTCGTCAGAAGCGTTCTGCCCGGCGAATGCAGCAACTACTTCGTTAACGCCGGATACGCTTCCATCAAAACATGAAACGCTCTAGCGGTGTCGGAACAAGAAAGACGTGGATGGCCGGGACAAGCCCGGCCATGACGGATAAACCGAATGTGGCGTTCACTCCCCAACCAGCTTCAACCACTCGTCTTCCGTCAGCACCGTCACGCCATGCTTCTTGGCCTCGGCGAGCTTCGAGCCCGCACCCGGCCCCGCAACCACATAGTCCGTTTTTTTCGACACCGAGCCCGCAGCCTTGGCGCCGAGCCGCTCGGCGGTGGCCTTGGCCTCGTCGCGGGTCATCTTCTCCAGCGCCCCCGTGAACACCACGGTCTTGCCGGCCACGGCCGAATTGCTCTTCGGCTTTTCGGCGTCGAGGATGGTGACCTCCTTGGTCAGCCGCTCGACGATCCCGCGATTGTGGCTTTCGCCGAAATAGGCCTTGATGCTGGCGATCACGGTGTCGCCGATCTGGTCGAGCGCATCCATCTCGGCGATGGCCTCCTCGTCGTCTTTGGTCACTTTCAGGCAAGCCTCGTGAAACGCCGTCCACGACCCGTAGCCGCGCGCCAGCGCCAACGCCGTGGTCTCGCCGACATGGCGCATGCCGAGCGCGAAGATAAACCGCTCAAGCGAGATATTGCGCCGTGCCTCGATGGAGGCGAACAGATTGCGCACTGAGGTCTCGCCGTAGCCTTCGATCTCCTCCAGCTTGAATTTGGCGTTGCGTTTCGGCAGCGTGAAGATATCGGCGGGTTCCTTCACCCATTCCTGTTCGTAAAAGAATTCGATCTGCTTTTCGCCGAGCCCATCGATATCGAAGGCGCGCCGCGAGGCGAACAGTTTCAGATGCTCGATCTTCTGATGCGGGCAGGCAAACTCGCCGGTGCAGCGAGCACGCGAGCCCTCCTCGCCGGCCGCGGTTTCGCCGCGCACCACGTCGGTATGGAGCGGGCACGGGCATTTCTTCGGGAAATGATACTCCTTGGCGGTCTTCGGCCGCTTGTCGATCACGACGTCGACGATCTGGGGAATCACGTCGCCGGCGCGCTGGACCACGACGGTGTCGCCGATCCGGATATCACGGCCCTCCCGCAATTGCTCGCCGTCGCCACCGATGCCCCTTATGTAATCTTCGTTATGCAGCGTGACGTTCTGCACAATGACGCCGCCGACGCCGACCGGCTCAAGCTTGCCGACCGGCGTGAACGAGCCGGTGCGCCCGACCTGGATCTCGATATCCCGCAGCACGGTGATGGCGCGCTCGGCCGGGAATTTATGCGCGATCGCCCAGCGTGGCGTACGCGACACGAAACCAAGACGCTCCTGCCAGTCGAGCCGGTCCACCTTGTAAACCACGCCGTCGATATCGTAATCGAGTCCGGCGCGTTGCTCCTCGATCTTGCGATGAAACGCGATCAACTGCTCGACCGAATGACATTGTTTGGTCAGCGGATTGGTCTTGAAGCCGCAGCGCTCGAACCACGAGATCATGCCGGATTGGAGATCGGCTGGCATCTGGCTCATCTCGCCCCAGGCATAGGCAAAGAAGCCGAGGGGACGCGAGGCGGTGATGCCGGGATCCTTCTGGCGTAACGAGCCCGCGGCTGAATTGCGCGGATTGGCGAAAATCGTGTCGCCCGCCGCCTTCTGCCGCTCATTGAGCGCGAGAAACGCCTGCTTGGTCATGTAGACCTCGCCGCGCACCTCGCAAATGTCAGGGATGTTGCGGCCTTTGAGCTTCTTCGGCACATCTTCGAGCGTGCGGATATTGGCGGTGACGTCCTCGCCCTCGGCGCCGTCGCCGCGTGTCGCCGCAGTGACGAGTTCGCCGCCTTCATAGCGCAACGACATCGACAGGCCGTCGATCTTCGGCTCGGCGCTGAAGTCGATCTCGTCTTCCTCGCCCAGTTTCAGGAAGCGCCGGATGCGGCCGACGAAATCGACGACATCCTCTTCGGCAAAGGCGTTGTCGAGCGACAGCATCGGAACCGCATGGCGGACCTTCCTGAATCGTCCCGACGGCGCCGCGCCGACCTTCTGCGACGGCGAATCGCTGGTGACGAATTCCGGAAACCGCGCCTCGATCGCGTTGAAGCGCTTGCGCAACTCATCATACGCGGCATCTGAAATCTTTGGCGCGTCGTCCTGATAATAACGCTTGTCGTGCCCCTCGATCTCCAGCGTCAGCCGCATCAACTCGACCTTGGCCTGCGCCTTGGTGAGGCTATCGACGGCGGGGGGAGATTTTTTCGGTTTTGCGGTCTTGGCCATGGGAATCAGCATCTCACGCCGTCAACTCGCCGCCTTCAACAGCCGTTCCGCCGCAGCCCTGGCTTCGGCGGTGATTTCGGCGCCGGCCAGCATGCGGGCGATTTCTTCGCGGCGGTGATCGGCGGCGAGCGCGTTGACGCGGGTGGCGACGCGTTTGCCCTTGTCGAGCGCGTCCTTTGAAATGAGCAAATGCTGGTTGGCGCGGGCGGCGACCTGCGGCGCATGGGTCACGGCCATCACCTGCACCTTGCCCGCGAGCCGCGCCAGTCGGGCGCCGATGGCGTCGGCTACCGCACCGCCAACGCCCGTATCGATTTCGTCGAACACCAGCGTGGGCGCCGATCCCTTGTCGGACAGCACGACCTTGAGCGCCAGCAGGAACCGCGAGAGCTCACCGCCGGAAGCTACCTTCATCAACGGGCCTGCCTTGGTGCCGGGATTGGTCTGGACCCAGAATTCGACGCGATCGAAGCCCTGCGGCCCCGGCGATTTCAAATCAGTCTCGACCTGCGTCATGAACTTGGCGCGCTCGAGTTTCAGCGGCGCGAGTTCGGCATTGACGGCCTTGTTGAGTTTTTCGGCAGATTTGGTCCGCGCCGCAGAAAGTTTTGTCGCCGCCGCGCTAAAACGCTTGTCGGCCTCGGCCGCGATCTTTTCGAGCTTGATCAGTTGATCGGCGCCGGCATCGATCAACGCCACATCCGACGCGTATTTCGCGGCAAGTGCGGCGAGACCATCGACCGGCGTCGAATATTTGCGCGCGGCGGCGCGCAGCGCAAACAGCCGCTCCTCGATGCGCTCCAGCTCGGACGGATCGAAATCGGCCGCGATCAACGCCGCGCTGAGATGCTGGTCGGCTTCTTCCAGCGCGTTGATGGCGGCATCGATCGCCTTCACCGCGGGCTCGACCAGACCAGGTGAATTTCCGGCGCGCCGCTCCAGCCGGCGTACCGCCGCCGACAAGGCCGCGACCGGCGAATGATGGCCACTGACGGCGTCCTGCGCCTCGCGCAGATCGGTCGCGATCTTCTCGCCCTGCATCATGGTAGTGCGGCGGCCGGCGAGCGTCGTTTCCTCGCCATCCTTGGGCGCCAGCGTCTTCAGCTCATCGGCTGCGTGGCGCAGATAATCCGCCTCGCGGGCCGCGCGCTCCATGCCGGCGCGATGCTCATCGAGCACGGTGTTGGCGGCGCGCCGCGCGTCCCAGAGCAGTTCGAGCGCGGAGACGTCCTTCTCGAGGCCGGCAAATGCGTCGAGCAATTGCCGGTGGGTCGAGGCATCGACCAGCGCACGTTCGTCATGCTGGCCGTGAATTTCAACCAAAGCCGCGCCGACCGCTTTCATGGTCTGCACGCTGATCGCCTGATCGTTGATGAAGGCGCGGGTGCGGCCATCGGCCAGCTGCACGCGGCGGAGAATCATTTCGCAAGAATTTTCAGAGCTTGTGTCGTCGAGGCCGTTGTCGGCCAGGATCGCCGCAGCCGGATGGCCCTTGGGGATATCGAACACCGCCGTGACCTGGCCCTGCTCCGCGCCATGCCGCACCAGGCCGGCATCGCCGCGGCCGCCAAGCGCCAGCGCGAAAGCATCGAGAAGAATGGATTTGCCCGCCCCGGTCTCGCCGGTCAAAACCGCAAGGCCACGGGAGAACTCGATATCAAGCCGTTCGATCAGGACGATGTCACGGATCGAAAGACGCGCCAGCATGTGAAATCAATTCCTAGCAAGACCCAGTTTCTTGAAGGCCTGCGAAATATAGGACCCTCTGTCCTCGGTCGGTTCGAGGCCGCCGGACTTTACTAGATTATACGCGTCCTTGTACCAGGGGCTGTCAGGAAAATTGTGCCCGAGCACGGCCGCGGCGGTTTGCGCCTCGCTGACGATGCCGATCGCCATATAGGCCTCGGTCAACCGGGCCAGCGCTTCCTCGACATGCCGGGTGGTCTGATACTGCGTCACCACGGTCTTGAAGCGGTTGATGGCGCCGATGTAATTGCGCTTTTGCATATTGTAGCGGCCGACAGCCATTTCGCGACCGGCGAGCTGGTCGCGTGCGGCTTCGAGCTTGGCCTTGGCGCTGACGGCATATTCCGAGGTCGGGTATTTGCGGACCACTTCTTCCAGTGCGGCAATGGCCTTCTCTGTCCGGCCCTGATCGCGGGAGACGTCCGGGATCTGGTCGTAATGCGAGGCCGCGATCAGATATTGCGCATAGGCGGCGTCGGGGCTGCCCGGATGCAGCGTGACGTAACGCGATGCCGCCCCGATGCAGCTGTCGTAATCGTTGGCGGTGTAGAAGGCGTAGGCCGACATCAGCAGCGATTTACGCGCCAGGTCGGAATAAGGATGCTGGCGATCGACTTCCTCGAATTTCTTCGATGCCTGCTTCGGGTCGTGCTTGTCGTTCATCAGGAACAAGCCCTCATTATAGAGCTTGTCCGCAGGCTCCTCGACGAAGGTATCGTCCTTGTTGAAAACCTTGTCGTAGGTCTCACTCACGGAGCTGCAGCCGCTGAGCGGGATCGCGACAACGGCAAGGCCCGCGGCCAGACGCAATGGCAGCGCAAACCGGCGCAGACCGGACGAGATCGTGTGAAATCCAAGCGTCATGCGCTGTGCCGACATAAAATCAAGACCTGACGCCTGTGCTGTGATGCGGTGCCCGCCGCGCGCCCTGAACATAGTCATGGACGCGGTAAATGACTGCTCGCGGCGCCGTACATGCAACCGCACGCCTTTTTAGCCGAAAAAAGTCCCATAACCAACCGAATACGCAGGCATTTCGCCCGGATTAAGGCGGCTGCGACCGATCGCGGCCATTCATGGTTACCGCGCCGGATCGGCGAAAAATGTCAAGGAATCAAAATCGGAGGACGAAAGTCAGGAAACGTCCGGACCATAGGCCGGGGCAACCATGCCACCAACCATGCCGCTGCCGGCTTCGGCGTGACCGCGGGGACGGCGTGCGGGTTCAGCCTCGACCACCCGCCAGGCGCTGCGATCGGCCAGGAGGGCCGTCAGCACCGCATGATTGAGCTTGTGGCCGCCGCGGACCGAGCGGAAGGCGCCCAGCAGAGGCAAACCGGCCAGCGCGAGATCGCCGATCACGTCCAGAACCTTGTGACGGGCGCATTCGTCGGGATAGCGCAGGCCTTCGGCGTTGAGGATCCGGGTTTGGTCGTACACCACCGAATTCTCAAAGGAGGAACCGAGCGCAAAGCCTGCGCTCCAGAGCCGCGCCACATCGTTCATGCATCCGAAGGTGCGGGCGCGGGAAATCTCGCGGCGGAAACGTTCCGCGCTGAGATCGAGTGTGTAATTCTGACGGCCGATCACCGGATTGGTGAAATCGATCTCGACTTCGGCGCGGAAGCCGGCGGCATGGGGCCGCAGCTCGCCGAACGAGGCGCCCATCGTGACCTGCACGGGCTTGAGCACCTGGATGAAACGGCGCGATGCCGACTGGGTAACGATACCGGCCTGTTCGATCGCGGCGACGAACGCAGCGGCGCTGCCATCCATGATCGGAACTTCCGGACCATCGACTTCGATCGTGGCGTTATCGACGCCCATGCCCCGCAGTGCAGCAAGGACGTGTTCAGCGGTGGAGACCAGCGGGCCCTGACGGTCGCCCAGCACGGTCGCGAATTCGGTGGAGATCACGGCTTCCGCATTCGCCTGAACTTCGCGGTCGCAACCATCGAGGCCGGTGCGAACAAAAACAAAGCCCGCATCGACGGATGCAGGCCCAAGCGTCAAACTGACAGGCAACCCGGAGTGAACGCCGACACCTGTCACGGTGGCTTGCGAGCGAAGCGTTGTCTGCCGGCTAAACTTCATGCGAAAACTGCCCACTGACTTTACCCAGAGATCAGACCGACCCAATGCTGCGTCGATTCGTCTCGAAGTATCCCCAAGTCACGGCAGACCATAGTCATTGCCTCAAAGCACGCCAACTCACGCTTTTTTACGGATTGTTACCCAATCTCTGCCGCATTCGCGCCAAAGGTTGACCAAACTCCGCCGCTGCCAGAAGTGGTTTGGCCTCTTGATTTCACCACGAAATGCATAATTAATCATTTATAATCAGTTGCTTGGTGCTGGAACGGCCAGTCCATCCCTTACAAAAGAAGAAGGCCCCGGCTGATCCAACCAGGGCCTTCGACGTCGTCAGAATTGTAACAAACTTCAGTTCGACTGGCGGCGCAGGAAGGCCGGGATATCAAGATGGTCGTCGCCCTGTGGCGCTGCAGCAACAGGTGCCGGGCGTCCATGCACGTCCAATCCCTGCGGCGCAGGCCGGCGAGCATACTCCGATACCGGTTCGCTGGCTGCGATTTGCTGCGCGACGCTGCGCTGCGGCTTACGTTCCGGCAGCGGCGGCATCGGCGCCATCGCCGGACCCGAGGCACGGGCCGCGATCGGCGGCTCGGTCTCTTCGTCGCGGCGGCCGAGGCCGACATTGGCGAGGCGCTGCAACAGCGACATCCGGGTCTTCTGCGGATGCTCTTCCTCAACTTCACCGCGGGCCTGCCGGATTTCGTTCTGCGCGGGCATCGGCAGATCCTCGAATTTCGGCATCCGGGGGGTGCGCGACGGCGGCCGCTCAGCCGCTTGGGGGATGAACGTCTCGGGCATCGCGGGCTCGTGGATCGCAACCGGCGCGACCTCATGATGATCCGGGAACAGCGACGGCTTCTGCGCGATCGGGCGAACCGTGACGTCGCCGTAGGAGGCGGGTTGCAGCGGCGCAGACATCACCGGCTGCGAAACTTCCGGCGCCACCGCGGCGGCAATCGCCGCAAGCGCTGCACGTTCGACACTGCCGGAAGCGCGTTGCTGCTGCGGCGCAACGGCGGGAGCCGGCTGCGGCGCCATGACAGGCGTTTCGATCTTCTGGGCGGCGCGTTCGGCCAGGCGCGCATTGTCGGCTCGCAGCCGTGCGGTCAGGTCGGCGAGACGGCTCTCGGGAGCGGCCACGGCATTGGTCACAGTCGCGGCCGGCGCGGTCGAATTGCGCGAGATCAGCGCCTGTTCGATACCGGTCGCCACGACGGAAACCCTAATCACGCCATCGAGGGTCTCGTCGAAGGTCGCGCCCACGATGATGTTGGCGTCCTGATCGACTTCCTCGCGGATTCGCGTGGCGGCTTCGTCGACTTCGAACAGCGTCAGGTCCTTGCCGCCGGTGATCGAG
This sequence comes from uncultured Alphaproteobacteria bacterium, assembly GCA_963790595.1. Classification (GTDB taxonomy): domain Bacteria; phylum Pseudomonadota; class Alphaproteobacteria; order Rhizobiales; family Xanthobacteraceae; genus Bradyrhizobium. The sequence continues at coordinate 5,805 of CAWBPE010000018.1, read as the reverse complement.
ATCAGGAGGCCACGGGCGCCCTTCATCGAGGAATTGTCGATCAGCGGGTTGGCGATCGCAGCTTCAGCCGCGGTCAGCGCGCGCTTGTCGCCAGAGGCTTCGCCGGTGCCCATCATCGCCTTGCCCATTTCGCGCATCACGGCGCGAACGTCGGCGAAGTCGAGATTGATCAGGCCTTCCTTGACCATCAGGTCGGTGATGCAAGCGACGCCCGAATAGAGCACCTGGTCGGCCATCGCGAAGGCGTCGGCGAACGTGGTCTTTTCGTTGGCGACCCGGAACAGGTTCTGGTTCGGGATGATCAGAAGCGTATCGACCACCTTGTGCAGCTCGGCAATGCCGGCTTCGGCGGTGCGCATGCGGCGCTGGCCTTCGAAGTGGAACGGCTTGGTGACCACACCCACGGTGAGGATGCCCATGTCGCGTGCGGTCTTGGCGATGACGGGGGCAGCCCCGGTGCCGGTACCGCCGCCCATGCCGGCGGTGACGAACACCATATTGGCGCCCGACAGATGATCGCGGATTTCATCGATGACTTCCTGGGCGGCCGCGGCGCCAACATCCGGCTGCGAACCGGCGCCAAGGCCCTGGGTGACCGCGGTGCCCATCTGCACGATGCGCTGCGCCTTGGACATGGTCAGCGCCTGTGCGTCGGTATTGGCGACGACGAAATCGACGCCCTGCAGTCCGGCGGTGATCATGTTGTTGACGGCATTGCCGCCAGCGCCACCTACACCGAACACGGTGATCCGGGGTTTCAACTCGCTGATGTCAGGGGGTGTTAGATTGAGTGCCATGGTTGCCTCTCGATTACGACGCGCGCGTTGGTTCGCCCCGGCCGGCGGCCGCGGGAAGTGGTGAAAATGGGAGGGTGCGGAAAAGAGTCATCAGAAGCCCTCACGAAGCCATCGGCCGACTTTTCCGAAGTAGCCGTCAGTCCCTGTCCTGATCTGCCGCGTATGCCGCGGTTCGACGTGTTCAAGATGAGCGTATTGCGGATAGACCAGGAGACCCGAGGGGACCGCGAACGACGCGCTCTTCGCCTCATGGGGCAGCCGGCCAAACCCGAGCGGACGGCCGATCCGCACCGGGCGGCCGAGAATCTGGGTCGCCAATTCAAGGGTTCCGGAGAGCTGCGATGCGCCGCCGCTCAGGACAACGCGGGCCTTCGGTTCTGCGGCAAAGGGAGAATCGGCAAGCCGGTCCCTGACCATTTCAAAAATCTCCTCGGCACGGTGCCGAATAATGTTCGCGATGGTGGCACGGGAGACGACCTGCGGAACGTCCCGCTCGTTGTCGCCGGCCGACGGCACAGACATCAACTCGCGCGCATCGGACCCGCCGGTCAGCACGGTGCCATATAACGTCTTGATTCGCTCGGCATCCGCAATGCATGCGCTGATGCCGCGTGCAAGATCCATCGTGATGTGTTGCCCGCCGAGCGCAAATCCGCTGGCATGGACAAAGCGCCCGCCGGCATAGGTCGCGATCGTGGTGGTGCCCGCCCCCATCTCGACCACGGCGGCGCCGATATCGACTTCATCATCCGTCAAGACCGAGAGACCGGCGACATAGGGCGCTGCCGCCATGGCTTCGACATTGAGATGGCAGCGCTCGACCACCAGCATCAGGTTCTTGGCGACGGTCGCGTCCGCCGTGACCACATTCATGTCGACGCCGAACTGCCGCGCCACCATGCCCTTGGGATCGCGGATGCCCTTGACGCCATCCAGCGCGTAGCCGACCGGCAGCGCATGCAAAACCGTGCGGCCCTCGCCGGTGGCGTGGTGCATCCCGGTGGAGGTGACGCGGGTCATATCGGCCGAAGTCACCGCGCCGCCCTTGATGTCGGCCGCGGCTTCGATCAACTGGCCCTGAAGCCGCCCGGCCGAAACCGACAGCAAAACCGATTCAACGCGAACTTTGGCCATGCGTTCGGCCAGCGCCACCGCCTGGCGCACAGCCTGTTCGCATTCGGCGAGATCGACCACGGCGCCGGCCTTGACGCCGCGCGACTGGATCTGGCTGTAGCCGATCAGTTCGACGGCATGGCTGCGCCCGCGCAGGGCTTCATTCGGCGGGCACGGCCGCAACCGCGCGATCATGCAGGCAATCTTGCTGGTGCCGATATCGAGCGAGGCAACCAGCGCGGTGCGCTTCTGCGGCATCGGGCGCGTCTTCGGGGTCTGATTACGCTCAAAGCCGGTCATGCGTCACCGGCCTTCTTCTTGGCCTTCTTGTCCTTGAACAGGTCTTCGCGAGCTTTCGCCGCATCGTCGGATAATTGCACGGTCAGCCGGTCCGGCAGCCGCATATCGACCGCGACGATATCGCGGGAGAACAGCCGGTCGTCCTTGTCGAGCTTGCTCAGCGCCGCCAGCGCGTTGCCGACCTCGTTTTCCGGCAGCCTGATGTCGAGACCGTCCTTGAGGCGCAGGTTCCAGCGCCGCTCGCCGACGAAGATCACAGCCTTGGTCACCGAACTGACCTGCGGATAGCGCGCCAGCAAGGCCAGGAAATCGCGGGCGCGGGTTTCGGCGCCTTTGCCGACGACCAGCGGCAGCGTCAGGAAGCGGCGCGACACATAGGGCTCGAGCACCGCGCCGTCATCGGCGATCACTGAAAGACGGCCGTCCTGCTGCCACAGCGCGAAGGCCGAACGCTCGACGATGTCGATCCGCAGTTGGCCGGGATAGAATTTCAATACCGTCGCGTCGCTGATCCAGGGATTGGCTTTGAGCTTGTCGCGCACTGCGGCGGCGTCGAGGAACAGCAGCGAGGAGCGGCCGTTGACGCCGCCAATCGCGAGTATTTCATCCTGGGATAATTGCTTGCGGCCGTTGATCCCGACCGTGGTAATCCGGAACCCGGCCGAATTGGCTATCGCGTTGCGGCTATCGCTGAGTGCCGTGGTGAATTCTTCGAGATGGCCGCCCTTGACGATACCGAAGCCGGCGCTGCCCAGCAGCAGCAGCACGGTTGCGATCACGCCAACACGATGCGGAAGATAGCGCTCCACCAGCGTGATCAGACGGGGCGCCTCTTCGGCACGGTCGAGACGCGCTTTGGGTTTGGCCGGCGCGCGCTTTGGCGCAACGAGCACCCGCTTTGCGGCCAGCCACTCGCGCAACAGCACGACCGCCCCAATGGCGGCCGCTTTCAGGTCAGCTTGGGGCCCCAGCGATCTCAGCGACCGAGCGGGGCGTCCTGCACCATCCATTGCACGAGCTCGTCAAATGTTTGCCCGCAAAAGCTTGCGGGGTCTGGCACAGATGACGTCTCGGTCATGCCGGGTTGCGGGCTGGCCTCAAGCTATAAAGAGGCCATCTGATCCCTCGATGCGGTCGTCGAAGCGGAAATCCGCAACAGCTCACGCCCCGGCAGCCAAGCGCCACATGCGCCGCCAGCGTTAACCTTCGGACTTCCTGGTAAACAAAGGGTAAAGCAGGTACCCACTGGGTACGATTTGGTGTGCCCGCTGAACACTTTGCCCAGCAATTGTAGGATTTTAGCAACGCTGCGGCCCGGGCCGAGCGGCTGGCGGGCTCTTTAAGCGGCCGCTATTTTTGCGCCCGTTTGGCTCCGAGTTCGATCTGGTCGCGCAAAAAATCAATAAATTCGATACCCTGCGCCTTGAGCGCCTTCGGGTAGAGCGAGGCCTTGGTCAGGCCGGGCAAGGTATTGGTTTCCAGATAGACCGGCCCCTTCGCCGAAACGATGAAGTCCGACCGGGAATAGCCGCGGCACGACAATGCAAGGTGCGCCCGGACGGCGCGGTCCATGATCGCTTCACTGATTTCGGGCGAAAAGCGCCCCGGGCAGATCTCCTGGGTCGAGCTGGCCAGATATTTCGCGGTGTAGTCGAAGCCGCCATCCGCCGGGATGATCTCGATCGGCGGCAGCGCGATCAGAGAACCATCGGACTGCTCCAGCACGCCGCAGGTCGCCTCCGTGCCTGAAATAAACGGCTCGATCACATATTCTTCCGTCTTCGCGGCATTGCGGACCGCGACGAGGTCCTGTTTGGCATTGACGTAGATCAGGCCATAGCTCGATCCATCCCGCGCCGGTTTTGCAATCAGCTTGCCGTATTCGGCCAGCGCCTTCTCGGCATCCTCGAGCGCGACGCCGGTCGGCGCCTTGACGCCGGCGAGCGCCGCGAACTGCTTGGCCGCGACCTTGTCGAAGGCGAGATGCGATGAGGCCGAGCCTGAGCCGGTAAAAGCCACCCTGCGCATTTCGCACATTGCCTGGAGCTCGCCATTCTCCGCGATGCCGCCATGCAAGCCGAGCACCAGAAGCCGGTCCTCAGCTTTGGCCCGGTCCAGTGCCGGTTCGATGCTGCCGATGCTGGCCGTGCCGGGTATGAATGGCACTTCGAACGGCCGCACATGCTTCAAAAGCACCTCGGACCGGGTTTCGTGCACGGTATCATCGGCATCCCAGAACCAAAGATCAGCGTCCGGCAACGCCGAACACAGCGCCTGCGCGGTCGCGACCGAAACCAGCCGCTCTTTATTGGTGCCCCCGAAAAGAATGGTAATCCGCATCAGCCTCGCCCGAATCAATCTTGCCCGATTCCAATCCGCTTGATTTCCCAGTGTAGCTCAATTCCGGAGTTTTCCTTCACCCGCGCGCGCACGGTCTCGCCCAGAGTTTCGATATCATGGCCCGTCGCCGCGCCGGTATTGATCAGGAAGTTACAATGCATCTCCGATACCTGCGCGCCGCCGACGCGCAGGCCGCGGCAGCCGGCGGCATCGATCAGCTTCCAGGCGCTGCTGCCGGGCGGATTCTTGAAGGTCGATCCCCCGGTCTTTTCGCGGATCGGCTGCGCGGTCTCGCGATGGCTCTGCACCTCGTTCATCCGCGCGCGAATGGTTTCCGGCGCGGTGGGTACCCCACGAAAACGCGCGGACGTGAAAATGATCGACGGATCGATGCCGCTATTGCGGTAGACGAATTTCATATCGGCATTGGCGAAGCTGCCAAGCTTGCCGTCGCGGCCGACGCCGGAGGCCTCGATCAACACGTCCTTGGTCTCGGCACCATTGGCGCCGGCATTCATCCGCAGCGCGCCGCCGATGGTGCCGGGGATGCCGAAGAAAAATTCCATCCCGCCGAGATTAGCCGCCGCCGCAGTTTCCGCCACGCGTTTGTCGAGCGCCGCCGCACCCGCGCTGACAATATCTTCGTGGGCGCTGGTTTCGCCAAACCCGCGCGGGCTGAGCCGGATCACCACGCCGGGCAGACCGCCGTCGCGCACGATCAGATTGGAGCCGACGCCGACGACATAGACCGAAAGCTCCTGCGGCAGATGCGCGAGAAAATACGCCAAATCCGCTTCATCCGCCGGCGTGAACAGCACCTGCGCCGGACCGCCAACCCGAAACCAGGTCAGCTCGGCCAGCGACTGGTTTGCCAACAGCCGCCCGCGCAAATCAGGCATCGCGGCTTTGAGATCGGGCGTGATGTCGGGGAAGGTCATGCGTCGTTGGGCCACGGTGCTGCCGCGCGGCGCGGTGCGCTCTCACCATTCCCTCCCCCCTTGCGGGGGAGGGTCAGGGAGGGGGGTGAGCCACAATCACGGGAGTTCGTATTACCCCCCTCTCCAACTCTCCCCCGCAAGGGGGGAGAGAGCAGACCTCGCCGTGTGATGACACCGGTGCTGAATTTCACCGCCATCATCCCAGCGCCTTCAATTCGCCCGGCAATGCGTAGGCCCATTGCGTGATATTGCCGGCCCCTAAACAGACGACAAAATCGCCGCTGGTTGCGAGGCCGCTGATCACGCGCGCAAGCTCA
>CAWBPE010000017.1:0-509121 GCA_963790595.1 uncultured Alphaproteobacteria bacterium | reverse complement strand
ATGACGGCAATCGGTCTGATGAGCGGCACCTCGCTCGACGGGGTCGATGTCGCCTTGATCGAAACCGACGGCAAGCGGGTCAAGGCGTTCGGCCCGTCCGGCTACCGGCCCTATACCGACAGGGAGCGCGGGCTGCTGCGCCAGGCCCTGACCGAAGCCGTCCATCTGCCGCAGCGCGATGCGCGGCCGGGTATCCTGCGCGAGGCCGAGCGCGCCGTCACGCATCGCGCATGCCGAGGCGGTGGCGAGCTTTATCGCGCAGAACCGCATCACCCGCGAGGATATCGATATCGTCGGCTTTCACGGCCAGACCGTGCTGCACCGGCCGGCGCAGAAATTGACCGTGCAGATCGGCGACGCGGCGGCGCTCGCCAAGGCGATCCACATCCCGGTGATGCATGATTTCCGCGCCGCCGACGTCGCCGCCGGCGGGCAGGGCGCGCCCTTTGTGCCGGTCTATCACCGCGCGCTGGCCCAGTCGCTGGAGCGCGAAGGGCCGATCGTCGTGGTCAATATCGGCGGCGTCTCCAACATCACCTATATCGATGGCGCCGATACGCTGATCGCCTGCGACACCGGGCCCGGCAACGCGCTGCTCGACGATTTCATGTTCCGCGACGACCAGCCAGCGGTTCGATTGCGAGGGCCGCCTGGCGGCGCAGGGCAACGCCGATGAGGCCTGGATCGCCAGCGCGCTGAAGCATCCGTTCTTTGCGCTGCCGCCGCCGAAATCGCTCGACCGCAACGACTTCGCCTCGCTGATGCTGCGCGACATGTCGCCGGCCGATGGCGCCGCGACGCTGACGGCTTTCACCGCCGCCGCGATCGCCCGGATCGTGCCGCTGCTGCCGAAGGCGCCGCGGAGCTGGATCGTGGCCGGCGGCGGCGCGCGCAATCTCACCATGCTGCGGATGCTGCGCGAGCGGCTGGCGCCGGCCACCGTCGAGGCCGCCGATGCGCTGGGCTGGTCGGCCGACGCCATCGAGGCGCAGGCGTTCGGCTTTCTGGCCGCGCGGGGTCTGAAAGGCCTGCCGCTGAGCTATCCCGCCACGACGGGCGTGCCGATCCCGATGACCGGCGGCATTATCGCCCGGCCGTAATCGGGACTGCTGATCTCGGCCCTCAGGCTCCGCGGCCATCTTCGCCAGCTTCGCAACCGTGTTCATGTTGCGCGCGGTTCCGGTCTTGGCGGCGGCAATGACCAGCTTCGATTGGGCCATGCCTTCGCCGTAGTGGATATAGATTTCGCGGCGGCCCAATTTGATTTGTTCGTCCTTGCGGCCGCGAACGCCGGCCATCGTGTCCGCCGGCGGCGCCTGATCGAGAAACACCGCCATGGTGCGGTTGGGCGCGGCCTTCGGAAACGGATTGTCCGCCAGTACCTGCGCCATCTCGGCGGCGCTGCGTACGAGCACGCCGACCGGCTTGCCGGCATAGGCCTGCAAGCCGCTTTTCCAGCGCCGCCTTGATCGCGGCTTCGGATTTGCGGCTGGTGAAGACCACATTGCCGCTGGCGATGTAGGTTCGACACGGATTCGAACCCGAGCTTCTCGCAGATCTCCTTGAGCTCGCTCATCGGCAACTTGCCGGTGCCACCGACATTGACCGCGCGCAGCAAAGCCACGAACGAGCCCATTGCCGTTTCCGCTCCTAGCGAACGTTGGCGAGCCGCATGTCGAGATAGCCGGTCACGCGTTTCCATCAGCGGCTGCAGCTTGCCGTCGAAGAAATGGTTGGCGCCGGGGATGACCTGCTGATCGATCACGATGCCCTTTTGGGTCTTGAGCTTTTCGACCAGCGTGTTGACGTCCTTGGGCGGCACCACCGCATCCTTTTCGCCGTGCACGATCAGGCCCGAGGACGGGCAGGGCGCCAGGAACGAGAAGTCATAGAGATTGGCGGGCGGCGCGATCGAGATGAAGCCTTCGACCTCGGGCCGGCGCATCAACAGCTGCATGCCGATCCAGGCGCCGAACGAGAAGCCGGCGACCCAGCAGGCGCGCGCTTCCGGATTGATGGTCTGCGCCCAGTCGAGCGCCGACGCCGCATCGGACAGTTCGCCGGTGCCGTGATCGAACGAGCCCTGGCTGCGGCCGACGCCGCGGAAATTGAAACGCAGCACCGAAAATCCGCGATGCGCGAATGCGTAGTAGCACTGGTAGATGATCTGGTGATTCATCGTGCCGTGAAACTGCGGATGCGGATGCAGCACCATCGCAATCGGCGCGTTCTTCTGCTTGGCCGGATGATAACGGCCTTCGAGGCGGCCTGCGGGGCCGGTGAAAATAACTTCAGGCATCAGGATCCCTTGATTGATCGCTTGGCAAATCAACCGCCTTTGCGCCGGGCTCGCAGACGAAGCCTCGGCAAGGAGAAAGGGGCGGATCAGGCGTCGTCAGGCTTGAGCGAACGGCGCTGGGTGAACTGGAGGCCGCGTTCTAGCATGAGGCGAGGGGCAAAAAGCAAGCTTCATGAACATCGCATAATGCGTTCAAAGCGTTAGCCGGCCGATTGCCTGCAGACGCCGGGGTCGCCACTTGGCATAAGGTCGGACGCGCCGGGCGAGCCCGCGCATGCGCCTCATTTAAGGTATTATAATACGTCCATGCCTGACCGGGTCTATCTCGACTGGAATGCGACCACGCCGCTGCGCCCGCAAGCGCGCGACGCGATGGCTGCGGCATGGGATCTCGCGGGAAACCCCTCGTCGGTCCATGCGGAGGGCCGTCAGGCCCGAAAGCTGGTCGAGGATGCAAGGGCGAGGGTCGCTGGCGCGGTCGGTGCGCTGCCCCGCAATGTCGTCTTTACGTCGGGGGGAACCGAGGCCAATGCGCTGGCGCTGACACCGGGGCTTCGGCGTGGCTCCATCCGCCGGCTGAACGGCTTGGTGGTCTCGGCCATCGAGCATGCTTCGGTTCTCGCGGGCGGCCGGTTTCCGTCCGAGGCGATCGAGACCGTCGGCGTGACGCGCTCGGGTGTGGTCGATCTGGAGCGTCTGCACGCGATGCTCAGGGATCGGCCTCCCGCACTGGTGTCGCTGATGCTGGCCAATAACGAGACCGGCGCGCTTCAGCCGGTTGCGGAAGCCAGCGAAATCGTCCATGCTGCCGGCGGCTTGCTGCATGTCGATGCGATCCAGGCGTTCGGAAAGATATCTCTTGATATCAATACGATGGGTGCCGATCTGGTGACGCTTTCGGCGCACAAGATCGGCGGCCCCAAAGGCGTCGGCGCTGTGGTTCTGGCCGAGGGGGTGCTCGGCTTCGAGCCGCTGGTACGTGGCGGTGGTCAGGAACTGGGCCGCCGGGCGGGAACCGAGAATGTCGCGGGAATTGCTGGCTTCGGGGCTGCGGTCCAGGCCGCGATGGCCAGCCTCGATAGCGACGCCATTCGGCTCGAAAACCTGCAAAATCGTCTCGAAACAGGCCTGCGGCGACACCCCCGAGGTGATTATCTTCGCCGACAATGTGCCGCGGTTGCCCAATACCACCCTGTTTACGGTTCCCGGCCTCAAGGCAGAGACCGCCGTGATCGGGTTTGATCTCGCCGGGGTGGCGGTTTCCTCAGGCTCCGCCTGTTCCTCGGGCAAGGTCCAGCCCTCCCATGTGCTGGAAGCCATGGGATTCGGTCCCGATTTGGCCCAGGGAGCGGTGCGGCTCAGTCTTGGCTGGTCCACGTCGGAAGCGGACGTCGATCTCTGCCTTGAGGCTTGGCGAAAGCTCCAAGGTACCTTACTTAAGGGTCAGCGACGAAACACAGCTTGAACGGTTCTAAGCAGGTGATTTCGTCCGTGAAACATCGTAATAGTCTTGCGGAATTGGTCCACCGCGGTCCTTGAAACCGCGAGCGGAGAATAAAAGAATGGCTGCTGTACAAGAGACGGTCGATCGCGTCAGGCGGATCGACGTCGATCAGTACCGATATGGATTTGAGACGGTGATCGAATCCGACAAGGCCCCGAAGGGTCTGTCGGAAGATACTGTCCGGTTTATTTCCGCGAAAAAGAACGAACCGGCCTGGATGCTGGAATGGCGCCTGGAGGCGTATCGCCGCTGGCTGACCATGACCGAGCCGAAATGGGCGCGGGTCAACTATCCCAAGATCGACTACCAGGATCTCTATTATTATTCGGCGCCGAAGAAGAAGGAACTGGCCTCGCTGGACGAGGTCGATCCGGAAATTCTCAAGACCTATGAGAAGCTCGGCATTCCCTTGCGCGAAGTCGAGATGCTCGAAGGCGTGGTGCGCCCGGAAGGCGAACGCAGAATCGCGGTCGACGCCGTGTTCGATTCGGTGTCGGTGGCGACCACTTTCCAGAAGGAGCTCAAGCAGGCCGGCGTGATCTTCATGCCGATCTCGGAGGCGATCCGCGAGCACCCCGAACTGGTGAAGAAATATCTCGGCACGGTCGTGCCGACCTCGGACAATTATTTCGCGACGCTGAATTCGGCGGTGTTTTCCGACGGCTCGTTCGTCTATGTGCCGCCGGGCGTGCGTTGCCCGATGGAACTGTCGACGTACTTCCGCATCAATGAGCGCAACACCGGCCAGTTCGAGCGCACGCTGATCATCGCCGACAAGGGCGCTTATGTCAGCTATCTCGAAGGCTGCACCGCGCCGCAGCGCGATGAAAACCAGTTGCACGCCGCTGTGGTCGAACTGGTCACGCTCGACGATGCCGAGATCAAATATTCGACGGTGCAGAACTGGTATCCCGGCAATTCCGAAGGCAAGGGCGGCATCTACAATTTCGTCACCAAGCGTGGCGATTGCCGCGGCAACAATTCGAAGATTTCCTGGACCCAGGTCGAGACCGGTTCGGCCATCACCTGGAAATATCCGAGCTGCATCCTGCGCGGCGACAATTCGCGCGGTGAATTCTATTCGATCGCGATTTCGAACGGTCACCAGCAGGTCGATTCCGGCACCAAGATGATTCATCTGGGCAAGAACACGACCTCGCCGGATCATCTCCAAGGGTATCGCGGCCGGCGTTTCGCAGAACACCTATCGCGGTCTTGTTACGGCGCATCGCAAGGCGACCGGCGCGCGCAATTTCACCGCCTGCGATTCGCTTCTGATCGGCGACCAGTGCGGCGCGCACACCGTGCCCTATATCGAGGCCAAGAACTCCTCCGCGCTGTTCGAGCACGAAGCGACCACGTCGAAGATTTCCGAAGACGTGCTGTTCTATTGCATCCAGCGCGGGCTCAGCCAGGAAGAAGCCGTCGGCCTCGTGGTCAACGGGTTTGTCAAAGACGTGCTGCAGCAACTGCCGATGGAATTCGCGGTCGAGGCGCAGAAACTGATTTCGATCTCGCTGGAGGGATCGGTTGGATAGGTCCTCATCCTGAGGAGGCCGCCCTGCGGCCGTCTCGAAGGATGAGTTGGAATTTGTAGCCGGTCCTTCGAGACGCGCCTTTGGCGCTCCTCAGGACGAGGATAAGAAAACGGAAGAATGTGATGCCATTGCTCGAAGTCAAAAATCTGCAGGTCCGTGTCGAGGAGCGTGAGATTCTCCACGGGCTTTCGCTGACCGTGAACAAGGGCGAAGTGCACGCCATCATGGGGCCGAACGGCTCCGGCAAATCGACGCTGAGCCACGTCATCGCCGGCAAGCCGGGCTATGAAGTCACCGGCGGCGAAATCCTGTTCAAGGGCGAGGATCTGCTGGCGATGTCGCCGGACCAGCGCTCCGCCAAGGGCGTGTTCCTCGCGTTCCAGTATCCGGTGGAAATTCCCGGTGTCGCCACCATGACGTTCCTGCGCACCGCGCTGAACGCCCAGCGCAAGGCGCGCGGCGAGAGTGAATTTTCGACGCCGGACTTTCTCAAGAAAGTGCGTGAAGTGGCGGCGCGGCTGAACATTCCGCAGGACATGCTGCGCCGTGGCGTCAATGTCGGCTTCTCCGGTGGCGAAAAGAAGCGCAACGAGATTCTGCAGATGGCGCTGTTCGAGCCCAGCCTGTGCATCCTCGACGAAATGGATTCCGGCCTCGACATCGACGCGTTGCGGGTTGCTGCGGATGGCGTCAATGCGTTGCGCTCGCCGGATCGGGCGATGGTCGTGATCACGCATTACCAGCGGCTGTTGAATTACATCGTGCCTGACGTGGTGCACGTGATGTCGAAGGGCCGGGTGGTTAAAAGCGGCGGCAAGGAACTGGCGCTGGAACTCGAGGCTTCCGGCTACGCGCAGTTCGAAGACGCGGCCTGAGCGTCCAATCGGATTTGATGATGAACCTTGCACTTGCAAAAAACGAAACCGGACGTGCGTTGAGCGATCTCTTCGCCATCGCGGGCGATCGGCTGCCCGGCGCGGGCGGGATTGCCGACGCGCGGCGGCAGGCGTTCGATGCCTATCAGCGCGCGGGCCTGCCCAATCGGCGGGTCGAGGACTGGAAGTATACTGATTTGCGCGTGCTGATGCGCGACGTGCTGCCGCTGGCGGCGGCGCCCGACGCCGCGGCGCTGACGCGCGCGGGCCAAGCCTTGAAACCCCATACGATCGAGGGCGTGCGGCGGCTGGTGCTGGTGGACGGGGTGTTTGCGCCCGGATTGTCCGACGTGGCCGGCCTGGAAAAAGGGCTCACCATTCGCTCGCTGCGCGAGGCGCTGGAAGCCGGCGAAGTGCCGCCTGCGCAATTGTTCGCGCCGGATACGTCCGACGCCATGGTCGCGCTCAACAGCGCGATGATGACCGACGGTCTGGTGATCGAGGTCGCCGACGGCGCTGTGCTCTCGACGCCGATCCATATCGTTCATATCGCCAGCGCAGCCGTGCCCGCGGCGATGTTCACCCGGTCATTGCTGCGCCTCGGCAAGTCTGCCGGCGCGACACTGGTGGAAAGCTATATTGGCGCCGAAGGCGCCAAAACCTATCAGGTGCATGACGCCCTGGTGGTTTCGATCGGCGATAATTCACGGCTCGACCATGTGCGCTTGATCGAAGACAGCCGCGAGGCTTTCAACATTTCTTCCGCTGTGGTGTCGCTCGGCGCCCACGCCCATTTCAACACGTTCGGGATGACCAGCGGCGCCAGCGTCAGCCGCTATCAGGCCGTGATCGCGTTTGCCGGCGAGGGCTCGCAGGTCGAGACCAACGGCGTCAATCTGCTCAACGGCCGCCAGCACGCCGATACCACGCTGTTTCTGGACCATGCCGTCCCGAACTGCGCGAGCCGCGAGATTTTCCGTGCTGTAATCGACGACCGCGGCCACTCGGTGTTTCAGGGCCGCATCATCGTACGTCCGAAGGCGCAGAAGACCGACGCCAAGATGATGACGCGGGCATTGTTGCTCTCCGACGAAGCGGAAGCCGACAACAAGCCGGAACTGGAAATCTTTGCCGACGACGTGACCTGCGGTCATGGCGCCACCACCGGCGCGCTCGATGAGAGCCTGCTGTTTTATCTGCGCGCGCGCGGCCTTTCCGAAAAAGAAGCGCAGGCGCTGCTGATCCAGGCGTTTGTCGGCGAGGCCATCGAACAGATCGCCAGCGACAGCTTGCGCGAACTGGCGATATCGGCCGCCGAGCGTTGGCTGGCGGCACGGGGTTGATCATGCATCCGGCAGTCTCAAACGGTTCCTATGATGTAGCGCGGGTACGGGAAGATTTTCCCGCGCTGGCGCTCAAGATCTATGGCAAGCCGCTGGTCTATCTCGACAACGCGGCATCGGCGCAGAAGCCCAATGCGGTGCTTGAGCGAATGACCGAGGCCTACAAAAGCGAATACGCCAACGTGCATCGCGGGCTGCATTATCTCGCCAATGCGGCGACCGAAGCCTATGAAGGCGGCCGCGAGAAAGTCGCCAAATTTCTCAATGCCGGGCGTAACGAAGAGATTATCTTCACCCGCAATGCGACCGAGTCGATCAACCTCGTGGCGTCGTCATGGGGCGCGCCCAACATCAAGGCCGGTGACGAGATCGTGCTCTCGATCATGGAGCACCATTCCAACATCGTGCCCTGGCATTTTCTCCGGGAGCGCCAGGGCGCGGTGATCAAATGGGCGCCGGTGGATGACGAAGGCAATTTCCTGATCGACGAATTCGAGAAGCTGTTGACCGAACGCACCAAACTGGTCGCGATCACGCAGATGTCGAATGCGCTCGGCACCGTTGTGCCGGTCAGGGACGTGGTGAAGCTGGCGCATGCGCGGGGTATCCCGGTGCTGGTCGATGGCAGCCAGGCCGCCGTCCACATGGCGATCGACGTGCAAGATATCGATTGCGACTTCTACGTCTTCACCGGGCACAAACTCTACGGCCCGACCGGAATCGGCGTGCTCTATGCCAAGCATGAGCATCTGGTGGCGATGCGGCCCTACAATGGCGGCGGCGAGATGATCCGCGAAGTCGCCAGGGACTGGGTCACCTACGGCGATCCGCCGCACAAATTCGAGGCGGGAACGCCCGCGATCGTCGAGTCCGTTGGGCTTGGAGCCGCGATCGATTACGTCAATTCGATCGGCAAAGAGCGCATCGCGGCACACGAACACGATCTTCTGGCCTATGCGCAGGACCGTCTGCGCGAAATCAATTCGCTGCGCCTGATCGGCACGGCGCGGGGCAAGGGACCGGTGATCTCGTTCGAAATGAAGGGCGCGCATCCCCATGATGTCGCGACCGTGATCGATCGGCAGGGGATCGCGGTGCGCGCCGGCACCCATTGCGTGATGCCGCTTTTAGAGCGTTTCAATGTGACGGCGACGTGCCGCGCGTCATTCGGAATGTATAATACCCGTGAAGAAGTCGACCATCTGGTACAGGCGCTGATCAAGGCGCGGGAATTGTTCTCATGACCGACACGATTGAAGCCAAGAATCTGGAAGTGAAGAATCTCGAAGCCAACAACCTCGAGGTCAAAACCAGCAACATGGAAACCAATTCGGCGTTGCCGCCGGAAGAAACCGAACGGCTCGGCGGCGAGATCGTTGCTGCGCTGAAAACCGTGTTCGATCCGGAAATTCCGGCCGATATCTATGAGCTCGGGCTGATCTACAAGGTCGATATCAAGGACGACCGCACCGTCGACGTCATGATGACGCTGACGACGCCCAATTGTCCCGCGGCCGGCGAGTTGCCGACGATGGTGGAGAATGCGGTCGCCAGCGTTCCCGGCGTCGGGGTGGTCAACGTCAATCTGGTCTGGGATCCGGCCTGGACGCCCGACCGAATGACCGACGAGGCGCGCCTCGTCCTCAATATGTGGTGAAGGTGCAATCGAATCGCGTTTAACTTCCCGTGTTTAACTTCTTCGGGCAAAGACCCCGCCTTGAATTGCCGTCAGGACTAAACACATGACTGACATGACACCCGCTTCACCCACTCCCGCCGCCAAGCCGAAGCCGCGGCCCCGTCCGCAGGTCATGAAACTGACCGAAGCCGCGGCGCTGCGCATCACCGAACTGACCAAGCGCGCCGATTCCGAGATTGTCGGCTTGCGGGTCGGGATCAAGAACGGCGGCTGCGCCGGACAGTCCTATACGGTGGAATATGCCCACGACATCCGTCCGACCGACGAGATCGTCGAGGACAGGGGTGTGAAAATCCTGGTCGATCCGAAGGCGGTGCTGTTTCTGCTCGGCACCGAGATGGACTACAAGGCCGACAAGATGCAGTCGCAGTTCATCTTCAACAACCCGAACCAGGTCAGCGCCTGTGGCTGCGGCGAATTGGTGCAACTGACCGCCGCCAAGATCTAGCTAACGCGTCGGGCGCGACGCCATGGACCGCGATTTCCTGATCGAGCTGTTTGCGGATTTCGGGCCGGTGGCGATCCGCCGGATGTTTTCCGGTTTCGGTATTTCCGCCGACGGCACCAACTTCGCGCTGGCGCTGCGCGGCGGGCTTTACCTGCGCGCCGACGAGCAGACCATTCCGCAATTCGAGGCGGAAGGCTCAAAACCGTTTTCGTATCAAACCCGGGCCAAGACCGTCACTGTCAATTCCTATTGGCAATTGCCGGAGCGGCTCTATGACGACCCCGAGGAAATGACGGGGTGGGCGAGGGCGGCGCTGTCAGCCGCCCAGCGCGCGGCATTGCGCAAGCCGAAGGCGCGCAAGGGCGCGAAGAAGGTCGGCAAGAAGGCCTCAGTTAAAAAGCCGGTTGCGAAGAAACCGGTCGCGAAAAAATCGGTGGCCAAGAAGCCAATCGCGAAGAAGGCAACGAGAAAAAAGTCCTCATCCTTGTAACTCAAGAACCGCTGTTCGAGGTAAGCTGCCTCGTGCGGTGGCGGACGAGAGACCGGCTCATCCTAGGGTGTTGAAGCCCGATCCTCAGCTTGGGACTTCGTCCGCCGTTCCATCGAACCCGAACAGTCGCGGGGGCCGCAGAGCGAGCCCGGTTGCACAAGGGAGGGATAGGATGGAGCACTTATTTGTCGGCATCGATGTCTCGAAGGATCGCCTTGACGTGCACGTGCGTCCAGGCGGCGAGGCGTTCCTGGTCAGTCGAGACGGTAAAGGGTTGGAACAGCTCGTCGAGCGGTTGCGGACAATCTCGCCGACGCTGGTTGCCGTGGAGGCGACCGGCGGCTTTGAGACGATCGTAGCGGCGGCGATCGCCGGTGCGGAGCTGCCGTTGGCGGTGGTGAACCCGGCCCAGATCCGTCACTTCGCGCAGGCTGTCGGCAAGCGCGCGAAGACTGATCCGATTGATGCTGGCGTCATCGCCCACTTCGCCGAAGCGGTGCGTCCGGCACCACGGACCCTTCCCGACGAGGCGTCGCGCCTGCTTGCCGAACTGGTTGGCCGGCGCCGGCAGATCATCGAGATGATGGTTGCCGAACGCCATCGCGAGAAGCGAGCCACCAACGTTCGCGTACGCAAGAGTCTGGTTCGTCATATTGCCGTGCTCGAAAAGGAGTTGAACGCGATCGATCAGGACATCAATATGCTGGTTCGCGGCTCTGCGGTGTGGCGCGCCAAGGAAGACTTGCTGGCCTCCGTACCTGGCATCGGCCAAACGCTCGCCCGCGCCTTGCTGGCCGACTTGCCGGAATTGGGAACGCTCGGTCGACGCGAGATCGCCAGCCTGGCAGGACTTGCACCCTACACGCGCCAATCAGGACGCTGGCGCGGCAAGAGCATGATCGGCGGTGGACGCAGCACGGTGCGGGCGGCCAGCTTCATGGCTGCCCTTGTCGCCAGCCGCCATAACCCGCCTCTCAAGGCCTTCTATCAACGCCTCCTGGCCGCCGGAAAACCAAAAATGGTGGCTCTGATCGCCGTCGCCAGAAAACTCCTCACTACTCTCAACGCCATCTTGCGGGACAATCGCCCATGGCAAAACGCTTGACTGACAAGACAGTCGCTGAGGAGCGCGCTTTACGCGCGTCTCGAAGAATGGCAGCAGGCGAGATCACGATCTCATGGTTCGAGACGCGCAAGAGCGCTCCTCATCATGAGGAGCGGGGCAATTGCGGCAGAGGTGCGAAAACCTCAAGCGACCTGGCTGCGGCTCTCGGCGACGTATTCCGGGTCGGCTTCGCAGATGACGCGGTTGCGGCCGTTGCGCTTGGCGGCATAGAGACAGGCATCGGCGCGCTCGATCAGCGAGTCCGTGTCGTCGTCCGGCTTGAGCATCGAGACGCCAACCGAAATGGTGACGCGACCGAGAATTTCGCCGGTGGATTTCTTCTTCAACTCCTTCGACATCACGGCACGGCGAATGTGGTCGGCGACCGTCAGCGCCTGGCGCAGCGCCGTATTGGGCAGCACCACCGCGAATTCCTCGCCGCCATAGCGGGCGGTGATGTCCTGGCCCTTGATGGTCTGCTTCAGCGACAGACCGACCAGCCGCAGCACCTGATCGCCGGTGAGATGGCCGTAGGAATCGTTGAACGATTTGAAGTGGTCGATATCGAACATCAAGAGCGAAAGCGGCTCGCCATTCGCCAGCGCGGTCTGGACGGCCATTTCGATTGAACGGTCGAAATATTTGCGGTTGCCGAGGCCGGTGAGCGGATCGGTCAGGCTTTCGGCCCTGATCGCCTCGAGGCTCTGCTGCAGATTGCTGATTTCGGACTTTGACAGCGTCAGCCGTTGTTCCAGCGCTTTATTGGTGTCCTGCATCTCGCGGGTGGATTTCACCAGCGATTCGACGATTTTCTTGAGCTGGTCGCGGTTCTGCACGCTCTCCAGCTTCTTGTTCGCGCCGGACAGGCTGGCGTCGTAACTGGCGGACATGCCGAGCGCGTCGCTGATCAACTTCATGACGTCGTCGATTTCGCCGATCACGCGCGAGCCGACCTTGTCGATACGGTCGGTGGTCTTGATGTGGGAAAGATATGTCTCGTAGATCTGTTCGAGATCGGCTTCGGTCAGCTTGCCGTTGCGCGCCAAAGTCTCGTTGATGATCTTGTTGAGGGCTGAATTGTATCCGGTGGCGTAAACGTACCAGATTTCATAATTGCGGGGCACGGCGGTTTGCCGCAACGACCTGATCTGCCCGAGCGCAAGTTCGGCAAAGGCCATCGTGCGTTCATGTTCGTCGAGCACTTGATCCCGTCCCCAAACGGCGGACAACGTCGTTCGCGTCCCGCACCAATCAATAAATTATGGCGCAAAGCTAACGGAGGTTAGTGAACGACCGGTAAACACGGTTCCATCGCAGTTCGCACTTGCGAAATACGCGCGTTTAGACGCGCGCGCGAACCGGCCGCAATAGAAACGCTGGAAGATGCGAATGATCGGCGGGTTCTGAAGATGAATCCTGCGACGTTTGCGGCGCAGGAGCCCGGCCGATCGAGGGCGTGCGCGACGCCGGAGGCGGTGAGGGCGGTGTAAAGGCTGCCGCCGGGGCCTGCGGCTGCGAGCCGGAATGGCGGCCGCCGCCGGAATGCCGGGGTTCGCGCTCACGGCGTGGCTTGCGACTACCGCGTGAGCCTTCGCGTCCGCCTTCTCTTGCGCCTTCGCGCGCGTGTTCTCTCTTGTGTTCTCGTGCCCCTTCGTGCGCCTGCGGTTCACCGCTGGCAGACGTTGCCGCGCGTTCAACGGGTTGCGATTCGATGCCGCCTTCGGCGCGGGGAATGGTTTGTCCGATCAGCTTTTCGATCGCGACCATCGACTTCTGATCGAGCGGGGTCACGATCGAGATCGCGGTGCCGGCGCGGCCTGCGCGGCCGGTACGGCCGATGCGATGCACGTAATCGTCGGCGTGATGCGGAACGTCGAAATTGAAGACGTGGCTGACGGCGGGAATATCGAGACCGCGCGCGGCGACGTCGGAAGCCACCAGCAGCGGGATTTCGCCCTTGCGGAATTGATCGAGTGCGGCGGTGCGCGCCGACTGATCCATGTCGCCATGCAAGGCGCCGACGCTGAAGCCGTGCTTTTGCAGCGATTTGTGCAACAGCGCCACTTCACGCTTGCGGTTGCAGAAGATGATCGCGTTGTTGAGATCCTTGGCGTCGCGCAGCAGGCCCCGCAGTACTTCGCGCTTCTCGTGCGGTTCGCGACCCACGCTGACCTGGAACTGGGATACGCCGACCGCTGTAGTCGCGGGCCGGGAAACTTCGACCTTCTCGGGATTATGCAGAAAGGCTTCGGTGATGCGGCGGATTTCGGGAGGCATCGTCGCAGTAAAGAACAACGTCTGCCGGGTGAAGGGGATCATCTTGCAGATCCGCTCGATGTCGGGAATGAAACCCATATCCAGCATACGGTCGGCTTCGTCGATCACAAGCAGTTCGACGCCGGTGAGCAGCAATCCGCCGCGCTCGGTATGATCGAGCAGCCGGCCCGGCGTTGCGATCAGTACGTCGACGCCGCGGGTCAGTTTGGTGTCCTGGTCGCCGAACGAAACGCCGCCGATCAGGAGCGCGACATTGAGTTTCTGGCCAACGCCGTATTTGTCGAAATTCTCCTTTACCTGGGCGGCGAGTTCGCGCGTCGGTTCAAGGATGAGGGTGCGGGGCATTCGGGCGCGGGCGCGGCCCTTTTCCAGCATCGTGAGCATCGGAAGGACGAAGGCAGCGGTCTTGCCGGTGCCGGTCTGGGCAATCCCGAGAACGTCCCGTCGCGCCAGAACATGGGGAATCGCCTGTTCCTGAATGGGGGTGGGGGTGGTGTAACCGGTGGCCGCGACGGCGGCGAGCACCTTGTCGGACAAGCCGAGATGAGAAAAGGACATTGAGCCTCTGGTAGATACCGCCGCTTGGAATCCCGGAAATGACTGTCGCGCTCAACCCCGGAACGGCACGCAAATTTGCTCGGGATTTTCGGATACGCAGACAGGCGGCTTAATCAAGATATCGCGTTTCGATACCGGGCCGCGTCAAGCCGGAACATAGGGGCGAATTGGCCAAAGTCAATGGAGCAGGTGCGGGAAGCATTGAAAAAGCTTAATGTTTTTGCATGAATCGGAGTTTGCCGGCCATTTCCGGCAGCGCTCACGCTGCGGAATTGAACCGGCGGGGCAGCGCGGCAGACTACCGGCGGCAGGCGCTCACAGGAAAAGCAGATCCAGCCCATGATCCGCCCAGATGTGGGTATCTCAAGTCTGGGCGTCTGTTGGAAGCAGGGGATACGGATGAAGAACTGGTTGTCGTTCGGAACTGCGGTCACATTCAGCGTCGCGGCGTCCTTGCTGGCGCTGTCGGCCCCCGCGCAGGCCGAAAAGCGGGTCGCGCTTGTGATCGGCAACAACGACTACAAGAACGTTCCCAAGCTGCAGAAAGCGGTCAACGACGCCCGCACCATGGGCGATACGCTCAAGCAACTCGGCTTTTCGGTGATGGTCGCGGAAAACCAGACCCGTCAGGCATTCAGCCAGACTCTGTTGGCGTTCGACGCCGCCGTCGAGCCCGGCGACACCGCGTTCTTCTTCTACGCCGGCCATGGCTTTGAGATCGCCGGACAGAACTTCCTGCTGCCGACCGATGTGCCCGCGGCCGGCGAGGGCCAGGAAGAACTGGTGCGGGATGCCTCCGTGCTCGCCGACCGCATCATCGAGCGGATGCAGAACAAGAAGGTCCGCACCGCGATCCTGGTATTCGACGCCTGTCGCAATAATCCGTTCGAACGCAGCGGCACCCGCGCCGTCGCCGGCGGCGGCGGTCTGGCGCCGATGACCCAATTGCCGGAGGGCGTATTCTCGGTGTTTTCGGCCGGGCCGCGTCAGACCGCACTCGATCGGCTGTCGAACACCGACGACAATCCCAATTCGGTGTTCACGCGTACCTTCGCCAAGGAATTGCTGCAGCCCGGCGAGAACCTCGTTCAGGTGGCGCAGCGCACTCGCCGGCTGGTCAGCGAAATGGCGGAGGGCGTCAAACACAAGCAGATCCCGGTTTATTTCGACCAGATGGTCGACGACGTCTTTCTCAACGGCATGGCCAGGGGCGAGCCCGCGGCGGCCAAACCTGCCGAACCGCCGCAGAAGGTCGCCGCACTACCGCCGGTATCGGTGCCGCGCCTGCCCAAGGAAGATTCCGTCAACGCACCGATTGCGATGTTCTCTCGCCATAATGGCGGCTGGACCGTGGTGTTTTCGATCATGGATCCGACGCTCGGGATTTCCTGGCGGATGGGCGACAGCGGCGACTTCCGCGAGACCGGTTTTTTGGATTCGCTCGATCCGCGCACCCGCAAGCGCATCCCCAATCCCTCGATCGAACTGGCCGCCGACGCGCCGGCGGCAACGATCCAGGTGCGCTACGTCGATACGTCCGGCGAATTGCAGGGACCGTTTCCGATCAAGTTCGACCCCGAGGCGGCGTTGATCCACGACCAGCGGAAAATCCTCGATATGACCGCGACAAGCTGGCTGTCGTTCCGCGAGTTCAACGGACTGCTGGTCTATTATACCCATCTGATGTCATACCGCTGTGCGATCCGTGAAGTACGTATCGGCATCAATAGCGCGGTGCCGGACCAGGTGTTGAAAATGCCGTCCTGCGATACCAGGGATCCCAGTGCCATTCCGTCAAACGCGCAGCCCTATATCAAGCTGGCGCCGTCGACCCAGTTCGTGTCGGTGGAGTTGACTTACCGCGACGGCAGCGTATCGGAGATCAAGAGTTTCCGGCGGTAGAATATGAAAACGTAAAACCGGGTTTCCTTCGCGACAAACGCCAAGGGGCGTTTGCGTTGTGATCAAGAGTTTCCGGCGCTAACCACAAGAGCCAGATCATGGACGCGGGTACTTCTTCGGAGCGGCCAAACCAACGCACCCTCACGACGCGCTGTTGCATCGTCGGCGGCGGGCCCGCCGGCATGATGCTGGGATATCTGTTGGGCCGCGCCGGCGTCGACGTAATCGTGCTGGAGAAGCACGAAGACTTTTTCCGGGATTTTCGCGGCGACACCGTGCATCCCTCGACGCTGCAGGTGATGGACGAATTGGGGCTGATCGACGCCTTCCTGAAGCTTCCGCACCAGCAATTGCAGAAGATGGACGGCAAGTTCGGCGACACCTCGGTTCGCATCGCCGATATCAGCCGCACGGATGCCAAATACCCTTTCATCGCCTTCATGCCGCAATGGGATTTTCTTAATTTCCTGCGCGAAAACGGCAAGCGGTTTGCCTCGCTCAAGGTCATGATGAAGGCCGACGCGACCGGCCTGATCTGGTCGGGTGACCGGGTTATCGGCGTCAAGGCCGATACGCCGGAGGGGCCGGTCGAGATACGCGCGGACCTGACCATCGGATGCGACGGGCGGCACTCGGTGGTGCGACAGAGCGCCAAGCTTGAGGTCGACGAGATCGGCGCGCCGATGGATGTGCTGTGGTTTCGCGCGGGCAGGCGCCCCGATGAGAACGAAAGCCTGTTTGCGCGGGTTGATAACGGCAAGATGATGGTGACGTTCGACCGCGGCGATTACTGGCAATGCGCCTATGTCATCGCCAAGGACCAATATGATGCGGTCAAGGCCCGCGGCCTCGACGCCTTCCGCAACGATGTGATCGGCATGGCGCCGATTCTCAAATCGGGCATGTCAGACATCAAGACATGGGATGATGTGAAGCTGCTGACCGTGGCGATCAACCGCCTGAAGCGCTGGACCCGTCCCGGGCTGCTGTGCATCGGCGATGCCGCGCACGCGATGTCACCGGTCGGCGGCGTTGGTGTCAACCTTGCGGTTCAGGACGCGGTCGCAACGGCCAATCTGCTGGCGGCGAAACTTGTCAGCGGCAGCCCGTCCGAAGATGAACTGGATGCGGTGCGCCGCCGGCGGGAATTTCCGATGCGGATGACGCAGGCGATGCAGGTGATGGTTCAGAACAACATCATCAGCGCCGCGCTCAAACCGGGCAATCAACCGCTGAAGGCCCCGTTCTTCGCGCGTATCGTGAACGCGGTGCCGTGGCTACAGGGTATCACCGCCAGATTCATCGCCATCGGCGTGCGGCCAGAGCATGTGCGCTCGCCGTCTTCGGCTGGCTGAAGTTAGCCCATCACCGAAAAACCTCCGTCCACGGGAATTGCAGTGCCGGTGACGAAGTCCGAAGCGGCCGAGCTGAGAAACACCGCTATGCCGGCGAAGTCGCCGATCGCGCCCCACCGCGCGGCCGGTGTGCGGGCCAATACTTTATCGTGCAGGCCGTCGATCTGCTCGCGGGCGCGCTGGGTCAATTCTGTATCGATCCAGCCCGGCAGCACGGCATTGACCTGGATATTGTCCGACGCCCATGCCACCGCGCAGGAGCGGGTGAACTGCACGATGCCGCCTTTGCTCGCGGCATAGGCCGGCGCGAAACTGGCGCCGAAGATCGACATCATCGAGCCGATATTGATGACCTTGCCGCCGCCGGCAGTCTTCATCGACGGGTAGGCCGCCTGCGAGCACAGGAAGGCGCTGGTAAGGTTGGTTTTGATCACGCTGTCCCATTCCTCCAGCGACAGCGCGTGGGGGGCTTTGCGTATATTGATGCCGGCATTGTTGACGAGAATATCGATCCGGCCGAGTTCGCGCACGGTGCGCTCAACCATGGCTGCGACGGCCGATGTGTCGGTGACATCGGCGACAACGGATATCGCCTTGACGCCTGATTTGGAGAGGTCCGCTGCGGCGGCTACCGACTTTGCCTCATTGCGCCCGACGATTGCGATGTCGGCGCCGGCTTCCGCCAGTCCGCGCGCCATGCCGAGGCCAATGCCGCCATTGCCGCCGGTGACGATGGCTACCTTGCCGCGGAGATCGAATGGTTGTGAGGTCATTGCGGTGATCCTGTTTGCGTAGGGTGGGCAAAGCGAAGCGTGCCCACCATTTTTCAAACTGCAAGTATTTCGGTGGGCACGGCGCAAGAACGCCTTTGCCCACCCTACAATCTAGCGCCTGCTCTGCCAGATCAGGATCAATCCCAGGGCACCCAGCACGGCGCCATATCCGGCCCACTGGGTCTGGCTGATCATGAAGCTCGATTCCGGCCATTTGATCACGCCGGTGCCTTGGCCGATCCACAATAGGCCAATGGCGAGCGCGACCAGGCCGAGGATCAAGAGCAGGTTGCGCATGAGATTTCCTTGAGGGAGCGCGCTGGCAGGCATGGCGATCACCGACCGAAGCAAGACTGGCGCGCATACTGATGCCTTGCAAGGGCAGGGATCACGCGTCAGTTGGCGCACCGGTCCCTGGCTTGCTCAAGGCACAAAAAAGCCCCGGGCGATGCCGGGGCTTTTTCTTAGAGCGGTTAGCTCAGATCAGTATTTTTAGATCAATACTTGGCGACAACCGGACCGGTCCAGTTGAAGCGGTAGACCAGTGAGGTGCTGATGGTTTCGACGAAGGGCTTGAAGGACGTGCTGACGTTGGTCGGAAGACCAGTCGTACCGTCGCTTTCCACCAAGTTCTTCGTGCCGAAATAAGCGGCGCGGTATTCGGTCTTCATGAACCAGCCCGGAGCCGAAATTCCGAAGATGTTCAGGTTGTTCTCAACACCGCCACCAACGAACCAGCCACCCTTGTTCCAGGAAGGCGTGGTCGCCAGAGCGCCAACGCCGCCGAGCGGGCCGAGCGTCGTGCTGGACCAGTAAGATTGGGTGTAGCCGGCGTTGACGTAGGACAGAACGTTCGGAGCTACGAGATAACCCAAACGGGCGCCAGCGGCCCAAGTGTCGCGAAGCTTTTCGGTTCCGGTAACAACTCCACCAGCCGCCGTTACACCGGGCAGCGAACCCCTAAGGCTGCCGAACTGGCCGTCCGCCAAGATACCGAACACCCAAGAGCTGTTGAACTGCCAGTCGTAGCCAGCACCGACCGTGCCGAACCAGCCATCGCCGCCCTGCCGCTGGCTGACGGTGAGCGGGGTACCGGTCACGTTGTTGAACGCATTGCTGTCGGCATCCCAGATGCCGCCGCCGGCACCGCCGAACAGATAGAAGCCAGTCCAGCTCGGCGTTTGCACGATCACCGGAGCCTTGGTGTAGGTCCGGGCCGGAAGGTCAGCCGCGAGGGCCGATCCGGAGAACGCTGCAACCGCGGTCAGAGCCAGTACCAATTTCTTCATTTTCAAATCCTCAGTATTAGAACGCTCAGCTACTGCCGGGCGGGTAAAAGTGCGAATGCACTCGAATCTCACGAACAGTTATAGCTGGTTTGATCCGAAAAGCTGTTGCAGGTCAGGCACACCCGCTGGAAAACGACCGGGGTAATCTGGTCCAAAAAGCTAATAAATCGTTATAAATTGGCCCGTTCAGGGGACGAAACGGCCTTTAGATACCCCTGAATGTCCGGTCGGCGACCTTAGACGTCTAGCAAGTCCTCGCTGGCGAATTCCGCCTTGTCGGAAATGAAGGCAAACCGCGCTTCGGCCTTGGTGCCCATCAGGCGTTCGACCAAATCGGCGGTGCCCTCGCGATCGTCGGCCAACAGCACGACGCGCAGCATGGTGCGCTTGGCCGGATCCATCGTGGTTTCCTTCAACTGCGCCGGCATCATTTCGCCGAGGCCTTTGAAGCGGCCGACATCGACCTTGGCATTGGCGTTGAACTCGCTCTTCAGGAGCGCGTCCCGATGCGCTTCGTCGCGGGCGTAGACGGTCTTGCTGCCGTGGGTCAGCCGGTACAGCGGCGGCACCGCGAGATAGAGATGGCCCTCATCGATCAGCCGCGGCATCTGCCGGTAGAAGAAGGTGATCAGCAGCGAGGCGATATGCGCGCCGTCGACGTCGGCATCGGTCATGATGATGATGCGCGAGTAGCGCAAATCCTCTTCGCGATAATGCGCGCCGCTGCCGCAGCCGATCGCCTGCATCAGATCGGCGAGCTGGGCGTTGGCGGTAAGCTTGTCTTTCGTTGCAGAGGCAACGTTGAGAATCTTGCCGCGCAAGGGAAGGATCGCCTGGGTCTTGCGGTCGCGCGCCTGCTTGGCGCTGCCGCCGGCCGAGTCACCCTCGACGATGAACAGTTCGGAGCCTTCCGAGGCCGTGTTGGTGCAGTCGGAGAGCTTGCCGGGCAGGCGCAGTTTCTTGACCGCGGTCTTGCGCGAGATTTCCTTCTCCGCGCGGCGGCGCAGCCGTTCGTCGGCGCGCTCGACCACGAATTCCAGAAGCTTGTTGGCCTGCAGCGGATTGCCGGACAGCCAGTGATCGAACGGATCCTTGATGGCCTGTTCAACGATGCGCTGGGCTTCGGCGGTGGCGAGACGATCTTTGGTCTGGCCCTGGAATTCTGGCTCGCGCACGAATACCGAGAGCATCACGGCGGCGCCGACCATCACGTCTTCCGAGGTGATGGAGGCGGCGCGCTTGCCCTGGCCGACGCGCTCGGCGTGATCCTTCAGGCCGCGCAATAGCGCGCTGCGCATGCCCGATTCATGGGTGCCACCATCCGGTGTCGGCACGGTGTTGCAGTAGGAGGACAGGAATCCGTCGGCATCCGCGGTCCAGGCGACCGCCCATTCGCAGGCGCCGTGGGCGCCGTTGCGGCCGGATTTGCCGGCGAAGATGTCCGGATGCACCAGGGTGTCGGCATGCACCGCCGCGCCGAGATAATCCTTTAATCCGCCGACGAAGTGGAACTTGGCTTCCGCGGGTACGTCCTCGATGCCCTTGAGAAGGGCTGGGTCGCAGCGCCAGCGAATCTCGACGCCGCCGAACAGATAGGCCTTGGAGCGCGCCATCTTGAACAGGCGCTGCGGCTTGAAGGTGGCTTTGGCGCCGAAAATGTCGGTGTCCGGCTTGAAGCGGATGGTCGTGCCGCGGCGGTTGTTGATCTTGCCGAGGTCTTCGAGCTTGCCCTTGGGGTGGCCGCGCTCGAACGTCATGCGGTAGAGCTTCTGGCTGCGGGCGACCTCGACCTCGAGGCGCGAGGAGAGGGCATTCACCACGGAAACGCCGACGCCGTGCAGACCGCCTGACGTCTCATACACTTTCGAGTTGAATTTGCCGCCGGAATGCAGCGTGCACATGATGACTTCCAGCGCGGACTTCTTCGGAAATTTCGGATGCGGATCGACCGGGATGCCGCGGCCATTATCGGTGACGGTCAGGAATCCATCGGCACTCAATTCGACCTCGATGAAATCGGCATGGCCCGCCAGCGCCTCGTCCATCGAATTGTCGATGACTTCGGCGAACAGATGATGCAGCGCCTTCTCGTCGGTGCCGCCGATATACATGCCCGGACGGCGACGAACCGGCTCAAGGCCTTCGAGCACCTCGATGTCGCGCGCGGTGTAACCGGCTTCCGCGCTTGTCGCGCGGGACGCCACCTTGAGCGGCGCGCGAGTTTTAGGTTCGGCTCCCTTGGGTTCGGACCCGAACAGGTCGTTGGCTTTGGCTTTAGTATTTGATTTCAATGGTTTCGGCATGTTTTTTCATGTGTTGCGCGCGCTTCGGATAGCGCGAATCAGTTCCCCTGACTATGCCACGGATAGGCTTAAATAGTGACGGTTGGCGCCCGGCGCACGCTGGCGCCTTGTCCCCACCTTTGTGACTTGATGTCATGGGAAGGGCTGGCTTACCTGTTCCGGGGCATTGAAGCTGTAGAAAAGTTCCGTGCCTCGAACAGGCCGGTTCCCGGGAGAGGGCGTTCACGACATGGAAGATTTCGCGCGCGCGCTGGCCGATTTTGTGCGCGACCACCAGGCTTGGGCTGCCCCGATCGTTCTGCTGCTGGCTTTCGGTGAATTGCTCGCCTTCATCTCGCTGTTGATCCCGGCCTGGGGCGCGCTGGTCGCCATCGGTGCGCTGATCGGCGCCAGCGGTATCAGCTTCTGGTCGGTCTGGATTGCCGGCGGGATTGGTGCGGCGCTTGGCGACTGGGTCTCGTACTGGTTCGGCTTCAAATACAAGGAACAGGTCGCCCAGATGTGGCCGCTGTCGCGCTACCCCGACATCCTGCCGCGCGGCGAAGCTTTCGTGAAGAAATGGGGCTCGCCCAGCATCTTCATCGGACGATTTTTCGGTCCGCTGCGGGCCTCGGTGCCGCTAGCGGCCGGCATATTCGAGATGCCGTATTGGCGCTTTCAAATCGCCAATTGGGTATCGGCGCTGGTCTGGTCGGCGGCCTTGCTGCTGTTCGGCGACGTGATCGGCCAGATCGCCGAATGGCTGTGGCGCACGATCTAGCAGAGCGTTTTCGAGCGAAGTGGATACCGGTTCGCGTAAAGAAAACGCGTCAAAACGAAAACCAGAGCACGGTTCTGATTCAATCAGAACCGATAGGACGGGAATAGGCTTGCGGACCAAGGGTTAGCGCTTGAATATCGGCTTCAGTTTTCGTTTCGCCGTCATCGCGCCGCCGGCAAAAAATTGCTAAGACCTGTCGCGAAAAATGCCGAAACCGGCCGAACTCATTGTCTCAACAGGGAGGACATCACATGGAACTGACACGCCGTGACGCATTGGCTGGAGCAGCCGGAATCGCCGCCGCGCCGCTATTGGCAAACACCCCCGCCAGCGCCGCCGCTGTGCCGCTCGCCGACAAGCAGGCGCCGAGCTTCTATCGCTACAAGGTCGGCGACATCCAGGTGACCGCGGTTTCCGACGGCGCCAGCACTTTTCCGTTACCGGATACCTTCGTGTCGAACGCCAAAAAAGACGAGATCAACGCTGCCCTCGACAAGGCGTTTCAGCCCAAAGACAAGGTCACGATCTATTTCGCGCCGCTGGTGATCAACACCGGCTCGAAGCTCGTGGTGCTCGATACCGGCAACGGTCCTGAGGCGCTCAAGTCAAGCAAGGGCGCGGTCGGCCAGTTTCCCGCCAACATGGCGGCCGCGGGATTCGATCCCAAGGCGGTTGATACGGTGGTGATCTCGCATTTCCACGGCGACCACGTGAACGGTCTGCTGAATGCCGACGGCACGCCCGCCTATCCGAACGCGGAAATTCTGGTGCCGGCGACCGAGTGGAAGTTCTGGATGGATGACGGCGAGATGAGCCGCGCGTCGAACGACCGGATGAAGGGGCTGTTCAAGAACAACCGCAACATTTTCGAGGCGGCGCTGAAGAAGAAGGTCACGCCCTATGAATGGGGCAAGGAAGTCGCCCCGGGCCTGCTCGCGGTGGAGACCATCGGCCATACGCCGGGCCACACTTCCTATGTGCTGTCATCAGGTTCGGGGAAGGTGTTCATCCAGTCGGATGTCACCAACAACCCCTATCTGTTCGCGGCCAATCCGGGCTGGCACGCTTTCTTCGACCAGGACGGCGATATGGCGGAAAAGACCCGCCGCCGGGTCTACGACATGATCGTCGCCGAAAAGCTGCAGGTGCAGGGCTTCCACTATCCGTTCCCGGGCATCGGCAATATCGTCAAGGACGGCGACGGCTACCGCGTCGTGCCGGCGCCATGGAATACCAGCCTTTAAAATTGGCTTGACGGCTTATCTTGACGAAAACCGGGCGCGGCCTTATAGCCGCGCCCATGATCAACGCCGTGACCATCTCCGCCGCCCGCCGCCGCCGCATTCTCGCGGTATGGGCGGACGTCTGCGTTTAGGATTGTCGCCCCTGCCGCCGGATCCGGTCCGCGGCATTTTCATACCCAAGCAGCGCGATTTGATCTGGTGGCTCCTACGTCAAGCAGGAGTTTGAAAATGTATACGCCTCCGATGT
Organism: uncultured Alphaproteobacteria bacterium; assembly: GCA_963790595.1. Taxonomy (GTDB): domain Bacteria; phylum Pseudomonadota; class Alphaproteobacteria; order Rhizobiales; family Xanthobacteraceae; genus Bradyrhizobium. The sequence goes on along the minus strand of CAWBPE010000017.1, from coordinate 485,112 downwards.
TCAAGTCCGATCGCGCCGCCAGCCTCGCGTTTGCGCAAGCGCGCGGATTTGGCTCAGTCTGCGCGTGGGACGGCAGCCGGCCGATCGCCTCATCGCTGCCGTTTTATCTCGCGTTCGCCGACGACGGCACGCCGCAAATGGCGTTCCACGTCGCGCGTCATAATCCGCTGGTGAAGCTGGCGGACGGCACATCGTCCTGGCTGATGGCGGTGACGGGGGCGGATGCCTATGTGTCGGCGGACTGGTACGTGTCGCCGGATCAGGTGCCGACCTGGCTGTATCAGGCGGTGCATTTGACCGGCACGGTGCGCAGATTGTCGGATAGCGAACTCGGGCCGCACCTCGATGTGCTCAGCGCCAAATTCGAAAACTGGCTGGCGCCGAAACCGCCCTGGATGTCGTCGAAGATGACGGCCGGACGATTGGCCGCGATGAAGCAGGCGATCGTCGGCCTGGTGATGACGGTCGAGCAGGTCGAGGGCAGTTTCAAACTCAACCAGCACAAATCCGATGTCGATCACGTCGCGGTGGCGAACGCGCTGACGCAGCAGCCGGATGCCGCCGCAAAAACAATCGGAGCGCAGATGGTCGCGCTGCGGCCGCAGTTGGATTACATGTCATCTACGCCTGCTAGCGTAGCCGCGGATGGAAGGAGCACGCTATGACCGTCATCGACACCAAGCAACCGCAAGGGAAGCCCCTGACTTCAGGCGTTTCCGGGCAACCCACCGTATTCGTGGATGGGGCCGCGGGAACGACGGGCCTTGGCATTCGCGAACGCCTTAGCGCGCAAGGCGATGTCGCGCTCAAAACCATCCCCGATGACAAGCGCAAGGATGCCAAGGCCAAGCTGGCGCTGATGGAAGAGGTGGATCTCGTCATCCTCTGCCTGCCGGATGCAGCCGCGCGCGAGACCGTTGCGCTGATCGATAGCATGGGCGCTGCGGCGCCCAAGGTGCTGGACGCCTCGTCGGCCTTTCGGGTTGCGCCCGACTGGACCTATGGTTTTCCGGAATTGGCGCCGGATCAGGCCAACAAGATCCGTGCGGCCCGAAAAGTCTCAAACCCCGGTTGCTATCCGACCGGCGGGATTGCGTTGCTGCGGCCGCTGGTGGACGCCGGAATCGTGCCGGCGGACTATCCCATCACCATCAATGCGGTGAGCGGTTATTCCGGTGGCGGCAAGTCCATGATCGAAAGTTTTGACGCCGGTACCGCGCCGGCCTTCGAGCTCTATGGCCTCGGCTTCGAGCACAAGCATTTGCCGGAGACGCAGCTCTATTCGGGTCTCTCCCGCCGGCCGATCTTTGTGCCGTCGGTCGGTGATTTCCGCCAGGGCATGCTGGTGTCGGTGCCGCTGCATCTCGACACGCTTCCGGGCAAGCCCGACGCCGCGGCGCTCCACGCCGCGCTGACGAAGCGCTATGCCGGCAGCCCTTATGTTTCGGTGATGCCGCTGGATGATGCCGCGATCAAGAGTGGACGCATTGAGCCTGAGGCGCTCAACGAGACCAACAAGCTCGAGTTGTATGTCTTTGCGAACCCGAAATATCCGCAGGCGGTTCTGGTCGCGCGGCTCGACAATCTGGGGAAGGGCGCCTCGGGCGCCGCCGTGCAGAACATGCGGCTGATGCTGGGACTTCCCGGGTAGCCAGCCGGCAACACGACGCAAAAGATGAGAGCCCGGTTCTGACTTAATCAGAACCGGGCTCTCGTCGTTTTACAGGCTCGCAGCGTTTCAGAGAATCTTGAAAATTGCCAGCGCCAGCACGACTTGCGCGAAGAAGCCGACGAGGAACGCCAGGGTGCGGAACACCGGCAGGCCCATCGTGTACACAAGCAGATGCGCGAGGCGGGCCCAGAAATACACCGCGCAGGCGATCACGGTCCATTGGGTCGAGTAATCGATCGCGTTGAGGATCAGAACCAGCGGCGCGAATACGATCAGGTTTTCGACCGCGTTGTCATGGGCGAACATCAGCCGCGTGGCCCATTCCGCATGGGGCTTGGCATCGCGCGACGGATTGGCCATCGAGCCGCCGAGGCCGCGGACCTGAGCGCGATTGAGTACGTAAGGAACCCATAAAAGCCCCGTCAGAATGACCGTCAGCGTCAGCCAGAACAATTCGCGCGTCATAGGTTTCCCCTCAATCCAGATTACGAGTCCCGTCCCGGCGGGACGGCTTGTTATATTCAAAGATTTGACGCTGCGCTATGCGCGGACCCGCACGTAGCTGCCGGGCGCATCTTCGATCGGCGGCAGCGCGGCCGCGCCCACTATGCGCGCGGGCATTTCCTCCGCATCGATGCTTGCAAGCCATTGGCGCCAGTCGGGCCACCACGATCCCTTGTGCTCCTGCGCACCCTTGAGCCAGTCCGCCAGGGTGACATCCCTGATATTGTCGTTGGTCCAGAACTGGTATTTGCCGGACGCCGGGGGATTGACCACGCCGGCGATATGCCCGGATCCGGACAGCACATATTTCACCGGGCCGCCGAAAAATTGCGAACCGTAAAGCACGGAATCGGCGGGCGCGATGTGATCCTCGCGGGTTGCGAGATTGTAGACCGGCACCTTGACCTTCGACAGGTCGAGCAGCGTGTTGTCCAGCACCATCGTTCCGGCGGACAGCCGGTTCTCCAGATAGCAATTGCGCAGGTAATACGAATGGTTCGCGGCCGGCATCCGCGTCGCATCCGAATTCCAGTGCAGCAGGTCGAAGGCGGACGGCGGCTTTCCCTTCAAATAATTGCTGACGACGTAAGACCAGATCAGGTCGTTCGAGCGCAGCATGTTGAAGGCCATCGCCATCTTGCTGCCTTCGAGCACGCCGGCCGCCTGCATGTCGCGCTCAAGTGCGGAGATTTGGTCCTCGTCGACGAACACCAGGAGATCGCCGGCATGGGTGAAGTCCACTTGTGCCGCCAGGAACGTCGCCGAGGTCACGCGCACGCGGCGCTTTTCCGCAAGCCACGCCAGCGTCGAGGCGAGCAGGGTGCCGCCGACGCAATAGCCCATGGTGTGGACCTTCATCTCGCCGGTGGCCCGCTCGATGGCGTCCATCGCCGCCAGCGGACCGTCCTTCATGTAGTCCTCGAAGGTCTTGGCACCGAGGCTCTTGTCCGGGTTGACCCAGGAAATCACGAACACCGTGATGCCCTGATCGACACACCATTTGATGTAGGATTTTTCCGGCTTGAGATCGAGAATATAGAATTTGTTGATCCAGGGCGGCACGATCAGAAGCGGCGTGCGCAGCACGCTTTCCGTCGCGGGCGCGTATTGAATAAGCTGCATCAGCTCGTTCTGGAATACCACCTTGCCCGGCGTCGTCGCCATGTTGACGCCGACCACGAGATTGGATGGATCGGACTGGCGAATCCGCAGCGAGCCGTGGCCGGCCTCGATATCTTCCGCCAGCATCTTCATGCCGCGAACGAGGTTGTCGCCGTTGGACGCCAGCGTTTCGCGCAGCACTTCCGGATTGGTCAGCACGAAGTTCGACGGCGCCAGCGCGTTGGTGATCTGCTGGACGTAGAACTCGGCCTTCTTGCGGGTGTGCGGATCGAGCCCCTCGGCATTGCGCACCAGGTCCTGCGCCCACTGCGTCGTCAGCAGATAGAGTTGCAGCACGAAATCGAAAAACTGGTTCGACTTCCATTCGGGATCGGCGAAACGTTTGTCGCGCGGCGAGGGCGAGATCGCGGGCTTGGTGTCCTGGCCGGCCATGCGGCGCGCCGCCGAACCCCACAGGTCGATATAGGCCTTGGCCAGCTTCGACTGCAGGTCGGCCGCGCGCGTTTCGTCGGAGAGCCAGAATTCGGCGACCGCGCTGAATGTCTTGATGACCTCGCCGAATTCATTGGGTGGCTTGTCCCGCGCTTCGCCGTTCTCGCGCGGCTTGAGATAGGCCGCGAGCGCCTGGCCGCTGCTTTCCATCGCGCGCGCGAGGTTCATCGCGAACGCTTCGGGTTCAAACTTTTTTGTGCTCTGGGTTTCAGTCGTGACGTCAGCCATAGCGCAACACTATAGGTTCATTTCAGGTTCGTCACCGCGCAGATCGGCGTTGATGGCTTTGATGTCAATCCCCGCATCTGGCGTGTTGCACCGCGACAAACTATCTTGGTTCTGTCATATTGAGGCCCCAACGCTGCGATTTCTTGTTTGGACTTTAAGGGTTTTGGGGGAGGATGGATTTCGGGTGGGATTTGGGCGCTGCAGCAACTGATGAAACAAGCGGCAGCGGCGGTCAAAGTTAGCAGCTAAAAATTCACGTCAGTGAAGTGGGGACTTCCGGACGCATGTCGATAGGTCGAAAAAAGCGGGGCTTTGCAAACAAGCGAGCCTGGGCCTGGGGAGCGTTGCTGATATCAGCGCTGGCCCTTGGCGGCTGCTCGACGTCGATCGCCGATCTGCCGCTGGTCGGCACGCCTGCAGATGCGCCGGCACGTCCGAAAGAAGCCGGCGCCTATCTGCCGGTCAACCAGCTGCCGCCGGATCGCGACGAAACCGCGATGGACCCGGCCCAGCGGGCCAAGATCCAGAACGAATTGGTCGCCGCCCGGGACCGCCAGGCCTCCGTCACATCAGCCAAAGACCCCGCCGCCAAGTGATAGCCAAGTAGCCGCTAGGTAGCCGCTAGTCGATCTTGCGGCTGGCGCGACCAGTCGTCCGTGGTAAAAGAACCCAATTCAACCGCAAATCACGGCAAGGACTGCGGTTTTGCGCCTGAATTCGTCCTAAATCCATGATTTAGCTCGATTTCCGGACAAAGACGAATTCACATTCGTTGCAAAGCCTGTCCGCGATTCTGTCCTGATTGGTTGTCGGAGCATGGTCCCATGGAAGATTTCTACCGCATTCGCCGTCTGCCGCCCTACGTGTTCGAGCAGGTCAACCGCGCCAAGGCGGCCGCACGCAATGCCGGCGCCGACATCATCGACCTCGGCATGGGCAATCCGGACCTGCCTACCCCGGCCCATGTCATCGAGAAGTTGAAGGAAACGCTGGGCAAGCCGCGCACCGACCGTTACTCGGCGTCGCGCGGCATCACCGGCCTGCGCAAGGCGCAAGCGGCGTATTACGAGCGGCGTTTTGGCGTGAAGCTCAATCCGGAAACCCAGATCGTCGCGACGCTGGGCTCGAAAGAGGGCTTCGCAAACGTGGCGCAGGCGATCACCGCGCCCGGCGACGTGATCCTGTGTCCGAACCCGAGCTATCCGATCCATGCTTTCGGATTTCTGATGGCGGGCGGCGTGATCCGTTCGGTCCCGTCGGAACCGACACCGCAGTTCTTCGAAGCGGTCGAGCGCGCGATCATTCATTCGATCCCCAAGCCGCTGGCGCTGGTGGTCTGCTATCCCTCCAATCCGACCGCCTATGTCGCGAGCCTCGATTTCTACCGGGATCTGGTGGCGTTCGCGAAGAAGCATGAGATTTTCATTCTGTCGGATCTGGCTTACGCGGAAGTCTATTTCGACGACAAAAACCCGCCGCCATCGGTGCTGCAGGTGCCCGGCGCAATCGATGTGACCGTGGAATTCACCTCGATGTCGAAGACCTTTTCGATGGCCGGCTGGCGCATGGGATTTGCCGTCGGCAATGAGCGGATCATCGCCGCACTGGCGCGGGTGAAATCCTATCTCGATTACGGCGCGTTCACGCCCATTCAGGTCGCTGCGACCGCAGCGCTGAACGGTCCGGACGATTGCATCCGCGAGATGCGCGACACCTATCGCAAGCGCAGGGATGCGCTGGTGGATTCCTTCGGCCGGGCCGGCTGGGATATTCCGCCGCCTCAAGCCTCGATGTTCGCCTGGGCGCCGTTACCCGAAGCGTTTCGTGGTGTCGGCAGCATGCAGTTCGCGACCCTGATGGTGGAGAAATCCGGCGTCGTGGTGTCGCCCGGGGTCGCCTTCGGCGAGCACGGCGAGGGCTATGTGCGCATCGCCATGGTGGAAAACGAGCAACGTATTCGCCAGGCTGCCCGCGGCGTGCGCCGCTTCCTTGAAAGCGGTATCGAAACGTTGCACAACGTGGTTCCTCTCGCCAACCGGCGCTAGGCATGATCCCGCCGGATTGTGCCTAAGTTCGGCTCTAAGTTCTCCTGCAGGTTTTTCACGTCATGGTCGCACCCCTGAAAGTGGGTATCGCGGGGCTCGGCACTGTTGGCGCCGAAGTCGTTCGCCTCATCGAGCAGCAGGGCCGCATTCTGTCGGCGCGTTGCGGCCGCGGCGTGCGGGTCGTCGCGGTCACGGCGCGTTCGAAGGCGAAAAAACGTAGTCTCGATCTGCGCGGCGTCACCTGGGCCAAGGATGCGTTGGCATTGGCCAACGATCCCGGCATCGATTGCTTTGTCGAATTGATGGGCGGGGCGGGTGACCCGGCGTTGTCCGCGATCGAGGCGGCGCTGAAATCCGGCAAATCGGTGGTGACAGCCAACAAGGCGCTGATCGCCAAGCATGGTCTGCGGCTGGCGAAGGCAGCCGAAAAGCACGGCGGCGCGTTGAATTTCGAAGCGGCGGTCGGTGCCGCAATCCCCGTCATCAAGACCCTGCGCGAAGGTCTCGCCGGCACCGAAATCAACCGCGTCTATGGCATCCTCAATGGCACCTGCAACTACATCCTGACCCGGATGGAGCAGGAGGGTCTCTCGTTCGCCGAATGCCTGAAGGACGCGCAACGGTTGGGCTATGCCGAGGCCAATCCGTCGTTCGACGTCGATGGCCACGACACCGCGCAGAAACTCGCCATTCTGGCCAGCCTCGCCTTCGGCACCAAAGTGGCGCAGAGCGCGGTTTATGTCGAAGGTATTTCCTCGATCGCGCCGGAAGATCTGCGCGCGGCCGAAGAACTCGGTTTTCGCGTAAAACTGCTCGGGGTTGCGGTGCGAACCGCCAAGGGCATCGAGCAGCGCGTGCATCCGACCATGGTGCCGAAATCCTCCTCGATCGCACAGGTCATGGGCGTTACCAACGCAGTCACGATCGACGGCGCGGGCATTTCACCGATTACCCTGGTCGGTCCGGGCGCCGGTGGTGCGGCGACGGCCTCGGCCGTGGTCGCCGACATCGCCGATGTCGCACGCGGCATTCGCGCGCTGCCGTTCGGACGGCCGGAGGCGCGGTTGCGCGCCACCAAAAAGGCGCCGATGGAACGCCACGAAGGTGGCTATTATATCCGCCTGATGGCGCGGGATTTGGCTGGAACTGCCGCAACCATCGCCACGCGCTTGGCCGAGCAGAAAATTTCCATTGAATCGATCGTGCAGCGCCATCCCGATGGCGTTGACGCGAGCAGCGCGAAGGGGAAAGCTGCGCCGGTGCCGGTCATCCTGATCACCTACGCCACCAGCGAAGACGCGGTTCATCGCGCGCTGCAGGCGGTTCAGCGCGACAAGGTGATCAGCGGCCGGCCGCAGGTGATACGGATCGAGAAAATTAGCGTATGATCCGGAAAAGTGGGAACCGGTTTTCCGAAAAGATCATACGCAAACAAAGGATCATGATCCGATCCAATCGGATCATGGTTTTTTGATCCGAACGAACGACGCGAGAAACGATTATATGCGGGCCGAAAGATCCGCAGTCTAGGTCTTAAAAGGAGTTCGCCGATGTCGACCCATATTTCCGTCCCGCCGCAGTTGCTGCTGGAGCGCGTGCTGACGCTCGAGATCGTGCGGGTCACGGAACGCGCGGCGGTTTCCGCAGCGAGGCTGCGTGGCCATGGCAATGAAAAGGCCGCCGACCAGGCCGCCGTCGACGCGATGCGCCGCGAACTCAACAAACTGCCGATCGAAGGCACCGTGGTGATCGGCGAGGGCGAGCGCGACGAGGCGCCGATGCTGTTCATCGGCGAGAAGGTCGGCATCAATGCCGGCCCGCGCGTCGATATCGCGGTCGATCCGCTTGGAAGGTACGACACTTTGCGCCAAGAACATGCCGGGCTCGATCGCGACCATGGCGATGGCCGATGGCGGCACGCTGTTGCACGCGCCTGATGTTTACATGCAGAAGATCGCGGTCGGCCCAGGTTACGCCAAGGGCGTGGTCGAACTCGATGCCTCGCCGGCCGACAATGTTCGCCGGCTCGCCAAGGCCAAGGGCGTCGATCCCTCGGCGATCACGGTGCTGGTGCTCGATCGCCCGCGCCACTCCGACATCATCAACGGTGTGCGCTCGACGGGCGCTGCGGTCCGCCTCATCACCGACGGCGACGTCGCCGGCGTGATCCATTGCGCCGATCCCGACAATACCGGCGTCGATATGTATATCGGCACCGGCGGCGCGCCCGAAGGCGTGCTGGCGGCGGTGGCGCTGCGTTGCATTGGCGGCCAGATGCAGTGCCGGCTGATCCTCGACAGCGAGGAGAAACGCGAGCGCGCCCACAAGATGGGCGTCACCGATCCGCGCATGATCTACGGCATCGAAGACATGGCCAAGGGCGACTGCCTGTTCGCCGCGACCGGCGTCACCGACGGCTCGCTGCTCTCGGGCGTCAAGTTCCGCAAGGACGTGATCCAGACCGAGACCGTGGTGATGCGCTCGGTGACCGGCACCGTGCGCTATATCAAGGCCGAGCACCGTCAGCTCGAGAAGTTTCATCTGGATTGAGGCTGAACAATAGTCGTCATTCCGGGGCGATACGCAGCATCGAACTATGATGTGCAATTGCACATCTGAGAACCTCGAGATTCCGGGTCGGGTCCTTCGGACCATCCCGGAATGACGAATAAGAAAAACAAAAACCCGGGAGCGATCATGTCCGACATTTCCGCCGTGAAAGCCCTGGTGTTCGACGTGTTCGGCACCGTGGTCGACTGGCGCACCAGCCTGATCAACGATTTCACCAAATGGTCTGACACCCGCGGCATCAAGGCCGACTGGACCGCTCTGGTCGATGGCTGGCGCGCGGTCTATGCCGCCTCGATGGACGAGGTGCGCAAGCACCCCGAACGCGGCTACATGATCCTGGACACGCTGCATCGGCAATCGCTGGAAAAGCTGGTCGCGCAACTCGGGATCAACGGACTGACCGACGCCGATCTCCATTACCTCACCATGGGCTGGCATCGCCTGCATGCCTGGCCGGACAGCGTCGCCGGGCTGACGCGGCTAAAGACAAAATACATCATCAGCCCGCTGTCGAACGGCAATGTCGCGCTGCTGACCAACATGGCGAAATTCGCTGGGCTGCCCTGGGACCTCGTGATGTCGGCGGAACTGTTCGAGCACTACAAGCCAGATCCCGAAACCTATCTCGGCGCCGCGCGCCTGCTGTGCTTGCCACCGGAACAGGTCATGATGGTCGCCGCGCATAACCACGACCTCAAGGCCGCCCAGAAGCTCGGACTGAAAACCGCCTTTGTCGCGCGGCCGACTGAATATGGCCCGCTGCAGAAATACGATTTCGAGGCCAAGGGCGATTGGGATATCGTCGCCAAGGATTTTGGCGGCGTTGCCGATAAGCTGGGGTGCTAATGTAGCCCGGATGAGCGTAGCGACATCCGGGGTCTTTCTACGAACCCGCATGTCGCGGCGCTCATGCGGGCTACGTCATACGACCTGCTATCGGCCGGGTATAAATCCTCACCGCCCGGCGCGAATCATTGCACCCACGGCCATCTGGCCTATCTTCCCATCATGACGCTTCCTGCCTCCGCATTGCCTGTCGAATCCCCCTTGGCGTTTCTGGGCGTCGCGCATTCCGTGACCGGAAAGCTGTGGCGCGACCGGCTTGATGCGCGCGGGGCGGCGCGGGCGCAGGCGATCGCGCAGCGTTATCATCTGCCTGAAATGCTGGCGCGGGTGATCGCGGGACGTGATGTCGAGCTCGACGCGGTGGAGGATTTTCTCGATCCGACCATCCGCAAATTGATGCCAGATCCCTACACCGTGACGCAGATGGAAGCCGCGGCCAAACGCATCGCGGACGCAGCGACCCGCAACGAGAAAGTCGCGATCTTCGGCGATTACGATGTCGACGGCGCCACGTCGTCGGCGCTGCTGGCCTGGCATCTGCGCCATTGCGGGCTCGATCCGCTGATTCACATTCCCGACCGTATTTTCGAAGGCTATGGCCCCAACAGCGAAGCCATCCGCATGCTGGCGGGCAAGGGCGCCACACTGTTGGTGACGGTGGATTGTGGCACCACCAGCTTCGAGCCGCTAACTGAGGCGCGGCGGCTCGGGATGTCGGTGGTCGTGATCGATCACCATCAGACCGGCGACCAATTGCCCGAGGTCGATGCGCTGGTGAATCCGAACCGGCCGGACGATCTCTCAGGCCTCGGTCATCTCGCCGCGGTCGGTCTCGTGCTGGTCACTTTAGTCGCGGTCAATCGCGAATTGCGCGCACGCGGCTTCTGGACCAGCGAAAGGCCGGAGCCGGATCTCTTGGGCATGCTGCATCACGTCGCGCTCGGCACCGTCGCCGATGTCGCGCCGCTGATCGGGCTCAATCGTGCTTTTGTGGCAAAAGGCCTGATCGCGATGCGCCGCCGCGACCATGTCGGTCACACCGCGCTGATGGATGTGTCCCGGCTGAACGGGCCGCCGGAGGCTTGGCATCTCGGCTTCATGCTGGGGCCGCGCATCAATGCCGGCGGCCGGATTGGGCGTGCTGATTTAGGCGTGCGGCTGTTGCTGGAAGGCGATGTCTCCGAAGCCGCGCGGATCGCCGCCGAACTCGATCGCCTCAATACCGAACGTCGCGTGATCGAACAGATGGCGGATGCGCAGGCGGAAGCCGAGGCGCTGGCGTCGCTCGGCCTGGAAGACAAGGGCTCGGTGATCGTCACGGCGTCGGAAGGCTGGCATCCCGGCGTGGTCGGCCTCGTGGCGTCGCGACTGAAGGAAAAATTCTCGCGGCCGGCCTTTGCGATTGCGCTCGAGCCCGGCGGTATCGGTACTGGATCCGGCCGCTCGATTTCCGGCGTCGATCTCGGCAAGGCAGTGCGCCAGGCGGTGAGTGACGGTTTGCTGCTGAAAGGCGGCGGTCACGCGATGGCGGCCGGCGTTACGCTGCGCAAGGAAAAACTGGCGGAGTTTCGCGCGGCGATGGAAACCGCGCTCGCGCATGAGGTGGTGCAGGCGCGTCATGTCAACGAACTCTTTATCGATGGCGCGGTCAGCGCGCGCGGGGTGACGACCGAACTCGCCGCCACGCTCAATCGCGCGGGGCCGTTCGGCAGCGGCAATCCCGAACCGGTGGTGGCGCTGCCGTCGCATCAACTTGTCTATGCCGACGAAGTGGGGCAGGCGCATGTGCGCGTGCGCTTCAAATCCGGCGACGGCGCAATCGTCAACGGCATCGCGTTCCGCGCGATCGGACAAAAGCTCGGCAACGCGCTGACCCAGCATCGCGGCCAGCCGCTGCATGTCGCGGGATCGTTAGCGGTCGACCGCTGGCAGGGCACCGAGCGCGTGCAATTGCGCGTGCTCGATGTGGCCGTGCCGGATCAGGGGCCGGTGATGATCCGATAACGGTAGTCGTCATTGCGAGCGAAGCGAAGCATCCATGGCGCGGCAAGCCGGGAGGTGGATTGCTTCGTCGCTGGCGCTCCTCGCAATGACGATGGGTTAACTACCCTGCCTCAACCTTGCCAGCACCTTGAGCCCGCCGTAACCGTCCGCCGGCTCCAATCCCATCCTGGCCTGATAATCCTTCACCGCCTGCATGGTGTCGTTGCCGACGCGGCCGTCGGTACCGCCGGTGTCGAAGCCTGCGCGGGTCAATCGGGTCTGCATTTCCTGCACCTCGGCCAGCGTCAGCGCGCGCTCCGAGCCCGGGAACGGTTGAATGAAGGGCGGCGCGCCGAGAATGCGGTCGCCGAGATGGCAGATCGCCAGCGCGTAGTTCATCGAGGGATTGTAGCTGCGCACGGCATAGAAATTTGGGCCCAGCAAAAAGGCCGGACCGCCGGGCACTGGCACCCACATCTGCGCGCTGGCATCCGGTTGCGTGAATTGCTGGCCGTCGGCGCGCTGCACGCCGGCGCTGGCCCACGCCGCATAAGTCCGGCTGCCGCGGGATTCACCTGATACCCGGACCTCATAGCCCCAATGTTCGCCGCGGTGATACTTGCCGCGGTTGATCAGAAAGCGCGCGGTCGAGCCGAGTGCATCGTCGGGCTTGCCGAACGGCGACACCCGGCCGTCGCCGTCATAATCCATTCCGACATTGAGCCAGACTTCCGGCATCCACTGGGTATGCCCCATCGCGCCGGCCCATGATCCGCGCATTTCCGCTGGGCTGCTCCAGCCGCGATCGACAATCTTCAGCGCATTGATCAACTCGGTTTCCCAATAGGCGCGGCGGCGCGGCTCGTTCCAGGCCAGTGCCGCAAGCGACGGAAACACCGGCCGCATATGGTTTTCCTGCACTTGTGGGTCGCCGAACGCGGATTCGACGCCCCACAGCGCCAGCAGCGTGCCGCGCTCGACGCCGAAATCCTGTTCGAGCCGCGCAAACAGCGCTTCGTTCTTCCGCAGCGCCTGCTTGCCGGCGATGATGCGCCAGTCCGAGACACGGCGATTGATGTATTGCCAGATTTCCTCGTTGAATTCCGGCTGCCGCTGCATCTGCTTGAATACGGACATGTCAGGCTCGATGTGGCCCATCACCCTTGTATAGGTCGCATCCGAAACCCCCTTCGACAGCGCTTTCGCGCGAAAGTGGTCCCGCCATTTGTCGAAACCGGGCGGCGCTGCGAACGCCGCGACGGGATGAGCGATCAGGGCGCTCGCGCCAAGGCCCGCATAAAGGCCCGATCGCAGCAGCGCGCGACGGGTCCGTGCTTGCAGGGAACGTGCGTGCAGGGAATCAGGCTGTTTCATCGGCACAGTCTACCGCAGGCATCAGCCATCCTGGTGCAGGTCTGCGGCAATTTTGGACAACCAGCGCCGGATCGTGACCTGGGCTTTCGCGCCGAGCCCGGCCACCAGCCGCCGCTCCAGCGCGACGACGCGCTGGCGAGATCTGTCGAGCAGGGTTCCACCCCGGCGGGTCAGGCTCCATTGCAGCACCCGGCCATGCACCGGATGCGGCGTTTTCCGGATCGCCCCGTCGCGCTCCAGGTTGCGGATGATGACCCCGACGGTTTGTGGGGTCAGCAGCGCCACCCGGGCGAGATCGGCGCCCGACAGGCCCGGATAGGCCCGCAGCATCGTCAGTACGGCGAATTGCGGCGGCGTGACGCGAAGGTCCTCGAGCGCCCGCTCCAGGGTCAGCCGGGCGGCGGCCTGGGCCTGGCGCAGGAGATAGCCGAGGTGGCCTTTTTCGCCGCGCTTGCCATGGCCGGGCAGCGGCGGGCGCATGCCGGCGATTTTAGGAATTTGGGCGGATTTTCTGTTTTGGGCGATTTTTTTCGCCGCGGGTTTTTTTCGATTTTTTGGGGTCCGTTTTTTCGGGATTTTGCGGATTTGCCTTTTTCGCGCCGAACGCAATTTTGCTGCAGCTTCGATCTTGCGCATAATATAAGTGCTCTTATAATTAATCAGAACACTGATAACATAGCACAAGGTGATTAACATGTCACATGCCCGCAGCGAGTACCAGGATTTCAAGACACTGGCGCCGGAAGCCTTCGACATCGTCACGGCGCTCGGCCGGGCCGCGGCCAAGGCCGGCCTCGACAAGCCATTGCTTGAACTGATCAAGCTGCGCGCCTCGCAGATCAACGGCTGCGCTTTCTGCGTGCAGTTTCACATCCTGCAGGGCGAGGGCCTCGGCATTCCCGCCGACAAGCTCAACCTCGTCGTGGTCTGGCGCGAGACGCCGCTGTTTTCACCGCGCGAGCGCGCGGCGCTCGCCTGGACCGAAGCCCTGACGCTGCTGACACCGGGGGTCAGCGACGAAGTGTATGCGCAGGCGAGGGCGGAATTTTCCGAACAGGAACTGACGTATCTCACGTCCGCAATCGCTTCGATCAACGTCTGGAACAGGTTCGGCGTCGCCTATCGCTGGTCGCCGCCGGTGCGGCCAAAGGCGGCTGGCGCGGCGTCGTAGTGGTTGGAACGCTGCAAAGAGAGACCGCTTGCAGCGATCTCTCTTTATGTCAGCGGAAAATCGAAGATCGATTAGCGGTTGGCGCTAACTTTTCTGAACGGCGGCCACCGCTTTGCGGATCACATCGATCACGAGCTCGGGCTGGGAGAGCATGGTGACGTGGCTGCTATTCGTCTCGACGGTGGTTGCTCCCATGCGCTTTGCCAGAAAACGTTGGAGGTCGGGATGCACGGTGCGATCCTCCTTTGCCACGATGTACCAGCTCGGCTTCGACTTCCAGGCAACTTGATCGAGTTTTTGCTGCTGAAACAAGTCTGCGACCGGTGCGTAGTGGGTTGCCCAGACGAGCTTCTTGTCCGCTTCAGGAAGGTCTCCCGCGAAATGCTCGACGCCCGCCGGCAACATCCAGGCGCGCCCGTCTGCGACTTCGACGTGGGAGAATATTTCCGTAGGGTATTTGTCGAGTTGGCTCTGCACGGTCTCACCGACATCCGGGGCGACGGCGGCGATGTAAACCAATCCAACGACGCGGTCGTCCAATCCCGCGGCTGTGATTGTGGCTCCTCCGTACGAATGACCCACGAGAATAGCGGGGCTTTTGACACGCCCCAGCGTGCGCTTGATTGTGGCCACGTCTTCCGCATAAGAGTTGAGTCCATACTGGACGGAAATCACCTCATGTCCGTCAGCCTGCAGCGCGGGGATCACCTTGCTGAAACAAGAGCCGTCGGCCCAGATGCCGTGACAGAAAACGATGGTCGGTTTGGCTTGCGGCATATTGCATTTCCTTTTCTTGCACGAAGATAAAGCGAAGCCGGATACGGCTATCAGCGGCCTCAACCGACGGTAGGGCCCGTCCGTGCCGCCGCCGGCGACGGAAAGCCGCCAATTTAACCCCTTTGGGTCTTGGCGACCTCCGATTGCGTTCCCACCGTATTCGTTCATAGTTAGCCGGAATAGATGAAAATCAATCTATTCTTTCGTGCGTGAATGTCCTGAATGGCAACAATCCTGGAAAAAACGGCCGGCCTGCTCGCGTTTGTGCGGACAGTTGATGCGGGGTCGTTCGCCGGTGCAGCCCGGCTGCTGGGCGCCAGCCCTTCCGCCGTTTCGAAAAGCGTCGCGCGCCTGGAACAACGTCTCGGTGTGCGCCTTCTGCAGCGTTCGACGCGAACGCTCAGCCCAACCTCCGAAGGTGCTGCGTATTATGAGCACGTGGCCGCTCATCTGCGCGCCATTGAAGAGGCCGACGATATCGTGCAGGCGCCGGGCAATGTGCGTGGCGTGCTTCGCGTAACCGTGCCTACGACGTTCGGACGTCCTCTGATCTCTGCATGGGCCGGCACGTTCCTGGATCGCTATCCGGATATCAAGCTCGACCTCAGCGTGACAGACCGCCGGGTCGATCTGATCCGAGAAGGTTTCGACCTTGCGGTGCGGATCGGAGAGCTGGAAGACACGAATCTGATCGGCCGCTCGTTGGGCGTGCTGCACTATGTCTTGGGCGCATCGCCGAACTACCTGCAGCGCCGGGGAACCCCGCGCTCGGTAGACGATCTCCATCGACACTCCTGTCTTCGTCATTTTGTTGCCGGCCGGGTGCAACCGTTCACCTTTGCTGACGGCAGGCGGATCGTACCCGACGGTCCTTTCGATTCGGACGATGCTCAGTCCTTGATCGAAGCGGCTGTTAGGGGAGTAGGCATCACGCAGTTCATGCGCGTCGTGATCGAGGAAGATCTTGCCGCCGGCAGACTGGGGATCGTGCTGCCGGATATACCGATGTTCACAACGCCGATCCATGTCCTCCACCCGTTCGGGCGCCAACTGCCGCTGCGGGCGCGCTTGTTTATCGATTTTCTGGTTGAGGCGTTGGGCGTCGGTCGCAATTCCTAGTTCTCGCCGCCTTCCTGCGGATCCGGATGGCTCACTTCCGGCGGCAAAGCATGCGCCACGGCGGGCGGCAGGCTGGGCTCCGGGCCGATCTCGCGGCCGCGGCCATGGATCAGGCGTTCATAGGATGAGACCAGCGTGACGTAGGGGTTGACCCAGAGCCAGCCGTCGCGCGTGAACACCTGGGTGTCGAAATGCAGATGGCGGGTGGTGCCGTTGGGGTGGTCGAGATAGTTCGACACCAGACCGATTTTCTCGCTCTCCCAGACATGCCGTCCGTTCAGAATGCCGTCGGCATCCATGCTCGCCGGGTTCATGTGCATATAGCGAAAGCGGACATGTTCGTTGCGGGTATTGACCTGCAGCGTCGCCGCCTGCTGTTTCAGCGAGCGGATCAACACGCCGTCGCGGACCGCGACGATGCCCTGCTGGGCGGTTTCGCATTCGGTGTTGTGAAGCGGGCACGGCGAGGGCCTGATATCCTGGCCCTGATGGCCAAAGCCGCTGGCGCATTGTCCGACGCCAAAACTGCGGGCCTCGCAAAAATTGTCCTGCCAGGGATAGCTGGTGTTGCTGCCGGTCAGCTCATCGGGCTTGTCGGACCGGCGATTGCCGAACGATTGCGAATGCGCATAGGCCGGCGCCTTCTCCAGCGGAAAGCGAATTTGCGCGTAAGCCGTAAAGTCGGCGCGCCCGCCTTGCTTGCGTGAGCCACTGTTGACGATGATGTCGCCGGCCGGGCGATAGGTGAAATCGGGCGACGCCGCCAGCGGCCGCTCGCCGATCTCGGAGGGGATATCCACGCGCGGGCGCGACGGCAGGCCGCCGGCGACGTGCAATGCTTTAAGAAAACGCTCGGCGACCGGATAGGCTTCGCGGCAGGCGAGGCGCTGCGCGCGCGGCACACTGTCGAGACACTGGATCGAAACCACATAGGGCACACCAAAGCGCGTGAAGGCGTAACGGACATATCCTTCCCGGATGAAACGGCGCAGGTCGGGATATTGCGCGGCCAGCGATTTGACCTGTTCGCCCTTGCCGCCGAGGGGATCGCTGATGTCGTAGACCAGGATCGATCCGGTGATCTGCACCTCGACGGGTTTGGCGTAGGCGCGCTGCGGCATGCCGTCGCCCGCACCAGGCTCGAGCGAAAACATCGCGTCGTAGCCGGCAGGGCCGGCGTCGAACAGATCGGCGGGATGGAAGTCGGCCTGATAGCGCGCCAGCGAAAGGCTCGATGGGGCGCCGTTCAATTGGGCGTTGAGAAAGGCCGCGGTATCGAACGGCAGCAGCACCGGGACCGGGCTGCGCCGGATGCCGGTAAAGAATGGCGAGGTCACCGCATTGAGCTGAACCAGCGCCGGCGTCGCGCGCGGATCGAACGGCGGCAACCGGCGCCAGCCGGTAAAAATGAACCACGGCACGACCGCGGGCTGGGTGGCGATTTCCGAGCGGAGCTGATCGAGCGCGCTTTGCCATTCGGCGCGAACGGCCGTGATGGCGGGGGTGTGGAATTCGTCGGCAGTCAGGGCCGCGGTGCCGGCCATAAACAGGAAGAAAGCTGCCAGCCCACGCGGAACGAACCGGGCAACTTTCGTAACCAATGATCCGCCCCCCGGCGCTAACGCGCGTCCCTTAGTCCTTGGCGCGTTCGACGTAAGACCCGTCTTCGGTCATGACCACGATCCGCGTGCCCGTGCCGACATGCGGCGGCACGTTGGTGCGAACGCCGTTGGACAGGATCGCCGGCTTGTAGGACGACGACGCAGTCTGGCCCTTGGTGACCGGTTCGGTTTCCACCACTTCCAGGGTTGCGCGCTGCGGCATCTGGATCGCGACCGGCACGAGGCCGTGCAGCGACAGCTTGACGGTCATGTTTTCCTGCAGATAGGGCGCGGCCGAGCCGATGATGTCCTCGGGCACCTGAACCTGATCGTAATTGTCATTGTTCATGAAGTGGAAGCCGTCGGCATCCTTGTAGAGGTAGTTGAAATTCTGGTCCTCGATCGTCGCTTTCTCGACCTGGTCCGTGGTCTTGTAGCGCTCGGAGATCTTCACGCCGTCGCTGATTCGGCGCATTTCGATCTGGCTGACCGGGGTTCCCTTGCCGGGGTGGATGTTCTCGGCGGTCAGAACCACGTAAAGCTTGCCGTCTTGCTCAATGACGTTGCCCTTGCGAATAGAACTGGCGATGACTTTCAAAGCTGTGTTTCCTGATATTCTGGCCCGGGACCCGTCCGGACAAGGGCGTCCCGGGGCCTCAAAGGCGGTTTCGGGCTGCAACATACTGATTTTGCCGGTGGAAGCTAGTGCTGCCGCCGTAAGGGCCCGGCACTATCTGCGGCTAATACCTGCCCATTTCCCCTCAAAACCGGCCATTTACGGGGTGGTTCGTTGACGGCCGAAAACCCATCGGTTTCGCCATGGTGGTCGGCCGCGCGGCACGCCGATTCCAGGCCGTTTTTGCTGGCGCGGGGCGCCGTCACCAAGGCGGTTCGCGCCTGGTTCGACGAGCAGGGATTTACCGAGGTCGAGACCGCCATTTTGCAGGTTTCGCCGGGCAATGAGACCCATCTGCATGCGCCGCGTACCGAATTGGCCGGCCCCGACGGCACGCGCGCAACGCGATATCTGCGCACATCGCCGGAATTCGCCTGCAAGAAATTGCTGGCCGCCGGCGAGCCGAAAATTTTTGAATTCGCGCGGGTGTTTCGCGACCGCGAGCGCGGCGTTTTGCACCTGCCGGAATTCACCATGCTGGAGTGGTACCGTGCGGACGCGACCTATGACGCCGTGATGGCCGATTGTGTCGTGATCATAGCCCATGCGGCGCAGGCGACCGGCATCGGCCAATTCTCGTTTCGCGGGAAGACCGCCGATCCCTTTGCCGAGCCGGAGCTGTTGACGGTGGCGGCGGCGTTCGAACGCTTTGCCGGCATCGATCTGCTCGCGACCATCACGGATGGCGAGGGCGATCGCGCACATCTCGCCGAAGCGGCGAAACAAAAGATACGGATTACGGACGATGACACCTGGTCTGATATCTTCAGCAAGGTGCTGGTCCAGCATATCGAGCCCCATTTGGGGCAGGGACGCCTGACCGTGCTGTTTGAGTATCCCACGCCCGAAGCGGCGCTGGCGCGTGCCAAAGCGTCCGACCCGCGCGTCGCCGAACGCTTCGAGATTTATTCCTGCGGCGTCGAACTTGCCAACGGATTTGGTGAACTGACCGATGCGCCTGAACAACGCCGCCGCTTCATGCAGGCCATGGACGAGAAACAACGCCGTTACGGCGAACGCTATCCGCTGGACGAGGATTTTCTTGCCGCGGTCGGCCAGATGCCGGCCGCCAGCGGTGTCGCGCTCGGCTTCGACCGGCTGGTGATGCTGGCGAGCGGCGCGTTAAAAATCGATCAAGTGGTGTGGACGCCGCCCCTTGGTGACGCATGAGCAAGGTCAATCTCGCCACGGCTACAACGTTGCGCACGCCAACCGATCTCGTCGCGCATGGGTTTGCATCTGCCGCCGATCTGCCCGATCTGGAACGGGTGGCGGCGCGTTATGCGGTGGCGGTCACGGCCGACATCGCGGCGCTGATCGATGCTGAAGACCCCGACGATCCGATCGCGCTGCAATTCATTCCGAGCGCTAAGGAGTTGGTCAGCCGCGAGGGCGAGAGCGCCGATCCGATCGGCGATCACGTGCATTCGCCGGTCGCCGGTATCGTGCATCGCTATCCCGACCGGGTGCTGTTCAAGCTGGTGCACGTCTGCGCGGTATATTGCCGGTTTTGTTTCCGCCGCGAAATGGTCGGGCCGGGCAAGGCCAATGCGCTGCCGCAGCCCGCTTACGACGGCGCGCTCGATTATATCCGCACCCACAAGGACATCTGGGAGGTGATCCTGACCGGCGGCGATCCCCTGATGCTGTCGCCGCGCCGGTTAGCTGAGGTGATGACGGATCTGGCCGCGATCGATCACGTCAAAATCATCCGGATTCATACAAGGGTGCCGGTCGCCGACCCCGCGCGGATCACGCCCGAGATGGTATCGGCGCTGAAGGTCGGGGGCGCGACCACGTGGGTGGCGCTGCATGCCAATCATGTCCGGGAATTAACGGCCAAGGCCCGCGCGGCCTGCGCTGCCATGATCGATGCCGGGATACCGATGGTGAGCCAGTCGGTGTTGCTGCGCGGCGTCAATGATGACGCCGCGACGCTGGAAGCACTGATGCGCGGCTTCGTGGAATGCCGGATCAAGCCCTATTATCTGCACCACGGCGATCTCGCGCCGGGCACCTCGCATCTGCGAACGACGCTGGCGCATGGCCAGCAAATGATGCGGGAATTGCGGGGCAGGGTGTCCGGATTGTGTCAACCGGATTACGTGATCGATATTCCCGGCGGCCATGGCAAGGCGCCGGTCGGCCCGAATTACCTGTCGCGGGAAGATTCAAATTTAAATTCTTTTTCCCAACAAGGTGATCGTGACGCTGAACCCCGCTATCGTATTGTCGATTATTGTGGTGACGTTCACCTCTATCCGCCGAAGCCTTGATTCCTGCCAAGGCTTGATTTCTGCAAAGGCTTGATTTCTGCAAAGTCTTGATTCTTGTGAAGTCGGGATTGACGGATGAGGTGCGATACATGCATTTCTCTGCGATGGGAGAAGCAAGATGCGAAAATTGTTGATGACGATGACACTGCTGGCCCTGGTGGCGAGCCCGGCGGCGATCGCGCAAACCGGAAACCAGCCCGGGGCGACGCCGAGGCAGGGGCCCTTGCCCGCGCCGGTCGGGCACCGCCAGCCGCGCGTCGATCAAGTGCCGAACGAGAAAAACCTCAGCGACCCGAACAATCCGGTCAACCGCGAGGACGCCGCACTCGACAAGTCGATCAAAAGCATCTGCCGCGGCTGCTGAGCTCAGGCGGTCCACTGACTCGAATGACTACCGCGCGAACGACTACCGGCGGTACGGTTCGCCGAGGGTTGCTGGCGCGAGTTGACGACCGACCAGCCCGCCTACCGCCAGCAAGGCGAGAAGGTAGGGCAGCATAATCAGTAACGCGTTTGGAACGGCTATCCCCAGCGCCGGCAGCTGGAATTGCAGGGCCGTGGCTGCGCCGAAAAGCAAACTGGCGAGCACCGTGCCGCCGATCCGCCATTTGCCGAAGATTACCGAGGCGATGGCGAGGTACCCGGCGCCCCTGGTCATGCCCTCGGTAAATGTATGGATATCGCCGATCGAGAGAAATGCACCGGACAGAGACGCCATGAAGCCGGCGAACAACACGCAGCCATAGCGAATACGGGTTACGGAAAGACCTGATTTGTCGACGGCCTTGGGTTCGGCGCCCGCAGCATGGATGGCAATGCCGATCGACGTGTAACGCAGCACGAGCGCGGTCGCCACGATCAGCCCAATGCCCGCATAGAACAGCCACACCTGCTCGAATACGGCGGAACCGATCACCGGAATATCTCCCAGCAAGGGTGGCTTGATCTTGGTGAGGCCTGGAATTTCCGCGCGGGAGCGCGCGCCGAAAATCTCGCGATAGGCCAGCGTGGTCGCCCCCAACACCAGGATGTTGATGCCAATTCCGGACACGATCTGGTTGGCGCGCAACGTGTTGCTCAGCACAGCCTGCAGCAACGCGATCGGCTGAACGGCGATAATGCCGATCAGCAGTCCCAGCAGCGGGTCGCCCGTGGCCCAGGACCCGACCGCCGCGGCGAACGCGGCCATCAGCATCATGCCCTCGATGCTCATATTGAGGACGCCGGCGCGCTCGCTCACCATCTCGCCGATTCCGGCGAGCAATAGCGGCGTCGCGAGGCGAATGGACGAGCCGAGGAAAACCGCGAACAGCTCCCAGGTCATTTCCGCTCCCAGGTCATTTCCGCTCCAAAGTCATTTCCGCTCCCATCGCTCAATGAACAGCGTCGCGCCGGCCAGCGTGATGACGATCAGTCCCTGAATGACCACGACCAGCGCGGTGGGGACCGCGGCCACCATTTCCATGTTGATGCCGCCGGAGCGCATGAATCCGAACAGCAAGGAGGCCGCGATGACGCCAGTAACCGAACCGCGCGACAACAGCCCGGCGACGAGACCGTCAAACCCGTATCCGGATGAGAAGCCGTCTTTGAGCGTGTATTGTTCACCCTGCAGCATCAGCGCGCCGGCCAGGCCGCCCAGCGCCCCGGCCATCGCGAGCGCGAAGATCACGGTTCGCGTGTAGGAAATGCCGGCCCGGTTCGAGGCCACCGGATTGAGACCGACGGCACGAAGCCGCAAGCCGAGCACGGTCTTCGACAACAGCACCGCCATGATAATGGCAATGACGATGGTGAGCGGAAGCCCGATGTGAAGCGGGAAGGAATAATCGCCAGTCAGGAGTGGGAGCTGCGTCTCTTCGGGAATTTCAAGCAACTCGGGCAAGGTCGCGGAACTCGTCATCGGTTTGCGCAGCAGGGCCGGGGACTGCACGCACCAATACAACAGCCAGACCCCGATGAATGACAACAGCAAGGTGCTGATCACTTCATTCGTCCCGGATTTGACCTTGAGCACGGCTGCCAGCGCGCCCCACAGCGCGCCGGCGATCACGGCAGCCAGCATCGGCAGGATGAACGCCAACCCAAGCGGCAACATGTCGACGTGCCCGTAAAGCGCCATAGCGGTCGCGGCGATGCCACCCACCGCGATTTGTCCTTCGCCGCCCACATTGGTCAGGTTGGCGCGGTTGGCGAGTACAAAGCCGAACCCGACCAGCGCGAACACCGTGCTGCGGTTGAGTGAGGCCGCGATGGCATAGGGCGAACCGAGCGTGCCATCGATAAAGGCCGCGAGCGCATTCGGCACCGATACGCCGATCGCCGCGATCAAAGCCAGCCCAACGAGGGCCGCAAACGCCACCGCCAGCACCGGCACCAGCAGCGCCGGACGCGCGGCGAAACCGAATTTTGATGTGATTTTGGCAGCGGGCGAGGGTTGTTGATCTGTTGTCGTCATTGCGGCTGGCCCGCCATCATGGCGCCGATCGCTTCGCGGCGATCCGGATCTGCCACACAAGACCCCATGATCCGGCCCCGGTAGAGCACGACGATGCGATCTGCCACCGTGAGCAGTTCGTCGAGTTCCGAGGAAACCAGCAGGATGGCCACGCCGCGATCGCAGGCGGCACGGATGTGGCTATAAACCGCGGCGACCGCGCCGACGTCGAGCCCGCGCGTCGGCTGAGCCGCGACCAGACAAGTCAGATTGGGCAGCGTGATCTCCCGCGCCAGCACCGCCTTTTGCTGATTGCCGCCGGACAGGCTGGAAAACAGCGCGCCGGGTCCGCGGGCGCGCACGTCAAACCGGTGCATCAGGGCGGCTGCTTCGCGTTCCAGCGCCGTACGCTGGAGAAAGCCGAAGCGTGTGAACTCGTCGAGCCGGTTGAGGTAGATATTTTCAGCCAGACTCATTCCCGTCACGCAACCGACGGCATGGCGGTCTTCGGGGACGATCCCGACCCCGGCTGCGGTAATTTCCTTTGGCGACTTTGCGGTGAGATTGGTGTCGCCGAGATAAATCTTGCCCTCCGACGGCGTCATCATGCCCGCGAGCACGGCGGTGAGTTCGCTCTGCCCATTGCCTTCGACGCCGGCGACGCCGACGATCTCGCCCCGGTCTACCGTCAGCGTGAAATTATCGAGCCGCGTGACGCCTTGGTAATCCTTGACCGTCAGGCCATCGATCTGCAGCGCCTCGACCTTTGCTTTTGGCGCCTTGTCGGTCGCTGTGCCGTGGCCGATATGCCGCACCGGCTCGAGGCCGAGGATGGAAGCGGCCGACTGATCCAGCGTCTCGACATTGCCCTGGATCATGGCGCGGACCAGCGCGTCGATCTCGGCCGCGGGTTTGTCCGAGGTCGCAACGACACGTCCGCCACGCAATACCGTAACCCGGTCCGCGATCTTCTTGATCTCGGCAAGCTTGTGCGTCACCAGCACCACCGCGCGTCCGCTGGAAGCGACGCGGTGGCAGACGTCCAACAATGCTGCGATCTCATCCGGCAGCAGCACCGCGGTCGGCTCGTCCAGTACGAACAGCGATGGATCGCGGATCAGGCATTTGACGATTTCGACGCGCTGGCGCTCGCCGACAGACAAATCCTCGATCTTCGCAAATGGGTCGAGCGGCAGGCCGTAATCGACCGCAAGCTTCTCGAGTTGCCGGGCGCATTCGGCGCGGTTGAGAAGACCGCGTTGCCGTCCGAGCAGGACATTGTCGACCACACTCATGTCGGGCACCAGGCTGAAATGCTGGTGCACCATCGCGATGCCCTGGGCCAGCGAATCCGCCGGACCCGATGGTTCGAAGCTTGCGCCGCGGTAGCGCATGGTGCCGCCGTCCGGCCGGTGGACGCCGAAAATGAGATTGCACAGCGTGGATTTCCCGGCGCCGTTCTCGCCGAGAATGCAGTGAATTTCGCCGGGGCGTATATCGAGCGAGACGTCTGACAGCGCCGTGAAGCTGCCGAACCGCTTCGTGATCGCCGAGAGCGACAGAAGCGGTTCGGCGACGATCTCCGCCGGTGCGGACGCCATGTTCATAGCTTGATGTTCATCGCGCGACTTTAGCCCTTGAGCACGGTGATCTTGCCGGACATGATATCCTTCATGACGGCATCGAGCTTGGCTTTCTGCTCGGTGGTGCCACCGCAGATCACCATGCCGGAGGCTTCCGGACCCATCTTGAGGCCGAACTCCTTGTAGCCGGCCTTCCACGTGCCCTTG
The DNA here is from genome assembly GCA_963790595.1 of uncultured Alphaproteobacteria bacterium. Taxonomy (GTDB): domain Bacteria; phylum Pseudomonadota; class Alphaproteobacteria; order Rhizobiales; family Xanthobacteraceae; genus Bradyrhizobium. Next base: position 460,428 of record CAWBPE010000017.1, on the reverse strand, counting down.
ACCGCCTCGTCGATCGCATACTGCACCTGATAGCCGGTGCCAGTGATGGAGTAGGCGACGTACAAGGGATCGCTGCCGCAACGATCGGTGTAGCTGCCGATGATGTGGGTGCCCTTTTCCTTGGCGGCCTGTTCCATGCCGCGCAGGCCGAGGTTGAGGATGTGATAGTGGATGTCGGCGCCCTGGGCGATCGCGGCAAGCGTCGCTTCCTTGGCCTTGGCCACGTCATCGAAATCGCCGGTGTAGTTTTCGAAATACTTGATGTTGGCGTTGACGGACTTAGCACCCTTGCCGAATTCCTTGCCGGCGTTGACGATCGAGGGGATCTCAAGACCGCCGACATAGCTGATGGCGCCGTTCTTCGACAGCATCGCCGCCGCGACGCCCGCGACATAGGCGATCTCGGCCTGCTTGACGTCATATCCCGCGACGTTGGGCGCGCTTTCGCCCTCGTTGCCGCCGACGATCGAGAAGTGAACCTTCGGAAAACGTTTCGCGATCTTGTAAACCGAGGCCTGGGTCTGGCCGCCGACGCCGATCACCAGATCGTTCTTGCCGGCCAGATTGGTCAACGCCTGATCCATGTCGGCGTAATTGATATTCTCGATCATCTGGACCTGGATCTTGTCGCCGTATTTTTTCTGCGCGGCCGTCAGGCCATCGTAGGACGACTCCATCCAGCCCTTGTCGGATTTCGATCCCGGAATCAGGATGCCGACCTTGAGCGCGTCGGCGGCGTTGGCGATGGGCGCGCATATCGTGAAATATGCAAACGCACCGGTGAACAGCGCTCCCTTCAGGAGCAGGCGGCGTGACGTCATGGAAACCCCCGCATGAGATGATTTTGGAAGGAAAATTGGTTCGCTCCGAGAGATCAGCAAACGTCATGCCAAGGAGGTAAGTGTTTGATATTATTGAATACGAGCGACGAAAATGGCGCACGAAACAAATAAGTGCTTACTTTTTATCCAGGATCGCGTTTGATCTGTCGGATTCCTAGGCAGGACTGCGATCGGCGCGGCGAGAGAGACTGAATTCCCTTGTGAATTTTTTTGGCAACGAACTTGCAATCAAGGACGGGAGGCGCACGAAATTGCTGCGCGGCATCGCGTCGCGATAATCCTTTGCCGGATGGGGAGGCAGACATGAATGCAGTCGAGAAGCGGGCAGAGGTTTCGACCGGCGGTCAACTTGGGCTCGGTCGTCAATTCGCGTGGTGGGCCAGCGAACGCGAAATCGACATGGCATGGCCGGCGCCCGCACCGGTTCCCGTCACGATTGCCTGCGCCCCGCAAAACGTGACCGTCGATCTCCTGCGCACCGCGGTGATCGTGATCGACATGCAGAACGATTTCTGTGCGCCCGGAGGATGGGTCGATCATCTCGGCGCCGACTTCCGGCCGGACCGCAAGCCGATCGAGCCGCTGCAACAGTTGTTGCCTGCGCTGCGCGAGGCGGGCGTGCCGGTGATCTGGGTGAATTGGGGCAATCGGCCTGACCTGGCCAATATGCCGCCGAACCAGATCCATCTTTACAAGCCGGCCGGGGTCGGCGTGGGGCTCGGCGATCCCTTGCCCGGCAGCGGGGCGCGCGTGCTGGAAAAGGATTCATGGGCGGCCGCCGTGGTGGACGAACTGGTGCAGGCGCCCGAAGACATCAAGGTCGACAAATATCGCATCAGCGGTTTCTGGGATACGCCGCTCGACAGCATCCTGCGCAACCTCGGTGTCCGCTCGATCCTGTTTGCGGGCGTCAACACCGATCAATGCGTGCTGCATTCGCTCACCGACGCCAATTTTCTCGGCTATGGCTGCCTCCTGGTCGAGGACTGCTGCGCCACAACGTCGCCTGATTTTTGCACCGAAGCGACCGTCTGGAATGTGAAAAAGTGTTTTGGTTTTGTCACCGATTCCAGTGCGGTCATCGCCTCGCTCGGCAAGCGCGCGGGAGGATAGTTTGGCGTCCGTCGAACCGACATCGATTGCGGATGACTTCGGGGCGTTCGTGCCGGGTCCGCGGGTGACCGTGGGTCCGACCGGCGCGGGACCGCTGAGTGGCCTGACATTCGCCGTCAAGGATCTGATCGATGTCGCGGGGACGCGAACCGGCGGCGGTAATCCGGATTGGTTGAACGCACAACAACCAGCGGCGGCATCGGCGCCATCGGTTGCCGCGTTGCTGGCGGCAGGCGCAACGCTGAATGGAAAAACCGCCACCGACGAACTCGCATTCGGTCTCGAAGGCGCCAACGCGCATTACGGCACGCCGGTCAATCCGGCATGCCCTGACCGGATTCCCGGGGGCTCGTCGAGCGGGTCGGGGGTCGCGGTCGCCGCGGGGCTGGTCGATTTTGCCTTGGGCACCGATACTGGCGGTTCGGTTCGTGTGCCCTCCAGTTTTGTCGGCGTGTTTGGTTTTCGGCCAACGCATGGTGCGGTGTCGCTCGAAGGCGTCATCCCGTTCTCGCCGTCTTATGACACCGTCGGCTGGTTCGCGCGCGATATCAAAACACTCAGTCTTGCCGGCAATGCGCTGTTGCCGAAAGCAGATATCATCCCGATCCGCGAGTTGCGGCTGGTGAGTGACGCGTTTGCGCTGGCCGATCCGGAAGTAGCCGCGTTGCTGCGGTCGCGCTGCGCGAATTTAGGCATTTCCGGCGAGATCACATTGTTCGATGGCGCGCCGGAGGAGTGGCTGGAGTGCTACCGCGTGGTGCAATGCGCGGGAATCTGGCAGACGCTCGGGCCGTGGATAAGCTCGACGAAGCCACGGTTCGGCGACGCGATTGCAGCGCGTTTCGCCGATGCCGCCTCGATCACCCCAGCCGAAATCGCGCGCTGGACCCCGGTCCGCGCATCGCTGGCCGCCCGCGTTCGCGCGATGCTCGGTGACGGCGTCGGACTGGTAATCCCGACGACGCCCCGTGTCGCGCTACGCAAGGATGCGCCGTCGTCCGAGTATGGCGACTTCTACCAGCGGGCGCTCACGATCACGTCGATCGCGGGCCACACCGGACTGCCGCAGATCAGTATTCCCGTCGGAGCGGTGGACGGATGCCCCGTCGGCCTGTCCATTGTGGGATCGTCAGGCCATGATCGCGCGTTGCTCGAGATCGGAAGTCCCTGGGCAAAGCTCGCTTATTCCAAAGTGCAGGCATGATGTATCGGGATTCCGCACCCGACGCTGCAACGGGCAAGCGTCGAACGACCGCCCAACGCCGGCCGCGCCGTTCGGCGGAGCAGAACCGTGAAGAGATTTTGCGGGCTGCCACGGCGGAGTTCGTCACGCATGGCCTGGCCGGCGGGCGCATCAGCCGCATCGTCCGCAAGGCCGGGACCAATCCAAGGATGCTTTACGAGCAATTCGGCAGCAAATCGGCGCTCTATGTCGCCACGCTGGAAAATGCCCTGGCGGCGCTGCGGGCCGAAGAGCTCACGCTCGACGTCGAACATCTCGACCCCCTGGAAGGACTGCTTCAGCTATTTGAATTCATGAACGGCCATTTCGAGCGCAACGATCACCTCGTCAGTCTGCTGCGGGCGGAAAATCTGATGAAGGCCCGCAACATGAAAAAGTCGTCGCGCATTCACGAGATGTCGTCTCCCGTACTGTCGATGACGGAGCGGCTGCTGTTGCGGGGCGTCGCGGAAGGAAAACTCGCCGCGGATATCGACCCGCTGCGCCTGTACATCATGATTGCGGCGCTCAGTCAGTTTCACCTGACCAACGTTCATACCTTGTCGAACGAGTTTGGGCATGATCTGTCAAAGCCCAAATGGCGGGCCGAGCGCTGCGCCGACGCCCGGCGCATGCTGGCGTCCTATCTTTCCAGAAAAGCATAGAATAGGTTCAGACGGGTAAGCAGGCTCCGCCGTCGCGTGCTGAGCCGACAAGCATAATTTGCCGGGATCGGTTATGAGCATCGAGTTTTTGTTGACGTCGCTGATCGTGGTCGCATCGCCCGGCACCGGCGTTCTCTATACCGTTGCCGCCGGCATTTCGCGCGGAGCCCGCGCCAGCGTTGTCGCGGCGTTCGCCTGTACGCTGGGTATTATTCCGCATATGGCGGCGGCCATTACAGGCCTCGCCGCGCTGCTCCACACCAGCGCGCTGGCCTTTCAGACTATGAAATATCTGGGTGTCGCCTATTTGCTCTATATGGCCTGGAAGACCCTGCGGGAGCACGGCGCGCTAAACATAGAAAAAGAGATTGAACAACGTTCGGTCAGTCAGGTCGTCGTCTCCGGCATCCTGATCAATATCCTCAATCCGAAACTTTCGATTTTCTTCTTTGCTTTTCTGCCGCAGTTTATCGACGCCAGCGAACCGCGCGCGTTGCCACGCATGCTTGAGTTGAGCTCGATCTTTATGCTGCTCACATTCGTGGTGTTTGTCGGATACGGCGTTTTCGCAGCCTTGGTCCGCAATCACATTATTTCGCGGCCGATTGTATTGATGTCGATGCGCCGCACCTTCGTGGGGGCTTTTGCCGCGCTGGGTTTGAAACTCGCGCTTTCCGAGCGTTGATCTTCCGTATTGCCGGTTTTCGGTGTCGGCTGGATCAGCTATTGCGCGCGGCGAGCGCCATTCCGATCAGGGTCGCGCCGCCGAACAGCATGTTGATGCCGACCAACAGGCCGATCGCCCAGAGCGCCGATCCCGGCAGATCCGTGATGATGACGGCCGCGATCAGGATGTCCATCAGTCCGGCCACCAGGAGCCATGACCATCGCTCCGACAATTCGCGGCGATGTTCCAGCGCATACATGATGGTCGCGACGCCCTCGGCGAGAAAATAAGCCCCGACCACGATGGTCAGCGTCAGCGTACCCTGCACCGGCCGCGTCAACAGGATGATGCCGGCGCCGATGGCCAGCACCGCCGAAATCAGCGACCACCAGAAGCCCGGCATTTGCCGGGCCCAGAACGTCAGGATGAGCCCGCCGATGCCGCTGACCAGAAACATCCAGCCCAGAAAAATCGTCACCGCGAGGCTCGCCAGCGGCGGCACGATCATCGCAGCCAAACCCAGCACCGCGAGCAGGATACCCTCGATCAAGAAGGCCTTCCAATGCGCGCGCACGGCCGCGCTCACTTTGGCTTGCAGGGCGGTGATGTCGTGAGGAAGGCCAGGTGTATTTTGTGGCGTATCTTGAGGATGGGTCATGGCGATGCTCCCGGTGCGGCGCTTCTGATGGCTTTAATTATAGTGTGCGCAAACGGCGCGTGGGCAAATATGTTCCGTGATGCGGGTTAAGTAAAATCAAGGACTTCTACGATGGGCTCTGCGCAGAGCCATTCGATCTCAGGAATCAACAAGACTGAGCAAGATTGAACAAAACTCAACCGCCATTGGGCGCGGATGAAAAGCCCTGTGACGTCGTACGCATCCGGTCGCGGCCGAGGAAATAGATCGTCGTGGTGACCACCAATAGCGCGATGCCGACCAGGATCGAGATCAGTCCGACCGGGATCAGAACCATCGCCATGTTGCGATCCGGATTGAGCAGCCAGCGATGGATCGACGACAGTACGAAAGCCAGGCCGGCAAATCCCGCGCCGCCGCCCACCACCAGCATCGCCCACATCCGGCGCAACTGGCTGAGCCGCTCGCGCGCGATCTCGGTGCGCGGCGCGTGGTGACGGCCGAGCCGTCGCACCAGCCGTATCGCAAAGCCGATCGAGCTGAATCCGATCAGGACGCTGGCCGCTCCCAGGATGAGACGGGTGGAAGATTCGATATCTTGATTTTTCTGCAGCACCAGCAGCGGGAAATCGAAACCCGCATGCAGCCCCACCGGCGCCAGCAGGATCAAGACTAGACTCAAGAAGCGCGCCCGGTCGCGGTGATACCGGTTCGCGCCGAGCGCGTTGCCGGATCGTGCGATCGCGAGGTAAGCGCCGGCGATGACACCGAGCGCGCCGTGGAATGGCACGGTCAGAACGCTGCGCAGCGCCGCCAGCGATTGCCACATCTCGGCATGCTGCACGAGATAAGCGAGGTTCTCATAGGCCGCAAAACCGAGCCCTGCGGCCGCGCCATAGACCACGGTGTCCATCGGATCGGCGAAGCGGCTGCGGCGTGCCGAGACCGCGACGATGACCAGGATCTTGACGGTTTCTTCGGGGAGGGCGACGCCGAACAGCGAATGCATCGCCTGCGCGAGCCACGGGTTTTCGGGTGCCGTGAGCAGCCGCAGGAAGGGCGCGCGCAGGATTCCCAACAGCGAGATGCTGGCGGCGCCGAGCACAAAGGCGGTCCATACTTTGGCGGGCGGTCCCGGCCGCTCGTCGGCGGCGACCACCAGCCACAGGATCAGCAATGCCGGCGCCACCGCGGCCGTGCCGATAACGGTCGGAAGGGATTCAAGGATGAACATCTAGCGAACGCATACGACCACGTCTGGAGGACCGGGCACCGGCGCCCACATCTGGGGGCGATTACGCCGTTTTATCGCCCCGATATGAAGTTTGGCACAAAAACCGCGCATTCGGGGACAAATGTGGCTTATTCGCCACTTTCCAGATCGAAATAGACCGCAAGCCGGCGCGCGATGGCGCTATCGGACTTCCGTTCAGCAGCCCCGGCAGATGTTCTTCAGCTGCGCCTGCATCCGCGCGTCTTCCGCGCTGATTTCATCGATATAGGCATTAGGGTCGGACTTACCTGCGGACGTCTTTGCCGGCACCGGTGCCGGTAGCGGCGCGGATCTCGGCAATGTCGATTTCTCGGCGGGGGCGTAGTTGTCGTGGCAGGCCAGCCGGCCATCGATGTCAGGCGCCCCGCGGCAATTCTGGGCGAGGGCGGGCGAAGACAAGGCGCAAACCGCAACCAGCACCGCAAAGCGTTTCATTTCAACCTCGTCGATATCATGTGAACCCGATCGCGCAAGTCTGCGTACCCCAAGTCCGCCTACCTCACGTCTGCGTATCCCACGCAGGTTACGATTATTTAGTTAAATCAAGGCGTTTAATCGATTCTTCGAACCAAATTGCACGCAATCGCGAGTCCTGTCCACGCACGATTATGCAAAGCCGGACTTACCGATGCGCGGCATCACGATGCGCGACGCATGATAGGGTCTCGCAACGACAAGCCAGGGAGGCGCGCCGGGTGGTTTTATTCCGTGGAGCAGAGACGCATGCGCGATCGATCCTCAAGGCCGTCAGCTGGCGGACCTTGGGAACGCTCGACACGTTTGCGATCAGTTGGTTTTTTACCGGCAGGGTCGAAATCGCGGGTTCAATTGCCGGTATGGAGATCGTCACCAAAATTGCATGGTATTACCTTCACGAACGCGTTTGGGCGTCCGTTCCCTGGGGACGGCGCTGAACGGATTTTTGGTCCGTTCCGACAAACGTGATGCGTGACAAACTGAATGAATAAGAAACTGGCAAAGGTAGCCCTGCGATGAGTGAACCCGAACAACAGGAAAATCGGGGTCCGGCGATGGCAGGACTGGCGATTGCGGTGGTGCTGTTAGTGGTGGGGCTGTGGCTGGCGCACGAGCTGACCGCGGCCAGCAAGATGCAGGATTGCCTGATGTCGGGACGCACCAACTGCAACGTCATTGAGCCCGCGCGCTAGGTCGTCCCTCCCGGTGATGGTAGCGATGGATTCCGTTGCCCTTTTTATCTGATCTGGCCTAGGCTTGCGGTATCAACGGATTCCAAGCGCGCCGAACCGGGGGCAATCATGGCTATCTTCATCGCACTCAAACGTCCGGGCCCACCCTCACGAGAGGTTCTGGTGAACCTCGACCAAATCCTGATGGTTCAGCCGGGGCAGGGCACCGGATCGGCGATCCTGTTCGGCCGGGAGCACCTCGTCACCTTTGAAGAAGACGTTGCGACTGTGCTGCGTCGAATCCAGACCGGTCCCTACATCCAATCCGGTCAGACCGCAGCGCCGAAGTAACGATGCGATCCTAAAATTCTTGATCCGGCGCCGCCACGCCGGAACCGTTTGACGCCGGTGACGTTCCATCATTCCAGCCAATGATTTCTGCAGTGACTCCAGAAATGGCTGCAACGATCGGGGCCGACGATGTTACGTCGCTTGCGCATATGGATTCGACGCAAATGGGCATGGCGCCGGCCGGCCCCTGGCTTCTCTGATCTGCCTTTCGACATGGATGAATTTGCCAGGCGGCTCTCAAGCCGCGATCCGGCGGTACTCAGGCAATTGGCCAATGATCTCGCCAAGCCGGCCGCGGCGTTAAAACAGTCCGGCGAATTGCAGGCTTGATCGATCGCTTGCCTTGATCTGCCGGTTATTCCGTCAGCAGGCGCCGGCAGGTATCGACAAACACCTGCGCGCCCGTGACGATGTCGGCATCATCTGTGTTTTCGCTCCAGTGATGGCTGATGCCGCCGATCGACGGCACAAACAGCATGCCGGCCGGCATGATGGTGGCGAGCACTTGGGCGTCATGGCCGGCGCCGCTGGGCATCCGCTCGGACCGGCCGCCGGCGAACGCGCGGCTCGCGGCCTCGATCGCCTCTTGAAACCGGGCGTCCATCAAAGCGGGTGCGCCGGTGCGAATGCGCTCGATCGCGACCTCGCAGCGGCCCGGTGCGGTGACCTCCGCGGCCATGCTCTTCAGCAAATCCTCCAGCCGGGCAATGACAGCGGGATCGTCGTCGCGGATCTGGAACAGCATTTCGGCATGGCCCGGAATGATGCTCGGCGCGCCGGGATCGAGCGTGATGCGCCCGGTGGTCCATACCGTGCGTGAGCCGCTTACGCCGGGAAAGCGCGCGTCGATGTCGACGCAAAACCGCGCCAGCGCCAGGCCCGCGTCCTTGCGCACCTCCATCCGGGTCGTGCCGGCGTGGTTTTGCTCGCCGGTAAAGCTGATGCGGTATTGCCAGATGCCGACGATGGAGGTGACGACCCCGATCGCAAGCCCGCTGCTCTCCAGCCGCTGGCCTTGTTCGATATGGGCCTCGAGATATCCGATATGCCGCTTCGGCTCGGCGGTGATGCGGGCCCGGCCGGCCAAACCAGCTTCGCGCAGCGCATCGCGCAGGTGCCGGCCGCTGCTGCGGTCGCGCGCGGCGTCGATGTCGGCTTCGCTGACCTTGCCGATATAGGATCCGCTGCCGAGAAAACTGCCGAAATGGCCTTCCTCGTCGCACCAGGAGGCGACTTCAACCGCGCCATTAATATCCGGATCGGGATTGAGAACGCGAGCGGCTTCGAGCGCGTAGATGACACCGAGCGGGCCATCGAGCCAGCCGGCAAAGTTCTGGCTTTCGAGATGCGAGCCGGCCAGCAATTTGCGGCCGGGTTTTGAGCTCAAGCCCAGCACATTGCCGATACCATCGATCTCGGCTGAGAGCCCGGCGTCGGGCAGGCGCTGCGCCAGCCACTGCAGCGAGCGCAGATGCGGCTCGGAGAAGGTCGGCTTGTGAACGCCGGTCTTGTGGGTGCCGATGCCGCGCAGCGCGGTGAGGTCGGCAAGGACCCGCGCGCCGTCGGCCTGCAAGCGATGGTCAGGCATGAACCCGTTTTATTCCCGAACGGCGGACATTGGCAAACCGGCCAAATCAAATGCCGCCGGGCAGATGTTCAGGCCGTGCAGATCAGTTCATGCGCATCAGTATACATTGCGCCGCACACCGCGGCCGCCGCATTCTCCGGGAATGAAAGCAGGATTAGCCAGGCAGGCATTGTCGAGCGTGGAGTCCCAGCCGCCGCGCCTGCGCCATCCGCTCCAGGCCTCATAATCGCAATATCGGCTGTGGGGATTGCCCATTTCCCGGGTCGCACAATAGACGCTCTGGACCGGACGGGAGGATGCGTGCCGGCGGGCCATGGCGGGGCTTCCTATTAACGAAAGTCCTGCCAGCGTCGAAAAAACAACGGCGGCTCCGACCAGGAATTTCAATTTCGTCATGTGTTCCTCCCTTTGCATTCCGGTAACGCAAGTCACCGAATACCAGCAGGTTCCTCGCTTGGCACCAAAAAGAATCTTGATGGCGCGGTCGCAGTGCCAGGCCCGGCAGAGCGGTTCTCGCTCGCGTTGATGTTGGCCTGTGAGGCCTGAAATCAGTGCGGGAGGGGCAGAAGCTGCGCCATTGAGGTGGTGGCGCTCCCTAGCGGAATCGAACCGCTCTCTCCACCGTGAAAGGGTGGCGTCCTAACCGATAGACGAAGGGAGCGAAAACTTGTGCTTCGTCAGGACTGACTCGGAGGGCCGAGCGATCATAACGCCGCCGTTTCGCACGGCATTCAAGACAAATAGTATCGGCAAATCAACGCGTTAAGGCTGCGGTGGCACCGTGCCGGCTCGGATCGAAGCGAATTGAACCGTGAGCCAGCGGGCGAACGTATAGTGGCGTTTGCGCGGCCGGGCAAGCCGTCCGAAAGCCGGTTTCCCCGCAATATGAACAGCCCCAATCCGGCCGATGCGGCCAATTCGAGCGGGCTTTGCAACGGCTCTTTAAGCCTAACGGGGTAGGTCTATACCGAGAGCATTTCCATCGGAAGCAAACATGGCCGCACTGAACAACAAGAAGCGCGAAGCGCGCAGATCGCTGCACCAGCCGGGGTGGGTCACCCTCGACGGCGGCTTTGCGGCGCGCCAATGCGTGGTGCAGGATTTGTCGGCTTCCGGTGCCAAGATCACGCTCGACGATGCCATCGCGCTGACCGGCAAGCTGCGGCTCGCCTTCTCGCGCGACGCCCGCACCGGGCGCAGCTGCGAAGTGGTCTGGCGCCGCGGAAAATCGCTCGGCGTGAAGTTCGTCAGGTAGCTTGTTTCCCGCCTAACGCTGCATCCATCCTTCGAGACGCATCGCTTCGCGATGCTCCTCAGGATGAGGACTGTTGGTGGCATCCGAGCGCCATGACTCTCAAATCCTCATGGTGAGGAGCGCGTCGGAGTTTATCATCGGGCCGCGCCTTGCGCGGACCCGTTGGCGCGTCTCGAACCATGAGAGCCACGGACAGTTCATCACGACATCGGCGGCGCGATGAATTGCGCAAATCCCGGCCGGCCAGCGAATTGCGCGAACCAGCGTTCGAGATGGACCAGCTTCGGTTTTGTCACGCCCTCGACGCCGAACCAGCGCCGCGCATAGGCGCCGAGCGCGATATCGGCCAGCGTGAACGCATCGCCTTCGATGAAGCGGCGTATCGCCAAATAAGCATCGACGATGATCCATTGCGCCGCTTCGGCATCGGCGTCCTTCTGGATCGCGACCATGTCGCGCTGCTCCGGCGGGGTTCGCACCAGCGCCCAAAACACCGGACGATCGACCGGCTGCAAGGTCGACAGCGTCCAGTCCAGCCAGCGATCGACGCCGGCGCGCGTCTTTGGCGATTGCGGATAGATCGGCGATTGCGGCGCGTAGGCGAGGGCGAGATAGCGCATCACCGAATTGGATTCCCACAGCACGTAATCGCCATCGACCAGCGTCGGCACCCGCGAGTTGGGATTCATGGCAAGATAATCGGGATCCCGGGTGCGGCCGAACGCCATGCCGGCGTCGATGCGCTCAAAGGGCAGATCGAGTTCGCGCAGGCACCACAGCACTTTTTGGACATTGACCGAATTGGCCCGGCCCCAGATCTTGAGTTGACCCTGATTGTTGTTCGACACGGCATTTCGCTCCCGGCAATTTTACGCGGGCTGTCGAGCCCGCGTCTGATGCAGGGGTCATACCGGAATTTCCAGAAAAAAGCGCGTGCCGTATCGTCGTTGCAAAATGCCGCGCCGCAACGCAGCCTTTCAAGAATAAGGCCCCGCCAATGGCGGAGCCTAATTTATCCAAACAACTATTCGTCAGCCAGAAATCAGCGGCCGAAGAACAACCATAACAAAATGATCACCGGTATCGGCACGCCCAACAGCCAGAGCAAAATACCTCGTCCCATTATCGCCTCCTTGAATTCAGATGATTCAAGAACGCGTGGGGGATGGTGAAGTTCCGATGTAGGCCACGTAAAACGCGCGAAGAATTGATAAGCGCCTACCAATGTCCGGTGTTCGGCATCGACGTCCACGGCTCGGCCGGCGCCTTGGCTTCGCCCTTCTGCAGAAGCTCGATCGAATGCAGATCGGGCGAGCGCACGAACGCCATCTGGCCGTCGCGCGGCGGACGGTTGATGGTGACGCCAAGCTTCATCAGATGCGCGCAGGTCGCGTAGATATCGTCGACCTCGTAGGCGAGGTGGCCGAAATAGCGGTCCTCGCCGTATTTTTCCTCGTCCCAATTATAAGTGAGTTCGACCAGCGGCGCGCCGCGATTGGCGGGCGAGCGCTTGAGCAACTCGACATCCTCGGCGGCGCACAGAAACACCAGCGTGAACTTTGCTTTTTCATTGTCGATGCGGCGGACTTCCTTCAGCCCCAGCGCGTCCTGGTAGAATTTCAGCGCGGCATCGAGATTGCGCACGCGCAGCATGGTGTGGAGATAACGCATTTTTCTTATCCTCCTGAGAACGTTTGATGATTTATAGCCATGTCGGCTTGAGAGGTAGTAAATAGCAGCAAATTGCATCAAAGGGCAGGTTTTACGGGGTGGCTCTGTTCTGCGGCTGTTCGCACCTCAATGCCCATTTTGAATCGGCATGCTCGGATTGTTTGGCGGAGGTTCTGACATGGTGAGCTTACCGGTCAGCGTCGCGGACGAGATTGGCAAGCACTGAAAAGAAGAACACCGTGTAGGCGACGCCGACTAGAACCTCTGTCGATACCAGTAATTTCGTTGCACCTTTAGACGCCAATTTGGCTTCCGCACGTCTAGATAGCATAGCTTGGCTTCACAGGGAGGCCACATGAAAATGGTATTGGACTTTAAACCTGTCCGTTGACCAGCAAACTGGCTTCGCGGACTTGCGGATAAAAGAACCCCGCCGAAGCGGGGTCCATGGTGTCAGTCGTAATCGTCGAGCATTTGTTGAAGCTCGTCGTCCCAGTGGTCGTCTTGTTCGATGACCTCGGGTTTTTCGTCGATAACCGCGACGACCGGTTCAGTTTTGTAGAAAATGGAAATCTCTAACTTGATGCGCACAAACATGCCGAGCCTTCGGTCAAATTTGGCTTTGGGGTGGGGAGTGCCTTGGGAAGCCGAGGAACATCCACCTGACAAAGTCAGGTTGGCTGATTCCTCGATGCTCTGCTGTTCCATCGAAGGCGAAGTAGACTCGGGTGCCGCTAGCTGTTTTGTCAGTCTGAGCGTGGTCTCGTTTAGCCATAGGCGCCGGTCAGCAGAGGCGGCGCGGGGGGACATCAACGAGGTTTGGCAACCGATTTGGTTTGTATGGCATTGCCTTGCGGCGAAACAAGGGCATGAATGGTTGCTTGTTGAGCCGCTGGAGCACCGCGGTCGGCTGTTTGAACCGCAGCCGAGATAGGTGCGACCAACCCCGATAAGTCGGTGGCTTGGATGGCCAAATTAGTCGGAGAACTGCTGTTCGGGTTAATCAGGCTCCTCATTGCGGACCTGCTCAAACAGGCTGCGGTGAAGGTCTGCGCCTGGCTGGATACGAAGGTTCACGGACGGACTCCGAGGCTTGTCCTGGGAGGCCTTCTCGGCCTCGCAGCCTATTTCATCTTCCCGATTATTCTCGGACTGTTTTAAGGAAAGAAAGCTTCCGCTGCGCTATATCGTTGATGTGGCCATGCCAGTCTCAGCGGTGCTGGGATCGTGGATTCCCCTGCAGATCGTCAACCGATCGCCGCCCTGCGGTTCGCTCACTGAAGCACTTTGGGCAGCACGACAACCAGCTCAATCTCGCGCTCCAACAATCGGCTAGCGATATCCGCGATCAGGGATGAGAAGTCGTCCTCGATCTCCGCCGCGGCGCTCTCGTCCTTGGCGTAAACGTAAAGCAGAAGCCCATCCGTCTCGGCAAATCTGACGCCGGCAAACACACGGTCAAACACGCTGGCGCCGATCACGGCCGCCACGCGCGCCTGGATTGCATAATCCTGAATGAGGGTCAATTCCATGACGCTGAGATATGAGCGCGCCGCGCAAAAACAAGGCTTATAGAGCCCGGTCGGTCCGTCGGCGGCTTGTGCCGCACTGGCGCATCATGCCGCTGTCTACTCACTGTTTTGATTCATCGACCCGCGCTTTGCGCCGCCTGCTTTGCGAGGCAGGCCGGCCCGGGGCCGCGCATGTAATGCAGTTCCGGCCGGTACGGATTGAAGATGCGGGCGAAGACGTCGCGGGCACGCTTGGGTAAAAAATGGGTCATGGTAGCCTCCTGTGATCCCTCACCACACCGGGTTTGACCCGATTTTTGGTGCGGGATTCAGGGGCGCCAGATTTTCCTGAGGGGCGGCGATGGCAGCTTTGTCGATATGCCGGGTCGGGGAATGGGCGCTGGAACCAGGCGTGAGGTAGCTCACATTCCCTGGAGATTGGCTGATTGTAAAAACGGCGACAGGAGAATTGCCGAGGACAATTGCCAAGGGAGACTGCCATGTACAAATACTTCATCACCCTGATGTTCTGCATTGCGTTCGCCAGAGTCAGCTCCCGCATCATCCTGCATTCCGGGCTGATGTACTGAGCGTCGTTTTAAAGGCTCCGGTCTGTCTCCCGGTTCGCGGCGACATCGTGGAGCAGGTGGACGCGAATAATCGCAATCCGTGTGAATCATTCGTTTACTGGTTGTTGCTAGATATTGCGCAGGCGGATTTGTTCTGCGTACCGCCTCTCATTTGTCTCGGTCTTGTAAACCTTCACGGCTTCAGGCGCGCTTTTACGGCGCGCCTTTTTGCGTCAGCGCCTCATCCATAAAGAAAGAATGAAGGTCGTATCGCGCCCCGATCGATCACGTCTGCGAATTGGAATAATTCCTCGGCAGCACTTTTACGGAGCGGATCGGGAGCCTGACGATGCTTTCGATCGCAATCGCGACGTGGGCCGCATAATGCTGGGCAATCTCGTTGGCGTTGTATTCGCTCCGGGCGAAGACCTGGACAGATGGGCCCCGGATCTCGCCGCATACGAAATCGATGAATAATCTGTCGTATTCGCGCGGCCCCAACATGAAATTCAATCTGGCCTGGATCGCGAGTTGTTCGACAGCGGTAGGCAGATACATTTTTGGCTCCACTTATCCGTTACGAACTACGGGCGAGCCAGAGTTTGGTTTCACGCGGGGTATTCTCAGGGGTATTTTCTTGGGGGTATTCCGAAAACTCGGGGCTCCGGCAGACTTTCGAGCCAAAACATTCGAGCGGGGGTCGCAGGGCAGGGCATTTGACCCATCGCGCTCAAGCGCCCGATGGGAACGCCCGAAATTTCGACCTTCACAGCGCTGTATTCAAATCGCGCTCAAGTCGCCACCGCGAGCTTCGCCAGGCAACGATAGTTTTGTTCCCCATCTGACTCTATTTCGTTCCCAAAGAACGAATTGGAGTCGTCCAAATCAGCGCGGGTGAAGTCTTAATTATCTCTTCTAATTATCTCTTCAATGATCGGTGCGGCAGTGAGCCGGCGATCAGGCACCGGCGTTGCGTTCAGGACTGTGAGGGTTTCTCGCCGCGGTCATTCTGCTGTTCCTTCTCGCGCTTGCGGCGCATGAAGCCAATTGTATGCTGCGGGAAACCTTCGTCCATGACCCACTCCATGATCGGTTCGCGCCAACAAAACGCGTCCAACCCAAGAAAGACCCGTCAAGAAAGACCCCTCAGAGAAAAACCCTGCCGGGGGAGGACAGGGTTTTCCTTTGGGGTTGAGCGTCGCCTGACGTTCCCTCATTCAATGCGCGGTCGCGGGTTTGGTTCCGGCGCGGCGCGATTAATGTTTGTAGGTGGGATTGGCGTCTTCGGCGTCGGCGTCGCGCCGAAAGCTCTCCGCGATGTCGACGAACTCCTTGACCGTCTCGGCTGATGTCATCGTCTTGGCGTAGCGGTCCGCAATGACCGCTTGCTCCCGTAAATAATCGCTCCACGCATTCATAAAGTTTCTCCCGCTCGCACCAGGCGAGCAGGGGCCAAGCATCTCGGGCTTGGGGTGTTCCGTCAGGAGGGCACCTATTCGTAGGGGGCTTGCTTAAGTGTTCTTATTTTGTTCTCATGAGGCAAGATTTCCCAAGCCAATTTTTCCGAGACAGCCGATGCCAGACCTCAGCTTTATCCGAGCCGAAATCGAACGCATGCGCGTGCAGGTGTCCCGCCAGCGCAGGGAGATCCTGACCTTGCAAAAAGCCGGAATCAATTCATTGCCGGCCGAAGCCCTGCTGGCGCGGATGCTGGCCAACATCGACAATATGTGCGCCGAGCGGGACCGGCTTAAGCGCGAGCAGTCGGCCACAGAACCGGCAAAGGGAAATGTGCTCGGCGGCCGCAGCTGGTGATGGACGTCAGACCGCTCATTGGTGGTAATAGGCTTAGGAGCTGCTGATAGCGGCGAGGGGTCATACCATTGAGGAAAAATGTCAGCCGATAAGAAATCCAGTGACGTAGCGCCTAAAAAACCAGTCCCCGAAAAGAAGGGTGTCGAAGCCAAGTCTCCTGAACCCAAAACTCCTGAACCCAAAACTCCTGAACCCAAGACTCCTGAACCCAAGACTGTCGAAGCCAAGTCAGCCGAAGCAAAGTCAGCCGAAGCCAAGTCGGTCGAAACCAAGGCCGTCGAAGATAAGGCGGAGACCGCTCCCACGAGCGAAAGCAAACCGGACGCCGCACCGAAGAAGCAAGGTATGGGCGAAGGTCAGAAGGCTGTGACCCAGGCCTACAAGGATAACTGGAACGACATTTTTGGAAAAAAGAAGAAAAAGCGATAGCGCAAAAAAACGATAGCGCCAAAAGCGAAAGGCCCTGCCGAGGGGTGTCGGCAGGGCCCTTGCGACAGGAACCCTGGAAGGCTCGACCGTCAAGTGAATCCCAAATAGGCGGCGTTTCCCGGGATACAAGTACGCCCCGGGTTGCGCGGGTGGTGGTTGATTTGTGACCCCCGAGCACACACATCCAGGGGAGCGGCTTCTGTCCGGCGATCGTTCGCCGATGCGAAATCCGGATTCGAAATCCGGTTCCCCTGCAACCAAAAAAACCCTTCCGCGTTGTCTCTCGTTGATTTGCGAGAGGAGGTACGCATGAGGAAAACATTGGCAGTGCTCGCGACAGTGGCCACGGTTGCCGCAGCCACCGCAACCTCACCGGCGCAGGCGCGCGGGTGGGGTTGGGGTCCCGGTCTGGCGTTCGGCGTCGCGGCCGGCGCGCTTACCGCTGGAGCCATCGGCGCCTACGGTTACTACGGACCGGGCTACGGCTATTACGGATATCCCCGCTACGGGTATTACGCTCCCCGCTATTACGGGTACGGCTATGGTTACGGACCGAGATATTACGGGCCCGGAGCTTATGCCGCCTACGGCGGATATTACGGCGGCCCGGTTTGGCGGCACCGCTACTACCGTTACTGGTAATCAAAAAAGCCCGGAAGCGATGCTTCCGGGCTTTTGTTGTCTTGGACGGATTAGCGGTGGCGCCACACAACAGGTGTCGTCCCGGCGAAGGCCGGGACCCATACGCAGCGGCTTCGCGTTATTGGTTCGCTGTTCGACGACCTTGCCTAACCCACGACGCCCGTGGTTATGGGTCCCGGCCTACGCCGGGACGACGAGAGGAGAGCGTTCTACCCGACGGGCAAATCAACCAACAAACCCGCTCGGCTTCTTTCAAATGTCCAGTCCTCGCCGAAAAAATATTCTGATTTTCAGAAATCGCAAATCAGTCTAAACCCATGTCCATCCCGTCCCACAGAGGGATAAACTTTGTACTTCGGTGGACATGGGTGCACATCGGCGTACTATCTAACCTATTGATTATTAGCGGTTTCTCTCTACAACAGTACATCGTTGCCTAATCCTGTTCACCCGGGTTTTGGCTCGCGATCTGGACACCAACTGGACACAGAGAGAAACTGATGGCTGCATTCGACAAAACGAACCGGCGCAGATTGAAGGTGCAGAAGAAGCCGCACTTCATGACGATTGCACCGGGTTTAGCACTTGGCTATCGGCGTAACGACGGCGCCGGCGCTTGGGTTGTTCGCGAAGCCATTGGCAACGGCGACAGCCGTATTAAGAAGTTCGCTACTGCTGACGATCTCGAGGCGGCCGACGGCGGCGCGATAATGAACTATGCGCAGGCGCTCGTGCACGCCAACCGCATGAAGCGAAGTGATAACAGCAGCAAACAACTGGTCACCGTCGAGGGCGCTATCAACGCCTATCAGGCCGATCTGATTGCACGCGGTCAGAACATTCACAGCGCCACGTCGATTCGCTTTCATTTGAAAGACACGCCGCTCTACAAAAAGCCCGTCGCGCTGTTGGAAAAAGGCGAGGTAGAGGGCGTGCGCAATGCCCTGGTGACATCCGGTAAGAAGGCGTCGTCTGCTGATCGCATCGGCAAATCATTCAAGGCCGCGATGAACCTGGCGGCGTCGCATGATCCCCGCATCACCAATTCCAAGGCATGGTCGGAGGGGTGGAAGCTTCTGCCCAATAGTTCGACGGCGTGCAACATCATCTTGAGTGACGCAATCGTTGCCGCGCTCGTGCAGGCAGCCTATGGGGTCGAGCAAAAGCTTGGCGTCTACTTCGACGTCTTAGCGGAGACGGGGACGAGAGAGTCTCAGATGTTGCGGCTTCGCGTTTCCGACCTGCAGGATGAAAGGAGCAACCCGCGGCTCATGATGCCGTCTTCGCGCAAGGGCAGGAACCGCAAGCCTGGATACAAACCTGTGCCGATCTCGCCGCGACTTGCGCTAATCTTGCGTTCGGCCGCTGCCGGTCGTGCTGCAAATGATCCTGTGCTGGATGAGATCGCTCATTGTTCGGCTCGGCTTCGTGAAATCGCGAAGCTCGTCGGTGGCGTCGATCCAGAAGCCACACCTTATTCATTCCGGCACTCCAGCATCGTGCGCATGCTGGTGAAGAATATCCCGATCAGGATCGTTGCATCACTCCACGATACGAGCGTTGAGCAGATCGAGAGGCATTATAGCGCCTTCATCACCGACGTATCGGATGCGATGACAAGGGCGACGTTGCCGGATTTCGGACTAGGCAAGGCTGCTGCGTGAACGGCGGAGAGTAATTCGGCGCGTCTATGCTACTGCATCTGGATTGCGCCATTGACCCCTGACGCCGACTCGCCTAAACGTCAACGCAGTCGATCAGCTTCGGCTTTTCTCGGTGCTCCGCCATCTTCAGGGTGCACCCCAGCAAAGTCACAGCCATGCCCGACGCACCATATCACATTAACCTGCAGCTCCCCTCGCTTGCGCGACTTGGGAGCATTTTGCGTTTCACCATCAGAGAGTACCAAAAATGACAGTATCGCCGACACGCCTGAGTAACGACGCGCCCGCGTTGATCAGGATCAACGAAGTTATTGGGCGCGACGTCGATCTCGATGCTTACTCTATCGAGGAGTTCTGCCGGCGAAACAGCATTTCGCGCGGCACGTTTTATAACATGAGAGAGGCTGGGTCCGGCCCTAGAGAAAAGCGGGCAATGGGACGGGTCCTAATCACAAAAGAATCGGCTCAAGAGTGGCGGCTGGGGGTGATCCAATGATCCCATCAGACGACGATATTGAAATGATGGTGCGCTCCGCGATCTTCCTCCACGCTGAAGACGAAGAAACAAGAAGTGCCGCGCTAGGATGGCTCGACCATCAAGTCGCCATGCTCCAGGCTATCAAAGAGCTAGGGCTGATCGATAAGGTGTTGCCAGATGAGCTCACCAAGTTGGCGCGGGGCTGACCCGAGCCACAGGCGACCTTAGCCCGCGCTGGGATTCGGATTATTTCGGATATCGAACTGCGTCGCGGCAACAGGCCCCGCCTTCGAATTCAGACGACCACCTTACCCACCGTCCTTCTCACGTACGTCGCGTGACAGCTTCGCTCGCGCCCTTGGCTGGGATCGTGAGCACGAAATCTTAATAACCTCGCCGCACTGGGAGTTTCCGATGAATAAGATGACTACCACCAAGGCAACGACCCACCGGTCGATGCCGCATTCGATCGAGACTGTGAACGCTCTTTATGGCAAAGCAAAGAGCACCCACGATAAAGCTGAACAACTTTGGATCACACTTGGCCTAGAGTTGAAGGAAGCCAAGGTTTCCAACATGGCGCTTTGCGAATATTCGCGAGCGGTGCGGCTATGACCGCGCGTGCCATGAGCTTGTCGCGAGTCTCAGCTTTCGATCGTAGGAAGGCCGCCATCCATGAAGCGGGACACGTGGTTGTCGCTGACCACGTGAACCGCGACCGGCAGGTCCGAGGCGCCTCGGCGCATATATTCAGGAACGCGACAGACGATCATCGAAATCAGAAAACATGGCTTGGGAAAGCCGAGTTTTCCGATTCGTACCTAAGTCCCTTCGATCGCCGCATGATTGCGTGCGCCGGTGAGGCGGCGGAGCTTATCTGGGAGAAATCCGAGCCCGAACCGTTCGATTGGTGGTGCCCTGAGGCTATGTCGCCGAGCGATTGGAAGCTCGCTGAATGCGAACCCGGTGAGCCTGACGAGCTATGCTGTGAAGCGATCGAAGAACTGGCAAGGCTTCTTTCTCGAGACGGTCCGCTATGGCGTGACGTGACGCACGAAGCGCGTCGCCTAATCGTGGACGAGCGAATGACCGTGTCACAGCATTTCCCAGATCGTTCGAGCTCAGCTCCGTACTTGCGCAAGTGTGTTGTTTATGGTCGATCGCCCCTTCACCATTAAGTAGCGAGTTGGCTGACGCCGGCTCGGAAATGATTTTGATCGAAGGCTACGGGGCACCGCGGCCATGACAAGCGAAGATCAGGACGCCCCACGGGGCGCGACCGTTAAACGACCATGGTCATGGTCGGCGGGCCACCCTCGGTTAGCCGATGCGGTGATTTGAGCAATCCAAATCTGAAATCGAATCAGTCACCAAGGCATCTGCTCGTCGCCCGCACAAGAACGAGCTTCGTAAGCAATCCGGCTGCAGCAGGTAGTCGCGATCGGAGTTAAAATGGCTATCCTTCCCTACAAAAGCAAAGAAGTGATCTTCCTTGCAGACGACACCATCCGCGATCCTCGTACCGGCGAGATTCGGGAGCTGTTTCCGGCACAAATGCAGCCCAAGACCCGTCAGTTCAGCCCGCAGATCGCAGCGCAGTTCATCGCGGACATGTTCGGCAACAACAAAACCGAGCACGAAGTTCACGTCTGCCGATATCCCAATAGCGGCGGCAATCTTCCGTTCAAAAAACTTAACACGCGCGATCCTGCTGCGATTGAGAGGTTTGTTCAGCAGTACGATGAAGCTGGCGGCGCGGCATACTTCGCCTGCGGGACGTTGAGACCAGACGCAACTGGTCGCACGAAAGAAGACATCTCGGAAATCGCATTTCTTTGGGCCGACATCGATTTCAAGGACATCGTTGAGGATCGCGTGTCAGTCGAGCGGCGGTTGGCGACTCTCAAATACCCGCCTTCGTACACAGTGTTCACAGGGCATGGGATCCATTGTTATTGGCTGTTAACAGAAGCTCTTGATGCGCAATCGATGCAGTCTCGTGTCGAGGAAAACCTCAGACTGCTCTGCGATCTGGTCGGCGGCGATACCAATGTCTGCGAGATTGCCAGGGTCATGCGCTTGCCTGGTACCCATAACTCCAAGTTCACTGGCGAGATGATTCCTGTCGAAATTCTGACATCGAGCGGGAAGTCTTATCACCTCGACGATCTCGAGGAGATGCTGGCCGAGACGGCGCCGATTATCCTGCGCGAGCACCGGCCAGCCTCGATAACTGCGGGGCAAGCGATCGAGGATGACGCCTACCTCGACTACGCAAAAGATTTCGGATTCAAAACACCGATCGACGTTAAGGCGACGCTCGACGCCATGCTCTACATGGGCGGCGATAATAACGGTATCCACCCGACGCAGATCTCTGTCGAAGCTTCCATGATCAATAGTGGCCATTCCGACGACGAGATTGTCGAGATAGTCATGGCTGCGACCAGGGCGGCCGCCGGCGACTATGGCAAGCGTTGGAATTGGAATCGGGAGGAGAAGACGATTCGCAAAGACATCGCCACCTGGCGCAAGAAGCTGGCGGCGAAAGGACAAGAGCCCAAACCGAAGCCTCCTGTGCTTCCCGGTGCCGAAATCCACAACATCGCCGACGCCCGCAATGCCAAGACGGCGATACAAGGCCCGGCTCCTTTGGCGATGACGCTGTTCGATGACGTTGAGGTGGTCGTCAACAAAAACTGGATGATCAAGAATGCGATTGCGAAGGGCGAAACGTCGATGCTTGTCGCTCCTCCCAAAAAACTCAAGTCCGCACTTGTCTTGGACATTGCTATCAGCATTGCCGCCGGCACGGACTGGCGCGGCAACAAATCGAAGGAAGCCGCGGGCGTGGTGTACTTCGCCTTTGAGCGTGCGGATCTGGTCAAGCGGAGGATGGCGGCCCATCGGCTGCGAGATAAGTTGACGGGCCTACCCATCGCCATCGTCGGCAAGCTCATCAACCTGATGCACCCCGCTTGTGTAGGCGTGATCGTGGCCACCATCAGAGACGCCGAGAAGAAGCTGGGACGCCCGATCGGCTTTGCCGCGTTCGATACTCTCGCGAAGGGAATCGCAGCCGGCGGCGGCAATGAAAATGATGCTCAGGCCATGGGTGCCGCTTTAGCTCACTTGAGGCAGGTGCAGGAGCAGACTGGTGTTCACGTCATGATTGTTCACCACACCGGCAAAGATGAAGGCAAGGGGCCGCGAGGCTCTAACAGCTCGGTCGGCGACGTTGACCTGTTGATTCAAATCACCGGTGACGCGGTCAAATTTGCCACCATCACCGCGGCCAACGATCAAGCCGAAGGCGAGATGACCAAATTCAAGGGCGAGGAGGTGGTGCTCGGCGTGGACGAGGACGGTGACGAGATCACGACCATGATCATCGCTATCGACGACTGCAGCGGATCGGTCGGTGACACCGAAAGCAAAGTCAAGCTTTCGCCCACCGAACAGCGGGCGATGGAGATGCTCTACAGCGCGCTGAACGATGGGTCGAAAGACGCGCCTGTGACCCTCGGGTTACCGCGCGGAATTAAGGTGGTCTCGGTCGATGTTTGGCGGATATCCTGCAAGCGCGGCGGTCTGTCCAACGGCGACTCCGTGAGCGCATTCAGCAAAGCCTTCAATCGCGTGAAGCTCTCGTTGGCCAACAAAAGCAAGATCGGGACCCTCGATGATCTCGTCTGGGTGGCCTATGACTAACACTCAGAAATCCGAACGTAGCGAGAACATGACCGGGACAAACGTGACCTGGATTAGCTGTGTGATGTCCCGCACATTGTCGCGATCCAATTTTGCGACACACCTCGGTTTTGCGCCAAATCGTCGTCAAACACCCCGATTTCACCGGGACAGACTGGGACATTGTCCCGAGATGTCATGGTTTGTCACTGTTTTGCGTTTATCCGACCACCGAGACAAACTCTCCTCTGTCTATAAGACAGAGGAGATTGTCCGGGGAGGAACGTTGATCTCGGAATGGATGGTGCCCGCGTCCGTCCCATTGCTGGGGTCGCGGCGAAATCGCCTCGCCGATAACGGAAACCTGGCCGGTCTCCTCGCCACATCCGTCGGCCCGAAGATCGGTTACCCCGGACCGGCCTCACCATGGGTGAGAGCGCCGTGGTCATCGCCAACGCAGGCCCCTTGAGCAAGACCGCCGCGCTGGCCGCGTTACGGAAGCCGCCGCAGGGTTATTCGTGGCGCGTCGAAGCTACGACCGCAGACGGCCAGCGATGGATTAACGGCGTACGCCTGAAGACGAGCGAAGAGAGCGAGGTTTACATCGAGGCTTTCGCTCGGTTCGAATTGGAGGAGCACGGTTACGTAACCGCAGAGATGCTGCGCTGTGACGGCGAGCCGGCGACCAACTCGATAAGCCGGAACCGGAAGGGTGGGCGGCCGATCTTGAATTTCCTTCACGGCACTTGCGGATGCTTGAACTGAATTGTCGTTGAATGATGCGCCACGTCTCAGATCGCAACCAATACGGCCAGCCCGATAATGGCGATCGGCACACAAATTACCATCAGGTCCATCGTGAGCCACTCGGGTACTCTTAGATCAGACTTTCGGGTCATGGTGAGGTCCTCCGACAACTCCGGTTATGTGCCGGCGGACCCGCGGCCGTTATGATCTAGTTCACATCCGAAAATAGACTTGCAGCGCGAAACCATCCAGCCGCCACCGTGTTGTCATGCGGTCGCCGTCCCGCGACATTGCGTCCCCAGCAATAACGGCCCAGCCAGTCCCCCGGTTGGGCCGTTTTGCTTTGCGCCCGGCGGCCGTTAGAATGTTGCTGGTTGATCTCGGGGCTGTGGCGGCCTGACGGGATCGGCCAGCGCGGTCGGCCAGGCCCGGAAACCGGCCGATCGCGCTTCTGCATCATCGCGGTATTTGTCGCATCTCCACACGACATCGGCCGGCACATGGCTGATGAGCTGGCGAGACCACTCATCTCAAACGCCGCATCGACGGCTAATTGATAATCAGCATCAGTCAGCATCGCCTTGGCTTCCGCGCGTGCGACTGCTAGGCGAGATCGCAAACTTACCGATGGTGATCGGGCGCCAAGCAAGGCCAGCAGCATCGATGCATTCCTTGGCTTGGGCATTCAAATCCAACGACGTGATTTTGACGGCGGCAGGCTTCCGGGCTGGAAAATGGATCGGTCGGAATTACATTGCGTGGATGGCAACTGCATCGACCCATCCCATGTTTGCAATGCCCGTTAAGGCGGGGGCGGATTGGCAAATTCTGGTAACCCATAGTAACGGCAATCAAGAAATCGTCGGTGGCTTCAAGACCGAGCTTGATGCCTTGAATTGGATGGCAGGACCGGCCTCCTTTGAATGGGGAAAATTGCGGGGGCACTTCAAATGACCCTGCCATCGTCTCGTCCGCGGGCCGGCTTCCCATCGGTCCCCCATGACGCGCTGGCCATGCACCCTCCCATTTGCGACGGTTGCAGTCGGCATTCCGATCGCTACGATCGATCAAGTCGGCCTCGGGACTTGGCGGTCTTCAGGGTCGGCCAGCGCGGCCGGCATAAGTCCAGCAATGCCTCCAGTCGGCCGCGCTTCATTCTGCAACACTACTGTCTCCTCACCACATCGCTCATCCGGAACCCTCTACCGTTCTTCGGCGTTAAGCGTCGGGCCGATCACAGGAATCCTGACACCTGCGGTCTAGCGCGGCCGGCGTCGGTATGATCCAGCCCGATGGCCGGCCGTGCTTTATCCGGACGCGCAGCAACGACCTTATCCACAGCTCACCCACAAGTTACCCGTATCGCAACCTTCCTATTCGGGCCGGCTACCTTGAAGCGAGTATGCTCATCGGATGGCCGATTCTTCTGACAGGAACGCGGCCTTAGCGCGGCCTCGTTTTAGCCCCCAAGCCAGCCAACGAGGCCGCGCCCCCTCTGAATGCTGCCGGTGTGCCGAGCCGTTCTCGCTTGAACCGCACCATTAGCCTGTCAATGCAAGCCACCAAGTTGCGTTTTTTGGAATTTTTTTAGAATTTTTCTGGGTCGCGAAAGGTGGTCGGCACCGACGATTCCGCCCTTGCTTTTGGCTTCACCCCTTTGCCGAACGATCCAACGTCGAGCCGCCTAACTCAGACGGCTGATCGTCGAATGACTCACGTTGAAGCTCCGCGCAATGTCGGTCAGCACCTCGCCGGCTTCCCGACGTGCCATCGCCTCCCGGCGCTGGTGAATAGTCAGCTTCGGCCGGCGTCCCATGATGACGCCTCTGGCCATCGCACGCTGCCGTCCTTCGCCGGTGCGGGTACGGATCAATTCACGCTCGAACTCTGCCAGTCCACCCAACACGGTCAGCATCAACCGTCCGTGCGGCGTCGTCGTATCAGCCCAGCTATCCCGCAGCGACTTGAAGCCCGCACCCTTCTCGGCAACAGCACCGAGCAAATTTAGAAGATCCCGCGTCGATCTGGCCAAGCGATCCAGCCGAGTCACCACCAGAATGTCGCCCTTATCGAGCCCAGCTATAAGCCGGGTCAGTTGCTTGCGGTCGGATCGCGCGCCGGAGATCTTCTCTTGGAAAATACGGTTGCAATGGGCGGCCTTTAACTCGGCAACCTGTGCGGTGAGGCTTTGGCCGTCGGTACTGACTCGGGCATACCCAAAAACAGCCATTTCAACCTTCACTTTCGCACCTAATTTATGAACAGCGGCAACCTCGGTAAACTTTGAGGCTGAAATTTGTTCATATTTCAAGATTTATGCACAGAACGAGCTGCTTCAGGCAAGTCAAAAACCACGGATCGATTGCAGGGCTAATGATAGCGCCGTCCATGCGTCTAGGGTTCGAAGCGCTACCCATCTGGCGACCGCTCACGCTAACCCTATGAGTACCTCTAAGTGATGACGACGGAGGCGCTTCAAATTGGATCGGGCGATGACAATGGGAGTTAAAGGAGATCGAAGCTGCTGTGCCATCGGAAGCGAACACCGCAGCATGCGCAATTTATTCTACAGCACCAAATGCATCCTCTTCGCGCGTAAGGGAGAGCGAGAGAATAGAACGTTGTTTTCACCCCATCAGCGCGCATTCATGCTCCGTTTGCGTCAATAACGACAGGCATTTCTGCAATTCGATAGTCATCCTGAATGATCGAAGCGTGCAGCCCATTTGCGCACTTTGGACGTACCTCAAAAATCGTAATTTCTGCATGTCGTGATCACGAGGGCGTGAGCAGCAATATCTCGTCCAGCGACGGCATCGGTTCGATACGGGCTCAGGAAACTAGAGCGCAGCCGTGATCGACGAGGTGAGGGCGCGACTCCGGGCGTGCAATCTCAGTAGGGTCGCTGTCGTCGCGGAAGCCCTGATCAACGAGCGCCCCCGAATGCCGACCGGATCAACACTATTATCGCCAGCGCGCTGCACCGGAGACTTGCGCTAGTGTCCACGGACTTCCGGATTTAGGGGCAAAGCAGACATAGGCCAATCGGGCTGGTAGATCGCAGTTTGACTCATTTCGGAAGTCAGTTCGAGGCCGCTCTTGTTGATAAAGTTGAACTTCCCTTCACTTTCGCACCCTGCTAGCGTGATTGTCGGCTTCCTCAATCGAGGAATGGATGCATGAGCGAAGAACAGGCGCGGAGACTTCGGGTCGCTTCTAGCCCACGGAGGCTGGAAGATGCCGAACCGCTTTCGAAGATGATTCAGCGCTGCATTCCTCGACGTTCCCACGATGGATTGGACGGCACGACCCCGGTCCAGCACGCGCCGCGAGCATGGAATGGTATTATCCAATCAATTTTTTCTTTGCGGAGCGACAAAATGAAAATTCGCGCTCATCGATCAATGTTCGTTGGATTGGCTATCTTCGGGATTCTTCTGTTTATCGGGGGGACGGCGGACGCGACCACGGTAGTGGCACTTGGCGCGAGTAATACTTACGGCAAGGGCGTCGCTCGGAGTCAAGCTTATCCTGCCCAGCTTGAGGCAATATTGCGAGCGAGAGGGTCCAACATCCGAGTAGTGAACGCCGGCATTAATGGCGACACTACAGAAGGGATGCTGAACCGACTGGACCGGGCCGTACCAAACGGAACGATTGCAGTTATTTTGCAGCCCGGCGGAAACGATAGACGTAAGCGCTCGATGGATCGCACGTCAGACATTCAAAGCCGCCTCGCTGCGCGAAAGGTCCCGGTGATCATGCTCGGGAACAGTATGCTGCGTGGATTGCCTCACCAGCCTGATGGGCAGCATCTGACGCCAGACGGCTATCGGATGCTTGCGGAGTCTCTTGCGCCTCAGGTTGCCGGTGCAATTGGGCGCTAGAGGTTTGCCGCATCGCCGGTGGCCGCGTAGAATGCATCTTGGTGCCGCGCCGCGCTCCGTCACGCGATGCCTGCCATCGTAACCCTTTCGGGGGACACCAGGGACGCCTAGACGGCGCGCTACATTGCTGCCCTGGAATGGCAATTCGGATGGACGCATCTTGTTGGGATCAATGAAAGGCCGTCGGCGACGGGAACTGCGTATGACAAATCTTCGCGTGATCTCAACTGAGTTGTCCATTTTTCAAAAATTCGCTTCTTTGCTGTTGGCTGCGATCCTCGCCATTTCAGCGGTGGCGATCGGAACGGATAGTTCCTCGGCTCTGTCATGGGAGCAAACCCGAGAAGATCTCACCTCTGCATTCCCCTCGGAAAACTCCGCGCAGCCAGAGACTGGCAGCGCCGTGCCGCTTGCATTTATCGCTCCGCCGCGAACCATAGCTGACATCACGGCAATTCTTGACGGTGAAAAGCCCGATCTCAAGAAGATCGAAGGGCTTAAGAACGCCGCTGACATTCAACCGCCGAGGAATGGCTCTCGCGAGGAGCTTGCCAAGTTCTACTACGACCGCGGCAATGCCCGTGCTCAACTCGGAAGACTGGCAGAGTCCATCGCAGACGCCGACCAAGCAGTAGAAATCGCTCGTGGCGCCGTCAATTTACAATTACTCGGACGATTCGAGAAATTCGCTGGGATCCAATATTTAGGTGCGGGCGATCCTAAACATGCCTTAGCGATTTTTTCTCGCTT
Organism: uncultured Alphaproteobacteria bacterium; assembly: GCA_963790595.1. GTDB lineage: Bacteria > Pseudomonadota > Alphaproteobacteria > Rhizobiales > Xanthobacteraceae > Bradyrhizobium. The sequence continues at coordinate 431,814 of CAWBPE010000017.1, read as the reverse complement.
ACTAGCGGAGACCGCCAGTGATTTTTTTGCACGCAATTATCAATTCGGCATTAATCGATCTATAGCCGGCAGTCTTATACAGATGGGTGATATCGAGCTAGCGGAAGACTATTTGCGTCGCAGCACGACCGTGATTGAGGAATACAAAACAAGTGATAACCCGGACGTCCGAAGGCAGTACAGCAGGCAAGGTGAAGACTGGGAGGCGGATATTGAACTTCACCGGTCCATTTTATTAGAGGCGAGAGGCCAGTTTCGCGATGCGGAGGCGTCATACAAGCTTGCGGAACAGCGCCGGCGCGCTTCGATCGAAAGCCTTCAGTCCCAAAAATACCCGACGTCGGCGACTATTGTGCTGCGGGGGCTGGATAGCGTGATCCTCAATGAGGCCCGGATGAAAGCGAAGCAGGGCCGACTCGTTGAAGCAGAAACGGACGCACGGCGCGCGTTGCTTGCTCGGCTGAAGGACCAGGGGAAATACCATCCCGACACGCCCAAGTTCATTTTGGGGCTTGCTGATATCCTGGTCGAACAAGGTCGCTACGATGAGGCGGAAAAGCTCGTGCGCGCGGCAATACAGGTCAATCGCACGGTTGGCGTCGCTAGCGATTCAATGGTCACTGCGCAAATATTGTCGCATCTCGGCGCTGTACTAACTTTAGAGCGCAAGACCGAGGAAGCCGGAGCCGTCTACAAAGAGCTGGACCAGGCGATCAGCAGCTGGGATCCTCAGCGACGACAGATCTTCGAGCTTAATGGCCCGCGGATCACCTCGCTCTATGCTTCAGGGCAGATCACTGCGGGAATTGCAGCCGCACAGGAGTTGGTGACGCGCCAGATCGCCAAAGTCGGCGAGCATCACATCGACACCGCTGAAGCTCGAGGTATGCTTGGCATAGGATTGGCGAAGTCGGGAAGGAATGCCGAGGCGATTGAGGAATTGAAGAATGCCATTCCGGTCTTAGTAGCAGCGGCACGCGAAAACGCTAACGACGACGAAACCTCGACGGTGGCGCTGCGGAACCTGAGCCTTCAGGACATCGTTGAGACCTACATCGGACTGTTGTCGAGAGGTGCGCAGAGTACGTCCGACGAAATTCTGGGTGAAACCTTTTCGCTTGCCGACTCTGTTCGTGGACATTCGGTGCAACAAGCACTTGCGGCTTCGAGCACTCGTATGGTTGTTAGAGATCCCGCAATGGCAGAGCTAGTCCGCAAGGAACAGGATCTGAGCAAGGAAGTGAACGCGCAGCTCGGTACGCTTAACAATGCGCTCGCATTACCGTCGGATCAGCGCGATGACAAGGGCATCAGAGATATCACTGCGACGGTTGCGAATTTGTCCGATGAGCGCGATAGAGCACGACAGGAGATCATCCTACGCTACCCTAACTACGTGGATTTGATCGATCCGAAGCCGCCCACTGTCGATCAGATCAAGGCGTCGCTTGCCGATGGCGAGGCCTTGCTGTCGTTCTATTTTGGACGAGTGGCAAGTTTTGTTTGGGCTGTGCCGAAGGAGGGGAACGTCGCCTTCGCAGAAATTGATGCGACGGGCGGCGAGGTCGAGCGCCGGGTGGGCAAGCTGCGCGAGGCGTTGGAGCCTCAAGCAACGATGGTGTCGGAAATCCCGCCTTTTGATCTGAAGTTGGGATATGAACTGTATTCACTTCTACTCAAGCCGGTGGAGGCTGGCTGGAAGCAATCGAACAGCCTGATCGTGGTCACAAATGGCGCACTTGGTCTTTTGCCGCTGTCTGTGTTGCCGACCGCACCCGCAGAGATCAAGGTGGACGACGAACCGCTGTTTTCGAGTTACCGCACCGTGCCTTGGTTAGGGCGTACGCACGCGGTTACGACGGTGCCGTCATCGGCGGCTTTGCGTACTCTGCGACAATTGCCACCGGGCAGATCGGGCCGCCTAGAGCTGGTTGGCTTCGGCGATCCGTTTTTCAATGCAGAGCAGGCGGCCGATGCCGAGAACGCGGAAGTCCAGACCAAGCTCGCAGACGTCGGCGCTGCTGTGAAGCGTGGTGTGCCTCTCAAGCGTCGATCTAGTCCTCAGCTTCAAGGCGTCGATAGCGCCGAACTCGGCATGTTGCCGCGACTGCCGGACACCGCAGACGAACTAAGGTCTATTGCTCTGGCCTTGCAGGCCGACCCCTCAAAGGTTCTGAAACTCCATAAGGAAGCTAATGAGTTGGTTGTCAAGACAATGGACCTTTCGGGATTCAAGGTCCTAGTATTTGCGACCCATGGTCTTGTTTCTGGCGAACTTGACGGATTGACACAGCCGGCGCTGGCGCTTTCGGCTCCCGCCGTCGCCGGCGTGCCTGGCGATGGGCTGCTGACCATGGAGGAAATACTGGCGCTCAAGCTTGACGCCGATTGGGTGGTGCTCTCGGCGTGTAATACCGGTGCGGGAGCTGGCGCCGGTGCGGAAGCGGCATCTGGTCTCGGGCGGGCTTTCTTCTATGCTGGGACGCGCGCCCTGCTGGTGACCAACTGGTCTGTGCATTCTCAATCGGCGAAAGAGCTTGTGACCGACCTTTTTGAACGCCAGGCCTATGACCCGAAAATGACGCGAGGGGAGGCGCTACGCCAAGCGATGATGGCAATGATCGATGGATCCGGATATCGCGGCGCTGATGGAAAGACCGAATTTACCTACGCCCATCCATTGTTCTGGGCGCCCTATTCTATCATTGGTGACGGTGGGCGTCGGTGAGTGTTTGGTCGAAAGATTTTCAATAATCGGGCGTTTTGGATTTTGTTTAGGCCGTGCTGGCCTCTTCGGCTCTCGCAATTGCACCACCAGAAAAGCCACCCGCAACGCATGTTCTGATAATGAGGAAAAACGTCACACGACAGCGAACATAAACTCTAAGTTCATCTGTTAAGCATCTGTCAATGTATCTCGCGAACACGCACCGACTAACTCTCAAAAGAAGGAAAATCGGCCAATGAAGCGGTGTTTTTTCCTGCCCATCGTTGCCCTCCTTTTCGCTTCCTGTCCAGCGCGGGCGGAGACAATCGACGTTTCGGATAGTCATGGCGGCCGAGTTTCTGACTACGACTCGCTCTGGTCGGGGCGGGCTGCGAGCGGTGTGAACGTTCGCATCGTTGGACCATGCCAGTCGGCATGCACGGTATTGCTCGGCCATATCCCTCGCGGCCATATTTGTGTCACGCCCGACGCGAGTTTCGGCTTTCACCTCGCTCATCGCCAAAACGCGACAGCGACGTTATGGGGGGCCTATCCTGCCGACATCCGCCAATGGATCAATCGACATGGTGGTTTATCGACTGAGTTTATCTGGATGCGCGCGCCGGACACCTACAGCTATTTTAAGAGATGTAGGTAGCGACGGACCTGCCGTGACTGTCATTAACGATCGACGGTCTCGGCCCTCGCCGCCGCAGGCGACAAACAATCAACGCAACGATCGACAGGAAGTACGGATGCATCGTGCGAACAACGACCCCGGAAACTTCCGTCGCAAATCACTTTATGAGCGGGAGTTGGTAACCGATCTCTTCCAGCGGCAGGCTGACGATCCAAAATTAGGGCGAAGCCCTGCGGCAGGCCATGATGGGCATTAGCTTGATGGCTCCGGATACGTCGGCGCCGACGGCAAACCGAATTTACATATGCCCACCTGTCGTTTTGGGCACCTTGTTCTATCATCGGCGACGATGGGGCACGCTAAAGCCATGGTGCAAAGGAGGAGAACGATTATGTGGGCTCGCTGTTGTAGATGGGTTTTGATCTGTGCTGCGAGCGTGATGCCTGCGGCACTTCCCGCTTTCGCCGGTGTGGTCCTGATTACGGAGGAAGAGGCAAAATTGCCGCCATTAAAGGGAGCGGTTCCGACTGACCGGCGAGGGGTCACCCGGGGTCCGAAAATCGAATTTGTCACTGACGGCGAGCCCAGTCATTCGCCGATGCATTTTCAAGTCAAATTTGTATCGTACGGTGGCGCAAAGATCGACCCGGACTCAGTCAAATTGACCTATCTGAAGACGCCGAGCGTCGATTTGACTAGCCGGGTTAAGCCCTTTGCGCAGGCGGCCGGGATCGACATCCCAGATGCCCAGCTTCCGGCAGGCGACCACATGTTGCGAATGGACATCAAGGATCTGGATGGGCGCACCCGGAGTATGATTTTCTTGCTGACAGTCGCGCCCTGAGGCTGCACGGATGACCTGTCCATTTTGTTTGAAGGAAACTACCGCGGAGGCGTCGGTTTGCGGCTCGTGCGGCCGCGATATTGCCGTCCCGAACGAGTTAGTTGCCGAGCGTAACAATCTTATCCGGAAGCGCGATACTGTGCGGCTCGCACTAATGGAAGCGAAGGCTGAAATTGAGCGGCTCACACACCGCACAAGAAGTAAATCAGTCTGATGGAGTGCCCGTTCTGTGCAGAAACCATTAAGGACGAAGCCATAGCGTGCAAGCACTGCTCGCGTGATTTGCGGATCGTACGCCCTTTGATGCTCGAAATCGACGAAATCGTCTCTGATCTCGATCGGTTGCGCCGGGAACTTGACAAAACTAACGCCAGGCTTGAGCGGATACGTTTCCCAGTCCGTTATTTTCTAAGGCATACGATTGGATGCGTGCTCGTACCAATCGTGCTGTTGGTTGCGGCTCATGTTCTTGTCACGATCCTATTGAATCTCACACCGCTTTATCTGAGGGTGGCGTCGGTCGTCATTCCGTTGCCATTCGGCTTTATGCTTTACGCCCGTCAGAAAATCGGATTTAGCGGCGCCGTTCTTGTCGGCACTCTGACCGCGACACTCGCCGTCGCATGCATGCTCGCGGTGACCGGCCTTAATGATGATGTGCCGATCGTTCCCGGCCCTTGGGTCGAATGGCGAGAGGCGATCGAGTACACTGCGAGCATTGCACTTGCGTACTTGACCGGTAACATTCTCGGCTTCCTCATATTAGATGCGCTGCCGAAAACGATGACGAAAGGCGGAAAGCCCAACGCTGTCGCCTATGTAATTGCGGGAGTGCTTGGTCAGCATGTCGGCGAGGAGCAGCTTCGACGCCGAGCGCGCGCTATTCAAGATCTTCTTCGCACGGTAGGGCCGCTGGTGGGCATCGTAGTGACGGCGGGCGGCTCAGTGTATGCTGGCCTGAAGGGCATTTTCGGCTGGTAGGTAGGGAGCCCACCAGCAAAAATCGGCCGCATCTCCGTGTCCAGAAAGAAGCCGCGCTACCTTCGATGCTGATGCGCGCGAGCAATGCCTATGGCAACGAATGGCGCGCAATCGGTCCTTTAATCCGCTCCCACTATTGTCTCCTGTTGGGCACATTTCGAACATCAGAGTTGAACGCGGCTTGTCCGCTGTTGAAGTAATTGCGGACAACCACAAGCAGAACGTTAGTTTCCGTCGGAGATAAAATAGGCGGCGTTCGCGCGATCGCTTTGATGAATGAACGCGGTGCTTCGTTAGAGCGCAGTCCGGCCAAAAGTTTTGCCTGATCCTCCAGACTACGCTTTAATATGCGGTATGGGGGCGATCCTGCGGTTCCAGGCTTCATTATAAAGTACCGAGCACCGTATTAATGCCGCGAAAGGCAAACTGATCGGTAATTGGAGTGCGTGATATGACGATGCGATTATCGACGCTGATCTTGCTGTTCACTGGTCTTTTTTGCCTGCACTCAAGCGCAGGCCAATGATTGCGAGGCCAAAGCCGTCCAGATCGTCAGCAAGCTTGGCGCGACGATAGAGCGGCAAACCTCTATGACGGTTTACCTGCACCACGACGGTGTGTCTGACGGGCTATCGATCGGCTGCGATCCTGCATCCTCACCCGCTGATGGTCCTGATATCAACCTCTCGTGGGACACCAAGGACCCATCGGAGAGCTTCTGGTCACTGGCTGGATCGGCTGGCGCGATCGTTGCTGACGCTCCCTCGAAATTAATCGAAGACGGTGCACGCGCCTGTTACGACGCTGCCCTGAAAGTGAATGACGGCATAGCAGCGCTAAGCCGCCGTGGAGTTCGATACGAATGACGCTTCTCCCGGAGGAGCAAGAAAGCTCCTTTCTGATCAGCATCTTCCGTCGAGATGCTGCTAAGCAAAGGGAAATTGAAAGGCAGTTTGAGAAGTTGGTGGTGCGGGTTAAGTCGCACTCGTAAACCGCTTCCGCGTCGCGACGCTGCAGCCGCGCCACTCAAAACACAGAACGCATTGCGGGAGGATCGATTCAAGGAGTTACCCGATAAGCCACCAATCAGCCTCATGCCGGACTTGCTCGCTTCCTTTTGTTGCCACAAAATGCATTCACGGATGCGTGAGTAGTACAGGGGACGGCATCATGAGAGCACAAAAGGTTTGGAAAGCGGTCGGAGCGGATCAGCACAATGAAGAAATCGAGCGGCTTCATTCGGAGCTGGCGTCATTCAACAAGAGAATCGCCGGGCTCGAATATTCGCGATTTCAGGGTTCGACTGTTGAAGTCTTGAAGTCGAGCGTGTTGATGCTTTCGCATCAGATTGATGACCTTCGGAGTTCAATCGCGACCGAACAATTGGCCTTTTTGCTGGCAAGGTGATCGCATCTGGACGCATGACGATAGAGTCTCGCATATAAGTTTTAGTCCCCTCCGACGGGGCAAGGGCTGGTCCTTTTAGCCAACATGCCACAATGCCAACCAAACCGTGGGCGGTTTGTTAGGCCTTGTGCTGTAGGTTGACGTATCGGAGAATATTGAGATGAGAAAACTGATCGTGATAGCGATGCTATCGTCATCGCCAGCGATTGCGCAGGACAGCGCCGTAAAAGAACCGGTGTGCCAGCCAACCGGCCGCACGTCAAAAGGAGATCTCGTTTACTCGATGGAGTGCCGCAATATTCCCGGGTTAATGGCCGGAACGAACGGTTACAATCCTGTGGCTCCGAATACGGTGAGGACTATCCCAATCAAGCCTGACCCGGTGCCGGAAAGCAAATAAGGCGTTGGGAGCCGAAATCGGCACTTCTCCCACTGACGGACGAGGCGTGCTTGCACAGCGGTCGAATGGCGAAGAATACGATACGAACTGCGGGACCGCATGCTCCGAAAGGCATGCGGTTCTTTCGTGTTGATGGTTGCGGGCGAGTTGCCGAGCGATCCTGAAGTCGAAAAGCCTTACAGTCTTGAAGGCATTTTCGGATGGTATCAGGACTGCCCGGAACAAATTGTCCGCGCCGTCGTCACATGCAGCAGCCAAGCCATCTACGAAAGCAATTGCGCTTAAGAGAAAAACGTCCCAACTCTTTTATCTTTGGTATAAGGAGCTAGCTGCCGATATTTTGAGCGCTCCCCCATGAGCATCGGGATACTTCTGGGAAATCCAAGTGTTGCCCATTCGCCAAAATACGCGGCGTAACTGCAGTCCGTTTTGCGCAACGCAATTGCTACAAAAGCCGTGACCATATTCAGTTCCTCAGCGAGCGCTTTACCTCGCGTACGGTCATCCTCGGTGCGGACCATGTTGAATAGAGGGTCCCAATCCCCGTTGTCCTTTGATTCTGATCTTCCAGTCATGCCAACGAGATAATCGACGCCACTGTTCGTATCCACCGCCGTTGCATATACCTCTGGAAAGGTCCCCACTTTCCCGCTCAATCGGACGTTCGAAAACCCATTGTTGCTTAACTGCAAACATTCGTGAGCGATCTCGATCACGATACGGTTCTTGAGGAGGTTGCTTGCCATGCTGGTCGCTCCGAAAGGTTACTCCCACCAGGCGAGATATATAGTATGGTTGTTACTTTCGATTAGAGCCGTCTTATATGGTATGGGCGCGCCAATAAAAGCCCTTCTTATTGCGCCTAGCGGGATCATATTTTTTAAAGAGGTTGGAAGGTGCGTCCGACCAAATTCGGGCCTGTAAGGTTCTTTCCAAATAATCGGCCTGTGAAAAAGTGAGTGCGTCCGCCAGCACTACAAGGTGACTACATCCTTCTTTTCTATATCCGCCGAACCTCTTCCAAGCGCCCCTAGAAGTGTAGCCGATAACAAACCGCCTGACGCGTGGGGAGGTGATAATTGCCCTTATCGTGTCGAGATATTGAACCTCACGCGTTGGAGTTATTCCGGCTGACATTTCGTCCTACCCTTGGAGCGCCTAATAAAGTGTGTTCGCCCACAGCACGCATATTTCGGCGAAGGTGTCAGCATAATCAGCCTTTAGCTTTTTGATTTCCGCTTCAACCTCATTCCCAAGACGCCCGCCTGTGCTGATGTTTAGGTAAACTAAAAGTAGCGGTTTGGCCGCGTATTTTTTCTCGGCCTTTTTCTTAATTCCTTTCGATAACTCAGTTGCGATAGTTTTGCCCAAATTCGGATCGAAATCGTGTGTTTTGTCTTCCGCTGTCCCGCAGTTGCGGTATTCGTCGCCGCGTCGGCGGCCGGGCTCCATTACCTCGGTTACCTCAATGTTTGTTGCCTTACCAGAATTTCGAAACTGACCGTCGTTCGACTGCTCTATTTGTTGAGCAAGCCGCAGAGACTCGATGTTTCGATTTTTGGAAAATTCCGCAATCGGGATTGCGTCCAGCAAAAAGCCAACACTGTTCTTGTTGAATAGAGTGGAGGATTTGATCAACGAAGCAAACGAAGCAACCTTCGCCTGGAATTGTTCTGGCGTTTGCCATTGCGCTAGAGCATTGCGTGCAGCAATCACCTCCGCGTCAGTAGGTTCACGAGTTGTCGGCTCCATCAAAGAATGCCCTTTGCTAACCGGAGTAGGTCCTAAATCTCCCGTGCTTCACACCACGCAAATATCCACGCGAGACACTCGCTTCAATCTCCCGCTCCAGAAATTCATTCGCAACCAAGAACGCCTTCACGGCTTCGCGCGCATCACCGCCGCACGCCGCGATTGCCTGATCGGCAGCGGCGTCCAATTGCTCCGCGTCCGATATTGGAGAGGACGCGGGAGCTTGGGCCAAAGAAAAATTCCGTGTTGACGAACCCCTTCAATTGGTGAAAACAAAACGCGTTTCATCCGGGGTGGACGTCACATCGATCCTCCCGCCGTGCGCCTGCGCGATCTGCGAGGCGATATGCAGTCCAAGTCCGAGGCCCTGGCGGCTGTCGCGGACGTCGCCCCGAAAGAACGGCTCGAACAGCTTTTCCATTGCCGCCGGGGGAATGGGATCTCCGGCGTTCGCGACCCAGAGCTTGAATTGGCCGCCTTCGGTCTTCGCTCCGACACGCACTGGCTGGTCCGGCGCTCCATGCGTGAGCGCATTGCCGATCAAGTTCGACGCCAGCTGTCCGACCCGCGTACGGTCGCAGTTGACGCGTTCGGTTATCTCAAAGCTGGTCTCGATCGCGCGCTGGGGAGACGCCGTTCGCAATTCGTCGACGACTTGCTCCAGGACCGGCTCTAGCGGCCGGTTGGCGGAACGGCTCAAAGTAATACCGCCGCCCAGCCGTCCGCGGGCGAAATCCAGCACATTGTCGATCAGGTCCGACATGCGTGTGACGGTGGTATTGATCATGTCGAGGACGCGGAGCTCTTTGTGCTGCTGCAGCGCCCCGGACCGCTGCAGGATCCGGGCTCCGGCGCTGATGGCCGCAAGCGGATTGCGCAGGTCATGGCCAAGCACGGCTATGAACTGCTCGCGCAGTTCCGCGGTCTCCCTCTCGGTGGCGAGCCCTTTCTGAAGCTCCGACCTGGAATCCACCAGTTGGCGTTCGTAGCGACGACGGTCGGTCGCCTTGATAACTACCAAGGCCGTGAACAACAGGGCGCCGTCGGCATCGCGGCGTTCGGCGGCGTTCGCAATCACCGGCAACCGCTCGCCGGCAGCAGTCTCGAAATCGAGGGCGAACTCGTTGAAGAAGCCCTGCATCCGCAGTAAGGGCGCGATGTGGGTTTCGTAGTAGATACGACCCGCCATGTTCAGGAACTGATGAAGGCGGCGCCCGACGAACTTGTCGGCTTCAAACCCGGTCCACGCCGTAAGCGTGGCGTTGACTTTCGTTATGCGCCCGTCGGATCCGATCGTGAGGTAGCCGCATGGGGCGTTCTCGAACAGATCCCTGTAATCGTCGATGGGACCGAGCTCAGACATACGCCCGGATGGCCGAGACGACCTCTGCGGGAGCGCTCAAGTTTGGGCAGTGCCCGGTGGCCTTGAGGAACACAATCTGACTGCCCTGAATCCTGCTGCGCACGAACTTTCCAACATCTTCGGAGGCAATGATGTCCTCACTGCATTGGAGAATCAGGGTTGGAACCGTGACCCTGGAGAGATCGCTCCTATTGTCGGATGTGAAGGTGACACGCGCAAATGCCTTGGCGATCTCGGGATCGGTCCGGCAGAAGCTGTTGGTCAACTCCTCCCCGAGTTCGGGGCGGTCCAGATTGCCCATGATGGAAGGCGCCATGGCGGCAGACCAACCCATGTGGTTGTCTTCGAGAAATTCGAGAAGCTCCGCGATCTGCTTTTCGCTGAAGCCGCCCACGTATTCGCCGTCGTCGATGTACCTCGCGGACGGGCCCACTAAAACCATTCGTCCGAACAGTTCCGGGGCCTTTAATGAGGCCAGGATCCCGATCATTGCGCTGACCGAATGACCGACGAACACGGCGCCCTTCAGTCCCAGCTCACGGCCAATCTCCACCACGTCGTCCGAATAGCCATGAAGCGTGGAATACTTGGCTTTGTCGTACGCTGACAGGTCGGACCCGCCGGCGCCGACGTGGTCGAAGAGAACCACCTTGAAGTTGTTCTCGAACTCCGGCGCCACGAAACGCCACATGTTCTGATCACAACCGAAGCCATGTGCGAACATCATGGCCCGGTCGCCCCGCCCGCTCACATGGACGTTGTTTCTCGCAAATACATCCATCTTTGGTCCCTGATAGCGCCCATTCGATTTTACGCGGATCCAACTATAACGCCAGTGTTTTGCGCCGCAGCACGGTCCGCGGAACCGACCGCTGATCCAAAGTGCAGATCGGTCCGAAGCTTGCGGCGAGGCTAGCCGACGGATTGCAACATTCCCGAGAAAGCTGCCGGGCTGTCTTAGGCTGCTTCCTTCAGCGGGCTATCCTGACGAACGTCCTTCAGTTCTTCGGTTACCACTTTGAAACGCACCAGTTGGGCGGGACCAAATGCGGTTGAGATGGCGACGTCCGCGGCGTCGATTATTCTGTTGCTTGCAGTGTTCATGCACCACTAGGGCGGACGTACCCCTGGTGAAAAGGCCCTCGGTTCGCCGGGGGCCTTTTTTCAGGGCCCTTGGAGGCAACGTGCGTTCAGTCACAGAGCGTCGGTCGCCGTTTTTATAGTGTGGTGCTACATCCCTAGCATGACGAAGATCATCGGCTCGGTATTGCACGCGGCGCCTAAAGCGCCGGTGTTTATTAATTGAAACCGCAAGAGTTCACGTTAAGGAGGCCGACGTCAGATTGCTACGTCCTCGCTCTCTTCAGCTTCACGGGCCAGCCTCAGGGCTTTCAACCGCTACCGATTGTCGTGGAATTCCTTCTGAGCAATTTCATACCGTGTCATCGGTTTGGCGGATTCCACCTCTCCAAATGCCTTGCGCGCCTCGCGCTCGGCAGGCGTCACTATCTTCCGTTCAAATGTGTCGGTCATCGTTCGTCCTTAATTCAGATATTTCGAACAGTTAGACAGCGCCAAAGCGATGTAGGTCATAGGGTCGGTGATCGACGTCACCGGGCAGGCTTCCAGTCGATAGAAGCGGTCCCTTCGAACCGTAAACGGGGTCCTTCCGCGGACGGCCAACCTTGGGAATCGTTGAGCGCGCGGCCGTGGTCTTCACTTTTCGTGCACTCAAGGTAAGTGCCCGACGGCGGGTAGGCACCGACGACCAGGAAATCCTTGCTCGCAGCGAGACATTGATGGCCGGTGCCGGCGGGAAGAATGGCGACGTCGCCGGCCTTCAGTTGGATCGTTCTGCCGTTGTTGCCGCCAAAGCGGACGGTGCCTTTTCCCCTCGCGATTCCTAGCACCTCGTGAATGCGGGAATGGTAGTGGACGTAGTCGTATATGCCGTCACGCCACGAGTCACCCCAGCCATTCCGGCCAAACAAATCTTCCATGATCGCCGCCGGGTCGAGATCGTTTGGAAGCGACAAGGCTCCACGGTAAAGTACCAGCGGCCAACTGGCATTGTTGGGGATTACGCCATCGTCCTTGAACTTGAAAGCGTTCGCTTTCCGAACACGGACGAGTCCTTCGATATGTTCACGTGCCGGTCTCGACAATCCGGTGGCTTTTTCCACCACTTTCTTCAAGGTCTCAAGTACAGCCATGGCAAGCTTTCTGTAGACGAGATAGGCTTTCAACGTGGATACGATATTCAGGTTCCGCGCCCGGGTCTCACTGCGATCCATGGACGATTTGGTTCAGCGCCGTCCGAAGCCGGTCACAAAGCGGAGCAGGCGTTCTATGCCGGCGCCGAGAGCCAGGCCCGCGACAACATCGCTGGTCCAATGCGCGAGAAGCACAATTCGGGTGAGCACCAGACCGCATCCGACTGCCCAGACGGCATTTCGCTGTCCCGACGGGAGAACCGTAGCTGCCGAAGCCAAGGCGCCGATATGCACGGCGTGTCCAGATGGAAAGGCATCGAGCCGCTTTCCGGATACGGGGATGCCATGCATGTGTCCGAGCGCCGTCAAGCGGTCCGGCCGTTCCTGGTCGAATACGGTCTTGAGCACGTGGGGTAAAGCGGAAGCAACGAGCGTTGTCAGCAGGATATGATCGCTCGCTTGACGCACGGGCGCTTCGCGGGCCGCGGGAAACGCTACGTCGGTCGGCCGTAACTGACTTCGAGCGACAGAGCACGCTGCTCACGCCGGCCCGCTGTTTTCAAGTCCGCATACCATGAGGCATACGGCGTATTCTTCACCATGTGCCTATTAAGATCAGGCGACCCGTCTGTCCACCAGACGGGGCCACGTTCTCCGAGTTTCCGTTTCGCGACATCAACCCCATGGTGAGCGACGGCTTCCGCGGTCTGATCCTCAGAGAGCTTAGCTGACCTGACCGCTCTGCGTGCCTCCATCAGTTCGCTGACGAGAGCCGACCGCGCCGCCGACGACAGGCCCGGTTTGGCCAGCCGCCAAAGCCGGCCGCGGACCACGAAATACCGGCCATCCGGCGTCTCGGGATGCTTGAGGCCGGCCATCAGATAAACGGTTTGCCGCCGGTCACCGCGATTGTGGTCCCGGACACGTAGCTGGAAAGCGGGTCGGCGAGCATTACATAGGCCGTCGCGAGTTCGGCCGGCTGGCCGGGCCGTTTCATCGGCACCTGCTTGCCAAAGTTCTTGACCGCATCATCGGGCATCGTCGATGGGATCAATGGCGTCCAGATCGGGCCGGGCGCCACGGCATTTGCACGGATGCCCTTTTCTGCGAGCATCTGCGCCAGGCCGCCGGTGAAGTTCTGGATAGCGCCTTTGGTAGTCGCGTAGGCCAGCAGCATCGGATTTGGCATGTCCGAGTTGACTGACGCGGTGTTGATGATGGCGCTGCCGGGCTTCATGTGCGGCACGGCTGCCTTCGTCAGGTAGAACATCGAATGGATGTTGGTTCGGAACGTCTTCTCCCACTCATCATCTGAGATGTCGCCAATGTCCTTGAATGTGGCCTGATGGGCCGCGTTGTTAACGAGGATGTCGATACCACCAAGGTCATCCACTGCCTTCTTGATCACCTCTCGGCAATGCTTGGCGTCTTGCAGGTCGCCCGCGATCAACACGGCCCTCCGTCTTTCCTTCTCGATGAGTTTCTTGACCTCGGCGGCCTCTTCGGTTTCGCTGAGGAAGGCGATCAGGACATCGGCACCTTCGCGTGCGTAGGCGATGGCCACAGCCCGGCCGATACCGCTGTCTCCGCCGGTGATGACTGCCTTCATCCCCTTCAGCTTGCCCGACCCCTTGTAGCTGGTCTCGCCATGATCGGGACGCGGCTGCATCGCCTCCGTCGATCCAGGCATTTGTTGCTTCTGGGCAGGGAAGGGCGGCTTGGGGTAGTCGGACATCGGGACCTCCGTAATTGTCGTTATCCAATGACCGACCGCGCGGTCAGTTCCAGATCTTTCGCGCATACAAACTGCAAAGCCTTTTGATACGTGCTGCCGCCTTTCAGGGGAGTGCGTGATTTTTTCAGAGGAAGTTTCCCTGAGTGCTGTTAACTGGTGTGACAAACTATCCTCTCGCAGCGATCCACAAAAACGCGTCCTCGGGTCAATTGGCTCAGCGACGTCCTCCGCAGATCATGAAAGTAATTCCATCGCGCTGGTCTGCAAAATTTAACGACAGAAAAGCTAGAGTTTCCATGAAGGTCCAAAGGTTCGCGCGCCCTCTTCGAGTGACATCTGTGTCGAAGGGTGCCGTTATTCGGGGCAGTGCACCTCCCTTCGCTTGGATTGACGGAGTAAATGTCTCAGCGGCTCTTCGCTCTCGGCAGACCATTTGCGATACAAGCTGCCTGACCCGGGCCGACAACAACGGGCGCTTCGAGTGCCGGCTGGGCGCGCGCGTCCGGGATGTTCTCCGTCTACGGTGGCGCCGTCCCGACGGAAGCGTCGGCGAATGGGCATTGCGGCGAGTTCCGGCGGGGGGCAAATCGCGACATCCCGAGGTGGCAATATTTCGTATGGGTGTAGTCTTGGCCCGGGACGGCCTTGTTCGGCTGATGAACTTCAGCACCTTGCGTCCCATTGGGGAGCCCGAGGCCAGATTGAGATTCGTTAACCGGCGGACCCGACGATCCGTGACCATTCAACTCAACGCGAAGGGTAACTTCCGACCGCGCACAATGGTGCCCGCGGATCCCGGCGATGTGCTGAATATCTATGGCTTCTGCCGGCGATGGATCAAAGTCGGACAGATCGAGATTCCGCCTCCGACGCCTGAAGGGCTGCCGAAGATCGCGCCTTTCAGAGGGACCAGAGTGGCATTCAGGGTGGCGCCGATTAGAGGGCGCCTGTTTGATGGTCGCCCCCGTGCTGGCGACGTCGTGCAGGGCGAACTGAGCAACTGCCATCTTGCGGCGGCGGCCGCTGCCGTGGCTCACGTCCGGCCCGAGGCCCTGATTCTCAAGGCCCGTGGGCGCTCCTACGAAGCCACTGTGTTTTCGGCCGGGCGCGGTCGGCGCATCCTCGTCGATCGAGAGCTCTATTATCGCCCGTCGGGGGAACTCATCTTCGGGCAGAACGGTTTGATGCAGAGCACGCGACCCGCGTGGTGGCCGATCCTCGAAAAAGCGTATGCGACGGCACTGGGTGGATATCATGCGCTAGACCGGGGAGGTAGTGCGCATTGGGCGTTGCACATGATCACAGGACTGCCGCCGCGTCATCGACTTTTGGCGCCCGACGACGAGCAGAAACACTGGAGCGATCTCGCGTCTATTCTCGCCACGAGTTCGCCTGTTGTAGCAACGACCCCGGCGCGCACGAATCGAACCAGCGGCATTGTGCAAGACCACTGCTATACGGTGTTAAGCTGCCGCGAGCATAAAAGGCGCCGCTGGATCATATTAAGAAATCCCTGGGGAGAAATGACGCCTCCCGGGGTTCGACGCTGGCGTGACGGCGTCTTCGAAATGCCGTGGTTGTCGTTCGTGCGCTACTTTTCGGGGCTTAGCTTTCTGGACATGAGCGCACGGTAGGGCCCCTAGTGCATCCGATGAACGACAACTACGAGAAGCACCAGACCCGCCGCGGCACTGCGCCAAGAAACCGGGGGAGTCATTTAGTCGGAATGCGCGGCCGGAGCTCAATTAAATGAATGATCGTTTGGGCGAGGGCCCGCAGACTTCGTTAAATCGGACAGCTTTTGAAGCTTAGCTTCCAGTTCCATATTTTGGATTAGGACGGTCCGCATTGCCAACCGCACGTCGCCATCTGAAGCTTCCAGAATCTGGTCAATAGCGACGAACGGATCTCGATCCATTTCCTTATCCTATGGAGACCGGATCGAACCAAAGGGTCATCTGGTAATCGATTGTCAGTTCCTCGCCCGTCTTGATTAAACGGTTTGCAAAAACGTCAATGACTAGTTCGTCAATGTGACGCACAAATTTGCAATTGGGCGTTGCAGAATGGCTCAATAAACTCGTATAGCCGAGGGCAATCGCGGATCGACCCTCATGTTTATATAGGTCCTGCTCAACCGTGTGATGCTCCCACATAAAAACATAAGTGAAGATGATTGTCGCATCGATAGCTGGACGTTGTTCAGGGGGTATTATTAGGACGGGCGACCTCTCCACGAGCTGACCAGCTGCGATGTCCTCAATCGCAACGACACCTCTGCCCCGATCACCAAAATCCTTGATTGCAAGCGGCGCTCTTAGTCCCAAGCTGAGAGGAAAGGCTTGATCGAGGTTTAGGGCCAGCTTTGATAATTGCTCTGTCATAATGCTTCAACTTGCCCGGCCATGGTTTCGTTCCATTTTGGGAACAAGCATCTTTCAGCGAAGTTACTCGTTATGACCAAGCAAACGAACGAAATGTCCGCCACCGCACTTTGGGCGCTCAGCGCGTTCTTACGTCAGATGCAGTACCATTTCATCACCGCAACTCCGGCAACACATCATCGCGTTAATGGTAGGCCTGGCAACGAACGGGCGAAATCGCTGATGGACGTATTCGGATGGAGCCGCGCTTTTGCTCCGCAACTTCTGCCGGAGCGGTTATTCGATGCTTTGATAAGCGGGGGGATCGTAGTTGAGGACAGCGCAGGCTGGCGCAGTTTGCTTCGAGCGTCTTCCCTGGACGACGACATTTTTTTTCATAGCGCGTTTCCGACAAACTCTTTTGACGCCGTTTTCTTTGGCCCCGATACGTATCGATTTGCACGGGCGATCAAAGCCCATCTCACGAAGCCCCAGCTTTTGCGACGAGCGTTGGACCTTGGGTGCGGATCGGGGGCGGGTGGCGTGGTTGTAGCTAAGAATTCAAATTGCCTAGAACTGGTTTTGTCCGACATCAATGATAAAGCGCTGCAACTGGCCGGGCTTAACGCTGAGGCCGCCGGCTTACAGAATGTTAGAGCCGTTCATAGCGACTTATTTGAACAATTGGAGGGTGAATTTGACCTTATTGTCGCTAACCCTCCCTATCTCAATGACACCATGCAACGCACGTACCGGCACGGAGGCGGCGAGCTCGGCAGCGAACTATCTCGTCGAATAGCGTTCGGGGCGAAAACAAAGCTGGCTCAGGGCGGAACGTTGCTGCTCTACACTGGTTCACCAATCGTTTCTGGCCTTGATCGATTCAAGTTGGCGATTGCCGAGATGTTTTCGACCACCAAGGGCTTCTCATGGTCTTATGAAGAGATTGATCCGGACGTGTTCGGCGAGGAGTTGGAGGAAGATAATTATGCCCATGTCGAGCGAATTGCGGCAGTCCTGATAACCGTGAAGAAAAGTGAGGCTTCTCAATGTTAGATATCATTCGTTCTCCCCCTTTCGCTTTGGACCGCGAGCGGCAAATGCAATTTGAGCTCAATCGCCTCAATGCCCTTCGGTTCAATCCAACGCTGCCCTCGCTACACTGGGAAGATCAAATCGCCGAAGTTGCTGCGTTGAGCATAATTGAGGGAAGGTTCCTGGAAGATAGTCGCAAGGCAGTTGCTGCACGCGCTGCGAATGCTCCTTCCAAGCCTTGCGAGTTTATTGACTGGTTCGAGGAGTTAAGGGAAAGCGGTCCCGGTCAGAAAGACCCGCTGTTTGCTTGGCTGGCCGAACGATGTTCGATGGAAGAGATGAAGTGGTTTTTGACGCAGGAAGTCGCCGGCGAAGCTGGATTTGAGGATCTGACGGCTCTTACGCAGCTAAAACTTCCTATGCGGCCGAAACTCGAACTTGCTCGAAATTACTGGGACGAGATGGGCCGAGGCAATCCGAAAGCCATGCATGGCCCATTGTTGGCAGCGTTAGCGGATCACCTTGAACTTACCCCACTAACTGAGACGACAGTTACCGAGGCGCTCAGCCTGGCGAATACGATGGCTGGCCTAGCGGCGAACCGCCGCTACGCTTACCACTCGGTCGGCGCGCTGGGCGTTATAGAAATGACAGCGCCAGCAAGATCCGCCGCGACATCCGCCGGTTTGAAGCGGCTCGGCATAAGGGCGGGCAACCGGCACTATTTCGCGCTTCATGCAGTGCTCGATGTCAAGCATTCGCTCGCTTGGAACACGGAAGCTATCGCGCCTCTCGTTGCCGAAAATCCGGAAACGGCGATAGCGATTGCTGAGGGTGCGCTGATGCGACTGGAATGTGGAGCCCGCTGTTTTCAGCGCTACAGAATTGAGCTCGGAATTCGATAGTCAGGAAATCTCGATGCGCTTCTTGGGGATTGGCGACACCTGCGACCTTGGCGCCTTGTATATGAGACTTCTCGCCGACGGTCATGAGGTAAAAGTCTCCGTCGCGGACCCGTTAGCTCAAGGCACGATGGCGGGACTTGTCGAGCATACCCCGAGATGGGAAAATGAACTCAACTGGATAAGGGCAGCCGGACAGCAAGGGATCATCTTGTTCGAGAACGTAGCCAAAGCTCGAGGCAAGCTCCAAGACGATCTCCGTTGCGAAGGGTTCAATGTCATTGGCGGTTGCGCCTTGGGTGATCGACTAGAGAACGACCGTGCTTTTGCACAACGGGTCCTCGCGGATATTGGACTTCAAACAGCAGATATTTCGGAGTTCGATAATCTAGCGGCAGCAAATGAATTTCTTGACCGCCATCAAGCGAGATATGTCCTTAAATTTAACGGTCCCGGCTTTAGTTCACATG
Source organism: uncultured Alphaproteobacteria bacterium (assembly GCA_963790595.1). Lineage (GTDB taxonomy): Bacteria > Pseudomonadota > Alphaproteobacteria > Rhizobiales > Xanthobacteraceae > Bradyrhizobium. The sequence goes on along the minus strand of CAWBPE010000017.1, from coordinate 413,002 downwards.
ACAACTATGTTGGGCGGCTTCCAGACGGCTCCGACGTGCGCGCGGTCATGAATACAAAGGTTTTGCACCGTCCGGCTGAGCCATTCAGCTTCGTATTAATGGAGCACGTATCCGGTATCGAGATGGGTGTCGGCGCATACTTTGACGGCGCAGAGTTCGTAGGGAAGGCATGCCTAGACTGGGAACATAAGAGGTTTTTCACAGGCAATCTTGGCGAACTGACGGGTGAAATGGGTACAATTGCTACGTTCGATCGGTCGCAGAGATTTTTTGATAAAACATTGAAGCGCATGGCTCCAATGTTGTCGAGCGGAGGATACTGCGGATACATCAATCTAAATACCATAGTGAATGCGCGCGGAATCTGGCCGCTTGAATTCACTTGCAGGTTTGGCTACCCCGGCTTTGCAGTTCTCGGCCCTCTCCAAGAAACGGGATGGGGGGGGCTGTTTCGGGCGATGACCGAGCGCCGGGGAGCAGTAAAGATGCGCGCGGGCTTCTCAGCAGCGATCGTATTGACAACGCCGCCGTTTCCGTATGATCGAAACAGCGTCGATGAACCGATAGGACTTCCTGTCATTTTCGACGGTGGGCTTAGTGATCAAGATCAAGAACAACTCTATTATGGTGAAGTCGGCTTGCTAAACGGCCAGCTTATCACTTCCGGGAAGTATGGCTGGTCAATGGTAGCCACCGCTACAGCCGACAGTATCGACATGGCACGCATCAAGGCGATCGAACTTGCGGATAGGGTTATTATTCCGAACATTCGCTATCGTCGCGATATCGGTTCAAACCTCGTTGCGGGGGATTACGCCGCCGTCCAGGCATCAGGCTTGTTAGACGGTTAGGTCATCTACCTCTATTGGATCAGCAGATTTCAGCAGTTGCGAGCAATCGCAACACTCCGCGCGGTTATGCGCAATTCACATTCGCACCGGATTGACCGGTAGACCACGCACCGGAGGGAGAGCCATCAATGCGGGTTTTGCAAAATGATATCCTTGGAACAGCGAGATTCCGGCGGCGCGGAGGACCGATAATTCTTCGTCGTTTTCGACGCCCTCGGCGAGAACGGTTATGTCGAGTTCGCGGGCAATTCCGACGATGCCAGCAACGATCGCGCGTTTTGCTGCGCTGAGATGAATATCGCGCAGCAAATCCATGTCGATCTTAATGAGGTCAGGCTGCAGTCGCGCAAGAAGTCCCAGGCCAGCGTATCCGGCGCCGAAGTCGTCCAGCGCAGTCCAGAACCCCAATTTCCGGTAAGCCTCGACGATGCGCTGGACATGTGCCGGATCCGGCATCCGTTCGTTTTCAGTGAATTCAAACATGAGATTTTGGTGGGGAAAATTTGCGCGTTTTGCGGCTGCCAATGACTTTTGAATGCAGGCGCTGGGCTCGTAGACGGCGTTCGGCATAAAGTTAATCGACAAGCGAAGGTCCGGATCCTTTAAGAGCGCACCGGCGGTTTCGATCGCCATGACCCGTGCTGCCTGGTCGAACCGGTAGCGATTGTCGTCCGTTACTTGATCAAGGATCGAAAAGGCCGGTTCGCCATTGGTTCCCCGAACAAGAGCTTCGTATCCCCAGACCCGGCCGCGCGAGAGATCGACAATAGGCTGAAACGCCATTTTGAACTCGAACGGCAATGCGATCTCATCGCGGCATGTGGCGCACTTGGAACTCATAGATCCGATCCCTTCAGTTCTTACCTCATTATTCTGAATGCATTGATCGGCCGTTAAGTTTTGAAGACGTAGCTGGGCGCGGTCGCATCACTTGCTTCATTTTCGCGATCTAACTTTTTCGGGAACTCGTCCGGCCAGGAGAGGGATGTCTGATCGGCGAGCGAAGCCATCAGCACAGCAGCGCCGGCGGCGTAGGTCGAGCCAACCGGAAGCTCAAGGCGATAACACCAGAGAGGAATCATCACTTCTTGCAATTCGCGTCCTTCGAAGGCGGGCTGTCACCACCATGCCGGCGCAGGCGATCGCTCGCTCTCCGGAACCGCGCGCCAATCTGAGAATTCGCGTGCGATACGTTCAAATTGAAATTTTACGGCTGGATGCAAGTGCAACCGCCCCGGGGCGGCCCTTCTCAAGCGACCTGTGCATATAAATCTCAATGGGAATAATAAGCTCCTTTGCGTTGCGGCGGCGACGCCCTTGGGCTTGGGTTCATTCAGAGTGGGCAGCGATGAAAGACGGTGCGTTCGGGCGCTTCTCGGTGCAGCTCGCGCTCCAGTCGGAAATGTCTAATCGTCGTACCAGTTGGCCAGTGAAGTTCTGAGCCAGGCATTTGTTCACTTTGTAACACTCGTAACCTTGAACGAGTTGGCCTTCCGCTGTTAGCGCTTTTTCAATGGTGTCGATGCACACTTGGTCTTATGCGCACGCCAACAAGACATTTCGAGCGGGAAGTTCGACGGGCCAGGCATCTCACGGCCCGGATTGTTTTGGCGGGGCGCCCGGAGCAAATTTGCAATGTCATGGATCTCTCCCAGAATGGAGCAAAAGGTCTCAATGGAACGGCCGTCCGAGGTGCCGAGCCGTTTTGAGCTCGCCTTCAATCACGGCGATCGGAAGCGCCGCATCTGCCAAGTCGTCTGGCGGCGCGGGAGAACGCTAGGCATTCAATTCATTTAGCGTTGAACAGAGCCATGGGCGTGGATCAACGGCGGTTTGGCGAGCGCGTAGTATTCGAACGGGGTTATATTGCCCATATGATGGCGATAGACGGTACGTGGCGTCGCGCCTGCAACGTGTTGGACGTTTCCGAAACCGGCGCCAAGCTCACTGTTGAAGGTTCTGTCGAGGGGCTGCACCTAAAGGAGTTTTTTCTGCTGCTCTCTTCGCCAGGTCTTGCATATCGGCGCTGCGAATTGGCTTGGGTTAACGGCGAGGAAGTTGGTGTCAATTTCCTCAAGAATGGCAAACAGAAAAAGTCCGCCTCTTAAAAGGGCCGCCGACAAACTCTCGCTCTTATTCCAAACACATCGACAACAGGGCCCACCGCGCCACTCACGCCTTCAGTGTGCGGTCTAAAATGATGCATCCCTCCGCCGAAGCAAACGCCAAAAGCTCGCAATTCCGGATAGCAACACCCGCAAAACCAAGACAATCAGAGTGATTTGCAGCCAGATAAAGCCGCCGATTTCCCGAAAGACAAACTCGATCCGTGGTCCCCATGGCGGCGGAATACTATCACCGACGGTTTCCATGCCGCGCTGTATGGCGCGCTGCAGTCCGGTCAACAATTCAGGCTTCTCATAAAATGCGGCTGCGAGAAATACCCAGGCCAGCATGACAGTAAAAATGCGAAACGAATGAACTTTGGCATGATGCCTTAATCCTGAGTATCGATTTTCGCGGATCAGGGGAGCCATTCGTCACCGCTAAGTTTTATTCAACATCGAACAAAGGGTATATCATCCCGATTGAATGTCCTACTTTGGCGCCCTATTAGACCCGCCAGCAGCGCTCTCCGGATTGCGATCGGGGTGTCGGTCTTTGGGATCGACGCGCGCCGCGGTCCGCCTCCTGAGCTAGGGATCAATCGACTGGCCATGGCCCGGTTCCAAAAACGGTCAGCCTCGTCTCCATTAATCAACCGCCGGTGGCCCATTCGGCGCGCCAATTATCGAAAGTTAGGAATGGCAGGAGTAAAGTTTCTTAGAGGCGGAGGTCTCTTTTGAGGCCGCCTCAATTCAGTCGAGCGGCGTCGGTGGGAAGGCTGTCGTACAAGCTTCCTTGCGGCCAAGAACATGCCAGACCTCCATCTGGCCCGCTCCTTTGACCTCGATTGATCCGACCGCTTCGCAGTCGAACGCATCCTTGATCAATTCGTGGGTGCTACGGGTAATCTGAATACATCGCGTGCGCCCATGCGATTCCATTCGGCTCGCAAGGTTGACTGACTCGCCCCACAGGTCATAGCTGAATTTCTTGCGGCCAATGATGCCAGCTACCACCGCACCGGAGTTTATACCGATGCGGAGGGCGAGTTGGCGGCCCCCGAACCTTGTGCCCGCGACGGCGGCCTGCATATCGAGCGCGAGGTTAACAAGTGCGGTCGCGTGATCTGCCCTGCTTCGCGGTACGCCGGAAGCGACCATGTAGCAGTCGCCAATAGTCTTAATCTTCTCCAAGTCGTATCTTTCGGTCAGCCCGTCGAAGCAAAGAAAAACTTGGTTGAGTAGGCCAACCAACTCCATCGGCGTCATCTTAGTCGCCATCGGTGTGAATCCGACCACGTCGGCGAATAGGATACTGACGGCGGTATACTGATCGGCGATAATGCGCTGCTCAGCTTTGAGGGCGTCTGATATCTCCTTGGGCAGTATGTTGAGCAACAGCATTTCGACCTGTTGCTGAAAAAAATCCCGTCGGCCGACAAAATGGTAGAGAAGTCCGAAAGTGATCGTAATAACTGCACCAAGGTTAAGAACAAAAAACCAGGTAACAAAAAGCTCGGGCAGCACGGCCGGCGAAAGAAAGGGTTGCAACGCAGCGCTCAAGATCAATAGAAGGACAAATCCGACGATCCAAAATGAAGTGCTGCGCAGGTCCTCAAGTAAAAGGGAGCCAAGCGGACACAGCGCTGCCCAGATAATCACAACGCTCGACGGCTTGAACCCGCCAAGGCTCAACGTCACGAGCCACGGCAGGAGGAGAATGAGGAGTAGCTGGCTGAACCGATAGAATTTAAAATTTCGAGTGCGAGCGAAGATTGCCGTGTTGATCGGAGTGAAGGCCGTGTAGAAGCCGGGGATCGCAGCAGCAATCGGCGCGCCGACGGCGAGGTAGATTGCACTCCACAGCAGCGTCAGGGGCAACGTTCCGGTACAGAGGACGACGGCGAGTTGCTTCCGCAATGCCGTTTCGTCGCTGTCGCTCGTATCGACACCTATCAGTCCGATCAGCGTGATCAATGCCTTCATCGAACCGCACCCGGAAAATCGATATTAGCATAGGGTCGAGGTCCTGAAGTATCAAGCGCGGGTAAAGGCTAAGCCGTCAGCTCGGCGAATCTGTTCGACGGCCGCTACGGTTAAGACGGCTTCAATTGCCACCCGTCCATTATGTCGTCTATTCCACAACGTCAGCAGGGTTGTCTTTTTTTCTTACTTTCAAAGTTCCAACATGTGAAGCCTGAGTCCAGGGAGGAGACCAATGGACACTTCGGATTGCCGCAGGATGCAATTGTGGTGCCTGCAAAAAGCAAAAGAAGATGCCTTACAGAGCCAAAAGTGGCTCCGACAAGCAGAACACTGGCGTCAGTTCGCCCGCAGTCAGCCCCAACAAGGACACCACGTAGGCCCGATGAGCATGGGCCCGTCTACCGTCAATGGTGAAGCGAGGCACAAACAACAGGCTTATATTAGCCGCGCCAAGTCGAGGTCCGACGGAAGGCCGTTGCCAATCTGCTTTTGCTGGGGAATTGTGAGCAACGTGACTACGGTCGAGGGCACTGCTGACGCTCACGCTCTTCACCCGCCGGGGGGGTCAGCCTGGCGGCTTTTTTTATTGCTAATCTGCTGATCAACCCCCGGCGGGTTTTTTCTTGCAGCTAAAGCCTTCAGCCGATCTAATTTCCCAAAGGGCCCGACACTGATCCATCGGAAAGGTAACGAACGATGCGATATTTTTTATTGAGTTTAGCAGGCTTATTTTTGTTGTTGGCTGCATCGCCAAGTTTTGCAAAAACTTGCTCCGACAGGCAGCAGGTCTGCTTTGGTTATTGCGAAAAGGCGAACAGAAATCTGCCCAAGTGCAAAGCGGTTTGCGAAAGCATCATGAATTCCTGCATGTCGACGGGGTGTTGGGAAAGCAAGGTTGTGGCGAGGCAGTGTGGGTTTTCGCCAAACTGAGGAGGCGCACGGGCTCAGTTCCGCGCTCACGAGAACTACAAGTCGTAGCCCTGGTTTAACCGACCGATGGCTGCAACCACTTCAATTTCGGTCAAGCACCTCAACCAATCGGCTAAGCAGGAGCTCATTGTCGTGCGGTCGCGGTTCGAGATATTCCTCAAGGATATCTTGAGCGTTGCTGACGGCTTGAAGCATCAATTGCTGATCGGTCATGACGTCATCTCGGGGCAATCGGCCAACCGGCCGCATAGAACTATGTCGTGGCCGGTCGCAATTCGTTCAATCGGATTATGCAACTCGGTCACCCGCTGGGAGCTGGTCGAACTTTTGCAACGGGTATCGATGCCCGTCCGGCGCGGTAATCGAAATGTCACGACAGCCATCTTGAGATAGTTCGGCGGCCTTTTTCGGGGCACTCGCGACGGTTTCGCGCCGAAGTGTGATCCGGCCGGAAGTGTCCGTTCCTGTAATCAAAAACCCCATGGGCAATTCACTTCGAGGCCGAGGAACGAGGCGGCGCAGGACCAGGTTAGGTGAATGCGAAAGCGATCAAGCCAGAGCAAAGCAGGGCAAGACCTGCAACGGTCACAGCGAGGAAGCATTTGGAAGCGAACTCATCCCGCATGGTACACCACCGATCACTATGCCGCTGCCCGGAAGGAAACGACTGTCCCGCCGCACAGTCAAAGAGTTTCCCTCACCAGATTCGATTTCGACGTCGGGTGATGTTTTCTAGCAACATTGGTTGAGCCAGCCTAAACTCGTCAGGATCGGAACCGATTTCCCGCCTGTTCCGTGTAAACTGGCGCGAAACCCGGCTGGGCGCGAATGCTATTCGTACGGAGGCGTGGGCGGGGCCTCATGCGGATTGCCCGCGGCGAGCATTCGCTCCCGTCGCTCCTGTTTCTGATCCAACTCCCAAAGCGCCCAAACAACGCAGACGCCGAGACAGACTGCCACCAGCAACAGGTAAAAAGCCCGCTCCGCATCTGTGAGCGCGATTGTCATTTTTAGCCATCGCCTACGCTAAACCGGGATCAAATGCACCGATGATGGTGACGAGCCATGTCGGCCAGAGATTTATCGCAGGTCTTGTCGTAAATTAGGTTGATGATGAATACCGCATGACCGATCCTCGTTGCTTCATCAACGTCACAGTCGCGCATCTTTGTTTCAGGCCAACTTCGTCGGCTCCGGAAAAGGGTTTCGTCGAGGCCGCGTCATCGGAGCGATTGCAGCGCCGGCGCCGGTCGACTTGGAAGCGCGATCGGCAGCGGATCGCGGCTCATGCCAGGTGGCAAAGGCGGTAACTGACCAAAGAACCCGCCGGCCACAACCGGCGGGTTTGCTCTGCGCTATGAAAAGCACGCTAGGATGGCGAGGACCAAGTCGGGACCGAAATCTGGTGGTGAAAAGAGTTCGACCAGCATAGCTGCGCCGAGAACGAGGGCACTGATTTTGAGCGTAATCATCTCGCAATCCCTCCATGAGCTTGTCAGCAGGTTATGACCGTCTAGGTTTCCGGATGATTTCGCACGATCGGGAAAATGGTTTCGTGCGGAGCCAAAAATTACGCCGTCGGGCTCGAAATATCGTGTCCCGGCGGCGCCTAATACTGGGCCCCTGAAATCCCCAACGACACGAGGCTATCAGGCGCTAAGCCGGGCTCGTGTGAACCAGTTCACATCCGGGGCTCATTTCTTCAAGTGGGCGCGGGCTCAGGTCCGCGTTCTGGTCCCGCCGGGTGCAAGTTCTCAGAAAAATCCGGGACTTAGATCCAGCCCGTAGGATGCGAAAAGCAGCGAAACAAACAACCCGACACCACAAAACATAGCGATAGTCTTCAGCGTTTCGACCTCAACCTTCGTTCCTGATGCACGGGAAAGCACTCTTGCGATAGCAGTCATTTGCGACCTCTAAATTTTCGGCCTCATTGCGAGGCCGGCAAGGGCTGTTAGCTCGATTCGCTCGCCGCGGTCAGTGAACTAAATCACAGATCAAGCTGGGCGAGCCATGCATTGGCGCCGATCGGCCGGCGATGACAGCCCGCAACTCCCGGACCCTCATCCGGTGAGTTCCGCAGTTTGATTGGGTCAGGATGACTGGCTTGAACCGTCCTGCCATCGGTTCATATTCATGGGATGTTCGAGCAGCCACCAACTTTCATAGCTCGGAAAAATCCCGGAACTGGCTGGGGGATCGATATTCTATGGCCCGATGGCGAAACGGAAGTAATCAAGGGCTTCATTACCGAGCATGACGCGTCTAAGTGGATTGCTGAGCACTCTAAAGACATGGCTGGGAAATACAGATGATAAAGCCTCCCAATCGCCCTAGGGAATCCACCCAGCTCGCACAATCGATTTAGTGACGGCCGACATGGCCCGCAAACCCCGGACTTACCAGCGTGCTTCCTAGAGTCATGAGGGGCCCTTGATGAAGGGGCGGTCTTACTGCTCTTGCTCGGGGTGAAGCACAGCCTTTTGAGCTTTCATCCGCTCTATCAATTCCTTGATCCCGGCAAGCATAGCCGGATCGCTGATTCTGGACGCCATGCGCTGGTAATGCTCGATCTTGCTATCAATTTCGACGCACTTATCACACATCGCAGTTTCGCATTCGTGCGGGGCGGCCCAATAGCTGCCGCTGAGACGACGCCGAGGCGACTGTTTTGTTTAAATCTTCCAATTAGGAGGCCCCGAGGGTCGAAACAGGCCGATGCTCCCCGCAGCTATGGCGAGCCCGGCGCTTCAAGCGCCCGATCCCAGCGCCAGCGGGGCTTCCTAGAGTCGTGGCGGGGCTATTCGGCGGGCGCGTCGTCCTCGAATGGATTGGGCTGTCCAAGTGCTGGTTGGCTCGCTACCTTCCGCACCATGGTGATGATCCCCTGCAAAATATCACCGCGGACGCCATCGGTAGTACCTCGAAGCAAATATCGCACCGCAGCACGGATTGTTGTCTTCGCATGGTCGGCGTCGGCAAAATCCGAATGGTCCAAGTCTGACATTACACTCCCCGGATCGATCGTGAGTATTTTAAACATGTAATTGAACCAGATCATCCGTCGTAAGTCCTACCCTAAGGGGGGATTTGGAGGACGGCTATGTCCGAGCCACTGGATTTCAGAAGTTGGGCCGCCCGGGTGGCCGATCAGGCCGCCAACGAGCGCGACGACAGCGAAGTGCTGCGCCTGATGAGCATCGCGGTCTATTGGGAACGCCTCGCCGATCTAGAGGATGGGCAGAAGCGCGGCATAACGGTGTCCAGCGCCACGACCCGCCAGCGCGCTTCTTAGAGTGTCACCGAAAGTCGAACGGCCGCCCACTGCGGCATGGTTTCGGAGAACGGATATGTGGAAATCGGTCGGTATCGTAGCAACTATCGCGTTTTTAATTGCGGTTGGCTCACCGGCACATGCGGCCGATTGCAGCGCGAATGTCAGCGCGTGCATCGACGCCAACAAGAACAAATCGAATGCTGTCGCTAAATGCCAAGCAGCGGGGCAACGCTGTGCGAAAACAGGTATTTATATCGGGCCCTTTAGTGGCGTATCTTATGAAGTGCACAAATGTTTGCGCTGGGGGTGCGATTAGTTGACGATGTGACGAGGCCGCCAGCTAAAGGGCCGCCCCAGTAATAGCGTTCAGGAAGTGATGGCTAAGCGTTCCCAGAGTTCCCCATGCCTTCGGAGATGCCCGGATTCATCAATGCTCAACTCGCAACACTCAAAGCGAACGCGCCCAAGGGCGACCAGTGGCTGCATGAAATCAAGTTCGACGGGTATCGCGTTCAGGTCCACCTCAACCGGGGCAGGAAGAAGTCCTACACCCTATGCCTTTGGAGTGTGCAGCCTTATTAGATGGTCATTGAGTTCGCGCGCTTGTGGTCAGCTGAATGGCCGGTCGGCCGTTGAATTTTGCAGGACCTTTGGCCTGCTTATCCCACAACATGAAACCGCGATTTCCTATCCGCACGAGAAAGCGGGACAGCGGAACTTCATCGGACATATCAGCCTCAATCCAACTTTCGTTCGCGCGTTTTCCTAGAGGCTCTCATCCTGCGGAACTGCGCAAACGCCGCCACCCTGACGCAGGTTCTATGAATGATTTCGCGCTCAAACGGTAATCCTTGCCGGTACGCCGGTTCACGGTGGGGGACTAGGGCACGCCGCTTGCATCGGACTAAGGAATAGGTACAGGACGCTTTCTGAAAGCCTGAAGAGTTAAAAACGGCCCGTGAGATCGCTGATGCGATTAAAGAACAAGAAATGCTGTCCTTAGGGCCTTGGCCGCGTGACATCGAGCTTTTCATATTCAGTGGCCAAGCTGGCTGGACCTGTGGGTTGAGCCCCGCCGCAAAAAGCAGCGACTTCAAATACCGCGAAGGAGTGCTGCAGATTGCAAGGGAGTTGCAGAAGCAAATTCAACTGGTGAGGTGGATGAGTCATCACTCCGTCAGATGATAGTGGCGTCGCTTCTCACGCTCGATGTACATCATCGCGCGATCTGCAATTTTCTGATCTGCATCCCCGTACAACGTGATCCGAACCGAAAAGCCGGCTGCGCTGTTGTCCCGAATGATTTGAATGCCGCTGACGGTCCGGCATCCAGGCCACTGCCGAATGGATTCCAGGCATTGTTTTCGGAGATCCTCGTAGCGCACACCGATCGTTTTGAATTTCGACATGCGGACAGTTCGAACAAGAAGGGCCGTCGCAGCCGGGTAGATGCGACGGCCCCTAAGGTCTTTAGGAGTAAAACCGCCCAACGAGGCTTGGCGGCCCTGCCTGGGCAATAACTTCTTGCACATTTTGGGCCAAAATAGAAAAATAATAGCCGATGGAACTTTCCAAATCATGGGAAGCCGCTAGCGGGACTTGTTCTTGCCTGATAGAGGCGTTGAAAAAACGCTTTCGCGGGCCTCGAACAGGTGAGAATCGATCGCCCGTGAAACGTTAAAAAGGCCCGTGAGATCATTCTAGCCATGCGCCAGAGACCGGCGAGGATCGTCCAGGGCGCTGAACCCGCTAAACTTGGTCGAGAACCTTGCGCACCATAGTGGAGAGCTGTTCACCGGAGAGGGGCTTTTGAATCAGGTCGACGCCCGGGTCGAGCCGCCCCTGATGAACGATGGCATTTCGGGAATATCCCGTCATGTACAACACCTTCAGGTCTGGACGTCGCTGCAGAGCCTGTTCCGCAAGTTTGCGGCCGTTCATCCCCGGCATCACCACGTCGGTCAATAAGAGGCCAACGCCCTTGTACTCATTGATCAACCGCAGGGCATCTTCGCCGTTTTTCGCCTCCAGCACGTCGTATCCGAGGCCTCCGAGCGTATCGACGACATAGGCGCGAACGTCCGCGTCATCCTCGACGACGAGCACGCACTCGCCGGTCTGCCCCCGATCGGCGTGGGGTATGGTCGTTTCTTGTGTGGAGGCATCTCCATGAAAGCGCGGCAGATAGATTTTTACCGTGCTGCCTTCGCCGACCTCACTGTAGATTTTCACGTGGCCACCCGACTGCTTGACGAAGCCGTAGACCTGGCTGAGGCCAAGACCGGTTCCTTGGCCAGCCTGCTTGGTGGTGTAGAACGGCTCAAATGCGCGCTGCAAAACCTCGTCATTCATTCCCACACCGGTGTCGGTCACGGAGATCTGCACGTACTGCCCCGGCCGAACATCGGCATGACGACGGCAATAGGCTTCATCGAGGTAGGAGTTGCCCGCCTCTACCGTGAGCTTTCCGCCGCTCGGCATGGCATCGCGCGCGTTCACAGCGAGATTGACCAGAACCGACTCCAGCTCTGCGGCATCGGCCTCCACCGGCCACACCCCACCTCCACCAACTACTTCCAGTGAAATTTCTTCGCCCAGGGCGCGCTGCAGGAAGTCAGACAGGCCGTTCATCAGGCGATTGATATCGATCGGCGCCGGCGTTAACGGTTGTTGCCGCGAGAATGCCAAAAGCCGCTTGGTAAGCGTTGCAGCACGTTGGGCACCGTGCATCGCATTATCTATCCGACGCCTGACCTTCGCGTCGGCCTCGGCCAGCTGCTTTTGCAGGCCTTCAAGATTGCCGATGATGATGGTCAGCAGGTTATTAAAATCGTGCGCAACACCCCCTGTGAGATGACCAATGGCCTCCAGCTTCTGAGATTGACGCAGGGCCTCTTCGGCCGCCGAACGGCGGTCAACCTCGGCGTAGAGTCGCTGCGTTCGCCGAAGGATGGTCAACAACGTTAAAAACAGGAACAGGGTCGCTGGTACGCCGAATATGAGGTGAGGGGCCATCGTCGCGATCCACTCGCTGCGAAGCGTGGCATTTTCAATTCCCGCAGTCAGATATAACGGCAGTTTTCCTAATCGGCGGATGGCGTACCGGCGATCAATGCCGTCGACGGGCGATGTCGACGAGTAGAAGCCGCCTGACGGTGAGTTTGCGACCGTCCGCGCAAAGCCTGTGTTCTTGTCGAGCCGGTCGGGGGTTCCTGCCGGAGCCACAGGATATCGCGCCAAAAACACGCCATCCTCGCGTAGCAAGGCGTATTGCAACCCTTGCGTAAAGGCCAGCGCCGAAAAAAATCGAAAGAAGTTGCTGGGCAGCACGGATACTTCCACCACGCCGACGAAGGTATCGTCCCGCATCAGGCGCTTGCTGACAGTGAAGAAAGGCTGCCCATAAAATTCGGAATTGTAGACCTGTCCGTAATGAATGCCGACATCTGATTTAACATGGGCCTGAAAAAAATCCCGGTCGGCAAAACTTTGCGGTGGCGGCGGGTGAACCCGGGAGGAAACGAGTGTCCGACCGTCGACACCGTAAATCCAGATCGATTGGACAACGGCGACGGCATCGGAATATTTTTTGAGTTTCAGGTGGAGACGCTCTTGAGCGTCACGAATATCCGCGCCGGACATCCCTGCTACGAGGTCCGACGCATCGCTCATGGTCAGCGCAACGAGTTCAAAAGCCTTGGTCGCCTCTTCTTGTTCTACGTCGAGCGATCGGACCAGCCGCTCATTCGCCAGCACGTCGATGTTGAGGTAGGTCGTCCAGGCGCCGAAAGCAAACAAAAGGCACGGCAGCAACAGAGATGCGACCAGGGCGAGCCGGATCAGGCGGATAGTCAGCAAGCGATTCTGCATTAGCTTTAATACCCCAGCACCGGCAGATTATTCGAGGATTCGGGGAAGCGCCAGCCGCGCGATTGCCGGCGGGTGCGAGGGTGGCCGCAGTTGTAGCACGATAAGGGTGCAGTCTTCGAACGCCCTCAGCTTTCGAACGCTACGCCGACGAAATCGCCATCTCGCCAGACCAGCCGACATTGTCGCGTAGTACGGAAGTTGTCGAATGAGATGCCGAACTCGAACGGTACGATGTTTAGGCGGTTGAAGCGAATGCCCGCCCCGAGGTTGGTTACGTCCCGAACGCAACAGGCATGCACTCCTTCGCAACCGGCGAAATGCATTAGCACGCCGCGGTTGATCTTCGTTCGGCCAATGGAACGGCGTTCTTCAGCGTGTGGTCGTATTTCCTGAAGCGTCGGCATGTTCGGTCTCATGAGAAAACAAAGCCGCCGGCCGGAATATGATCGACCGACGGCTTCGCCATGGTGGACCCGGACGATGAGGCAATTGTCCGGTGGCAGAAGCGTATCGAGCCGGCGCGATCGCGCAATGAAACTCCGAAATTAAGCTTGATGCAGCGGCTATCATTTGATTCTGGAACCGGCCGAGGCACTTTTTTGGGGAGCCTTCCTCCAAAGGCATCGACTTCATGAGGCGACGGGCGATAATCTCGATTCTGGAATGCCATTAAGGTGCGCGGAGTGAGTTTCCAGATTACGATACTGAAGGTCTTGGCCGGATCCACGGGAGGGCGTCTTCCGTTGGCAGACCTTCGACGCGACGTCGCTATTCTTATTTCCAGTGGAACCGACTGGACGAACCGAACGAAGCGCTTGGCCTCCCAGGCGCCCGGCCTCGACATTTTCTCCCAGGCATTAGTTCTACGGGATCCGAATGGCTGGTGTATCACGGATGCTGGCAGAGCGCTCCTCGCCGACCTCGAGGCGCCGGCTGCAATTAGTAACGCTCACAAGCCCGCTCTTGACGTCGCCGAGCCGCCTCCAGCCGACGTCACGTCGGCATCGGTACCGCCGGTCGTGACAAACACGCGCCGCACTCGCCGCCGACGTCGCTCCGCTAGTAGAAAGTCGCGAATGTCGGCGGTGGCTTGAGCTGAACGACCAATTGACGGATAAATCAAATCAGCTTCGCATCCGCTGCGGAAACCACCCGATTCCTTCCAGAGTGTTTGGCGGCATATAGCGCCTCGTCAGCCCTTCCAAGGAACCAATTCGGGCACGCGTGGTCGCTAGGGACCTGTGTCGCGATCCCAACGCTAAACGTGAACCAGACTAGGGACACCCCACTACCGCCAAACACCTACGATCTCTACCGGAACTTCTCCGTACTGCACCTGTTTCCGTTACTGTCAGTGGAGTACGAACATGAACAAAGTCACTATGGTATTGTTGGTTTTCGCGGGATTTCTGTGGCTGTTTCGGCGCAAAGCGTCGGACGGCGGCAGGACGGATTTTATTCAGGCCAGTACAGCGGGCAATATAGCGGTCAATACAATGGCCAAAGCAGCGCGCGGGTTGACGGCCGCGGCAGCCGCAATGAAGGTTTTCCGCCAAGCGCGGCAGACAAGGGCAATAGATTTTTTGACAATCCTATTCGGCTAGGTGATTGCACCGAAGTTGATGCTTTCGCGCCGGATGCGCGGCCTGGCTGGCAGGCCAGAGTGCGGGCGTGGTGTCAGTAAACAAACGATGCCCGCGCGTGGTCTCATTGAGAGTGGACCTAGCTTGGTGGCGTCCATCGTCGGGAAGATCGCAAGTTAGGGGCCGCGCGATCTAACCAGGCGCGGGGAGAGGGCTCTGGTCCATCGCGATTTGCCCTGAGAAACGGAGGGTAGAGCGACATGCCGTTTGATCTGCACCTAATGAACGCCGAGTTTGAAAAATGGAAAGCCGAATGTGATCGGCTCGACGCGGCCCTGGAGCGTAGCACTGAGAATCCCGACGGCCTCACGATCGAGGAGTCCAAAATCGCGTTCCTAGAGCTCTTGCAAAAGAAAGCTGAGGCTAGCAAGCGATTGTTGAAAATTACTCTCGCTCTTGATGCAAATCGGGATGGCACGGCTTAACAATATTTCTGTAAATCTTATTTCCGATCTTTTTCGTAAGACTCGGCAAAAACCTAAGCCGGTAAACGGGGCAGTGGCATCCTCCTTGTCGGGAAAGGAAACGAGGTGGACGGATCAAGGTTGCTGTCCGGTCACCGACAAAAGCTAAACAGGCCACTAATCCTAAGCCGTAACCTCGGCGGTTTTCTATTGCATAAGCATCGTTACGCCGGCGGCTTCTTTGCTGTAGAAAACAACTTGAAACGATCCCGCATTGCCGCATACTTGGTCGCATGGCGACAAGATCACAAGTCATCGTTGTGTTCGCTTGCAATGGTTGCGGTGTAACTTATCGCGCCGTCCAGAGAGTTCTCGTCCGTTCAAGACTTGGTCGCTTCGACTGCATTGATTGCAACGGCAAAGTACATGCCTGGGGCGGGTTGTACGATTATTCGGAGTGGAGTCCGATCAGGGACACCGAGACGGATCTTTAGGCGAGGTTACGCTACATCTTGTGATTGCTTTCCCGTGGGCAGCCGCGCTTCCATAATCGCTGCCGGATATTTGAGAGACACGGCATGTGAAGGGCGCCCCAATCTTTTGTCGTAATTCTCAGCCAGATCCAGCAGACGTCGCTTTATGAATGGATCGGCCTTTTCAGCAAGGCTGCGGCAGCGATCAGCTGCGATTTCAGAAACGACTCGTCCATACTCAACCCAAACTAAAACGCGGTGTTATACCGCGAACGCCGCATCCTTGCACTTTCGATGCGCCATGAAGCCGATTCCAGCGAAGCTGAGGATCATCATCGCAGAGGGTTCGGGGACGGCGGTGGTCAGCGCCTGTGCCGGCTTGGCGCGTGTTATGCGCGTCACCCTGAACAGGATGAGTAGGCCATGTGATTGGTCTTTTGCTCAATCGTCTTTTGGATCTTGCCTAACTGCTTGGCTTCGACCGCGACCGCCCGCGCAAAGTACTCGAGGGCCAACTCAGTGAGGCTTTTCTGTAGCGTTGGATCGGCGCTGGCTCTGGCCAGGCGAAGCGCCCGTTCTGCTCTGTCTCGAAGATAAGAAGAGTCTGCCATAGTGGACACCGCATTGATCAGGCGGGAGCCGACGCGCTCTCAGTCACCGAAGAATGCCGCAGACAGATCGATGATGCTTACAGTGTATCATCTAAGTCAGGTTCCCGACATTAAATCTTGAGGTCAGTCGATCGGTCAGCACTAAATCAGTCCGTGTAACCACTCGGTCGCCACTTGGCGGGCGCGCTCAAAGCTTTGTCGATTGCCCTGTGAGCGCAGAAAATCGCATTTTCCCTGGAGTGTGATGTGCCGGTCTTGATGCGGTTTTCATCCAATTGCACGGTCCACTTCCAGCCCGTTGGATTAGCTGTCTGCACGACCTGGTACTGGATGTCCTTGTATTCCATGCGCGACTGTGTCGCCTATCGAAAGGTTACGTCAATGAGGTTTGAAAATCGAGGTTACTTTGGCTTGCGAGGCAACTTCATAACCAGACGCGGGCCATTCCAAAGCTCAATGTCGTGACCGTCAAGGTACTGTTTAGCCGTCGCAATCGCGTCTTCATCTCAAAGTAGACAAGCGGTTTTCGTATCCGATAAAATACCCATCGTCACCGACAATGAAGGCGCGATATTCTTGCGGCGGGAGTGTCAATGCCACAGTCACCGAATGTTGCCGAGGGCGGAGCGGTGATTTCGAAATTTTACCGCTGCAAGAAAAAGTCTGCACGGTCTCCGACTCAAGCACAAAATCGCAATTAGATTTGAACCGACCGTCGTCCCGGTCGTATTCATTCTCGATGACGGTCAAAACCTCCCCCGGTGCCACCGCCATCGGCGACCTCGGTGCTGCCGCCCGGCGCCGGGGTCGTTTTTTGGATAACTTACCCAGCACGCGATTGAACCGAAACCCGCGAGGTCATCTCACGAGATCATCTCATATGTCTGGGTTCACCCAAATGATAAAAGGTAGTAGCGTTGCCGGATGACGCAAAAGGAACGGAAGACTGCAGAGGAACTTGAGCATCTCGCGCTCGAAATAGTCCGACGCATGCAAGGTTGCGAACATGTCGAGGCCGTGACTGTTTCGTCCGATCCCCACAAGGGATGGCTAATCAGTGCGAGCAAGCCGGGCCACGCAAACAACAGTGATGTGCGCCGAGCGATTATGATCGCAGAGGCCGACCTTGGCGATCGCTTCGACCTTGCCTGGGGCGAAGACAAGACGGGCTAAGGCCCGTGGTCTCACTATGGCGATCAAACGAGCCGGCAGGCCGGGATAGCGGAAGTCCAACAACCACGGAGATTCATGCCGGCTCTTGGAACGCGGCGTTTTCCACGGCGTTGGGCTGAAAAGGAGTTTCCCAATGTCCATTTCATCGCCCTTTAAATTGCTCCTCGTCGCCGTCCTCCTTTGTCCTATGTCCTCTTTCGCGCAGAGCGGAGGCGGAGGCGGGGCGGGGGTGGCTCTGCTGGAGGTGCGTCAGCAGGTGGCGCGTCGGCTGGCGGAGCTTCCGGAGCCGGGGCGGGCGCTCCCAGCGCTGGTTCGGCAGGAGCGGGCACCGCAGCGGTAAGCGGTGTAACTGGGCCTGCCAATGTCGGCGGCCTCAACAATTCCGGCAACGATCCAAGCGGAGTAGGCAACGCCCCGAGGGCGACGTCCAATACTCCGGGCACCAATTCGGCAGGCACGGCTAATTCCAATGGCTCGACTTACAGCGCTGGCGGCGCACCCAGGGGTTCAGCGACAGTTGGAACGGCGGGAAATCCGGCTGGCGGAGCGATCGGGGGACGCATCGATGGAACCGTGACGGCAGGTCCCAAAATGCAGGGCGACGACACGATCAAAGCCGAGAGTATGCAGGATTCGTCGATAAAAAAACCAAAAGCATCTGCAAGGGATGCTGATCGTACCGGGGCGAGAATCTGAGAAACATTGAAAGGCATACGATGGGACTTGCATCTTATGAAATCATCGGCAACGCCGGTGAATGGCGTGTCAGACACGACGGCAAGGCTGAGAACGTCTTCGAGACCAAAAAGTCAGCGTTTGAGGCCGCCGTTGCTGCGGCATCTTTGGCTTTACGGCAGGGGCATGAGGTCCGAATATCGGTCCCGGAGAGTGCGACTGCCACCGGTGCGGCTAACGCGGGATAGGGATGTCCGATTTTCCCGCGCCGGATGAGGCAGGTAAGCCGGCCGGACGAAGCCCGGCCGGCGCGCTTTCTCATTGCATTCAACAATCTTGATCGGCCAATTTTTCTGAAGGCTTGGCACCTTGTGCCTGCTGCGCAGCGGTGGGCTGACCCTGTTGCTGCCTTTGAGCATCCTGCGATGACATGGCTTTGTCTCCTGCCATTTTGTTCATCGTTTCAGTCGGAGGGTGCTCTTTGGTATTTGCTGATCCGGTAGTGAGTGTCTGGCCGGTACCGCCAGGTGTCGGACCAGATCCGGCGTCCTTGCCGCCAGTATTGCAGGGGCCGGCGTGCGCGTTGCCAACACTCAAAACTATTGCGGCGCAGGCTGCGAAGATGAGCTGTCTCTTGATCATGTGCCTCTCCTTGGTTTCCATCCTTCGACGTAGCGTCTTCGGCGCCACCTGAGGATTTACGTGAACAAAGGTGTTGGGCGCAGGTTCCGACCGCGGCGGGAAGATCACTCGTTAGAGGCGTTAGCCAACCGGATCCCGTGGGCCTGCCACATGTTCACCTGGGTGTGCTCGACTAATGAGCCCACCATGCGGTGGAAAGGAACATAAAGATGCTTGGCGGTTTTGATCGTAGGGCATTCAAATGAGGAAAGACCCATGAAACTCAAAACAATCGCATTGGCTGGTGCATTCGCGCTCTCGTCTTCTTTCGCATTCGCCCAAGCGGGCGGTGCGTCCAGCGCAGGCGGTGCAGCGATGCCGGAGAAAAGCGGAAGCTCGACGAATAGTGGCACAAATCCGGACGCTGCCAACAACGGCAGCACGACCACCACCGGCATGAACGGCCCGGCAGCGAAGCCGGGTGGTCCCGATAGATCGAAGCCGGGTGGCGAGTCTACGGAGCGCAAAGCCGGTGGCTACGCTTTTGGAACAGAAAACCCAGTCAGCCTTTTGCTGGTGGGGCAACTTATGAGGAAATGAAGATGAGACTTAGAACGATCGTATTGGCTGGCGCGCTCGCCTTATCGAGCACGATGGCTTTCGCGCAGGGCGGTGTCGAAACGCCGATAACTGCACCTCCGGGCTCCGGCAACGGTGCCGCAGGGGAGCGGGCTCCCGGAACTCCATCACTTGAAAGATCGGAACGATCGGGCGCTACAACAGGCGCGGCGACGAAGCCCGGTGGCATGGATGAATCGAAGCCGGGCGGGCAGTCCACGGCCCGTAAGCCGTCTGGCAGCAAGCCTCTCGCACTAAATTGCAGCGGTCACGCTAGAAAACGTGGCCGCTCTTTTCGTTTGGCTTGAAGGATTATATCGCGTCTAGCCCGCTTCTAGTCAGCACCGGCTCGTTATCCTGCATTTCTACAAGACCTAGCGCGATCAGCTCGTCCAAACGAGAAGGATCAACCGGGCATACCAGCCAGCGTTTCGCTTTGATATCCCGGAGCGTCCAACGCAGGTCGATAAATTCTTGTCGATCGAGATTTGATAATGGATGGTCGCTCACTTAGATGCCTGACTTCGGCGACGCCAAGCCCGAAGGGTTCAGGCATTCGCTGATGTGCGAAGCGACTTCAGCTTGCCGGAGTCTACGGATTAGAGCGTCGCGCTCCTCGCCGGGCGGTAACTTGTTGGCCTCATCTTTAAGGCGGTCGGCATGGCTCGCCAGGCGTTGTTCGAGCGAAGTTTCATGCTGAACGCTGCGACGCTCCATGACGCCGGTCTCCTGTTTTTTACCCTCCAAATAAATCAAAAATTACAGTGTTAGTTGCTGTCCGGTTCCTGACTCTAGAGCAAAATAGTTTCACTTCGATCGTCCGACCTGCCTTCCTCCCACCGGCATTCCACGCCACCCATTAAAACGGGAAAGTAGCAACGTCCAGCATTTATGAGCGCCGCCAAATCCGCTCCCCCTTGCGGCATAAACGGCCTCAGCTCTGTCCAGTGCTGAGGCCGTTTCCATTGATGAACGAACGCGGCCACTATGATCCGCTGGCTTTCAGTTGGCGGCGACGAAATAATATCAGCCACCTTCTAAGCGCGGAACGGTTTTTAGATTGACTGGTTAACCACCCAAGTCGTCTCCCACGACATTCTTCCCCAACTAAATGGCCTCAGTTGCCCGTCCGCGCTGAGGTCTTTTTTGTGCAAGTCATGGCCGGAACTGCCACCCATCGTCCTGTATTTTCTAAGGCGTAGGAGGCTGACATGACCCATTGGCGAAGCAAAGCCACGAATGACATGTCGCGGCGACCGTTGTTCTGGACCGTCGTTGCGCTGGCAATCTTTAGCGGGAGTTTAGTGGTCGGGGTTTGGTTGATTTAGGCGCATCTGGACCGCGCGCCAGTAAAGGCGGAGAGGGGGCTGGAAGACCATATTTCGCCGCGCGCTCTGCAACGAGTCTGCGATAGTCCGCCGCCTGTCTTTCAAATTGCTCTCTGACTTCTGGATTACAGCCAGGCGTATACCGAGCTGCGTCAAGCAGGGGTTTAAGCTTCCAACCGTCGACGAGTCATGGAAAGACGCCATCACGGAGATCGGCGCTCACTCTTCAAAACGATTCATGCATAATGCGAATGCTTGGATCAAAGATGGTGAGGCTTCGGACCTACAAAGAAAAGGACTGAACTCAAGGAGTATGTTATCACCACGTAATCTGCAACACCCTGCAGCATCTTCGATGCTACCCACTCCCCACCCTGAGAAGGGTGGGGAGTGCTGCAGTGTAAAGGAAACAAATAGCGTGGTGCAGATTAGGGAGCGGGATTGAGGTCCGGGTCTGCACCGCCCGGAAACGAGTGGTTGAACTCATAGTTCTCACTGTTCCAGTCGCTACGCGTCGCCGGGACGGCGTAAGGCTCGCTCATCTGGTTATACGCGCCACGAAAATGCCGAACGTGTACTCGGCTATGAGTTGATTGAGCAAATACGGGCGTGGCGATGGCTACGGAAAGAATTGCCACAGCGCTCAATGTTTTTATCTTTGTCATTGGTTTCTCCTATTCCTGTTGTGACTTGTGACAAAGCAGAAATGGAGACGCCGTTCCGCCGCGATTATTAAATTCACTGTTAGACTTCAGCGTGACATCGCGTCGCGGGTCGTAATCGCACCCTTGGCCCACAAGTGGCTTATTTCGTCCCGGCTGCTCCAACGCGGCACGCGATGGATGGCGGCTCAGCGAGCCTGCGCAGCGGCGTCCCGCTGGAAATGCTATTATCCCACCTGTCATTAGCATTATCTCCAAACTCGTAGTGCTGGGTCTGGCGGCATGGTGCAAGCAAAGCTAGCCGTCACTCTGAGCCGCCTTCTTAGCTCCACGCGCAGCGCCAAAAGGAACCGTTCGACTTTCGATTGATAAGTCGATAAGGTTCATCCCATTAGAGCTAAATCACTTTTGGGGACGGACCATGCAATCACGTCGCTTTGCTTATTGGTGGCTTAGGGTTGTCACGTCAGGCCGATTCTTTGAGAAGTTCCTCAGGCTAGGTCGGCCCAAAAAGACTTAGGCGCCCGAACCAATCCTGTGATCACGCGTAGTCTCAGGATGGATTATCGCGGTATAGAATTTACAATTGTGCAGGGAATTGAACGCCGCAAATGGCGGTGGACCACGACGATTCCTGACGTCGGTACGCGATCCGGGCTAGCCGAGTCTAAAGATCTGGCCGCTGCACAAGCTCGCAGAGCCATTACGTGGCTACTGGCCGCAAAGAAGCGTCAAATCGAAAATGCGTGAGCTTTGAATCATTTTTTCATATGGAAGCTTCTCACCATTTTCTCGGCTGCAAGCTTGGCTTCAGATTCGGAATTGAAATCATTCGGTGTCACGATGCTTGCCGTCTCATTGCCCGAAGTCGGCACGCCTGGCTTTCGGATGGGAGTGACAGCGGCTCGCCAATGCCCCGGCTTACGTTCATAGGTAATGATTGTGAATGTCGGTAGCTCGGCCATGAAGTCGCAAATGTCTTTCTATATATTGCCCCCGGAGTCTTTAAACTCCGGGGACAACGCAAGGGTACATCCCCCTCGCATCCACGTTCATCCGTGTGTTGGATAACCCCGCAAAGTTCCGGTGGTTCCGTTATGCAGCCTTCGTTCCGGGAACGCGCCGTTTGTTGTTGGTCACATTCCCGCGCCAGCTACTACTTTTCTGCGGGCGGTGCAGACCAACCAAGTTTGCGAGCAGCCCTCATCGAAAGATTTTGGCAACCAATCGCCTTGGCGGATATAGGATTTCGTTGACAACGCTAAGTCCTGCGTTTCTCAACTCTGAGAGAGAAGATTTCCCATCCTTTGCAGAAATCGTGATAGCGTCCGCAATAGTTTTTCTAAGAGATGGGTTGTCCAGATGCTGAGGGATTTTCAGATACGTGTACTCAAGGGCAGACGTCATGGCACTGCAATTGTCGCTTGATCGAAATTGAGCATCGACTTCATACCGTTCTGGTTACGCCGCAAGAATTAACAGTAGCTAAAAACCAACTCATGAAAAATTAAATTCGGGCCGCTGTTTATTTGAGGATCCTTCGTTTTCGGAACGCGCCGTTTGCCGCGTATTATCGAGGACGTCGCCCGTGAATCACGATTACCGAATTGGCGTCTTTGTATAACTGACCCTTCGCGTGGTCGCTGTGCAAAACGTTAAGTGATGTTTGATCAAGTCGGTTGATCACCTCCCGCAGCGTGGCTGTGTCCGCATGCCCAGAGGCAAACTCGAACCCGTAAATCTTGCGTAGGCTGCGGATGAGGACGGTCCCGCACTGACGGCTAATTGCCGCGTTAGTCTCCTGCTCGCTCATAGGTTCATTTCCTACTGACTGGAACTTTTTGGAATGACCGTTATTTTTGAATTTAGAATTACTTTTATTGGAGCAAGTTTCATGCCTAAGCGACATTTCCGGCGCTGGACAGCGAACGATATCGCCAAACTGAAAGACATGGCGCATAAAGAGCGGCTTCCCTCGATCGCTGCGATGCTCAACCGATCCGCCGGGGCTATCGCTGTTAAAGCGCATGAGCTTAGAATTTCTTTGAGGTTCCGTCCTGATGGAAACACTGGTGAGGCGTCGTCGCCGACCACCGTTCAATTGGCTGAGTGACACCGAGCATCTCGCAAATATATATCAGATCTTAAATCGCCCGAGCCTCACGGGAAGAACAAACCCGACTAAAATTGCCGCCATGAGACGTCGGAAGATTGAGCTAACTTTTTTCGTGTCTCCCTCATTGACGGGAACGGACACCCGAGCTTCTTGGCGCGCTCGCGGACGGATTCGCGATTTCTTCTAAGAGTCGCCGAAGCCAGAATGAGCGATGCGCCCTTCTCAACGAGAGCTTTTATCATGCCGTCATCTTCGGAGCTCCATCGCCGAGAACGAGAACGCAGTGCCATGGCGGATCAATGCCCGAACAGGACAGCACCGCACACGAATACGGCTGTGCCGAACAAGATAATTTTGGCGGCAGTTCGTTCACAGGTGTAGGGCGCCGGGGGCGGTGGCTTTTTCATGACCGGATAACCGCCAAGTGATAATTCGGTTCCGACACAAACGGGAACGCCCCAATGCCAACTCGGTCTCCGTCACGGTCCATTTCCAGGTACCGCGCTCGATGCCTCGGGCGATTGAATATTCGAGGCCTCGATATTCCATCCCAGCAGATTATCCGAGTCGGTTTCTACGCGAGAGCAGGTCCATTCACCGCCATTCATGCTCCAGGTGCATAGCAAACTTCTCGTTCGAAAGCGCAACCGATTGCCGCGCTCGCGGGTGAGTTTTGAAAGTGTCGGATGAAGCCACGTTTCGGTAGACTCGAATTTGCGATCAATCTCGTTGATGCGCGTGATGATCGCTTCGAGTGTGATCAGTTGTTGTTTCCGCATAAACCTTGGCCAAATTGCTTGGTAGATTAACGGTCGGGCGAGCGTGCCGCCTCCTTGCCAATGGCGAGATGGTCCCAATGTTCCCATTTGTCATCTCGGATTCGTGTCAAAAAGTAACGCTCCAGCGCGAGCGTTAGCGTCGACGCCGAGCTTAAGATTTATCAGCGTCGATCGTTCATTTGACCTGAGACGCACTCCACTTGCCGTTGCCACGAGGCGTGGGAATGCCAGCATCATCCAAGGCCGAGGCGATCCCCCGCGACACATAGCCGTCAAGCGTCGCATCCTCTTCACGGCTTTCGCGCGTCGGGGTTGTTACTTCGCGGTTGGCGACGAGACGCACAAGGAGTGACTGTTCGAGGAACATTGCGTGCGTAAGCGTCTTGTCATCGCGAACGCGAATAGGAGCAGCTCATGTTAGTCAAAACGCCGCAAATAATAGCTATGGCTCTTTCTGCTATGTTGATTTCTGTCAGCCCGGTTCTCGCCGCAGGCGGGGGTGGCGCGGGAGGTGCCGGAGGCGCTGGCGGAAGTTCTAGCGCAGGGGGAGCCGCGGGTGCAGGTGCGGCAGGGCCTGGTGGTGGCAGAGGCGGTGTCGGAACGGCGGCAGGTGCTGGCGGCAATGCCGTTGGCGGGGGCGCCCCGGCAGGAGCGGTGGGAGGAGGTGCCCCGGCTGGAGCCGTAGGTGGGGGCGCGCCTGCGCCTACTACCAGCCCTGCAGCCAATCCGCCGACGGTAGGTGGTGTAGAGGGTCCTGGACCCGTCCCGGCCAATGCGTCAGGGAGTCTCGGGGGAGCGGCGCCTGCCAACGCCACTACGACGGCAACGCCAACGGATGTCCACGCGACGAGTCAAAATCCATCTACCCATCCGACCCCCGTGCCCGGACCTGTTAGTGAGCCTGTAATAGCAACGACCGGGTTGGATAAACCAGCGAGGGACGGAGTAACGACGATCAATGTGCCCGCTGTCCCTTGCGGTCAATCAGCTCATGAAACCGACGGGGCAACGACCTGCGTGGGCATACCACGCAGGTAGGCGGGCGCGTCGCCTTCGGTTGCCGATGTTAGATGGTCCCAATGTTCATATGCCGAGCTGGGCGTCAAAGTAGCCAGCCCCAGCATGGTTCTTAAACAACAAAGTATCCACCGATTTGTGACGTGAAACATCCATCATTTTGAATGGATGCGCCCTTTGCTGTTCTTACGAGATGCTCGGGGGTAAACTGCCTCATAGTTGGCGCAGCCACCCAGTGCAGTGCAAAATGCCGCATTTCGCTTCGATCGGAACAGTTTTTGGTCTGGCTGGTTGCAGAGTTGCGGATGCAGGAACTGGCATGCGTGACGTCCCAACTTCGGTCTCAGCTCTGTCCAGTGCTGAGACCGTTTTTGCGCTTGGCTCATTAACGGAAGGTCCTTTTCACCCTAGTCATCGCCGGATGCTGCGGGTTCTTCACTTTCCCCCAGTTTTGTGACGTACCGGCGCGATAGCCGCGCTCGCGATGTTTCGATACCAGCCCTTCCCGGCCGAACTCACAGGCCTTGCGAACAAGTCCGTGCCGATCTCGCCCTGTTCGAACGGCGCGATAAAGATGCCGTCGGGACGACGGGCCAGTAGTCGGGGCAGGTTGGTCTTGCGCATCGACAGCGGAAGCTTGCGCAGGTCGTCGCCATCGAGCATCAGGGCGTCAAACGCGTACAGTTGGACCTCGCCGTTATGTTTCCGAGAATGCAGCCCATCGAAATCGGATACGCCATCGACACCGAGCAGCACAGCCTCGCCATCGATTGCGAACGAAGTCGCGCGATTGCGCAACGCCGCTTCGACGATCAGCGGATAGGGATCGGTCCAATTGTGGCCGTTGCGGGTAAATAGCCGCACCCGCTTTCCCTCGCGCTGTATGATCAAGCGGTAGCCGTCGTGCTTGATTGATCTCGTGCAGCCAATCTTTCCCGACCGGAACTTTGGTGGACGGGTGGGAATGCATGGATCAAAAAGAAGCTGCGGAGGCATGAGGTTTAGATAAGAGTGAGGATGCAATTTTTGACAATAAGTTAATTTTGCCGTCTGAAATCTTTAAATCTTTGACGGGCTGCTGCGTATCTTCGTCGTTTGCAAGGTGCGCCGCTGCACCACGCTGGCCGGCGGCTCCGCTATCTCCTAGCACGGTGGGGCCGCGCCTGCGCCAATCCGATGGAACCTCGACACTCCACAAGCCCACGGCCGCCGCGGGCTTCGGCGCGCTCATTTTCCCTTCGCCCTATGCCGCGGCGGCTCAGGTTGTCGAGCCGGCTCCGGTTCGCGGGCCGCCGGAGGTCCTGCGTGTGGTGGGGACGGACGAGTTGGTTCTGGTACGCGGGGTATCATCGCTACCTCCTACCGATTCGCTGGCGCAATGATCCTGCAACCTTTGGCCGAAGGCAAATGGCGAACGCGCGAAAGCTGCCGTTAGGGCTTGGCAAATCAGTCGTCCGTGAGCGCTGAGCTCCCACCGTCGGTGATTTCGTATTTTATCGAGCCTGAGGGCTTGGTTTCGGTTTTCACGTACCCGACTTCCACCAAGTGCGCGACGAGGCTGTGATCGAACAAAATCGGGCTGGACCACGGCTCAACTGAGAGACGCTGCAAGAATTCTCGCTCCAAGCCGGTCAGGGCCATCCTAAAACTCTGATGTGTGAAAGGCACAACCAAAGATCGATGTTAATGTTCCGACAACATCGCTAGGAGAGTTGCTAATTAGGGCGCTGGAAATAGTTTGTCGGTTGCCTTGTCCAAGTGTCTCTGGGGAGAGTTCGCACTTGCGAGATGGCCGATAAGTTCACCCGACAACTTATAAATGTTGACGCCTCTAAGGTTGTAAAGTTTCTGACTCCGAAGGTCAAAAATACCAGGTCCGCGGACGATCGCGACGTGGACGCCTTCGCTGTTGAAGATGTTTCCGTCCATGGATCCTATTTCCCCTTTGCCTTCCGGGCAGCCAGGACTTCAGCTAGTTTATTCTCGAATTCGGCACGCCGCTCGGCCAGCGGGCGATCGAAGAAATTATCCATGATGTACAGCCCGCGCTCTTCGTCTCGCTTTAGCTCATCGATATTGCAGTCTTTGAATACACAGGCAGTGAACGCGAGTTGCTCTGTGGCGTGGTCAATAAGCAGTGTGCATTTTACGAACTCGCAACGATCATAGCGGGTGAAAATGCTTTTGCCTCGAAAATCAAAATTTCCGCCCTGAAAGCGTTTGCTGTATATGACTCGCTCGTCTGGCGGGTCATCCGAACTCATTTCTTCGCCTTTAGCGCGGAGTCGCCATTTGGCGACCTACAGCGTGCAGCTGCGCGCAGCGCGCATCTTCAGCTGAATATCCGTGGCGGCAACGAATGTCGGAACTAGCTTGCTGACGACCTTATACTCCGAAAAGAACTCGACCGGCTTGTAACGCAGGTCCGTGTTCCAGATCTGGCAGATGCCGGTGTCGTTCCAGCGGATCACGTAATACCCAGCCTCGGAGGCATGTGGGGCAGCCATTGCCGGGGCGGCCAGGGTTGAAGCGGCGATGATGCCGACGGCGGCATAGAGGGCGGTAACGCGACGCATAGCAAATCTCCTGTTGAGCAAAATCCCGGCCGCTCGCCGCGGCGCGCGTGGTGTCCGTCGCTGATGACGGAAAGACGAGGGTCTGAACCCCTGATGCAACGCATAGCACACCGACGCGCCCCGAAAAGGGGAATTGTCAAATCAGCAAATTAGGCCGGCTTACCCAATGGCCTGACCCCATCGGTCGACGGCAAGCCCAAGGTCTCCCGAAGATGCGCGACGGAGCCTTGCCCGAGATCTTGCAGGCTGAGAAGCGTTGCGTCGGACGCGTCGCGCACCTCGCCCACGGTCTTTAGGCCCGCGGCATTGAGCGCGTTACGAATCCGGGTTGAAAATCGGACGTTCTCGATCGGAGTGTCGTCCCTAAGCTCGGGAGTTGGATATAGGAGCAATGCCTATCTTCCCTTCGCCTTCAGCCTCGCCTCGCGCGCCAGGCGTTCCGCTTTTAGCCGTTTGTGGTTTTCTAGAAATTCGGGTTCGGCCTGATTTTCCGATATAATTTGCCTCGACCCAAGAGGATTGAGTGCCCTTCTAGCAGCCTCATACTCAACTTGTTCTGCCGCGGTTCGCTTTGGTTTGATCATTTGAGTTGCGCCTTCAACCTGAGCTCTGGCGGATCCCCAATTAGACGGGTGCCAGAAGCGCCATTAGACCAGCCTCGGTGAGTTTGATTTCGGCGGTGGCACCGTCACCCCGTTGCTCGATCCAGCCATAACCAATGAGATGGTTGAGCATATGATTACTCGCCACAACGGGCAGCTTAGCAACAATTGTCCAGTGGCCAGATCTTAAATATTGCAGCAATTGCCGCTGGCCCGCCTTGACGGTCGGTTCGCCCGAGTCCGAAGGCGGCGGCGGAGAACAAAGCGGGCCGGTTCGCAAGCTCCAAGGGAAACCGCACCTTAAGGCGAATGCGCCAAAGTACTGGTCTCCGGGTGGGGATCCGTGCTGCGCCTTCGGGACCTTAGGGGTGCGCGCGTAATCCTGGAGAGCCGTCGCCGATGTCTCAACCCGGCGGCGGCTTTTTCGCGTCTGTGAACGGTTGCGCAGCAAGCCCATATGGATGCCCACACTTCCCCAAAATCGACCCTGTGGGCACGCTGTGGATATGCTGCGGACAATCAGGGGCGTCTGTGAGGTAGTTACTTCGCCGACAGCCCGTGCTTGTTGTTCCACGTAAGGAACTTGTGAACTTTATCCTATGTCGAAAAATCCGAATTGTTGCAGTTGCATCACAGGTTGCACAATGATTTCGGAGTAAGTTGGTAAATCATTTTTTGATTCATGGGAGGATTGCGCTGTGAAAAAGTTTCTCTTAGCGGGCGCTACGCTGGCGCTTATCTCATCCAATTCCGTTTTCGCCGCTGACCTACCGGCGAGGACTTACACCAAAGCCCCAGCCTATGTTGCGCCGGTTTATAATTGGACCGGCTTCTATATCGGAGGTCATATTGGTGGTGGGTGGTCAGATCTTGGAAGCACGGAACTTGCCCCAGGTACTGCCGCATTCCCGACCGGTACAGTCTTCGCGAAAAACAATATGAGCGGGTTTCTAGGCGGCGCACAGGTCGGCTACAACTGGCAGACCAGCAGCAATATCGTCATTGGCGTCGAGGGCGAATATTCTTGGGCCGACGTGAAGGGAACCGCAACGACGATCAGCACTGTGAACGGGTTCAATAGTACGGTCACGGCTAAGACGAAAGATTATACGCTAGCGACGGGCCGCTTGGGGTATGCCGCAGATAACTGGCTATTCTACGCCAAGGGTGGTGGTGCTTGGGCTGAGGGAAGCTCGTCTGGAATAGGCACACTGGCGAACGGTACATTCTTCGACACGACATCATCTGGTTCAAGTCGCACCGGTTGGATCGTGGGAGTTGGCGTCGAATGGGGTTTTGCGCCAAACTGGTCCGCAAAGCTCGAGTACAACCATATGGACTTCGGTTCGCGAACCGTATCGATCAACGACACCACTTTCGGCACTACGTCTCTTGTTAGTTCTTCCGACACGGTTGACGTCGTGAAGGGGGGCATAAACTACCGCTTCAACTGGGGCGCACCGCTCCTTGCAAAATATTGATGATCTGATTTTTCTTCACTCAAAAGCCCCGGTAGGTCCGGGGCTTTTTTGTGCCGACTCGGCGCGCTGCCATCGATCGACCGAGCCAAAACGCCCTGCAACTCCTGAACTCACCAGCGGGCTTCCTATGGTTGCTGGGTCGGCTAGCCCCCCGTGCTGCACCAGTCGACCTGATCGGGGCCGCTGGGCGGACCTGTTCGCTTGATTCTCTCATTGTCTCGCTTTATCGTTGTGCTTCTAAGTGCGGGGGGCGTCCATGATCGAATATCAAGCGAATTTTATCGACAGAAACGGCCACGTCGTTCGGTCAGAAAAACTCAATTCCAAAGACGACGCTACGGCGATGGCTGCCGCAGAAAAGCTGGTGAATGTGTCGCACGATGTGGTCGTGTGGGCACAAAACCGCTTGCTGGTAAAGCTCAGCCACGGATGCCGAAGCTGACAGCTTCGCGGAGCCTGGTTTGACGGCGAGCTTGCTAGAGTCGTGCGGGGCAGCCGAATCAGTTTGACGTCTCGCCGCTAATACCAGGTTAGGACCATCAAACGTCCTGGGCTTTTATCGGTGACCGAAAGCATTTGCTCTAGATCCATCTCGCCTCGTTAAACACAATTTAGGTCCCTTGGGCTAGCTGGTCGCACCGCACTCGAAACGTCTGACCTTTGCGTGGCGGCGGCCCTTGCCGCAGCATATTACTTTGGAGGGTTACTTCATATGCCAAACCGCTAGGCGAGGTGACTTCCAAGGTCACTCTCATAAGCCAAGAGCCCATAGGAGCAAAAGGCAGTTCTTCGGACTTGGTAACTTTAGCTCGACATACCAGGCCGTCGTTGTGGGACGATGCTTGGGTTGAGAGCATCGCGCCGAGAAGCAGCGCTACGGCAATTGCGGCGTGCTTCATTATGTTACCATGTATAAAAAAAGTATTGCGCGCCAATCGGAGGCGCGACCAGGGCGTAGTCTTTGGAACCAAATATCATATCAATCACGTGCTCGGCTTCTTCGGGCGCCGCCTCGGATTTGCTGCAAGCTTTGGTCGAGCTCGTCACGGTCCATTTCCACACGCCGCGCCCGATGCCGTGAGCGACAATCTAATCGCTGTCTCGATATTCCACTGCTATCGTTCCCAAGCAAATTTCGACTCAGCAGTTTTACGCTTTTGTTCCACTTCCTTGATGGCGATATTGGCCAGCTTAATCCGGTGTCGCACGCCCATTTTCCACGCTGCAGCTATGGCCGTTGCCGCGGTCGTTTGGGCCTCCCCAAACATCGCCGCTTGGCCGGTCCGGTCTAGATAATCCAGCGCAATTTCGAGGGCGACGTCCATGATGTTGTCGAATTCGCCAGTGGGCCACGGATACATGATTCAGCTCCGAGATTTCTCGGAAATCAGAACGCAAAACGGGAAGGGTGTGTTCCACGGAACTCAAAGCTGCGCCAGCCCAGCCCATGGCTTCTATCGCCGTGACCTCCATCACCGTTGCTTCGAACTCAGCCATCATGGGCGGGGCGGACTACTCTAACCGCTGCTCCGCTCGTCGAGGCGGTCCTGTACCAAAGCATCCGTTGTTCCGGCCCATCTCCATCGCGGTAGCAATCTGATCGCGTGTCGCGGTCGGTTTCGCTAAAACAGCGG
The DNA here is from genome assembly GCA_963790595.1 of uncultured Alphaproteobacteria bacterium. Taxonomy (GTDB): domain Bacteria; phylum Pseudomonadota; class Alphaproteobacteria; order Rhizobiales; family Xanthobacteraceae; genus Bradyrhizobium. Next base: position 381,570 of record CAWBPE010000017.1, on the reverse strand, counting down.
AGACGGTTTCGCATTTCGACCGGCGGGTCATCAGCCGGTCGCCAGCGCATCCGGCTAATATCAACGCGATCAAAAGGACCATGATCCTCATTCGGGCAGTGTATCACAATTAGCTGGGCTTTTGGGCTTTCACGGCTTGGCTGGAACAATCTTCGCGTTTGCAGACCCACCGACGACCGCGACGACGTCGAGTTTTTGCCATGAAATGATATCACCGCAATGCGGAGGATTGCCGGAGCGCAGTGCGATTTAGAAAAAACCCGCGCTTAGATCGACGCCATAGCTGGCAACCATCAACGACACGGTCAGACCTACTCCGCAGAACATCGCGAGGGTCTTGAGCGTCTCGACATCAACTGAGTTACCGTCACGCTCGAAAGTGCTCTTACGAGGGCGGCCATTTGCAGTCTCCGTGGTTGGATCTCAACGGACGCTTCATAACCGTGGCCTCGTGACGCGGATGTGATCTTAATCACACTGCGCTATGCAGAAGAGCGTGTCGCCATATCGCAGCTCAAAAATAAAACCGCCCGAAGGCGGCTCTTATAAAGTCATGGGGTCGTGGGTTTAAGCAGCGTTGATCGCTGTCTTGTATTTAAGCTAACAACCGTCGCCGATTGTTGGCGACATGTTCGCGAAATCTTGCGACCACCGCCATTGGTGAGTGGCCGCAAATCAAACTTGTGCTGGCCTCAGCGGCGGCGCCCATCTTCTCGGCGATCATCAAGTGCATCTCGCTGAGAGCAGCAGGTCCGCCTGATGCGATCTTCATCATTCTGAGACCGACAACCTCATTGGCTTCGATCCCCAGCCAGATGAAAGGCAGGAGGGCCAGCATTGTGTTTATGCGGCCATCAGAGATGATACCTTTGTCTTCCGCCGGTAGGCCATGAAGCCAACGCCAGCGAAGCCAAGGATCATCATCGCCCATGTCGATGGTTCGGGAACGGCAGCCACCGCGATAGTGATTGGTGACTCCGTTGAGTGAATTGTTAGTACGCCAAATGAGCAAGAGCCGAAGTTGCTTCCCCCTGAACTGGCCTCGCAAGGGCTCGGGGTGCCAAATTGACAACCCGGACCAGGGGTGCAGGCGGCAGTGCCACCACTAACTACGCCGTTGACGGCGCCGTAGAATAAGCCGCTGCCAGAACTCGGGTCAAAAATCGCGCCTCCTGCAGCCGGAGGCGAAAAAATGATTTCGGTGGGAGTTGCCTCTAAACCGACCCCATTGAGTATGACCGATCCGGCAGACCAAGATACGAAAGTGGCCGTAGTCACATCACATGAATCACAGGTGAGAACGATCTGCCCACCAAGTCCATTGTCAACATTGTAAACGAAATCAGCCTTCGCGGACATCGGCATGGATACCATTGCGATGGCCGCCAAAGTAGCAATCCAGATCGATTTAATTTTCACTTTCATCCCCCTAATAATTTATTTAATCCGACCAACAGATTCTAATATGTCCAGCGAGTCAATCGATAGTTGCGTTAACGATTGGGGCGTCGCAATCCAATCTTGGCGAAGAGTTGGAACTCCGGACGGATGATCCCCCATTCAAATGGCAACCCCATGAACGACCCGAAACAACAAGCCGAACAACTTTTCAAAGAGCAGAAGCCAGCATCAACGATGAGCGAATATTAGCTCGAGCAGGAAAAGATCCGAGCGAACCTGAATTGATTGCGGGGGAGCGCCGAGAGCGTGAAGCCAACGAGGACGCGTAGCCCCTTTGTCGATATTTAGTACAATCGGTTCATGCGGAACAGGGCGACCGTGAAGAGGCACGCATTGGTGCGAGCGACGCTGGACTAAAGAGATTACGGCTTAGTTCCGATCTCGATATGGACAACCTCGGATACCGGAAAGTGCACGACTCGACCTTCTATCAGGTCAGCTGTTTTAAGCGGCATTAGGGAGGAAGAGAGTCCAGCAGCATCCAGCACCTTAGCCAAAGCCAGCGCGGCCTTCATTGCAGGGTCGTATCTTGGATCGGCGGTTATACGGAGTCCAATTAGTTCCGTTTCGACCCCGATACGAAACTTACCATCCCATGCGTCGTCTAATGGCGGCCCCGGAAGTTGTCGAGCCGCTAAAAACTCCAAGGGCTGGTCTGGCAACGGTCCTTCATACGATTGGAACTGCCACCCGATTTTCGTGAAAACCTGGATAAGCTGGAAAATTATCCACGCGCCCGGCTCCATGACTCTGGGGGCGGCGAGGTCGTATTTTATCGCATCGAATCGGCTTAGTTCGCCAGCTAGAGCAAGCTGGTCGTCTTCCGTTAGCTTTCGTGGGCCTACCTTCTTCTGCAACTCCACGGCCTTTAAATTCAAAGCAGCGGCCTCTTTTTCTAAAGCTGCTGCGCGCTCTCTCATTTGGGCACTTTCATGTTGAACGCGCGCAATCTCCTCATCGTGTCGCTGCTCTGTGCTGTGTTGCTGCTGCTCAGTCAGGAAGTCTTTGCGTTTCCCATATTGATAGGCAACAACTTCAGCCACAACGAGAGCAGCCAAGATAACAATCCCGGCGATCTCCGCGACGCTATGGTACCGCTCGACTGTGGGCAGCGAATTCCAACCGGGCAGGTCCGGCAGCATAATCTATTTCCCCTTTTGATTGCGGCGTTAATACGTTATGCGGTGGCGGCGCCTGTGGTTCCGGCGTTCAAACGACTTGGACGTCATGGCCACGACGCTGACTCGCTACTAAATTGCTCAAGACGGAAATTGATCGCGAATGCAATACGGAAAAGCAGGGTATGTGCCTCGTCTCCGCCGTTGCACGACACGAGCGGAGCACCAGCAGGATTGTTCAATCGCGCGACGTATGATTCATCGAGGCGGGTCCGTAGGAAGTTATCGATCCGCGATTTCCAAGATTCCAGCGCCTGCCACGGCGGCGGCGTGGTCTTGTCCGAGCATGAGATAGAAATCGCCATACCCTCAGAGATGAATTTACCCAAGGCTTCTCTGATTTCCTTATGCCGCAGCTGGGTGGCTGCTTTGTCGGCTACTAACTATCGCTGACTCAGGATTGTTGCTGTGATGGCTGCGGCGCCCAACAATCCAGCGGCAACCACCAGCAATACTTTAGCGACGGGGTGATCTTTGTAGAACTGCGCCACGAGCACGGCGATGAATGTGCTGATGATCGCCGTTATCGGGGCGATCAGAGCGCCGTAGTCGCCGGGAAAGGTTTGCATTTGGATCGAGCCGATTCGCGTCGATAGGCCGGTAGCCTAACGCAACCCGGGCGAGTACGATAGGAATAGCAAACTCTTATCCACCGACTTCCTGGCAACCTTTATCGAAACGACCCAACGCAACTGCAGCGCAAAGAACAGATCGCGCTGTGGATCAAGCTGACGGATGAGAAAAATAATAACTGCCGTACCGCGGCGGTTATTCCTCGTGGTCGAGGACAGCCAGAGGGCGGCCTCAGTGCCGCCGCTCGTGAGATCGGCTTCAAGCGCACGTCGGCGCAAGAGGCGATCAAGGAGCGGTCGAAGCGTGGCGCTTGCCGTCAGGCAGAAATCGCGGGTCCGCTTCTCTTGCAGCCGCTTGGCCTTCCGGGGTTATTTCGTAACGTACTTCCGTTTCGCTCACGACCGTGGCGGTCGCCAGGCCAAGATCAACAAGAGTCTTCCAGTCAGACTTAAATCTTTTGGTCTTTGAGATGTAAGTCTTCTTCTGCGCCAGCACGGTCAGGAATTCTTTTTCGATGAGAGATAGAGATGTCAGTGTGTTCATGAGCTTTCCCAAGGACATGGTTGTTTGAGGTTGCTTCTATTGAAGCGCGATACCAGTCGGTTGGCAATAACTCCGAGCTGCACGACAGTTAAAGTACAGACGTTTGCTTCCCCCTAATCATCATCCTTGCGATCAGCGTTCACGCGCGCGACATGCCGGTTCAGCGCCAACGTTACGCTCATGCGCGCAGCCTCACATTTCAAAGCCACCAGAAAGAACAGCTTTCGCAAGCGGTTTCTGCGTCGAGGATTAGGCACTCGACCCTGAAACCACAACCTCACTCGCAGCATTCTATTGTTGGCCATCAAGACCACTCAGTGGCGAGTTTCATTGGGTCGTCCCCATCTTGGCTTGCTGCCAATCCGGCCTGACGTCGGCGCCTCTTCGACCGCACGTCTTGCAAGTTAATAGCGACTCGATATCTGACAGCCTTACATCGTCTGGCCAGCGGTCGGAGTCCATGGCGGTGAAGTGGCTGCACTTGTAGTCGGCGCAATAGACCAGGATGCCGGTCACGCCGGATGCGCGCAATTCGCCGAACGTGATTTTGGTCTGGCGCTCACTCATCCTACTTCACGACCCTCAACCGAACCCTTTTTTCCAACCGCTTGATGGCCGCTTCCAGCGCCGGATGGTCCAGCACCTCGATTAGCCGAGTGATTGTTTCGTCTGCATCGACGCGAAGCCCTGGCTGGAGATAGTCGCCGACAATCATGGTGGCTTGATTGAGCGCGGCCGTGACGATCGCTTGGTCGTTCATGCCAACCTCTAAGGAATATGATGACAGAAAATACGTATGAACCCTATCGGGCCAGGTACACCTTTGTCGAAGAGATCAGACGCAATGCGCTCGATTTCATCCCGGAATTGCAAAAACTGCGTCTCTCTTTTCGAAGGAATAGTGCCTTTGCCACGGGCCAGTTGATCCAGCGCCGTGCTGCTAATCTTGCAGTGAACTATCTTCCCCGCGGCATCCGTCATCGTAAAATCGAATGCCATTCTGCTATTATCGTAGCCGATGATCTGGCCGCGTTCCAACGTCATTGAAAGTCCCCCAACTCCCGGCGGCATTGAAGCGCGTCGGAGGTCGTTCGGCAAGCCATGGCGCGGACTTCAGCGCGGTCTGACGCCATCGCAGGAGGGCAGGCCTAAGCTCTTTCGAAGCAGATCAAGAGAACTTTGCCCGAGATCTTGAAAGCTAAGCAGTGTTTTATCCGAAGCTTCGCGGACCTCGCCAACGGTCGTGACGCCGGCGGCAGTGAGCGCGTTACTGATCCTCGTTGAGAATCGGACGTTCTCGATCGGGGTGTCGTCCGGGAGCTCGGGGGTTGGGTCGAGGAACACGATTGATGTCTTTTATGTGCGGATTTGAGTCGATTTTCGTAAGCTGATATTCAACTTCTTCGCCCGTGAGCCTATAGCTAATATTGTTCTGTTCAACTTCTGTGCGATAGCTCTAGTACTCGCTGCGGAGAGCACCAACTCTCGCAACTTGTCGTCGTCCGCTTGCGTCCAATGGGCGAGAAACATAGCGACCCGTCGGTGTCATTATTTACCTTGCGCCCGCCCAGTGAGGTTGGGACTTTACCTTGCTAGGTCAGTCGGCGGCAATCCTGCCTTTAATGGTTGTGGATTTGTCGGGCTATCTTCATGACCGTTGGCGGCTGCCTGCGCTTGAAGCCGCGGTCGGGTTTCCAACATTCGAGATTTTCCGCACAAAACCGTTCGGCGTGGTTGCTTTCCATGAGCAACTTCCTTTTCGCGCCGATCAACGTCAATGCGAGCGCGACGGGGCGTTCTGCAAACATTTGATGAAATCGGGGCTTTCATCCTGAATGCAGTCGAACTACCGCGCCGCCTGTCGCCGCATTGGAATGCTGTACGCCGAGATCTCGTGCAGGCCCGATTTGGTGCGAGACGGGCTGAGGTCCATCAGGCCGTGCGAGAGGCGCTGGCGGCGGAGGGCTGGCTGGAGGACGGTCGGTAAGGTCGGGAATTGGCCATGTCGCCGCCCGTCGGTAAAGCCGCTGGCTATGGGGGGCAGGGCGACGGGCGCACTATTGCGCGGGACGCCAATCGGCCGGCGCTTCGAAGTAGACCCAGTTTTCAAACTCCGAAGCTGCAACGATCATCACGCTGGTTGCCCGCGGCTATGACTTCGCCGGTTTCAACGATCTCCGTACGTCGGCATTCAGGGCAGCGTCTGAAATTGATCAGCGGTACGGGCATTGCCTCACCCCAGCGGGCCGGTCATGGTTTCCAACAAGGTATCGGCATCGACTGGGCGGCGCCACATAACTCACAGGACACGGTGCCGCTGCCCCGTCGATTATCCAAGAATGTCCATAAGCATGTCACGCTGTTCAATTGTGAACTGGACACCGACCTGGACACCCATTTCATAAGATATTGTAATTGTTATGTAATTATTGAAATGTAGTGTCCCACAGAGGGGCGTTTCGCGATCGTCACGGACGTTGGAACGGGATGCAGTGGACGCGGATGTGCCTTTGACGAATGGCGCTGAAGCGGACGGCGAAGTCGTGTGGTCCTGACGTCTCGACGCTGACGTCAAGTCTCGCGGAAGTGTCCGCGAGGCGACGGTGGCAAAAGAGCCCGATCGCCGGGGAGAGCACGAAATAAGCTGTTAAAACCATTGCGCGGGGAATGCCGGGTGATCCCGGTGTACTCGTGGTGACTAACGCGCGTGCTTACTACCACCACACGCGCGGCTGCGGGGCGCACCAGGCGCCCGGCATTCCCTGCGCCCTCTGAATGAGAGGGCGGGAAGTTGATAGCAAAACTCGGGCGAAACGCGCCGCGAGAATGCGAAATGCTGTTTAAAATTCAAATCGGGAAGCGCGCGGCCGCTCATGTCCCGGACGCGGTGCAGCGTATAACGCTGCTCCGCAGAGCCGGGATCCATTCGTCGCACATGGACCCCGGATCAGCAGCGCAGCATTGCACGCTGCACTGCATCCGGGGAACGAGAACTTAAATCGGCTTCCCGCGTGCGCGCGGACGATGTTGATGGATTATGCTGCCATCGCTTCGCTATGCCCGCCTCACGACCAGAACGGAATCTGTTCCAGCGTATGGCGCCCATGTTCTGTCTGCCGCGCGTTCTCCAGCGTCGTGGTGTAATATTCTTCGCGCTCGCGCTGGAATTTTTCCTGGGTGGCTTTGAAGTTTGCGACGCGCGCTGCGATTTCTTCCCGCTCGCGCGCGAGGCGGTCCTTGGTCGTTTCCTTGGTCGTTTCCTTGGTTGTTTCGGTCATGCCCATCCTGTTTTGTTACGTCGAGTTTCTTTACTCGTATCCCCTGCGCATTGGCGTTTGAGATTGAGGCGTGAATTGGGACATGTCGTTGCAGGATTGTGATTGTGGATAAGACCGCTGCCTTCTTGTGGCCTTCGCACCTTCCCGGTAGCGACAAGGGAGCAGGAGGCGTGCATGGCAAAAATCGATCTGGATTCCCTGAGCATCGAAGAGGTCGCCGCGTTGCGGGACAATGCGACCGACAAACTGATGGAAAAGGTCGCGGCGCGACGCGCCGAACTCGAAGCGGAGCTCGAGAAGCTCGCGCAATACGACAGGCCGGCGAAGAAATCCGCCGCTGTTGCGCCGGTCGTCAAGCCGCGCAACGAAGCCAGGGAAGCGATCGCCAGGGAGCTTGCTCCCAAGGAGCCGGCCGCCAAAGAGCCAGTTTCAAAGGCCGCCTAAAGCCCTGGCGTGGCAAACCGCTCGGCCATGCTTATATTTGGCATGACCAGATTTTCGGATTGCACGTCTTGATTGCTTCGGATCTTCGCAGTGGTGTGGAACGGCTCGGCGACATGATCGCCGAGGCCTCCATGATCGTGCCCTTTACCGGCGCCGGCATCTCGACCGAGTGCGGCATTCCCGATTTCCGCTCACCGGGCGGATTGTGGACCCGCAACCGGCCGATTCCGTTTGATGAATTTGTCGCCAGTTCGCAGGCGCGCGATGAGGCATGGCGGCGGCGCTTTGCGATGGAGCCGACGTTTTCTGGCGCAAAGCCGGGACGCGGCCACCGCGCGCTGGCCTCGTTGTACAAAGCCGGCAAGATCCCGGCGATTATCACCCAGAACATCGACAATCTGCATCAGGCCTCGGGCTTCGCCGGGGATCACGTGGTGGAACTGCACGGCAATACCACTTACGCGCGCTGCATCGGCTGCGGGCAGGCCTATGATCTGTCCTGGGTCAAAACGCGTTTCGAAGCCTCCGGCAGTGCGCCCGATTGCACGATCTGCGACGAACCGGTCAAGACCGCGACCATTTCGTTCGGACAGGCGATGCCGGAAGACGAGATGCGCCGCGCCGCGGAACTGGCGCAGGCCTGCGATTTGTTTATCGCGATCGGTTCCTCGCTGGTGGTCTGGCCCGCCGCCGGCTTTCCGCAACTGGCCAAAAACAGCGGCGCTCGGCTCGTGATCATCAACAATGAGCCGACCGAACAGGACGATACGGCCGATCTGGTGCTCCGTTTTGATATCGGGGAAACCCTTGGTCCGTTCGTGGGCAATTGATGCCCAATTGATTCGCTGACGCGCAAGCCTGTTCATAGGTTCCGGCAGATTCGTTTTTTATCTATGCGCGGCAACCGGGAGTGTTATCTTTTGATTCAAGAGATTCGCGCGGCGTCATCATGAATTGTCATCGATGAGCGCGACAGGCACCGTCGCTTGAGATGACGGCGCGTAAATCATTGTGTGGGGTCCGGGGTCATGGGGTCGGACGGTTTTGAGTCCAAGAAGCTGGGAGGGCCGCTAACGGGCGGATCATCTTCCAACCGGCTTGGGCCAGGTGAATTCTCAGGTGGCGTCGGACGCGATCCGGCCATCGACGCGCTGACGGGTCTCGGCGAGACCGCCGCGAACCTCGTCGAAATCTCCGGCGTCATCAAATGGTTCGATGCATCAAAGGGCTACGGGTTCATCGTTCCGGATAATGGCTGGCCGGATGTGCTGCTGCACGTCACTGTTTTGAGGCGCGACGGCTACCAAACCGCTTATGAGGGCGCGCGGCTGGTCTGCGAATGCGTCCAGCGGCAGAAGGGCTATCAGGCGTTCCGTATCCTCTCGATGGACGAGTCGACCGCGATCCATCCCGCCCAGATGCTGCCGCCGCGGACCCATGTCAGCGTCACGCCAACCAGCGGGCTGGAGCGGGCGCAGGTCAAATGGTTCAACCGGCTGCGCGGATTCGGCTTCCTGACCTGCGGCGAGGGCACGCCGGATATTTTTGTCCACATGGAAACCCTGCGCCGCTACGGGATGACCGAACTTCGTCCCGGCCAATATGTGCTGGTGCGGTTCGGGCCGGGATCCAAGGGCATGATGGCGGCCGAGATCCAGCCCGAAGCCGGCTCGCCCGGATTGTCGTCGCACTGATCGGGCGACGACCCCACGTTTCCGTCTGGAAATAATTGGCCGAAGGGGGCTCGCCCGGCGGTCTGGTATTTGCCACGATCCTCAGGCTACGGTCGCTCCGCGCGCATTCACGTAAATTTACGCAGATCGGGTCGATTGATTTGCGCTAGAATGCCCGCACGATGGAATCTTTGGCGGCCAAGGGTGAGCATTGCGTGATGAACTGTAATCGAGTGGTTGATCGTATGCGTACGTGGATCTGGATTTCAGTCGCTTTGGCCGGTGCGCTCATCGCCTTCAATGTATCCGGCGCACAGGCGGCGAGCATTCAGCCGCTCGAGATCGTGACCAAAACCGGCGTGCAGGTTTTCTCGGTCGAGATGGCGACCACCGAAGAGGAAAAGACCACCGGGCTGATGTACCGCAAGGAACTGGCCGACGGCAAAGGTATGCTGTTCGATTTCACACCGGAACAGGAAGTGTCGATGTGGATGAAGAACACCTACATCTCCCTCGACATGATCTTTATCCGGGCCGATGGCCGGATCCTGCGCATTGCCGAGAATACCGAGCCGATGTCGACCAAGATCATCCCCTCAAGGGGGATGGCGAAGGGGGTGCTGGAGGTGATCGCCGGCACCGCGCAGAAATACGGGATCGCGCCCGGCGACCGGATCGCCCATCCGCTGTTCAACGGCCGCTAAACCGGCGCCAGCCAGCCTTGCTGGCAGCGCTTTAAGCGTGTATCGACGACGCTTCCCAAACGATCGGGGTATAGCGCAGCCTGGTAGCGCGGCAGTTTTGGGTACTGCAGGTCGTTGGTTCGAATCCAGCTGCCCCGACCAACTAACCTCTTGATTTCCCTCGCTACGATCTGACGCGATTCTGGATGCCCTCGTTATGTTCGGGACATGACCACGACAAAACTCGACCTGACCGGCCTCAAATGCCCATTGCCGGCGCTGAAGACGCGAAAGGCGCTCAAGGCTCTGGGCCTGGGTGACGTGTTGGAGGTTTGCTGTACCGATCCGCTGTCGGTGATCGATATTCCAAATTTGATCCGCGAAACCGGCGACCGGATCGAGATCAGGGAACGCGATGAGCGCAGAATTGTATTTCTGATCGAAAAGACCGGCGATCACTCCTCATCGGCGACGTGATCGCGATCTATGTTGCAAAAAAACAGCCTGGGAAGGGAACATTTGCAATGACGGCCGCGGCTAACGGCCCCGTGACGGCCATCGGCCGGGTGCGCTTTTCCATCGTCGCGATGCTGTTTGCCGTGACCATCGTCAATTACGCGGATCGTGCCACGATTGCGATCGCGGGACCGGTTCTGTCCAAGGATCTTGGGCTTAGCGCTGTGCAGATGGGATTCGTCTTCTCCGCCTTCGGCTGGTCCTACGTGATCGGGCAAATACCCGGCGGCTGGCTGCTGGACCGCTTTGGATCGAAGTCGGTTTATTTCGTCAGCATTTTTACCTGGTCGCTCTTCACTTTGCTGCAGGGCGCGGTTGGACTGTTGGCCGCGACATCGGCGGTTTATGCGCTGTTCGCGTTGCGGTTCCTGGTTGGTTTCGCGGAATCGCCTTCCTTTCCAGCCAATGCGCGCATTGTGGCGGCCTGGTTTCCAGCCAATGAGCGCGGCACCGCGTCGGCGATTTTCAACTCGGCGCAATATTTCGCGACCGTATTGTTCGCGCCGATCATGGGCTGGATCACGGTTTCGCTGGGATGGCCCTATGTTTTCTATTTCATGGGCCTGATTGGCGTTCTGGTTTCCGTGATCTGGCTTTGGGTGATCTACGGGCCCAACCAGCATCCGCGGATCGGCCATGCCGAGCTCGACTACATCGAGCGCGGCGGTGCCCTGGTCAATATGGATGCCGTGAAGGGTCAGGAAGCCGCGCCAAGCCCGAGCGCGCAGCAGCCGTTTAAATGGGATTATCTGCGCCAGCTCGTCAGTAACCGGATGATGCTCGGCATCTATTTGGGTCAGTACTGCATCAACACCCTGACGTTCTTCTTCATCACCTGGTTTCCGGTCTATCTGGTCCAGCAGCGCGGCATGTCGATCCTCAATGCCGGGATGGTGGCCTCGATACCGGCGATCTGCGGCTTTCTGGGCGGCGTGCTGGGTGGCGTGATGTCGGACTTCATTCTGAGAAGAGGGTGGTCGCTGACGGTGGCGCGCAAGACGCCGATCGTGGCGGGAATGCTGCTGTCAACCAGCATGGTGATCTGCAATTACGTCGATGCGCAGTGGCTTGTCGTGTTGATTATTGCATTTGCATTCTTTGGCAAAGGTGTCGGCGCGCTCGGATGGGCTGTCATCTCGGACACCTGCCCGAGGGAAATCGCGGGCCTGAGCGGCGGGCTGTTCAATATGTTTGGAAACATTTCCTCGATCACGACGCCGATTATCATCGGCTACATTATTCAGGGCACCGGCTCCTTCAATGGCGCGCTGGTCTTTGTCGGCGCCAATGCCCTGGTGGCGGTGTTCAGCTATCTGGTCGTGGTCGGGGAAATCAAGCGGATGCGGCTTAGTCCTGCGGCTTGAACGGAATGCGTGCCATGCACGCAAGCCCTTGATCCGCCATCGACATGGCTGTGGGACGAACGATAAGATCGCCTGAATTGGCAATCTGTCCGAACATATCCAAATGCATCAAGCTGCGGATGTGACTCACACACCGTGCAGCCTTGATGGTCCTTTATGACTGATACGAAAACTGCTCCCGTCAGCGCGCCCCCGCCCGCGAAACGCTCCTTTGCGGCGATGCGTCACGGGGGATTCCGCGCCCAGTTCACGACCTTTGTGCTGGCGATGATGGCCGACAATGTCGAGCACGTCATCAGCTACTGGGTGGTGTTTCAGAAATTTCATTCACCGGCGCTGGGCGGTTTTGCGGTGGTGTCGCATTGGCTGCCGTATTTGCTGTTTTCGGTCGCCTCAGGCGCGCTGGCGGATCGCTTCGACCCGCGCCGGATCATCCAGATCGGCATGGCGCTCTTCATCATCGCTTCGCTGAGCTGGGGCTATTTCTTTATCACGGACACTCTGCAGATGTGGCAGGCCATGGTGATCCTGGTCATCCACGGCTGTGCGGGCGTGCTGTGGCAGACGCCGAACCAGATGCTGCTCTATGACATCGTCGGCCCGCAGGATCTGGAGAGCGCGGTGCGCCTCAACGCGATGGCCCGCTATCTCGCGGTGCTGGTGGGTCCCGCGGTCGGGGCCGCGATGCTGCTCGCGTTCGGGCCGGCCCTCGGCATCATGCTCAACACGCTGTTTTATCTGCCGCTGGTGTTGTGGCTTGTGAACGCGCCCTATGGTCCGCGCTTCCGCTCGGGCAAGCCCGGACCCCGCCGTGCCGTCCGCGGCCTCGCCGATATCGTGCAGACGATCCGCGATATCAGGAATCATTCCGTGATCGTCTCGATGACGCTGTTGGCCGGCGCGGCATCGTTCTTTGTCGGCAATGCCTATAGTTCACAGATGCCGGGTTTTGCCAGCGATCTCGGCCATGGCGATCCCGGCATATCCTACAGCCTGCTGCTGGCGGCCGACGCCGGCGGCGGATTGCTCGCGGGCATTGTGCTCGAAGGCGGGAGCTTGCTGCCGCCAAGGCCGCGCACCGCGATCGTGCTGGCGATGTTGTGGTGTGCCGCGCTCGCGATCTTCTCGCTGGCGAACAGCTACATACTGGCGCTGGGATTCCTGTTTGCTGCCGGATTTCTGGAATTGTCCTTTAACGCGATGGCACAGAGCCTGGTCCAGTTGAATGCGCCACCCGACATGCGCGGACGTGTCATCGGCCTGTTCAACATGTCGAGCCTTGGCCTGCGCGCCTTCAGCGGCATTTCCGTCGGCCTGTTGGGGAGCCTGATCGGCGTGCACTGGTCGCTCGCGCTGTCGGCGCTCGTTACCCTGGCGATCGCCAGCGCGCTGCTGGCTCTTCCGTAACGCCGCATCAGATCGGACGGCTTTTCAGGATCATTGCGATACCGGCGAGTGGTATTTCTTCAGCGCGGTTTCGATCAGTTTGTTGTCATAGGTGATGCTGAAATCGATTTTGGTCTGCCGCAGCGCCGGTTCGAGCACCGCAATGGAATCCAGCACGTTCTTGGAGGCTTCCGGCGTGATGAAGCCATCCCATTGGAACGATGAAAGGTTCTTCTCTAGGGATTCCCGATAGAGCTTTTCGTCGCTCTTGTAGTAGGCCGGAGGCAGCGATTTGATGATGTCATCGATCGAAGCGGTTTTCAGCCATTGCATCGCATGGACCATCGCATTGACGATGGCCTGCGACGTCTGGGGATTGGCCTTGTAGAATTCGGTCCTGGCGAACAGGCAGTCGGCTAGGTAGTCGCCGCCGAAAGCCGCTTTGGTGCCTTCGTCCGTCCGGCTGTCGGAAAGCACAACCGCGTCGCCGCCGTCCACGAGCGCGTTGATCGCCGGATCGAGATTAACCAGCGCATCGAGTTCGCCGCCGGATTTCATCGCCGCGACCGCGCTCGGGCCGGTACCGATCGAGATGTAGCTGGCGTCTTTCCAGGACACGCCGGCGCGTTCCATCAGGCCGGCGACAAAGTTCTGCGTGGAAGATCCGGGCGCCGAGATGCCGATCTTTTTGCCTTTCAGATCGGCCACGGTCTTGATCTTGTCCGCCATCGATTTGCGCACCACCAGAACATTGGCGGGATAGCGGCCATAGGCGACGAGGCAGGTGAGATTGACGCCCTTCGCCTGCATGCGAAGCGTGTGCTCGTAGGCGCCTTCCGCCACATCGGCGCCGCCGGCCACAAGGCTCTGCAGCCCCGCGGTTCCCGAAGCGAAAGCGGTGGAATCCACCGTCAGCCCTTCCTGCTCGAAATATTTGCGCGCGAGCGCAATGGCGTAGCCGACTTTGTTCATCTGACTGATGGAGCCGCCGACCGCGATCGCGATATTCTTTTTTTCCAGGACCGCGTCTTCCGCCATCGCCGCGCTGGTTGCCGCCAGCGTCACCAGGCCGGCCGCCAAAACCGTCGAGAACCGTTTCATTGCTTTCCTCCGTTCGCTGCCGTCTTCTATATGATTGTCAGACAATCTTATGAGCGATTTTTGTCAAATTCCAACCGCGTCCGATCCGCGCAGGTCAGAGCGGCTCGTTCTTGAGAATGTCCTGCAGCACGCTGCGGGGAACCCGGATATCGAGACCGGCGCGCTCCTCCTGGATCAGCATCGCGACGCGGGAGTTCTCGTTTGCCCCATCCCTTGTTGAGGGCTTCCGTCATCTCGGCCAGGGTCATGTTGGCGAAGCGCATCGGCACGTCGTTCTCACGGCCGAGTGCGGTGGCGAGCGATACATCCTTGTGTGCGAGTTCTAGCGCAAAGGCAGGGTTGTCGAACTCATGCGGCAGAAACTGATCGGTCATGCGGTCGACGGCGCGCTGGCGGCCGAGCGACCCCTGCCGGATCGCGCCGAATAGCGCAGCGGGATCGACGCCGGCCTTGACCCCCATCGTGAAGGCCTCGGCCAGAACCATCTGGATGCCGTAATTGGCGCAATTGTGCACGAGCTTGGCGACCGAAGCGCTTCCGCTCGCCCCGAGATAGCGCACCTGGTCGCCAAGCAGATCGAGGATCGGTTTGCAGGCGTCGTAAGTCGCGCGTTCGCCGCCGACCCAGATCGCCAGCTTGCGGGAGGCCGCGCCCTTGGGGCCGCCGCTGACAGGCGCATCGAGCATGGACACGCCGATGCCGGCCAGATCGGCCGAGAGCTTGCGGACCAGCGCCGGTGAATTAGTCGACAGATCGATATAGCGCGTGCCGGCTGCGAAACCGGCGCGCAGGCCGTCTTCGCCCGCCATGATGGCTTCGATCTCGGTGGGACCGGGGAGCACGGTGAAAACTATCTCGGAGCCGGCCGCCAATGCCTTTGCGGTTTCAGCCCAGACGGCGCCCTTGGCGATCGCCGCGGCTGCGGATTCGCGACGCCGGGTCAGCACCAGAAGCTTATGCCCGGCATCCAGCAGATGACCGGCCATCGGGCCGCCCATCGCGCCCAGTCCTGCAAAGCCTATTCTCATCATGCTCTCCCGTTAGTCGCGTCCAGCCGTGCTCAATGAGCCGCCAGAAAACCTTGCAAGAGGTCGTTCACCTGCGATGGCTTTTCGAGCGGCGCCATGTGCGACGCATCCGGCACGATGTGCAGAACTGCGCTCGGAATGCGCTCGGCAATCGCGCGTGCGGCCGCTACCGGCGTAGACGGATCATGCTCGCCGACCACCACGAGCACCGGCTTGTCGATGGTCGGCAGTCGCGGCGCAGTATCGAGCGTTGCGATCATTTCCCACATGCCGGCGTGAATCTCGGGATCGTCGGCCAGCAGCGTCTTGGTGGTGCGATCAATCACGTCGGGGCGGCGCTTGGCGAAATCAGCGGTGAACCAGCGCTCCAGCGTCTGCTTCAGGATGGCGCCCATGCCTTCAGCTCGCGTCAGCCTGGCGCGATCGTGAAACGCCGTTCGAACGGCATCGGGAAAGGTCGAGGTGGTATCGACCAGCACAAGCGAGCGCACCAGATCCGGCCGGGCGAGCGCGAAGTTCTGCGCGATCATCCCGCCGACCGATAATCCAATGATGTGCGCCGGCCCGGCCGCGGCATCCGTGATCACCTGGGTCAAGGTGGCAACCGCGTCTGCAAAACCAAAACCCTTCGCGGGTTTGGCCGATCCGCCGTGGCCTGGCAGGTCGTAGGCGACGACGTCGTAGGAAGCCTGCAACATCTCGATCTGGTCGCCCCAGTAGGTCAGATCGACGCCGACGGCGTGGATCAATACAACCAGCGGTGCGCCGCGTTGTCCGGTTCGCACGGAATGAACGCCAGATGGCTGCGCCAAAACTTGTGTCATGTTAAACTCATCTGCTTGCGGAAGATCATTTGATATCAGGCCGGCCGTCGGCGTTTAGCCTGAGGCGGTTTGGCTTCGGACGCGGCTGTGTCCTCGTCGGCGAGGATAGTCATGGCGATCACACCGGCATTTTCGACATGAAGGCGGCAAGCCCGCGCCGCCGCTTCCGCATCGCGCGCCTTGATGGTCTTCACGATGTTGCCGAGTTCGGTGAGGCTGGCCGCAAGGCGGCCCGGCTGCGCCAGCGTCGTCGCGCGCAGCATCGAGACGCGGCCGTGAATGAGCCTGAGCATTTCGACCAGCACTGGATTATGTGCGCCCGTGGTCAATGCCGCGTAGAATTTGGTTTTGACGGTGAGGTGATCGGCGCCGAGCTTGCTGGTGCAGCTGCGTTTCATTTCGGCAAAAGCCGTCTCGAGCGCCTTGCATTCCTGTTCGGTCGCGCGTTCGACGAAGCAGCGCCCGGCCATTTCTTCCAGCGCCGCCCGTACCTCATAAATCGATTTGGCGTCTTCAGCCGTATAGACCGCGACAATCGGGCCGCGATACGGGATGATCTGGACGACACCTTCGGCTTCGAGCTGGCTCAGCGCTTCGCGCAGCAGGGTGCGGCTCACATCCAGCATCTCGCACAATTCGCGTTCGACCAGCCGGTCGCCCGGTGAAAAACGCCGGTCGAAAATGGCGGTGCGCAGGGATTCAACGACCTGCTTCTTGAGCGATACGAGCGAACGAACCACGCGAAGCGATTCGACAGTCATGGCAACAACCTCTCTGGTCGATCCGTATCCACAGTATTGTCAGGCATTGGGCGGCTCATCGAGGCGCACCACGATGCCGTCGAGATCGGGGCGGGGCGCCTTGTAGCGTTGCATCACGAGCGGGTCGTGACCGGGAATGATGTGCTGAGGCGAGGGGGCCGCGGCGCGAAGCTTGTCGAAGCCTTCAAGCATGTTGCCGATATGGAACGCCGTCACATACGGTTTGTAGGCGTCCATATTCTCGTAGAAATGCGTGACGTCGGAGGCCAGAACCACCCAGCCGCGCTTGGTATGGACGCGTACAAACTGCAGGCCGGCCGAATGGCCGGGCGCCGGATGAAGGGTGATCCCCGGCGAAAGTTCGGCCATGCCATCGTAGAAATTGACCCGGCCGGCGTAATTGGCGCGGACCATGCCGACGACGTCTTCGATCTCGTAGGAATGCTGCAATTTCTTGTAGCGCATGTAGCGGCCGACCGCATAATGCAGCTCGGTTTCCTGCAGATGGAAATTCGCGGCCGGCAGCTTGTCGAAATTGCCGACGTGATCGTAGTGCAGGTGAGTCAGGATGACGTCGCTGATCTTGCCGGGGTCGAGGCCGATCAGCTTCAGCGATTCAATCGGGCAACGCAGATAGTCGCGCTTTCGCTTGGCGGCGATCTCGGCGGTGAATCCGGTATCGATGACGTAGCTGCGGTCGGGGCTGATGGCCGCCCAGACAAAATAATCCAGCGGCATAGGACCGTCATGCGGATCGCCGCCGACGAAATTGTCCGATCGCTTTGACGCCCGGGTCGCGTATCGGATGGCGTAGACTTCGTAATTCGGCAGGTCTGACATAGCTATCTCTTGACTATCCCGTGACTATCTCTTGGGCTGTGCTCGCTCAGGAACGGAACGTGTAGCGCCGGAACGCTTCGGCATATTCAGCAATACCTGCTTCAAGCGGCCATTTCGGCGACCAGTTCAGTAAGCGCTTGGCGGCAGCGATATCGAGCGAAGCCCGCATCTTGACGTTCTGTTGTTCGAGCGGCGTCAGCGCATCCCCGATCTCGATATCGGCGCCCGGAATGGTATTGCGTACCGTCGTGGCAACCTCGGCGGCGGTTCGTGCGCTGCCGGAGGCGACATTGATGACCCGCTGTTCGCCGGCGGTCCATCGCGGCGCCTGCAAGGCGGCGATAAGGCCATCGCTGCAATCGAGCACATGAGTGTAGTCGCGCTTCATCAACCCACCCGTCGCAAAACGGGTTGGCTTGCCCAGCACCGCGTTCTCGACCATGGGTTTGATATACATCGGGCTGCTCATGCCGAAGCCATAGATCGCGGTGACGCGTACGCTCAGAAAATCGAGGTCCTGGAAGCTCGCATAAGCAAGCCCGACCGCTTCGGCCGCCATCTTGGAGGTGCCGTAATGCCCGGCGGGATTGCCGTCACGGATCGAAAAGGCCGGATCGGTTTCGATCAGGCTGCTGCCGGAACCCCTGTGATAGGCGGCATTGCTCGACACGAACACAACGCGCCGCATCTGCAATTGCCGGGCGACTTCACAGACATTGACCTGTCCCATGACATTGGTCTGGTAAGTCGCGATCGGCTCGCGCAGCGATGTTTCAAGTCCGACGATCCCTGCGGTGTGAATGATCGCTTCGACCTTCTCGCTGCGACAGACGTCGAAAAGCCGGGCGATGTCGCCGATCTGCCCTCGCCGAAGCCGGGACGCAATCTCAGGCGAAACCGCCAGCATCTCGGCATTGGGCGGTACGATGTCGTAGGCGAACGCCTGGTGGCCTTGTTTGGCCAGCGCCGCCATGACGTAGCCGCCAAGAAATCCGGCTCCTCCGGTCACCAAAATATGCATCGGTCTTGTCCGTCTGTCCAAACCGTTGGCCGAAAAAGCCGCTTCGAAGGCGTTGTGTTAGTGCGCGGAATTCCGCTCAGCCAACATCACGCTCATCAAGGCAACCGCGTGTTCGCTCTTCGACGCCGAGTGTACGTCGGCGACTTCGCGCCCGAATTTTCGCAGCAGGCCCATCGCCTTCGGATTGAAAGCCGCCATCATGTCAGCGACCTCAAGCGCGCGCTTCAAAGCGGTGCCTGGCGCAACGAGTTCGGTCAGGATACCGGCATCCATCGCTTCCTTGGCGGAGATGTTCCGGCTGGTGACGGCGAGTTCGAAGGCCCGTTTGTAGGGGACGAAGCGAAACAAATAGGTGAAGACGATCAGCGGCGGCAAACCGTGGGACATCTCCGGCAGCGAGAACACGGTGTTCTCGGCGGCGATCGCGTAGTCAGACTGGGCGGTCATTCCGAAACCAAATCCGAATGCCTCGCCCTCGGCCGCGATGATTACGGGAACGCTGAGCGCATTCATGGCGTTATTGACCTTCAGGATGGCGCCGAGATCCTCGGCCACCTCGGAGGCGCGGGTCAGGCCCTTGGCGCCGACGCGGCCGCCGCAAAAAGTGTTGTTCCGGCCCGCGATGACAAGCGCCCGCAAATCCTTGTCGGTCGCCGCTGACGAGAGAACCGCCGCGAGATCGAGCAAATCCTGCGTGTAGAGGAAATTACCGGCGTCATGCCCCGCCAGGGTAACGACCGAAACGCCTTTTCCCTTGGCCGCGATCTCGATTGCCATGGCGTCATCCTCCTTTGATTTTATTGGGGCTCTATCGAGAGAGCCGGTCTTGCAGATATCGATCCTGTCGGGGCGGACGTAATAGGATTGTATGATAATCTGTCAATCGGTTTGTCGCGCTGGATGCCGCTGCGCTTGACTACACTGATCTGTGTAGCTATGTCCCGATCAACGCTGAGATGGTCTTTGTCATGACAAGCCGCGATGCTGCCAAGCAGGCGATGGAGGAACGTATCCTCGAGACGACCGATCGGTTGTTCTACGGGCAGGGTATTCGCGCCGTCGGGGTCGATACGATTGCTGCGGAAATCGGGATCAGCAAACGCACGCTCTACAATTATTTTCCGTCAAAGGACGCGCTGATTGTCGCGTATCTGACGCGACGCGCGGTGCCGCGCAGCGCCTCCGACCGGCCGCCGCTCGAACAGATCCTCGGCGTTTTCGATTGGCTCGAGCGCTGGTTCGCAAGCAAGACGTTTCGCGGCTGTCCCTTCGTCAATGCCGTCGCAGAGCTCGGCGAGCGAACCCACCCCGCGACCAAGGTGGCGGTCGATTACAAGGACCGGCGGCGTCTGGCATTCCGCGATATCCTGACGGGGTTCGGGGTTGCCGATCCCGAAGGTCTCGCGATCCAGCTGGTGATCCTGGTTGAAGGCGCCATCGCGGCTGCGGTGGTGCGCGGCGATCCGGCGATGGCGCGCGCCGCGAAGGTCGCGGCCCGGGTGCTGTTGACTGCCGCCGGCGTATCAGAGGGCAGCGAAGCTGGGACCGTCCTGGAAAAGACTTCCACGCGGCAAGATTCAAAATCGAAGCCGCGGCGCAGTCGCAAAACCGGGGAGCGCTCGCGCTAGCGCATCAGTCCGGAGATTCCATTTTGCGGCCGCGCCCGAGCGCGAATTGACCGACCGGCCCCTCGATGTGGAATTCAAGTCCCGTCATCTTCGCAAACAGATCGATATCGATGCTGCCGATCGCGCACCCGCCGAGCCCCATATCCGTCGCCATCAGATAGAGCGTCTGGATCAGGACCCCGGCATCTTTCAGGACCAGCGAGTAGGCGATTGAACTGTATTTCCAGGCGGTCCGGTCGAAGCGCGCGGCGATCGTGATCAATATCTGGGGCACGCCGGGCGCATCCAGGGCGAATTCAGCCGCCGCCAACTGCGCGTCGAGGGCCGGTGTGCCGGCGCCGATCGGCACCAGCGCATGCCGGTCGGCGTCGTAGTGATAAAATCCCCGCGCAAGTCCTTCGCAGTTGGCGACAGACAGATAAAGCTCGAGCTCGTAAGCGCTGCCGCCGGAAGGATAGGGACGCGTGGCGTAGGAAACCTCGGGACCGCCGCCGTCGTCGTCGATCCGGCCTTTCCATTTCGACTGCACGCGCGCGGCGCCGTCGAGAAACTGTGCGAGTTCAGTCAGGGTGATCGGTTGCTGATCGTCGAAGTCGCGTATCGAATGGCGGGCACGCAAGAGTCTCGCGACCGACGAGGTGGTTTCCGAAGGTGCCGGGGCGAGTTTGACGAGATCGATCTTCTTGCCCGGCCAAGGCGCGCGCACCGCCGGCGGCGCGGGCATGGTGTCTGCATAAGGATAGAGCCCGCCGAGCGGATTGGCCTGGCGGCCTGCCGTGCTGTGGGTGTGGAACAGCAGATCGTGAAAATCCCAGAGAACCAGCGCGTCGCCGCCTTCGGAGGGCCGCAGGCCGTCGCCACCTAATGCGCCGATCTTGAAAACGATCTGGCAATCCATCAGCAGACCAAGAAGCTCGGCGCCCGGGAAGCCATCCTGCTTACGGAATTGCTTGATCTGGCGCGGCGAAGACAGCATCGCGAGAGCCGCCGCAATGTTCGGATCGCAAATGCGAAACAAAGCCCCGGCGCGCGGCGATTCCAGAACCATCTCAGTCCCGCGCCGCCGCAGATAGGCAAAGCGCGACAGGACGATCACATCGGCGTCCTCAAGCGCTGATGTTTGCGGCCAGTAGTCCGCAATCTGCGGTTCGACCACGACGCGGTCCTTGTCGTCATCCGCGTTCCCCAAGCGATATTCCAGCAGCCCGCGGCGCGCCAGGCGGCGGACCAACAGATGGATTTCCTTGTCGACGGGGTTGCCATCTGACGGAAATGAGCCAAGCGGCAGGCCTGTGCTCAGCCCTTGCGCGCGGGCTGCTGCCTCGGCGCTGAATTTCCCCAGGCTGACCGCATAGCCGTCAAAATAGGCAACGATATTGCCGTCGGTCTGTGCTTCCAGCGTGACGAAACCGATCAGCCGGACTGAGATGGCCGGCGGTTTGATCCGCGGCCCTTTCTTCTTGCCGGGGGCCTTCTTTTTCCCAAGAACCTTTTTTCCGGGAGCGCGCATCCGCTCGTCCCCTCAGGTGTGGGGAAGGAACTGGGTGAATTCGTCTTCCGTCAGTGGCTGATCCAGGTATCCGAGTTTTACCGGAACGTCATAAAGCCGCCCGGGCGCGAAGCGGATGTAGAAATGCCGCAAGCCCGGCACGATCACCCGGACCACCGGCGTTTCGATATCGGGCCGCGTCTGATCGAGAACGAGGAAATCCAGGCCGGCACGTCTGGCGATATCGACGCAGGCGAGCACCTGGTCGCGGGTGTTGTCGAGTGCCACCTTCGAGCCCGCATCTGACGTAACCGATGGTTTACCGCTTGGCAGCAGGAACGGATGGTCCTCCAGCCGCAACGGCGTCTCGCCGTCGAGGCTCGATTTTTCGCCGGAGCCGCCGCCCATCAGGCCGATGGACAGGAACTGGTTGAGCTCGGTCAGCGCGCGCAGCATGGAGATGCGCGGATCGAAATGCGCGCCGGAACCGAACTCGATGTTTTCCTTGCCGTCCTGCATCCAGTGCAGAATCGCGACATAGGTGGGAACGCCGAGATCGCTGGTGACATCGAGCACCCAGAGCTTGCGTCCGGCGGCCCCAAGCTGGCTTTTCAGATCGGTGATGTAGGCATCGTCAAACTGGTTGAGATCCACTTCCGGCATGCGGAGCCGATTGTACCACCAGATCGCGTAGGCATCCCGCTCCACCAGTTCGAGGAAGCCCTGCACGATGGCTTCCTCGCGCGTATTGCCGGCGGCGCAACCGTTCGAATCCGCGGCATAGGGGTAGGGACCCCGGTAGAAAAAATACAACGTACTGGTCGGGAGATATCTGAAACGGCTGTCGCGCAGCGACCAGACCGGCGACCATTCCATCTTGGCCGATGGATCGAACCGGGTGGGATCCAGCGGAATATTGTTGGGATCGTCGCTGGGCGGGTTCTGATCCGATTCAGACTGTGAATCAGCGTACAGCAGGACCTCATTGGGCAGCATGGCATCGCCGGGCGGGAAATCGCTGAAACGCCGCAGCACCCGGATCTCGTCGCCTTGATAGACGCCGGTATAGCGCTCGAGCGCCTCCATCAGCGCGCTGGCTTCGCCCTGCTCGGCGGTACTGCCCTTGCCGAAGCTGCCGCCGGATAGTCCTGCCCGCAGTTCGTTGACGTTCTGGGCCGGCGCCGAGAAATTATGCGCTGCATAAAAGCTGGTATTCATCGGCAGATGGGATTCCATCCGCTCAAGCCGGGTGACCACGCCGGTCAGCGGGCTCACATGCTTGCGGAATCGTTCCACCGTGGCCCGCGATGTGACGCTGCGGTAGCCGCCGCTGGTCATCACGAGCTTGGCGCCGGCGCTGAGTTCGATTGGCGCCGGGGCGCGCCTCGGGTCGCGCAGCTTCTTGCTGCCACAGGTCGGACATTGCGGGCGATGCGCCACATAGTGCTTCGCCACCGTCGAGCCCAGCAGATCGAGGCTGACGATGTGATTGCGCAATTCGGTGCGAAAGCCGGTGGCGATAGCCTTGGCGATTTCCGCGGCGGCAAGCTGGATGCCGCTTTGGCCCAGGGTATTGCGCGCAAGCGGCGAGGTGACAACGGCGCGTGCGCCGCCGCGCGCGAGAAAGCCTTTGACCTCGCGGTTGCGGATCATGCGATCGAACAAACAGGTCCAGCAGGCCGTCTCGCCCGGGATGAACACCGGCCCCACCAGCGGGAAGGCGCCGGAGGGTTGGACCAGCAGCCAGGGCGTCCCGTCAGATACATTCTTCAGATTTAATTCGGCGAGGCCCCATTCGAGGTAATCATTCACCAGCACCACGGTCAGGTCGGCAGAACGCGCGACCACGCGCACGCCCATCCCGGTGAGGGCGGCGCTGAGCTTGGCAGCTCCCTGCACATCGATCGCCTGAACGCTCACCTTGATGGAAGCGAGTTTTTTTTGCGCAATCTCAGGTGGTAATCCGAGGCTCGCCCAATAACCGTCGACCGCGCCCAAAGAAGCTCCCGGCGCTTGAATGACATAGCGGCGCTCGATCAGCCGCTTGATGGCTTCGTCGATCTTGTCGGCCGGAAAATTCCGCGACAACTCGCGAACGAGCTCTTGGGCGCCCTTTCCGCCCTTTCCGATGGCGGATACGAGCGCACAATACAGTTCGCCATGAAGGAAAAATTTCCGGTCCTCGGAATAGAGGCAAACGACATCCGGAAGCATCGTATAGATGGTGAAATTGGGCGCGAATTGCAGAGCGTTTTTGCTGGTGCGCCGCGTGGATTTCTTTTTGGAAGGGGTCTTGCGATCACCTGTCATAACGGCAGCACATGCATCTTGCTTAACACTCCGGATCACTCCCGCGGCCATGTTCTCCGGCCGCCGCCGTTCTTAGCACCCAGTTCGAGCGCTGGTATTTTCAAAAAAGTCGCAGGTTCGGCCACTATTTGCAATCTCTTCCACGCGTGGGCGGGGGCCGTACCGAAACCTGGAAAATAATAACCCAGACATGGATTGGCCGGGTCGATGTGATCGAACCCGGCCATGACCACTTGCGTTTATCAAGTAAGTCGGAGTGTCGTGCTTAGCAAATACGGCAACCGCCCCAGGAGAGACAGCCGCAACCGCAACCGCCGCAACCACCGCAGCCTCTGCCGCCGCAACCACGGCAGCCGCGGCAACCACGACCGCCGCAACCGCGGCAACCGCCGCAACCGCGGGCCAGCTGAACGCCGTCCTTAACAGCTGCAGTGCCTTCCTTGTCGAACACGTAGAAGGTAGCCAGGCTCACATCGGCGATTTCTTCTTCACCGAGAGTGACCTGATGATTCGGAGTGTAGTTCGGTGTCGGTTGCACTTCTGCTCCCGGCACGACAGCGGCGGATGCACCGCCCACCAGCGATAGAGTCAACCCAGCGGCGCCGAGTACCGGTGCCGTGATCGTCATGTGCTTACGCTTCGAAGCTTGCTTCTGCCGTGGCATAGTTCCTCCATACCTGTAAAAAAAGTTTCGAGTCCAGCACCGTAATACTACGCTGAGCAAAGCCGCCACGCAAGGCTGCTTGCGCGCGCAGTTTTCAACATGGTCGTGATTGCGATGCAACGAGGATTGGTAGAGTGACGCGTGTACAAACAGCGCTTGGAATTCGTTTCGTTCATGTTCATGAACCTGTATTAATCAACGACGATTGCGCCAACTATACCGTCGTTATTCAAGCCATCAGGAAGTCGACGACAACCTCAACGAGTGAAAGTCATTTGACCGTCACACCGTTATTCAGCAGAGGTATTTCGACCACCTATGATAAGTCGCAGAAGAAGGCCGCCGGGTTCAATGTTGCATCGCGATGAGACTAACCTGGTTGCCGGCTCTAACGGGGAAACGACATGAGCGATCATCATGGGCGTTTCGTCTGGTACGAGTTGATCACGACCGACGTGGCCGCCGCCAAAGCCTTTTACGCCGACGTCGTGGGCTGGGGCACACAGGACGCCCCGACGCCCGATTTTGCGTACACCTTGCTGACCGCCGGAACTATTCCGGTCGGCGGGGTCACTGAACTGCCGCAGATCGCGCGCCAGCGAGGTGCGACGCCGAGATGGGCGGGATATGTCGCCGTCAAGGACATCGATGCCACCGCCGGCCAAATCAAGCGACGTGGCGGCGCCGTTTATGTCCCGCCGACTGATAGCAACATCGGCCGTATTGCGATCGTGGCAGATCCGCACACGGCGAATTTTGCCTTGGTCAAAGGACTGAAGCCTGTTCGGATGAAATCTGTCGAACCGGGCAAAGCAGGGCATGTCGGCTGGCATGAGCTTCACGCCAAAGACTGGAAAGAGGCGCTGGCTTTCTATGTCGAGCTTTTTGGCTGGCAGAAGGTGGATTTTAAAATTGATCCTGCCGAGCCCTATCAGCCGTTCTCCATCGATGGGCCGACGATCGGGGGTATGCTTACCAAACCCATAACGGAGCCGGTTCCGTTCTGGCTTTATTATTTCAATGTCGGCGATATCGACGAAGCCGCGGAGCGCGTGAAGAAGGCCGGCGGCCGGATATTTACGGGCCCGCTCGAGCTTCCCGGCGGCAACTTGATCGTGCGGTGCGTCGACCCGCAGGGCGCCCCATTCGCGCTGCAGGGGACGCGGCGCGAGCAGGGCATCGGCTGGTCTACCGAATGGGGTGGCTTTTCGTCGAAGGGTAAATTGGTGCCCAACAAGCCGCGGTCCTAGCGCGCGGCTTGCACTTTCCGGTTTTGGAGGATCATGCGGGTTTGGGCGCCGGCACTTTCAACGGCTTGTCCTGCCGCTTCGACCAGGAGATGTAATAGGCGACGATGGTCATCAGCGCGATGCCGGTCACGCTGACGAAGGTCTGGGCGAACAGCGAGCCCGAGCTCATCATCAGCTCAAAATGTCCGACAAAGGACAGGAAGACGCCGACGCAGAATACCGCGAGCGACTGCTGGCCGCAGACGATGACGGGATCGAATATCTTCCATTCCAGGCCCGGCCAACTCTTGGGGACAAACCGGATCACCATGATCACAATCGTCACGAAATGCAGGAAGCGATAGGGCGCGAGATTGGTCTTGTCGTTGGGATTGAAGGTCTCGACGAGCCAGTGCGGGAACATGGCTCCGAAATCCGGAAACTTGCCCGCCATGGTCATCAGCATCGCAAAAATGAGATAGGCGACGCAGATATACAGGGTAAGCGGCGCATCGATAATCGAGCGGGATTTCTTTGCCCCGCCCAGCGCACACCACGAGCCAAACACAAAAAGCACCTGCCAGCAGTACGGGTTGAAGTACCAGGAACCGCCGGGATAGGCCGGCAAATTCCAGCCGAATTGCCGGGCTGCGAGCCACAGCGCAATCGAAGCCAGCATCGTTGCGCCGGGTTGCCGCAGCATCATCCACAGCACCGGCGGAAAAAAGCCCATCAGCACGATGTAGAGCGGCAGCACGTCCAGATTGACCGGCTTGAATTTCAGCAGCAATCCCTGCCGCAGTGTTTCGACCGCGCTGTCGACCAGACCCGCGACATTGAACTCGCTGATGATCTCTGGATCGCTAAAGCGCTGGGCGACATATCCGATCGAAACGATATAAATCACGAACAGGATGATGTGGGCGACGTAAAGCTGCCAGACCCGCTTGGTCAGGCGGGTGGCGCCGACCACAAAACCGCGGTCGATCATCATCCGGGCATAGACGAACGAGGCGGTGTATCCCGAAATAAAAACGAACAGATCGGCGGCATCGCTGAACCCGTAATTGCGGGTGGTGATCCAGTTCACGACATTGTCGGGAATGTGATCCAGGAAGATCGCCCAGTTGGCGACCCCACGGAACAGATCGAGCCGCAGATCGCGTCCTTTTTCCGGCAGGGTAGCGTTGATTTTCATGGGCGCCGTTTCGAAATTGATGCGTAGGGAGGATCAAGCAGGCGGGCGGGGCGGAAGGGCGTATACGTCATGTGGGCGGCAAGATTGTCACCGCCCGGCATTATGACTATACCAGACCAGAAAATGTAACATAAAGCCGGGAATCATCGATCAGGTTCGTGATAGGGTGTTTTTATACTATCACGGCCGTTTCTGCCACGCGCTTCCATGCCGCACTTCTCAGGGGTCCGACCATCCATGACCGCACGCATCTTTAAGCCCGCGAAAAACGCGATGCAATCAGGGACCGCCAAAACCAGGGAATGGCAGCTCGACTATGAGCCCGAACAGCCGCGGGCCATCGAGCCGCTGATGGGCTGGACCAGCTCCGGCGACATGAAGCAGCAGCTCACGATTCGCTTCGAGACCAAGGAAGACGCCGTGGCGTATTGCGAACGCGAGGGCATCCCTTACCAGGTCATCGAACCGAAGCAGCCGGCCCACCGGCAGGTCGCTTATGCCGACAATTTCGCATTCCGGCGCGGCGAACCCTGGACCCACTAAACTTTAGACGCATGAAGGACGCATGAAGGGCTGGGGCGGTCAGGCGTGGGGAATATCCATGCTTCCCGCGGGTGCCCAAAAGTTCTGGGTTGCCTAAGCCAGCGGCGCAATGACACCATGGTGCACGCCGGATGCGCTAATTGCGGCGCACCATAAACCGCTGAAGGCCATGCCGCTCCAGTCCAGCACCGATCCTGCCTCGTCTGATTTCGCCCGTAACGCCGAGGCCATGCGCGCCCTGGTCGCTGAACTCCGCGAGAAGCTCGGTCACGTGGCCGGCGGCGGCGGCGACGCCTCGCGCGCCCGGCATACCTCCCGCGGCAAGATGCTGGCGCGCCAGCGCGTTGACCTGCTGATCGATCCCGGGACCGCGTTTCTCGAATTGTCGCCGCTGGCGGCCTTCGGCCTTTATGGCGGCGACGTGCATTCCGCCAGCATCGTCACCGGGGTGGGACGGATATCCGGCCGCGAATGCATGATCGTCGCCAACGACGCGACCATCAAGGGCGGCACCTATTATCCAATGACGGTGAAGAAGCATCTTCGCGCACAGGATATTGCGCGGCAGAACAATCTGCCCTGCGTTTACATGGTCGATTCAGGCGGCGCGTTTCTGCCGCAACAGGATGAGATTTTCCCCGACGAGCGGCATTTCGGCCGCATCTTCTACAATCAGGCGCAGATGTCGGCGCAGGGTATTCCGCAGATCGCGATCGTGATGGGCTCCTGCACCGCAGGCGGCGCCTATGTCCCGGCAATGTCGGACGAAAGCATTATCGTGCGCAATCAAGGCACGATTTTTCTCGGCGGACCGCCGCTGGTGAAAGCAGCCACAGGCGAAATTGTCACCGCCGAAGAGTTGGGCGGCGCCGACGTGCATTCCAGACAATCGGGGGTCACTGATCACTATGCGCAGAATGACGCGCATGCGATCGGAATTGCGCGGCGTATCATTGCCACATTGAAACCGCCGCAACGCGCGGTCCTGAACATGCGCGAACCGCGCGAGCCTTTATTCGCACCTGAAGAGATCTATGGCGTGGTCTCCGCCGACGGCCGCAAACCGTTCGATGTGCGCGACATCATCGCACGCCTGGTCGACGGTTCGGAATTCGATGAATTCAAGAAGCTATACGGCCAGACCCTGATCTGCGGCTTTGCGCATATCTGGGGATATCCAGTCGGCATCATCGCCAATAACGGCATCCTGTTCAGCGAGAGCTCGCTGAAGGGCGCGCATTTCATCGAGCTGTGCTGTCAGCGCAATATTCCGCTGGTGTTTCTGCAGAACATTACCGGCTTCATGGTTGGCAAGAAATATGAAGCCGGCGGCATCGCGCGTGACGGCGCCAAGCTGGTGACGGCGGTTGCAACCGCCGCGGTGCCGAAATTCACCGTGGTGATCGGCGGCTCCTACGGCGCCGGCAATTACGGAATGTGCGGCCGCGCCTACAGTCCGCGTTTCCTCTGGATGTGGCCGAATGCGCGGATTTCGGTGATGGGCGGCGAACAGGCGGCAATGGTGCTGAGCCAATTGCGGCGCGACAATATCGAGGCCAAGGGCGGCACCTGGTCGACCGAGGAAGAGAACGCGTTTCGCGCGCCGACGCGTGCGCAGTTCGAAACCCAGGGCAGCCCGTATTACGCCACCGCGAGGCTTTGGGACGACGGCGTGATCGATCCCGCCGATACCAGGCTGGTGCTGGGGCTCGGGCTCTCGGCCTCGGCCAACGCGCCGATCGAGCCGACGCGTTTTGGCCTGTTCCGGATGTGATGATGGATCGCCCCGCTTATTTCAGGCCGTTTCGCACGCTGCTGATTGCCAATCGCGGCGAGATCGCCTGCCGCGTCATCCGCACCGCCAGGGCGATGGGGCTGCGCACCGTCGCGGTCTATTCCGAGGCCGATCGCGACGCCATGCATGTCGCTGATGCCGATGAGGCCGTTTTGTTAGGGCCGGCGCGGGCACGCGACAGCTATCTCAACATCGAACGCGTGATCGAGGCAGCCCGCCAGAGCGGCGCGGAAGCCGTGCATCCCGGCTACGGATTTCTCTCCGAGAGCGCCGAATTCGCGCATGCCTGTTTTGACGCCGGATTGATCTTCGTCGGTCCGACCGCCGACATGATCCGGGCGATGGGGTCGAAGTCCGGCTCCAAGACGCTGATGGAGAAGGCTGGTGTGCCGCTGGTGCCGGGCTATCACGGCGAAGCCCAGGACGATGCGACGCTGGCAAAGGCGGCCGATCAGATTGGTTTTCCGGTTCTGGTCAAGGCCTCGGCGGGCGGTGGCGGCCGGGGCATGCGGATCGTGCGCTCCGCGGGCGAACTTGCCGCAGCGCTGGTCAGCGCCAAGCGCGAGGCCAAGGCGGCGTTCGGCGAGGATCGCATGCTGATCGAAAAATTCGTGGATAATCCGCGCCACATCGAAGTGCAGGTGATCGGCGACAGTCACGGCAATCTGTTGTCGCTGTTTGAGCGCGAATGCACGCTGCAGCGGCGGCATCAGAAGGTGATCGAGGAAGCCCCGTCGCCGACGCTCAATGACGCGCAGCGCGAGGCGGTAAGCGCCGCTGCGCGCAAGGCGGCGGCTGCGGTCAGTTATGTCGGGGCCGGCACCATCGAATTCGTTTCCAACGGCAAGGACGTCTTCTTCATCGAGATGAATACGCGGCTGCAGGTCGAGCATCCCGTGACCGAGTTGATCACCGGCATCGATCTCGTGGAATGGCAGTTGCGCGTTGCGGCTGGCGAAAAGCTACCTAAAACCCAGGACCAGATCACGCTCAACGGTCATGCCGTCGAGGCGCGGGTCTATGCGGAAAATCCGCACAAGAACTTCATGCCCTCGGTTGGCCGGATCAGGACCTGGCATACCCCGGAGCCGTCAAACGGCCTGCGGATCGATGCCGGGTATCGCCAGGGCGATATGGTCTCGCCGCATTACGACGCGATGCTCGCCAAGGTGATTGCGTGGGCGCCGACCCGCGATGCCGCGATCGCGCGGCTCAACCGTGGTCTTGAAGAAACCGATGTGCGCGGCGTGGTCACCAACATTCCGTTCCTGTCGGCCTTGGTGACCCATCCAGACGTACGCGCCAACGCCATCGATACCGGCTTCATCGAGCGCGAACTGAAGGTGTTGACGCCGCCGGCCGCCGCCGCCGGTGATCTCGAGCTTTGCGCGGCGGTGGCCGCGATCCTGATCGAAGAGGCGAAGATGACTCAGGCTGAGGCCTCGTCGCCTTGGCGTACCGCCGGCTGGATGCCGGTCGGCCGGCGCCAGCGGCGGTTTGTGTTTCGCCACGGGCAGGATGCCGAGCAGGAGGCAAGCCTGCACTACGGCAGCGGTCCAGCGAAAATATCGGTCGGCGAGCGCGAATTTGCCTTCTCGTCCTCACCCAACGCCAGTGGCGGGTTCGATCTGACGCTGGACGGCCTGAAATCCCATATCGTCACGGTGATCGAAGGCCACGAATTATATCTGCGAACCCGCAACGGCCGTTTCAACTTGCATTGGGTTGATCCCTTCGGCGGCGACGATGAGGAGCAGGTCGGCGAAGACAAGATCGTCGCGCCGTTGCCGGGCACAGTGGTCGCCTTGCTGGCCGAGATCGGCGCCAAACTGGAAAAGGGCGCGCCGATCCTGACGCTCGAGGTCATGAAGATGGAGCAGACCCTGCGGGCGCCGTTTGCGGGCGTGCTGAAAGTGATTAAGTGCAAGGTCGGCGATATCGTACAGGAAGGCGTCGAACTCGCCGAAATCGAACCGGAAGCCGTTTGAGATCGATATGAGCGACCAGGTACGCATCGTCGAGGTAGGACCGCGCGACGGCCTTCAAAACGAGAAGACCCCCGTCAGCGTCGCGGCGCGTATTGCGTTTATCGAGGCGCTGGTCGGCGCGGGACTGCGCACCGTCGAGGTCGGCGCGTTCGTGTCGCCGAAGGCGATCCCCCAGATGGTCGGTTCGGATCAGGTGCTGCGCGGCATCAATCATCATCCGGACAGCGAATTCCATGTGCTGGTCCCGAACGAGAAGGGTTATGAGGCCGCGCGCGAAGCCGGCGCCAGAGTTATCGCCGTGTTTGCTTCCGCCTCGGAAGGCTTTTCGCGCGCCAATATCAATTGCTCGGTCGCGGAATTGATCGAGCGGTTCAAGCCGGTGGTGGCTCGTGCGAAGGCGGACGGCATCAAGGTGCGCGGCTATATTTCCTGTGTGCTCGGATGTCCCTTTGACGGCGAGGTAAAGCCCCAGGCGGTGGTCGACGTGGCGCAGGTGCTATGGCAGTTCGGCTGCTACGAAGTCTCGCTCGGCGACACCATCGGCGTCGGCACGCCGCTCAAGGCCCGGCAATTGCTGCGCGCGGTGGCCGGTGTCGTGCCCATGGCCCATCTCGCGATGCATTTTCACGACACCTATGGTCAGGCTTTAGCCAATCTCTATGCGGGGATCGAGGAGGGCGCGCGGGTGATCGATTCCGCCGCCGGCGGCCTTGGCGGCTGTCCCTACGCGCCCGGCGCGACCGGCAATGTCGCGACCGAGGACGTGGTCTACATGCTGGAGGGCATGGGCATCGCCACAGGCGTCGATATGCCGAAGCTGGTGGCCGCAACCAACGAGGTCAGCCATCTGATCGGCCGGCCGCCGGTGAGCCGGGTGGCGACCGCGTTGAATGCGAAGATGCGGGCGGCGAAATAAAACTGTCAGCGTCCGCCGTCCGGCCCCATCACCAGATTCGGCAGATAGGTCGATATCTCGGGGATGAAGCACAGCACCACCACGGCCAGCATCATCAGCAGCACGAAGGGAAGCGTGCCCCAGATGACTTCGCTCAGCGGAATATCCGGCGCCACGTTGCGAATGACGAAAATATTCAAGCCGACCGGCGGGTGGATGAGGCCCATCTCCATCACGATGGTCATCACGATGCCGAACCAGATGATGTCGAAGTTTGCCGCCCGCAGCGGCGGCAGGATGATCGGCGCGGTCATCAGGATGATCGACACCGGCGGCAGGAAGAAACCGAGCATGACGACCATCACCAGGATCGCGGCCAGCAATTCCCAGCGCGGCAGGTGCATCGCGACGATCGATTCCGCGACCGATTGCGAGATGTGCAGATAGCTCATCACGTAGGAGTACAACAGCGACATGCCGATGATCATCATCAGCATGGTGGATTCGCGGATGGTCGATTTCAGGATCGGCGCGAGGTCGCTCGGCCGCCACACGCTGTAGATCAGTGCGATCAGTACCAGCGCCAGCAGTCCGCCGAGCCCCGCGGTTTCGGACGGCGTCGCATAGCCGCCATAGAGCGCGATCATCACGCCCGTCAGCAACAGCACGAAGGGAAGCACCCGCGGCAGCACGTTGAATCGCTCGGCCATGGTGAAATCATCGCGGGTCAGGATGGCCGAGGTCACACCGCTCTCGGCATAGATCGCGCTGGCGGCGGCATATTCTTTGCGAAAACGGATCACCGCGTAAGTGCCGAACAGTGAGACCAGCAGCAGGCCGGGGCCGATACCGGCGAGGAACAGCCGGCCCAGCGATTTTTCCGCAGCGACGGCGAACAGGATCATGGTGATCGAAGGTGGCAGCAGAATGCCGAGCGTGCCGCCGGCGGCGATAATGCCGGCCGCGAACCCACCGGAATAGCCGCGTTTGCGCATTTCCGGGATGCCGGCCGACCCGATCGCCGAGCAGGTGGCGGGCGACGATCCCGCCATCGCCGCGAACAGCGCGCAGGCGAACACATTGGCGACGCCGAGCCCGCCGGGCACGCGATGCAGCCAGGCATGCAGCGCCGAATACAGGTCCTGACCGGCGCGGGATTTGCCGATTGCCGCGCCCTTGAGAATGAAAAGCGGAATCGACAACAGCGTAATCGAGGACATTTCCTCATAGACGTTCTGGGTCACGGTATCGAGCGATGCCGCGGGCATATAGATGCCCATGAACACGACGGCGACGGCGCCGAGCGCAAACGCGATCGGCATGCCTGAGAACATCGCGACCAGGGTTGCGACCCCGTAGCTGATGCCAATGCCAAGAACGGTCATCGGCGCGCCGCTCCGCTGAAGGGTAGAACGAGTTGCAACAGGATCTGCACACACAAAAGGGTCATGCCCATCGCCATCAGCACATAGGGGATTGCCAGCGGCGGTGACCACATCGAGTTCGACACCTGGCCGTCGACCCAGGCTTCATGCGCGAGCGTCCAGGACTTCCATGCAAAGAAAGCGCAGAATAGGAAACTCACGAGATCGACCAGCCACAATCTCACCCGATTGACCGTCGGCGACAGCAGCCCGACGAAGGCTTCGATGCCGATATGACCGCGCTGCTGCTGCACATAGGCCGATGTCATGAATGTTGCGCCGACCAGCAGAAAGACTGCCGCCTCATCCTGCCAGTAGTTCGGGCTGTGGAACAGCGCGCGTCCGAGCACGCTATCGCTGAGGATGGCGCAGGCCGCGATCATCGCGATGGCCGCAAGGACGACAATGATGTTGTTGCACACGGCAAGTCCGCGCTCGACCGCCGCGACGAACGCGTTGTCCGCCGTTACGATCGAACGATCATTTTGATCCGGGAGCGGACCATGCATCATGCTGAGATATCGGACGCGAGTTTCAGCAGGTTGGCCGCATTGGCGGTTTTGGCGCTGTAGTCTTTCCACGCGGTGTCGCGGGCGATGTCGCGCCATTTGCCGACGGTGGCGGCGTCTAACGCGCTGACCTTGGCGCCGGCCTTTTCATAGACGCTGGCGACTTCGGCGTCATCGTCTTGTGCGCCCTTCTTGCCGAAGGCTTCCATCTCGGTGCCGACGGCCAGAATGATGTCCTGCTGATTTTTCGGCAAGGCGTCGAAAATCGATTTCGACATCATCAGCGGCTCCAGCATGAACCAGTATGACGCACCCGCACCGGATGTCAGCGATTTTGCGATTTCCTCAAGCCGGAAAGAAATCAGACTGGTAGAGGAGGTGATGCCGGCATCGCAGGCGCCGGTCTGCATCGCCGCATAGAGCTCGTTTGACGGCACCGACAGCACGGCCGCGCCCGCGGTCTGCAGCACCATGTCCATCTCGCGCGAACCGCCGCGAACCTTGAGCCCCTTGGCGTCTTCCGGGGCGACGATCGGCCGCGAGCGGCTGGCGACGCCGCCGGCCTGCCAGACCCAGCTCAGCAGCATGATGCCCTTGTCGGCGAGCATGTCCGACAGCGCCTTGCCGACTGGCTTGGTCTTCCAGCTCAGGCCTTGCTCATAGGTCGAAACCAGGCCCGGCATCAGGCCGATATTGGCTTCCGGCATTTCGCCGCCGGCATAGGGCAGGGGATACAGGCTGATATCCAGCGCACCTTTGCGCATCGCCGAGAATTGCGCGTTGGTCTTGATCAGCGACGAATTCGGGTAGATTTCAGCGACCAGATCGCCGCCGCTGCGCTTGGCGACCTCCGCGGCGAACATGCGACACAGACGATCGCGGAAATCGCCCTTGTCGATCGAGCCGCCAGGAAACTGGTGCGATATTTTCAAGGTTGTCGCAGCGTGGGCCGTTCCGGTGCCGAAACGCAGGATGGCGGGCGCGGCGAGCGCGGATGCGAGGACATGGCGGCGTGTGAACATGGATACTCTCCCCGGGGCAATTTTGTCTTTGATCGGATCTTGAGGCCGATGTTGCGGGCATCTTAGCCCGTATTGGCCTTGATTAGCTCTAGTCTGATAGTTCGATAAGGTTCCGAATTGCTGCGCCGCACACTCGCAACAATATTGAAGTTAGCACGAATGTTGCGAGGCATTGGTCTTGAACCCCATCACCCACTTCAAATGCCTGTTATGCAGAAATTTATTTTTAATTCCAGCGTAACAGTCCCGATAGCTGGATCGTCGTTAATAGTGCGGCATGCGTCGCGTTCGAAACCAGTTTCAAAGGGATAATCTGCAATGACCATCAGCACCCGCCTCGCGCTTGGATTTTCGGCTGCGGCTCTTTCGCTCAGCCTGGCGCTCGCGCCCGTCGCCTCCGCCCAGGATGCCATGAAGAAGGACGACGGCATGAAAAAGGACACGATGTCCAAGGACGACGGCATGAAAAAGGACGGGATGTCCAAGGATGCCATGAAGAAAGACGATGGCATGAAAAAGGACGACGGCATGATGAAGAAGGACGGCATGTCGAAGTAATCACGGGCGCTTGATTTTGTCTCACAGGCTCGCCCCGGAAAAGGGCGGGCCTGTTGCGTTTCCGGGAAACCGGAGGGCCGGTTCCTCAAGCTGCGGCGATAAACTCTTTGCGCCGGCCGTAACAAAAATGATCGCGGGATCGTCTTCCCTAAAGCAGCACGTGTCGCCCTCGACACTGATTTAGACGGGATGACCAATGACAGTACGCAAGGCGTTTGGAGTTTCGGTCGTCGTTCTTGCACTGGGCTTGATGCTGGCACCTGCTGCTCGCGCCCAGGATGCCATGCAGTTGGACCTCGATTTCAGGAACTCGCTCTCCCAGGGATCCCATACCCAGGGATATCAAACCCAACGACCGCCCCAGGAATTCCGTGTTCAGGGAGCACGCCACAGGGAAAGTCGATGGGCCGGGCGAGGGAAGCGGTCTCTACCCGCCGAAACAGTCGCCCGGCGCTGATTTCCAGCCGATCCGCCGGAAAGGGCGGATCCGCGATGTTTTGGGCCGACGATGCATCATGCGCGTCACGCGGCCACAAACGGTTGGTTATTTTCGTTTTTTGCGGGCGGCATAGCGGGCGTCACGCGCCGCCTTGCGTTCGGCTTCAAGCGCCAGTTCCGCGGCCGCGGCTTCTTCCTTTTCCCGCGCGAGCTTTGCCGCGGCTTCGGCTGCAGCTTCCTCCTCAAGACGCTTCTGCTCGGCCTTGGCGGCCTCGCGTGCCAGCTTGGCCTTGGCGCGTTCGGCGGCCTGCGCCTCGCGCTCAGCCTGTCGCTGCTTGACGGCCGGATCGTCGGGACCGGGTTGGCTGCGAAACTTGTTCAGAATGTTTTTCCTGGCTTCCTGCGCCGCCTTCTGCCGGTCTGCGAAGCCAGGTTCCTTGAATCCACTCATTGGGCGGGCCTTGTCGCTTTCATTTTGGGTTGGGAGACGGTGGGGTTCACAGTCGCGTCCGCGGCCCCTGAAATACACGTCTCACGATCGAGAGCGGTGTACAGCCGCAGGCGTCGGGAAGCCACCAAAATAGGGCGTCTGATCCACAATTGGCAGATTATTTCTTGGTGCAAAGGTGGATCATTCGGGTTGACGGCGCCGGACAGGATGCGGTCCAGACGCCCCCCGCATGTATGCCGGGTTGCAACGTCGTCCCGTCGTTCGACAGGCACATGACCGATGCGATGATCTCGCCGGCCTCGCATTCAAACCGGGCCGGTCTTGCCGGTGCCGGCCGCTCCCGACGCACCGGGATCGCCTTTGTCTCCCTTCGGACCCTCGAAGCAGCCCCCTAGCTAAAAATAGACGCTACCGGCGTCGAACGGAAAGACGAGCGCAGCAGCGGCAATCGTTGCGCACCGGGTTTCCGTTTCGCGATATGTCCCGACCGAAATTGAGACACGCGTCACACGTTTGCGGCAGCAAACCTGACGAACGGGGCGATGGCGTACCCGCCAACAATCGATCAAACGGGCCGGCGGTTTACCGTTACACCCAAAAAAGCACAGAGACTTGCCGCTCCCAATTGGGATATTTCCGGCGGAAGCTAAGATTCGAAGAATATACGATTTAAAATAGTGTTTCTTCCGCTTGCAAGTTTAGGACGCCAACGGCCGCGCGTTTACCATTCATTTACGGTAATCTTGCCGCATTTGATGAAATATCGCATGGTCCGGAACGTGGTTCCCGATGGGAACCGGCTCAGAGGGGATGCTGAGATCGCAGGGCGTGACGGGGAGGAGGAAGGCTTAGGGCTCGAGGCATGACTTACGAGTTTGCAAGGGAGGGGTACGGATCTGCTGCAACCGTGGTTCAACCCGATTCTTCGCATCCCGACGTCGTCCATATCGCCGACGCTGAACTACTCCACAGCGCAACGTTTCAACGTGCGGGCATGGACCTGCATCTGCATGGCCATGACGGCCAGCATCTCGTCATCCCCGGCTATTTCGCGAGCACTCATCCGGCCGCGCTGGTGGCACCGAACGGCGAACGGCTGACCGCCGATACCGTCGCGCTGCTCGCGGACAAGCATGCGGAAGTACAGTCGGCCAATACGGCGAACGATGCCGCGCATCATGCCGGGCCGTATGCGATCGGCCATGTCGACAAGATCGTCGGCGACGCCACCGTGCAGCGCAATGGCGTGATGGTGACGCTGCATGCCGGCGATGCCGTTTACAAAAACGATGTGATCCAGACCGGCGGCGGATCGTCTGTTTCGATCTCGCTGTCCGATGGCACCGCGCTCAATCTGGTCGCCAACACCCATATGGTGCTCAACGAGTATTCGGTCGACGCCAATTCCGATGCGAACCACGCACTGTTCACCTTGCTCGAGGGCACCTTCGCCTTCCTCGCCGGCAAAGTCGCGCATGGCGGCGACATGAAGATTGCGACGCCGGTCGCCTTTATGAACGTGCATGAGGGGACTACCGGTTGGGCCCACGAACTCTCGGCAGGCGAGATTTCTGCGATTTCGTCAAAGCTCGGCCACGTCACCTTTTCGTTTGCGGTCGTGAACGAGCATGGCACCGACAGCCACGGCATCTACGATCTCCTGGTCAATGACAGCGTCATCGGCAATATCGGCGATCCCAACCTGGTCTGGTACCTCGATCAGGACGGCAATCTGATCTCGATGCCGCTGGACCATTCGCGGGAATTCACCGACGGCCTGTCGCGGGATTTGATCCGCTGGCTCGACGAGAACAACCCGACGACGAGTGCGCTCGGTGTTCACGGCAGTGGCGGCGCGATCGATCCGTCGCTGTTTCCCCAACCGGTCAATCTCAACGCGCTCGGCCCAAGCTTCGGCTTTGACCCCAATGCGGGAGGCTCGCCATTCACCGGCAATCTCGCCGGGCCGAGCCAACAGGGCTTTGGCCATAACAACATCTTCATCTGGAATGGTGTTGGCGGCTGGGACCTCAATCCGCTGAACTGGAATTGGGGTTATGCCCCGAACTCACAAATCGACACCGTCATTATCCAGAGCGGCAAATCGACCTACGCCGCCAATTATTTCATTGGCAGCCTGAGCGTCGATGCCGGCGCCACGCTCAATATTTCCTTAGGGACGCTGACGGTCGGCGGCCTCACCAATATCGGCACGATCGAGATCAATTCGTCGGGCAGCGATCCGGCGCTGGTGATCGATGGCACGGTCGCGCTGACCGGCGGCGGCACCATCGAGATGCTGGGCCCGACCGCCGAGAATTTTATTCGCGGGGATTTCGGCGCAACGCTGATCAACGTCGATAACCTGATCGAAGGCAGCGGCAATATCGGCAGCGGCGACGGCTTCCTCACCTTTATCAACAAGGCGACGGTCGATGCCACGCCGGTCGATGCCGGCGACAGCGGGCTTCTGATCGTCAACACCGGCAATGCCGTTCAGAATTTCGGCGTGCTCGAGGCGTCGCTGACGAACAAACTCCTGATCGAGGACCGACTGTTCAATTTCGGCTCGGTTGAGGCCATAGGCACGGGATCTTCTGTCGTCATCGACAACAACAGCCCGGATATCGGCGGCACTGCTCCTGCCAACGCCAGCATCAATACCGGGATGATCGAGGCGATATCGGGCGGCAAACTGACGATCCAGAATTCCACGATCGTCAATTCTGGTGTCAATGGCGCCGGCCAGACTGTCGACGGCTTGATCCTCGCTGGCGCCGGTTCAGAAATCCTGCTTGCGGACGCCACCATCCTGGAAGGCTTGGTGTCGGTTGCGGCCGGCGGCGAGATCGAGACGGTTTCAGGAACGGCCGACCGGATCGATACGTCGAATGGCACGCGCAACACGGCGCAGCCGACCATCGTCAATGACGGCAAGATCCTGATCAGCGACAACAGCTCGCTGACGCTGGCGAGCCCGTTCGACATCGAGAATATCGGGACCATCGAACTGGCCTCGACCGGCAACGCGACGCTGCTCGAATTCAACCAGCCCGAGGCGATCCTGTCGGGCGGCGGCGATGTCATCCTGGATGGCGGGCAGAGCATCCCCGGCAAGAAAGGCCTCTCGCCCGCGCAAGACATTATCGATGGTCTGCCGGGTTCGGGCTTTGCGACGGTCAGCCTTGAGAACCGCGACAATACCATTTCGGGGGCGGGCGCGATCGGCGAGGGCGACGGCGCGCTGGCGTTCAAGAACGATACGCAGGGAACGGTCGACGCGGACGTTAAGCGTCAGACGCTGCTGATCGCGACCGGCGCCAACACCATTGTCAACGCCGGGCTGTTCGAGGCGACCGACGGCGGCAGGCTGAAGATCGAAAGCGATCTCGACAATTCCGGCACCGTCATCGCGCATGCGTCGAGCGAAGTCCTGATCGAGGCCGATATCACCAACGAGGACACCGGCAAGATCGTGGCTGCCGGTAGGAATTCGCGTGTCGATATCGAGCACAGCACCGTTAAAAACGACGGCGCGATCACCGCGCGCCGCGACGGCAGCGTCGAATTCGATCATGACCGGGTCAAAAACGAGAGCAACGGCGCGATCAGCGCGACCGGGTGGAACTCCGAGGTCAGTTTCGAGCGCAGCCATATCGAGAATTCAGGCGAGATTTCCGCCGAACACCGTGGCGAGGTGGTATTCGACCGCTCGCACATCGACAATGAGCGTGGCGGCGCCATCGAAGCAGATGGCCGCGGCTCAGAGGTCCGGTTCGACCGCGACCATGTCAAAAATTCCGGGCTTATCGAAGCTGGAGATCGCGGCGAAGTCGAATTCGACGCGTCGCATATCGACAATGCTCGTCACGGCAAGATCGAAGCCGACGGGTACGGCTCGAAGGTCGAATTCGATTACGACGATATCGACAATTCCGGGCGCATCGAAGCCGAACATGGCGGCAAAGTCAGGTTTGACGGCTCGTTCATCGGCAATGAAAGCCGCGGCATCATCGAAGCCGACGGCCGGGGGGCGAATGTCGATTTCCAATACGACTTCGTCGACAATGCCGGTCTCATCAAGGCTGAGCGTCGTGGCCAGGTAGCGTTTGACAAGTCGCTTGTCGGCAATGATCGCGACGGCGCGATCGAGGCGGACGGAAAAGGCTCAAAAGTCAAGTTCGAGCGCGACGGCGTCAGCAATTGGGGCTGGATCGGCGCGATCTGGGGCGGCTCGGTCGAGTTCGCCAAATCCTGGATTTACAACGGGCGTGGCGGCGAGATCGAAGCCGATGGAAAAGGTTCGCAAGTCGAGTTCGATCGCGACCATGTTTCCAATTCCGGTCGCATCGAAGCTGAACGAGGCGGCGATGTCACGTTCGACGGCTCGCATGTTGATAACGAGCGGCACGCAACTATCGAGGCGGACGGAAAAGGCTCAAAGGTCGAATTCGACTACGATCATGTCGACAACTCCGGTCGTATCGACGCCGAGCAGCGCGGCGAGGTGGTGTTCGACCGCTCGCATATCGACAATGATCGTGGCGGAACGATCGAAGCGGACGGAAAAGGTTCGAAGGTCGAATTCGAGCGTGATCGCATCGACAATTCGGGGTGGATTGGCGCCTCCTGGGGAGGCTCGGTTCTGGTCGAGGACTCCTCTGTCACCAACCAGCACGGCGGCGAGATCGAGGCTGATGGCTACGGCTCGAAGGTCACGCTGGAGCGTGACTATGTCGACAATTCCGGCTGGATCGGCGCGACTTCGGATGGCTCGGTTCTGTTCGACAGGTCCACGGTCGATAACGGCCGCGGTGGTGAGATCGAAGCGGATGGCCGAGGATCAGAGGTTCAATTCAGGCACGATCACGTCGACAATTCCGGACGCATCGAAGCGGATCATGGCGGCAACATCAGCTTCGATAAGTCGTTTATCGAGAACGATAGCCACGGCGTCATCGAAGCCGATGGCAAAGGAGCGCAGGTCAGCGTCGACCGTTCCGGCGTCGAGAATTGGGGAACGATCCGCGCTACCTTCGACGGCTCAGTACAGATCGACGATTCCTGGATAGAGAACGGCCGCGGCGGCGAGATCGTGTCCGATGGCTCCGAAGTCAGCTTCGAACATGATCACGTCGGCAATTCCGGCCTCATCGAGGCCGAGCATCAGGGCGAAATCAAATTCACCAATACGCATGTCGGCAATGACCGTCATGGCACCATCAAAGCAAATGGCCGCGGCTCAGACGTCCGGTTTAACCGCGACCATATCGACAATGACGGCGCAATCACGGCTGCGGGTGGCGGCGAGATCATTTTCGAGGACAGCAACGTCGACAATACCGGCGGCGTGATCGCGGCCTGCGGGCTAGGCTCCACGGTCGATTTCGACGCGTCCTACGTCTTCGGCGGCAAGCTGACGAGCGCCTGGGGCGGCCTGATCCAGACCGTGCGCGGTACCAGCACCTTCAAGGACCTGACCATCACATCCGGCACGCTGGTCGATATCGATGGGGGGACCAAACTGGAATTGACCGGCACCATCGACAGTTCCGGTACGATCTCGGTGCTGCGTCATGGCAAACTCGATCTGGTCTCTGCCACGGTGGACGGCGGTCTGATCAAGAACCAGAACGTTGTTGATGTTTTCAACACCGATACGCTGGAGAATTTGACCATCGCCGGCGGCGACATGGTGGTCGAGTCCCACGCTA
The DNA here is from genome assembly GCA_963790595.1 of uncultured Alphaproteobacteria bacterium. Lineage (GTDB taxonomy): Bacteria > Pseudomonadota > Alphaproteobacteria > Rhizobiales > Xanthobacteraceae > Bradyrhizobium. The sequence goes on along the minus strand of CAWBPE010000017.1, from coordinate 339,041 downwards.
CGCTGCATATCGAACAGACAGTGCATCTTGACGGCGTCAACGTCGAGAATGACGGCGGCATCGTCATCGACCAACCCATCGTTCGGACGACATTGGTTGTCGATGACGGCACGGCGATCGCCGGCGGCCAGTTGACGGTGAATGGCGCGGGTACGCTCGATGTCGAGCGAGGCCGCAATTTCAGCGGTCCTCATGGGGCGGTTCTCGACGGGGTCGACGTCATCGACAAGGGCGCCATCGATATCGGCTCCACGGCGACCGGGGCTGTCTTGACGCTCGATGACGGCACGATGATAGCCGGGTCCGGTTCGCTGACGATCGAAACGGGTTCGACGCTCCAGGTCGAGCGCGGCTCAAGCTGGTGGCATCATGGTGCTACGCTGGACGGCGTCGCTGTGACCGACAACGGCTCGCTCGAGGTCGACGACAACGCCACCCTGACGCTCGATGACGGGGCTACCGTCACCGGCAGCGGCAAGCTGACGGTCGATCGTGGCGCGACGCTCGATGTCGAGAAGGGCAGCGGCACGGGGCCTGATTTCGGCGCTGTCCTGGATGGCCTCGATGTCATCGACAACGGCGCCATCGACGTCGGCGACGAACACACCGGCGCCGTTCTCACGATCTCTGATGGCACCGACATTACAGGCGGCGGCGCTGGCAAGCTAACGGTCCACAACGGCTCGACGCTGGATGTCCAGAACAGCGCGACGCTTGATGGCGTCCAGGTCAGTGTCGATGGCGCGCTGAATGTCGATAACAGCATCGTCACCACTCTGACGCTTAACGATGGCACCGTCATCAACGGCAGCGGCAAGCTGACCATCGAGTCCGGCTCGAAGCTTGACGTTGAACGGGGGAACGGCAGGGGCAATCACGGCGCGACGTTTGACGGCCTTTCTGTCATCGACGATGGCTCGCTCACTGTCGGCGTTACGGCAACCGGGGCTGTGCTCACGCTGGAAGACGACACGATTATCTCCGGACCGGGTTCGCTGACGATCGAATCCGGTTCGACGCTCCAGGTCGAGCGCGGCTCAAGCTGGCATCATCACGGCGCCACGATCGACGGCGTCGCCGTGACCGACGACGGTTCACTTGATGTCGGCGACAACGCCATCCTGACGCTCGATGACGGCGCCATCATCACCGGCAGCGGCAAGCTGACGGTCGATCGCGGCGCAACGCTTGATGTCGAAAAGGGTAGCGGCGCGGGTCCCGATTTCGGCGCAGTCTTCAACGGTCTCAATGTCATCGACAACGGCGCCATCGATGTCGGCGACGAACACACTGGCGCCGTCCTTACGATCTCGGGCGGAACGGATATCACAGGCGGTGGCGCCGGCACGCTGACGGTCCACGACGGCTCGACGCTGGATGTCCAGACTAGCGCGACGCTCGATGGTGTCAAAGTCACGGCTGGTGGTGCGCTGGACGTCGAGGATAGCGCCACCACCGTCCTGACGCTCAACGATGGCACCATCGTCACCGGCAGCGGCACGCTGACCATCGAAACCGGCTCGACGCTCGATGTGGAGCAGGGAGGCCTTGTGGGGCATCCCGGTGCGACGTTCGACGGCATCGCTGCTGTCAGTAGCGGCTTCCTGGATATCGGCGATGTCGCCGCGGCTGAGCTTCTGCTTGATGACGGCGCGAAGATCTCAGGCACAGGGCATGTAACGATCAAAACCGGCTCGACCGTCGATGTCGAGCGGGGCGCAACCGGCCCGGGCGCGACATTTGACGGCATCGCAGTGTCGGCCGCAGACGCGACCGGCCAGATTGAAATAGGCCAGACCAGCACGGCTACGCTGTTGCTGAAAGATAACGCGTCGATCACCGATGGCATGCTCGTGATTGGAGCTGCCGGTGAAACCGGCACGGTCGATGTCGAGAGCTCTTCCGGCGCCACGTTGAATGGCGTTGCCGTTACGGCTTATGCCACAACCGACAGCATCGAGGTCGGGCAAACCAGCACGTCGACATTGCTGCTGGACGGCGGAGCGTCGATCACGGACGGGACGCTCGTCATCGGCGCTGCCGGTGGGACCGGCACGGTCGATATCGAAAGCGCTTCCGGCGCCGTGCTCGACGATGTTACGGTGACGGCGTTCGCGACGTCAGACAGCATCGAGGTCGGGCAGACCAGCACGTCAAAACTGTTGCTGAAGAACGGCGCGGTGATGACGGAAGGAACGCTCGCGATTGGAGCAGCCGGTGGCACTGGCACGGTCGATGTCGAAAGCGTCTCCGGCGCGACGCTTGATGGCGTCACGGTGAAAGCATTCGCGACGGCCGATGGCATAGAGGTCGGGCAAAGCGGCACATCGCAATTGCTGCTGGATGGCGGCATGTCCATGACCGGCGGCACGCTCACGCTTGGCGCTTCCGGCACGGTCAACATCGAAAGTGCCTCCGGCGCCGTGCTCGACGATGTCACGATAACCGCATTTGCGACATCCGACAGCATCGAAGTCGGTCACACCAGTGCGGCGACGCTGCTGCTGGATGGCGGCACGATCATGACCAGCGGAACGCTGGCAATCGGTGCGAGCAGTGGCACCGGCACGGTCGATGTGGAGAGTACTTCCGGAGCGACGCTGAATGGCGTTGCTGTCACGGCGCATGCCGCGACCGACAGTATCGAGGTTGGGCAAACCAGCACGTCGACGTTGCTGCTGAATGGTGGCACGTCGATAGAGGGCGGCGCGCTCGCGATTGGCGCAACCCACGGCACCGGCACGGTCGATGTCGAAGGCACCGCTGTTGTGACCTTCGACGGCGTCGCCGTCACCGCCAACGCCTCCACCGATAGCATCGAGGTAGGTCAAAGCAGCAACGCGACGCTGTTGCTGACGGACGGCACCACGATGTCAGGCGGCACGCTCGCGCTCGGCACGACCGGCGATACCGGCATCGTCGATGTCGACAGCACGCTGGGGGCGACGTTCCATGGCGTCACGGTGACGGCGGCTGCCACCGCCGATGGCATCGAGATCGGCAAGGCCGGCACGTCGACGCTGACCATGGACAACGGCACCACCATGACCGGTGGCACGCTGACCATCGATGTCGATGGTACGCTGCAGGTCGATCCGTCGCTCAACATTCTCAGCGGCGTCACCGTCGTCAATCACGGCAATATCATTGTCGATCCCGGCGCTGCGACACTGGAGCTCGAAAGCGGCACCAAGATCACCGGCGGCAACCTGACTGTCGGTCGAGACGGCACGCTCGATATCGACAACTCGACGCTGACCGGCGTCAGCATCTTCGACAAGGGCGTCGTCAATATCGGCGATGGCGATACGTTTGCGCTGTCGGATACGCTGACATTCGAGGGTAGCGGCACGCTCAATGTTGACGGCAATTCGAATCTCGATTTGACGCTCGCCGGACTCGCCACCGGCGACATCATCGATCTTGCGAAGGTTGTCGTTACCAGCGCCGTCTGGGATGGCTCGGAGCTGTTCCTGAACGGCTCGCAGGTCGCATTCGCCGTTTCGGGTGGACTGCCCACCGGCGATACATTTGCCTTCAGGCCCGATGGCTCCGGCGGTACCGACCTCGAGATTTTGCCGCAACTCGTCACTGCCAGCCCTGGCACGACGCCGGCTGTCGGCACCGAAGGCTCACCGATCTCTTTTGGCTTCAACACGCATCTCACAGGCGGGGCGGCGCTCACGTCGTATGTGATCTCCGACCTGCCGGTCGGCGCAGTTCTCAGCGACGGAACCCATACCTTCACGGCGGTGGCCGGACAAACCTCGGTCGATGTCCACGCCTGGACTCTCGCGTCGCTGACGGTCACGCCACCCAACGACACCAACTTCACGCTGGCCGCGACGGTGACGGCGACCGATAGCAATGGCTTCTCTTATTCCGCGGAAACCAGCGAGGCCATTACGGTCAATCCGCTGGCGCCGGGGGTATCGTTCAACACCGCTTCGGGAAGAGGTCACGCCGGCACAGCGGGCTCGGTCGGGCTCAATGTCGTCGATGCCAGCGAAAGCGGCGCGAACGGCGATGGTTCGCACAACTCGATCGAGTCCGTGGTGATCACTGGCGCCCCCAACGGCGCTGTCCTGAGCGATGGCGCCGGTCATTCCGGCGCGGTCGCCGGCGGTTCGCTCAACATCACCGGCTGGACCTACGGGGGCCTGTCGTTTACGGCGCCGACCAACGGCTACTACACGCTTACCGCTACCGTTACCGAGCAGGACAGCGATGGACAGACCAGCACGGGTGTTGCGACTGAGAACCTCATATCCATCTCGACGCCCACGATCACCAGCAACGATCAATTGGGTCCGACCGCGGCGCGGCCGGGCGACGTGCTGACCACGTCCGAGGGCGCCGGCGCCTTCGGCGTCACCTACGGCTGGTTCAGTGTCGAGGGCGGCGTCTCTCACTTTGTGGGCACGGGCACGACCTACACGGTGCAGTCCAGCGACGCCGGTGGCACGATCGATGTCGTCGCGACCGTCACCAACCCGAATGGCGGATCGACCAGCCTTAGCAGCGCAAATATTCCGGTCTCTGCGCCGATCACCTTCAACGTCGCGAACGAAGCCGACCTCATCAACGCGATCGACGCCATGAGCCAGGGCGGCAGCCAGGCCGGCGCTCCGCAATACCTGATCAATTTCCTCAACACCACCACGCTGAATTCCAACCTTCCGGCCTTGAACCTCAACAGCGGCTCGTCGGTCACCATCCAGGGCAATCATTTCAATCTGGACGGCGCCAACCAGTACCGCGGCTTGTTCGCAAACAGCGGCAATATCGCGATCGATAATCTCAATATCGAACACGCGGTGGCGCATGGCGGCGCGGGCGGCAATCCCGGCGGTGGTGGCGGCGCCGGACTCGGCGGCGGCTTGTTCATCGGCGCGACCGCGAACGTCACGGTCGACAATGTCAACTTTATCGGCGACAGCGCGATCGGCGGTAATGGCGGTACCTACGTTCGCGGCCAAAACGCCAATCCAAGCATAGCCGGCGGCGGCGGCGGCATGGGAACGGCGGGCGCCAACTCGACCTACAGAAATTTCATCGACAGAGTTTACATCTTCAAATCAAGCGGCGGCGGCACGATCTTTCAGAACTCGTCAAACTACGCGAATATCTACGGCGGCGGCAACGGTGGATCGCTTGGTCTAAGTCTTGGGAATACTCAAGCGACCAGCGCGTCGGGCAGCCGGGCGTCGGTGGCATATGGTGCGAGCTTTACCCATTCCATCGGATCGAATTACCAAGGCCTTCCGCCCAACGATCTTGTCTTCAAGTATCGCGGCCATTTCTACCAATATATCAATCTCGATATAAACGGAGGCGCCACTCCGCGGTTCACGCCACCGGGCTTCGGCGTTAGTACGCAGGCCCAGAGCGGCGGGTTCGGCGGCGGCGGCGGCGGCGGCATCTATGAAAATTATCCTGCGGGGAGCGCCTATCACTTCTCTCCAGGAGGCAGTGGCGGTTTCGGCGGCGGCGGCGGCGCCGGGGCGTCGCACATAAACAGCGGTCAAAATACCCGCTCGGCGGGCGGCGTTGGCGGTAATGGCGGCTTCGGCGGTGGCGGTGGCCGCGGCACCTATGGCTACGCCGGCCAGGGCGGTTTCGGAGCCGGCAACGGCAGCGGCGGCGGCTATAGCGGTGGCGGCGGCCTTGGCGCCGGCGGCGGCATCTTTGTCGAGCAGGGCGGATCGCTGACGATTGCCGGCGGCTCGCTCTCTGGCGACTTCGTTGCCGGTGGTACCGCTGGCGCCGGTACTAACCGATCCTCCGGAGCCACCCTTGCCCAAAACGGTCAGGCGATCGGTTCAGCCATCTTCGTGCAGGGTAACGAGACCCTCAAACTCGCGCCGTCTTCCGGCGAGGTTCTGACAGTATCGGGCGTCATCGCCGACATGACCGGTAGCGGCGGCACCGGCGCCAATGCCGGCGTCGGCACCGTCGAAATCGGCGGCACCGGCGCAGTGCATTTTACCGCCGTCAATACCTACGCCGGGGCCACCATCATCGACTCCGGCGCGACGCTTGATATCGACAGCGGCGGCAAGGTCGGGACCGGAGCCGTCACCATTAACGGCACGCTGACCCTCAACGCCGGCGGCACTTTCGCCAATGCCCTGACCGACAACGGCATCTTGAACGTCAATGTCGGGACGACATTTACGCAAGCTTTCCAGGATAACGGCACCCTGAACCTGGAAGCGCCGAGCAACTTTGCCGCAGGCATTACCGGTAACGGCACGATCGCGCTCCTCGGCAATGGCACCTTCGGCTTCCCCACGATGTCCGGTACCGGCACGCTCAGCTTCGGCAGCGGCGTTGCGGCGACCGCGGTCATCGCGAGCGGCGGGATATCCAAGACGATCAAGGGATTTGCCGCCGGCGATGCCATCGACCTGGCCAGCATTACGGCCACCAGCTTCTCGCTTGGCGCCAACAACGTCCTGACGCTGAAGAATGCCGGCGGCACCACAGTCGGTACGCTGGACTTCGATCCGACGCAAACCGGCCTGCATATCGGCATGCAGTCCGACGGCCACGGCGGAACCTTGCTTACTTCGATCCAGACCTCATTCACGGTTGCCACGGCCGCCGATTTGAACGCAGCACTTGTTGCCATCAGCGCGGGCGGTGCAGATTATTCGCAGGGCACGGCCTACACGATCACCTTCAGCGGCAATATTTCGCTGTCGTCGCTGTCCGGCCAGCTTGTCACCATCAACGCGCTGGGCGGCGGGAGTACACTCCTCATCGATGGTGCGGGTTTCGATCTCGACGGGGCCAACAACCACAACGGCATCATCGATAATTCGGCCGGCGTCACCATCGAAAACCTGTCGATCATCGACACGCCGAACTTTGGTATTGTCGTCGAGGGCAACAATAGTCTCACGCTGTCGGTACCTTCGGGCCAGTCCGAGACCATTTCCGGTGTCATCGCCGACAGCGGCGCCGCCAGCAGCGGCTCCGTCGTTTTCACCGGCGGTGGCACAGCGGTGCTGACGGCAGCGGACATTGTCAGCGGCAGCACAACCATCAATGCAGGCACCACGGTCGATCTCGCCGGGGGGACTTTCAAGTCGGTCATCGACAACGGCAATATCGAACTCGGAACCGCGAGCGACGTCGTCAACGGCGCGGTCACGGGAGCGGGCGCGATAACTTTCACAGTGCCTGAGACGGTGCTGCACGTCGCCAGCGGCGTGCCCACCACGACGATCGTCGGCATGGCGGACGGCGACGTCATCGATCTCGCCGGCGTCAACGCGACCAGTATCAGTTCGCTCGGCAACAATAATTATGCCTTGCTCTCGTCAACCGGCGCGACGCTCGGGACGCTGCATTTCGATCCGTCGCAGAATTTGGCTTCGGACACGCCCGTCATCGTTGCCGACGGCGGCGGTGGCACCGACGTCCGGCTGCAACACATTCCGGTGTTCACGGCCAGCACGGCCGCGCAACTCGCGACGATCATCAGCGAGATCGATGCCGGCGGCGTCTATTCGCTTACCAATACCAGCTACGAGATCGATCTGACCGGCGACATCAACCTGACGTCGGTTTTGCCGCAGATCAATCTTGCCAGCGGCGACGCGCTGTCCATCGTCGGCAATGGCCACACGGTGGACGGTGCTAACGCCTTCCGGGCTTTCTATGATCAATCGGGCACCCTGTCGCTCAGCGACATGACCATCTCGCACACCACCACGATCGGAAGCGCGCTGGTGGTCCAGCCGGGTGTGTCGGTCACGACGTCTGATGTGACCTTCAGCGACAATCAGGCTCCGGGTACCGTGGGCGGCGCAATCTACGTCGCTGCCGGGGGAATGTTGACGCTGGGCGCCGGCTCGCTGTCGGGCGACACCGCCATTGGCGGGGCCTCGATCTGGCTCAACGACGGCGGCACGGTCAATTTCGCGCCGCCCATCAATGAAACTCTCACCGTTCAAAACTCGATCGGCGGCAACGGCACGATCGACTTCACGGGCGCGGGTAATGTCTCCCTTACGGGCGGCATCGATTCCGGGATCCAGACGATCGACATTTCCGGTGACGGCAATGTCACGATATCCGGCGCCTTGTTCGGTAATCAGACCATCACCGATACCGGTCACGGCACGCTGACCGTCGATCCCTTCTACAATGTCGGATCGACGTCTGATCTTGTCGCGGCGGTCAACGCCATCAATACCGACGCGATCGGGCTGGTTGGCGGCATCAACTACACCATCAATCTCACCGCTGATGTGGCGGCGACCGCGCAGTTGCTGGCGATCAAGCTTGACGCCGGTGATACGCTGACAATCGACACCAACAACTTTACTCTCGAGGGCGCCACCAACGCCACGACCACTAACTTTACTTTTAACGCCGCTGGCCCGACCGGCAATCCGGTGCCGACATTCAACATCGGCTCGGCAGCCGATCTGACGAATGCGATCGCCGCCATCGATAGCGGCCTGTTTGGCAGCGCCCATTACGTGATCAATCTGACCGCCAATGTGCCGGCGAGCACCGGGCTCGGGATTTTGACACTCCCATCCGGTGCGACGCTGACCGTCGATACCAATAATTTTGTCTTCGACGGCGCCACCAATGCGACGACCGCGGATTTCACCTATTCGACAGTCGCAGGCGGCAGCACTTCGCTCACAAACAATGCCCAGCCGGTTTTCCACGTTGCGTCGGGATCTGATTTGGCAGGTGCCCTGCAGGCGATCAGCACCGGCGGCCTCCTGGCCTCGACCAACACCCATTACGAGATCGATCTGACCGGCGACATCACGCTCACGGGTGGCTTGCCGTCGATTGCCCTCGGGGCCGGCGATACGCTGACCATCAACGGCGCTGGTCACATCATCAATGGCGCCAACACCTATGCCGGCCTCTATTTGCAATCGGGCAGCGTGACGCTGTCGGATCTCGAAATCGAGGGCACGCTCGAAACCGGCGCCAACGGCGGTACGGCGGGTCGCGGCGGTGGCGGCGGTGGTGGATTAGGCGCCGGTGGCGGCCTGTTCGTCGGCTCGGGTGCTTCGGCGACGCTCGACAACGTGATCGTCACGGAAAGCACTGCGACAGGAGGCACAGGCGGCAATGGCAGTTTGAACTTCGGCGGCGGCGGCGTCGGTGGTTCGACCGACGCCCGGGGTCTCTATGCGTTCGGCACCGGCGGCCGTGGAGGCAGTGATGCCGGTAACTCCGGCCGTGTCAGTTTTGGCGCCCAAGGTGGATTTGGCGGCGGTGGCGGCGGCAACTCGGGCGTAGGCGACCATACTTATTATGGCGGTCCTTCGGGCGGCTACGGCGCCGGCCGGGGCGGGTTCACGCAATTTTTCGGTTACGGCGGCGGCGGCGGCGGCGCTGGACTTGGCGGCGGCATCTTTGTCGCGACGGGCGGGTCTCTGACAATCGGCGGCGGTTCGCTCTATGGCAACCATGCGGTTGGCGGGCAGGGCGGGGCTGGCTTCGCGCTTGGAGGCAGTGCTGCGGGTAATGGCGGCGCCGGCCAGGGCATCGGCACGGGATTGTTCACGGACTCGCAGACGGTCAACCTTGCGCCCGCGCTGGGCGAGACGCTGACCATCTCGGATACGATCGGCGGCGGCGGCAGCGGCGTCCTCAACATCGAGGGGCCGGGCGAGGTCAACCTGTCAGGCGCTATCAGCGGCACGACGATCGACATCGCCAGCCCGGGAATCGTCAAGCTGTCGGGCGCCATTACCAACTCGACGATCGATATCTCCGCGAACGCGACGCTCACATTGCCGAGCGGGACGCTTGTCAACGACTCGGTCGTCGCCTCGGGTTCGGTCAATTACACGCTGGCAAACGCTGTCAGCGGCAGCGGAACGCTGAGCGCAACCGACACCGCGACCTTGATCGTGACGGGTAACGATACGAACACCGGCGGCATCTTGCTGAATGGCACCGGCACCATCGATCTCGACTCGGCGACCGCGGCCGGCACCGGTATCATCTCGTTTGCCGCCGGCTCCCGCGCGACCCTGATTGTCGAAGCCGGCGACACCCCGGCCAACCAGATCGATGGTTTCTATTCCGGTGAAACGATCAAGCTTGTCGGCTTCGCCGCCAACGCCACCGCGACGCTTGAGGCCGGCAATATCCTCCACGTCACCGACGGCACCAACACCGCCGACCTCCATCTCGATCCCACCTTCGATTTCTCGGGCAGTCAGTTCACCGTGACGTCCTATAATGGCGGCGTGGCGGTCACCGACTCGACACTACTTGCCACGGTTACCGGTCAACCGCAGAACGGCAATCAGGTCACGATCAACGGCATTGGCGGGCTGCCTGGCGGCACCATCGACGTGTCAATCAATGGCACACAGGTCGGCACTACCACCGCCGACAACAATGGCCATTTCTCGTTCACGACGTCGCCGATCGCCGACGGCGTGTATACGTTCACCACGACGCAGGTCGGCTCAACCTCGTCCGCCTCGTTTACGGTCGATGTGCTGCCGACTGCGCCGACGCTTGCGCTGGTGACGGGAGAGATTCCGGCCAACAATACCGGCATCCAGGTGGTCGGAACCGGCGAGGCGAACCAGACGATTACGCTGACGGTGGTGAACTCCAGCAATGCGGCCACGACCTATGTCGTGCCGGTGAAGACCGACGCCAACGGCAATTACAGCTTCACGCTGCCGGACAATCTGCCCGATGGCCACTATACGGTCACGGCGACCGAGACCGATGCCGCAGGTGTCGTCAGCCACGCGTCGAGCACCCTGTCGTTCAACGTGGTCCCGCCGGCTCCGACGCTGACGGCGGTGGCCGGATCGGCCATCGACGAGACGTCATTCAATATCACGGGCACCACTGAGGCTGGTCTCAGGGTCAACATCTTCAACGGAAGCACCCTGATCGCGTCCGGCACCGCCAATTCCAGTGGCAATTTTGACATTGCCACGACCGGGCTGCTGAGCCACGGCGCGTATTCGCTGACGGCAACCGCGGCCGACAGCGTTCAGGGCGTCAATCTGACCAGCGTCCTGTCGACGGCGCTGCCGGTCGATGTCGATCCGCTCGCACCGACCATCGCAGCGCTGGTCGGCAATCCCGTCAACGGCGGCACGATCGAGCTCAAGGGCAATACCAACGGCACCTCCGTTCCGAACGGGACGATCACGCTCTACGAAAACGGCGTGGCCGTCGGCACCGGCGCGGTCAACGGGACCAGTTTCGATATCATCACGTCGCACACATTCACGGATGGCGCGCATTCGTTGACGGCGACCGTTACCGACGCGAGCGGCCTGACCAGCACGCAATCGACCCCGTTTAACGTGAACGTCTTGCCGAAAGCTCCGACGATATCATCCGTGCTGGCTACGGGGCCTCAGCAGATCGACATCAAGGGCATGGGTGAGGCGAACGAGATCATTAATCTCGTGCTCGACGGTACGGCGCTTAGCACTGTGCAGGCCGGCACGGACGGCAGCTTCGACGTTAGCTACAACGTGACGGGTGGCCATCACACGATCACGGCTACCGAGAGCGACAGCGCCAATCTAACCAGCGCGGTCTCTTCCGCGGTCCCGGTGGAGGTGGCGCCGAAGGCGCCGACGATCAGTGGGACCAGCGCTTTCCACGCGACACAGATCAATGCGGACGCGGACTTCACCGTAACGGGTACCGGGCAGCATGTCGGCGACACCATTACGCTCTATGCCGACAACGGCACAAACGCGATCGGAAGTGGCTTCGTTCAGAGCAACGGTTCGTTCTCGATCCTTACGACGACGGGCCTCGCCGACGGCGTCCATATCCTGACCGCGACCGATGCGGCGAACGGCGATGCCAGCGCGCAGTCGACCGGGTTTGACGTCACCGTCAATCCCGGGGCCGTGACCAATGTCAGCCAAGTTGGCATTGCCGCCGATCACGGGATCATCGATCTGCAAGGCAACGGCCAGGCCGGCGACATCGTCACCATGATGCTCGGCAACACCGTGATCGGAACCACGACCGTCGATGGCACCGGTCATTTCGACCTGCAGTCGGATTCGGCGGACTCAGGACTCCTCAATCCCGGACTTCAGACCCTCACGCTGACGCAGATCGACAGCCTTGGTCATACCAGTCCGTCGATATCAGTGACCGCGGAGGTCGCGCCGGCGGCGCCTGACATCACGTCGGCTTTGTCGGTCGCCGACACCACCGGCCGTATCGAGGTGAAGGGCACCGGCGACGCCGGCTCCATCATCAATCTTTATGCCGACGGCAGCACCACGGTGATCGGAACCGGCACCGTCGATGCAACAGGCAATTTTGACATCTATACTCAGTTTCAGCAGCCGTTGGCCGCTGGCTCGCACACCGTCACCGCGACCGAAACCGTTGCTGGCCTGCAGAGCCAGGCGTCGGCGGCGGCAAGCGCTACGGTCACGCTGGTGCCGAATGTCTGGACCATCGCTTCCGCGAGCGATCTCGCCAACGCCATCGCCGCGATCGATGTGTCAGGCCCGAACGCAGCAGCCAATACGCACTACACATTCAACATCGCGAACAACATCACGCTTGGCGATCAATTGCCTGCTTCAATCTGATGTCGGGCTGCTCGGTGACGATCGAGGGCAACAACGACACACTTAACGCCAATGGTCTGCCGGGCCTGTTCGTCTATTCCGGCAACGTCGAGATCGACAACCTCACCATCGAGAATGCCGTCGCGCAAGGTGGCAGCGGAGCGTTCGGAGGCGGTGGTGGTGCGGGTCTCGGCGGTGGCCTGTTCATCGCCTCCGCCGGAGCGGTTACGTTGTCAGGCGTCAGTTTCGCCCACGACCAGGCCGTCGGCGGGAGCGCGACAACTACGACCAGCTATGCCGGCAACGTTCTTGGTGGCGGCGGCGGTCTGGGCGGCGCCGGAATGAATAATGGCGGCGGCGGTATCGGCACTCACGCGTCTGGCGCCTATGGCCGTCCTTTTTTCTTCTCTGGCGTCTACTATAGCGCTGCCGGTGGCGGCATCGTCATCGGTGCGGGTTCGGGCGGCAGCACAGCCGGTGCGGGCTCCCCTTATGCGGGGGGCGCCAATGGCGGCGGCGGAGCCGCGGGCATAGACGTTATCGGGAGGATAAACACCAGCGGAATAGCTTATAACTTCGGCCCCGGGGCCGGTGGTGGCGTTGGCGGCTCTTCCGGTGTCGTGAATACGATCGGGTTCGGGCGATACGGCAACGGACACGGCGGCGCCGGCGGATTTGGCGGCGGCGGCGGTGCCGGTGGCTATTCCCTCAACAGTCTTGGCTATACCCCGAGCGGCGGCGCTGGCGGCTTCGGTGGCGGTGGCGGCGCAGGCGTATACGTCGGCGGCAACGGTGGCTTTGGCGGCGGTGGCGGCGGTGCTGCAAGCTCCGGCACGCGGACCACCTCGCACGGGGGCTTTGGCGCCGGCGACGGCTACTATAACGCCGGTGGCGGCGGTCTCGGCGCCGGCGGCGCGATCTTCGTTCAGCAGGGCGGAACGCTGACCTTTGCCGGCTCCGGCAGCGAGCAGAATGACGGCGTCTCCGGCGGATTCAGCTATTCCGGCGCCGGGGCGGCCTATGGCAGCGGCATCTTCCTGCAAGGTGACGAGACAATCACCTTTGCGCCGGATGCGGGGCATACCATCACGCTGAGCGGCGATATCTCCGACATGACCGGCTCGCACGACCATACGGGCGAGATCGGCGCGGGCGCGCTTGTTGTCAACGGGCCGGGCACGCTGGTCCTGTCCGGCAACAACACCTTCACCGGCGGCATCACGCTCGAAAGCGGAACGCTGGACATCGCGAGCGCGCACGGCGCCGGATCGGGCGCGATCACCTTGACGGATGCCGCCCACGCGACGCTCGAGATCAATGCCGGCAGTGGCGATCTCGCCAACGCCATCGTGATCGACAATTTCGCCGCGACCGGTGAGACCTACAGCAATGGCTTGCTGACACTGACCAGCGCGACCGGCTCGGTGGTCATCGATGTCACCAACGCCGGTGCGACTTTCGGAACCGATCTGACGATGACGGTTGCGAACGGCGTCACGACGCTCTCGGGCCTGACGACATCCTGGACCAACGCCACCAGCGGCGACTGGGGCGCATCGACGAACTGGAATTCGTTCGTTCCGGCCGCAGCTAACGATGCGACCATCGCGCCTGTCACGAGCACATCAGCCTATACCGTCTCGGTCGCCAGCGGCGAATTCGCGCGGGCTCACAATCTCACGATCAACGACACGCATGCCACGCTTGACGATGTCGGGACGCTGATGCTGAGCGGCGGGCTGAACCTGACCGCGGGAACCTTCCACCTCGACGGCGGAAACCTGCAGGCCGGCGGCCCAATCAGCATCGCCAATGGCGCGACGTTCGAAGGCGAGGGCATCGTGACAGTGGGCGGCCCGGTATCGGGCACGGTCATCGCCTCCGACGCCGGCGGCGCCGCGCTCGACTTTGCCAGCGCGGTGACCGGTAGCGGCAACTTCCATATCAATGCGGGTGCGACCCTCGAATTCGACGGCGCTGTCGCGAGCGGGATGACCGTGACCTTCGATGGGGGCACCGGCGAACTCAAGCTCGACGCGCCCGGAAGCTTCGCGGCCACGATCGCCGGCTTCACCGGCACCCAGGCGGACGCTGCGCATTCCGACGTGATCGATCTCGCCGGGATCAACGAAACTTCGGCCAATTTCCACGAGACCTACGCGGGCGGGGTGCTCACGGTGACTGATGGCACCAACACCGCGGAATTGACCTTCAGCAATTTCACCAGCTCGTTCAAGTTCGCCTCTGACGGCAATGGCGGCACGCTGATCTTCGATCCGCCCGCGTCAGCTGCGCCGAAGGCCCCCGCCGTGACCGATGCTTCGATCGAGCCGGGCCACAATTTCGTATTCCGGCCGGGCCTGGGCGCGGAGAATGCCGGCAACTTCAATTCGGGGCGCGATACCTTCGACCTCAGCCATTTCGCCGGTCCGCCGGCGGCAATGCAATGGGCGCAAATTGCCGTGCCGGAAGACCAGACCCATGCACCGTTCGATCCGGCGCACGATTACGGGACAAGCACCGGGATCACGCCGCAGCACCTGCATGCGGTTCTCACGAGCAGCGTGCACCTGCATTAATCATGAATGGGACCGGCGGCTCCGATTTAACCCGCCGGTCATCGAATTGGCCGATAATCGGCCCGCTCAACAGGAATCTCGGGCGATTATGAAAGCAAACATCCATTTCATTTCAGGGCTTCCGCGCGCCGGTTCGACCCTGCTGTCGGCCATTCTGCGCCAGAACCCGAAATTTCATGCCAGCATGACCGGGCCAGCCGGATCGCTGGTCGATGGCATGCTCCGTACCATGAGCATGAGCAACGAGACCGGCATCTTCATCACCGACGCGCAGCGGCGCGCGATGCTGTACAATATTTTCTCGACCTATTATGCCGAGATGCCCAAGGGCGACACGGTGTTCGATACCAACCGGGTGTGGTGCACGCGGCTGCCGCTGCTGACGGATCTTTTCCCGGCGGCCAAGGTCATTTGCTGCGTCCGCCGGGTGCCCTGGGTTCTGGATTCCGTCGAGCGGCTGATCCGCAAGAACAAATTCCAGCCGTCAGGCATTTTCAATTTCGAGCCGGGCGGCACCGTGTTTTCGCGCGTGGAGGGTCTTGCCGGCGCCAACGGCATGGTCGGCTTTGCCTGGAATGCGTTGCGTGAGGCGTTTGTCGGCGAGCAGACCAGTTGCCTGCTTGCGCTGACCTACGAGACGCTGACCACGAAGCCGCAGGAGGCGATCGCCGCGGTCTACGAATTTATCGGCGAGAAGCCCTTCAAGCACGATTTCAACAACATCGAATTCGACGCCGAGGAATTCGACCGCCGCATCGGTACGCCGGGGCTGCACAGCGTCGGCCGCAGCATCCATGCCAACGAGCGGCGAAGTGTGTTGCCGCCGGAACTGATCCGCAAATACGAGAACGACTCGTTCTGGCTCGATCCGGCGCGCAACCCGTACAACGTCAAGGTGGTCTAGCTTTCGTCGCGATGCAGCATTCTCGGGACGCGTTGCGAAGGGGCCTTTTTCCTTGCGAACCGCGCCGCTCCCCGTTCTAATGAACGAAAGGAGTGGCGTAGGGGAGAGTAACGTGGCGTGGTTTAAACCAAGAGAGATAAAAGTCCCGATCCTGCCCGACAATTTCGGCGAGGATGATCCGGAGCCGAAGGCGTCGCGGCCAAGCCCCAAGGACACCTTCGACAAGGACACCTTCGACAAGGACACCTTCGATAAGCAAATCTTCGACAAGCCAACCTTCGACAGCGTTGCGGTCAGGGAAGAGCGGCCGAGCGCGCCCAAGCTGGCCGCCTTCACCGTGCACGCATCAAAGGACGGCGAGATCAACGAGGTCCAGCAGGACAGCCCGACCCTGACGGTCGCCAAAGCGCGCGGGCTATTTAAAACCGGATGGAAAGTTCACATCGCCGATTCCGCCGGTCGCCGATATGCGCCCTCGGAATTCGACGAGATTTTGAGATTCGATCGCTGACGCTGACGCGGCCTATGTTGCTGGCAGTGGCGAGCGATGCAAGTGGACAATCAGCCAATCCGAACCGCGCTTGGCGACCACGAAAGTGACGCGGCCCAGACCAGTCACCGGTTGTCCATCCTTCACGCCGGTGACGGTATCGAAGCCGGAAATGATGACGGTGGCGTCATCGACCACCAGGGCCTCCGAGCTGTTCAGGGAAGCGCTGCGCGGCTTGTTGGTGTTCAGGGCGATCTCGAAGTATTTGCGGATTTCCTCCGGTTTCGTCAGGACGACCTTGCCCAACGTGCCGATCATCAGCGCATCCGGGGCATATAGCCTGGCGATGGCATCCACGTCCGAGGCCGTGAACGCTTTGCCCCAGTTCTCGACGACCTGATAAGCGTCTTCCTTTGGGCCTGCATGGGCCAGCGAGGTCGAGGCAGCTAACGTCATCGCCAACAAAATCCTTCTCATGAAATCCCCCCGAAAATGAGAGGTTATTGGAACAGACGTCTGAACAAAAGCGCAATATCTGTGACGGTTCTTGTGCCGATCAGCAAAGGTCGCGGAAGTTGCCCGGCCAAAATACCAGCCGCGCAAATGACGAAATTTCAATCGGCCATTAGACTTCCGAATTGGCCACTCACGTCATATTCAGTGTCAAATCCAGATGAACTCGTCATACCGTTAAAAGAGTGCAACACCGCATCGTGACGGCTGGGGCCAGGTGAGAGAACCGATGAACAACAATAACAACACGAAGTTCTACATCGACGGTGTCTGGGTTGCCCCGATCGTGCCGAAATTGTTCGACCTCGTGAATCCCGCGACCGAGGAGACGATCGGCGCGATCAGTCTCGGATCGGCAGAGGATGTCGATCGCGCTGTCATTGCCGCCCGCAAGGCGTTCGCGGCGTATTCGCAGACCAGCAAACAGGAGCGTCTCGCATTCCTGCGCAGGATCATCGCTTCCTACAAAGCGCGGTTCGACGACATCGCGCGTGCCATCACCGAGGAGATGGGATCGCCGCTGTGGTTTTCCAAAAAGGTCCAGGTTCAGACCGCGCTGGATCATTTTGAAGAAGCCTGCCGCGTGCTCGAGACCTATGAGTTCGAACACATGATGGGTGGCACCCGCATCGTGCGCGAGCCGATCGGCGTATGCGGCCTGATCACACCCTGGAACTGGCCGGTCAATCAGGTTGCGTCCAAGCTGGCGCCGGCGCTCGCGGCCGGATGCACCGTTTTGGTCAAGCCGAGCGAAATGGCGCCGTTGAGTTCGATCATCCTGGCCGAGGTATTGCACGATGCGGGCCTGCCGAAAGGCGTGTTCAATCTGGTCAATGGCGACGGGCCGACCGTCGGTCACGCCATCGCGTCGCATCCGGACATCGATCTGGTGTCGTTTACCGGCTCTACCCGCGCCGGCATTCTCGTGGCTCAGACCGCGGCTTTATCAGTGAAGCGCGTGGCGCAGGAATTGGGTGGAAAGTCCGCCAACATTCTGCTGCCGGACGTCGATCTTTCGAAAGCCGTTCCGGCCGGCGTGATGCGCAGCTTCACCAATTCGGGACAGTCCTGTCAGGCGCCGACGCGCATGCTGGTGCATCAGGACCAGATGGACGAAGCGATCGAACTCGCCCGCAAGACCGCGGACGCCGTCATTGTCGGTTCGCCCTATGACGACAAAACCCAGCTCGGTCCGCTGATCAGCAAGACGCAGTTCGAGCGCGTGCAGAAATTGATCGAGACCGGAATCGCGGAAAAGGCGACCGTGGTCGCCGGAGGGGCAGGCCGGCCCGCCGGACTGAACCGCGGCTATTATGTACGCCCGACCATCTTCGCGCATGTGACGCCGACGATGACGCTGGCGCAGCAGGAAATCTTCGGGCCCGTGCTGGTGATGATGTCCTACAAGGACGAGGACGACGCGGTCGAAATAGCCAACGGCACCGTCTACGGGCTGGCCGGCTATGTCTGGTCTGGCGATATCGCCACAGCCCGCCGCGTCGGCGCGCGGCTGCGGGCAGGGCGCATTTATCTCAACAACGCGCCGCACGGCAAAGCGCAAGACGTCGAAGCCCCGTTCGGCGGCTACAAGCAATCCGGTAACGGCCGGGAGTGCGGCGTATTCGGGTTTGAGGAGTATCTCGAGGTCAAGGCGGTGATTGGGTATGACGCGGCGTGACGGTGCGGCAATGCCGCCGCAGTGCTGCATAACGCGCGGGAACCAATGCCCGCGCGGTAGGTTGGGGGAGATCGATCTCCCGGATGATATCACATGCGTCTTGTATTCGCCACGCTCTGCATCTGCGCTTACGCCTCGATGGCATGTGCTCAGACCGAGCCCAATCTGGATCGGTTGAGCGCCTCGCAGCCTATGAAGGGTGATGCTGCATCGTCTGACGAAAACAAGGGGCAAGCTCAGCCTCAGGGCTCGGCAGGCCCGCAGACTACCGGCAGCGGCGGAGCTTCGCCGACCAATCCTCAGGGTGGCACGCCGCCAAACATGCAGGTCGCACCCGATTCAAAAACCAGTGCTGGTCAGAAGTAACGCGTCGAGGCTTAACGGTTAGGAACCGGCTCATCGATCAGGGAGGACTTTAATTGCCAAAAGCGGCGATCTTCGATCTGGACGGTACGTTGCTGGACTCCGTGGATCTGCACGCGATCGCTTGGCACGAAGCCATGACACGATTTGGCCACGACGTGAGTTTCGAGCAGGCGAGAAGCCAGATAGGCAAGGGAGGCGATAAACTCATTCCAGTCTTTCTGTCCGCCGACGCCCAGCGGGAGCATGGCAAAGAAATGGAAGAATGGCGCGGTGCGCGGTTCAAGACCAAGTATCTGCCGCTTGTGCGGCCATTCTCGGCGGTGCCCGACCTGCTGCGGCGCGTGCGCGAGGCCGGTATTAAAGTGGCCGTCGCTTCCTCAGCAAAAAAGGATGAACTCGATAAGTATCTCGATGTTGCCCGCATTGCCGAACTGGTGAACGTAAAGATTTCTTCAGATGACGCCGAAGAATCCAAGCCCGCACCGGATATTTTCGAAAGCGTCCTCAGGAAACTGGAGATTCAGGGTGCTGACGCCGTCGCGATAGGCGACACGCCGTACGATGCGATTGCAGCAGGCAAGGCAGGTATCGTCACCATCGGCGTACTTTGCGGCGGGTTCACCGAGAATTCGCTCCGAAACGCCGGATGCGTCGAGGTCTATCCCGGGCCGGCCGCGTTGTTGGCTCGCTTCACGGATTCACTGCTCGCCAGGCAGGATAAGTTCGGCAGCGCGCGGTAGCGCTCATGGCACGAAGCCCGAGCGCGAACCTGTAAGACAAAAAATCTCGCCCCCGTTTGGCGGGGGCGAGATTTCTCAGGCTATTTCTCGGGGTGGCCCGTTCCGGGCTTGGTCGTTTTCGGCGCCTTGCCGTCTTCGACCCTGCCTTCGTTGCGCAGATCACGACCTTCCTGCGCTTTGCGCTGGCTTTCCGGCGACTTGCCGTGTTCGTTCATCTCTTCCTTGATGAACCCTGCGCCTTCCTTGATCTCGCCCTTCACACTCATGTCGGTCTCCCTTTCGCTATTTCGCCACGGTTGTCCGTGTCCATAAGACGAATGCGCCAGCAGCAAATTTGCTCCTTCGGGGATAGAAATTTAATGAGGCCGGGATGCCGGATTGAGGCGTGAAGTGGGGGAACAATTCCGTGTCAGGCAATCACGATATAAATAGATTCGATGGGTTCAACCGACAGTGAGCCATTTCATGGCGGTAGGGATGCCGTCATCGTCCAAGCGATCGACCTGCAGGTTCGGGTCGAGTAGTCATCGCCAATTGCGCGTGATGTTGATCGCGAAGGCGGTCGGCACCGCGGCAACGACAATCACCCTCGCTGCTAAACTTCCTTCGCGAAGGGACGATGCTCTCGCGATACTGACGGAAGCGCGCAGTCTCGTGGAAAATTATGTTCATGAGATTGGCGCGCAATGGCCGCGTCAATGGAGACGGCAGGCGTTATCGCACCCATACGGAAGCCGAACGAGGTCACGCTGAATTCGTTTCCCAAGCCAAGATCGCCGCCGCCAGGATCAAAGCGTTTGCTGACAAAGCTAGAGGGCATCATATTCGGCGTCACCGTGTTGATCCTGCCGTTCCTGATGAGGACACCATGAAAAAAAAGCGTAGCGGCCCCAATGCCCAAGAAATCCAGAAGGTAAAACGCATGCCGCGAGGCCTAAAGGGGCCGCCGAAAAAGAAGCCGTTGCCGCCGTGGCGTGAAATCAAAGATCAACTGAAATGACGTTCGGCCCCGGCAAGTATGACGGCCTTTGCACCTATGTTCGCGAACAGGCGAGGACAGATTTGGGGACAGATTATCGACGCCATCCACCGTCTTCGACCATCTTTCGCTCTGATGATTTTGCTTTTCGGATTGCAAAAAACTCTTTAAAATAAAGGGTTTAATGGCGATCCCAGCAGGATTCGAACCTGCAACCCACGGAGTAGAAATCCGTTACTCTATCCAGTTGAGCTATGGGACCATAACGCCTGAAAACCGAGCCTTCTGAAAACGGCGCCCTCTACTAGCCACCCCTCCCAAAGGCCAAGCCTCCCGAAAACCGGGTCTTCATAGCACTGCCAATATGAAAAATCCGCATCCGCGCCAAGCCCATCCGAACCATTTTCCGGGATCCGGCGACCAAGCGAGACGGTGGACCGTTGCATCAGGGGCCGCCGCGCCGCAATGATGCGTGCCACGGTCGACCGGCGGCCAGTGGCGAAAGCCTGTCACTACCATGTCGCATGCGACTTTTTCGCCATCCAGTTCCGCGGTCATGAGTCCGTCACCTTTTAGCGCACTTCTATTCGACACGCGGCGTTGTCCGCGTCAGGGAGCTCCATCATGATTGGTTTGGTTCGCGCCGTGACATTTTGCGCCACGCTGGCGTTTGGCCTCGTCGCAGCGCAGGCGGCGGACAAGGCGTTCAAACGCGACGATCTGGCCGATTCGGCGATCAAGCTGGAGGCCCAGATCAAGAGCGAGGCGGGGCCGGTGGCCAAGTCCGGCGCCAATTTGCGGACCGACGCCGACGCCGCCTTCAAGCGCAGCGATTTCCGCACCGGCTTGCAAATCCTGGGGCAGATCGCCGCTACCGCGCCGGAAGACAGCGCCAACTGGCTGAAGCTGGCCAGACGATTTTCCAGATCCGCTCCGCCAACAGCTCCGAGCAGACCTTCCTGCTCGAGCGCGCCTCGACCGCGGCCTATATCGCCTATCAGCGCGCCGCCAATGCCGGCGAGGAGGCCGACGCGCTGGCCGTGCTCGGCCGCGCGCTGTCCGACCGCAAGCTGTGGCGCCCGTCGCTCGATGCGCTGCGGCTGTCGCTCGACCTGCGCGAGGTCGCCGATGTGCGCGGCCAGTACGAGAAAATGCGCGACGAGCACGGTTTCCGGCTGCTGGATTATACCGTCGATTCCGACGGAGCATCGCCGCGGGCCTGTTTCCAGTTCTCCGAGGACCTCGCCAAGCGGACTGACTTTGCGCCGTTCCTGGCGCTGGCCGGCAGCGACAAGCCGGCCCTGACGTCGGAAGGCAAGCAGCTTTGCGTCGATGGCCTGAAGCACGGCGAGCGCTACAACATCAATCTGCGCGCCGGGCTGCCGTCGACCGTCAAGGAAACCCTGCCGAAATCGGCTGAATTCAACATCTATGTGCGCGACCGCAAGCCGTTCGTGCGCTTTACCGGCCGCGCCTATGTGCTGCCGCGCACCGGCCAGCGCGGCATTCCGCTGGTCAGCGTCAACACCCCGGCGGTGACGGTGGACGTGTTCAGGATCGGCGACCGCAATCTGATCAACACCGTGATCGACAGCGATTTCCAGCAGAGCTCTCAGCAAATACCAGCTTTCTAGTTTGGGCGACGAGCGCGGCGTCAAGGTCTGGTCGGGGGAACTCGCGACCGCGACCACGCTCAACCAGGACGTCACCACGGCGTTTCCGGTCGATCAGGCGCTCGGCGAGTTGCAGCCGGGCGTCTATGTGATGACCGCGTCCGCCAAGGGGCCCGGCAGCGACGACGACAATTCGCTGGCGACGCAGTGGTTCATCGTCTCGGACATGGGCCTGACGGCCTTTTCCGGCAATGACGGCATTCATGTCTTCGTCAATTCGCTGGCCTCGACGGAGGCGGTCGCGAAGGCCGAAGTGCGGCTGGTCGCGCGCAACAACGAGATTCTGGCGACCCGCAAGACCGACGAGTCCGGTCACGTGCTGTTCGAGGCGGGGCTCGCGCGCGGCGAGGGCGGTCTTTCGCCGGCGTTGTTGACCGTCACCAGCGAGAAGGCCGACTACGCTTTTCTCAGCCTGAAAACCAACGCGTTCGATCTCAGCGACCGCGGCGTTTCCGGCCGGGCGGTGCCTGCCGGCGCCGATGCCTTTGTCTATGCCGAGCGCGGCGTCTACCGCTCCAACGAGACGGTCTACCTGACCGCGCTGGTGCGCGACGGCCAGGGCAATGCCGTGACCGGCGGCCCGCTGACGCTGGTGATCGAGCGCCCCGACGGGGTCGAGTTCCGCCGCGCCGTACTCCCGGATCAGGGCGCGGGCGGCCGCAGCCTAGCGGTCGCGCTCAATTCAGCGGTTCCGACCGGGACCTGGCGGGTTCGAGCGTTCACCGATCCGAAGGCCTCGGCGGTCGGCGAAACCACCTTCATGGTCGAGGATTACATCCCGGAGCGGATCGAATTTGATATATCTTCCAAGAATAAGCAGATCAAAGCTGATCTTCCTGTAGAACTTAAAGTCGACGGTCATTTCCTCTATGGCGCGCCCGCGTCGGGGCTGCAGCTCGAGGGCGACATGCTGGTGGCCCCGGCCTCGGAACGGCCGGGCTATGCCGGCTACCAGTTCGGCGTCGCCGACGAGGAAACCGCCAGCAACGAACGCACCCCGATCGAGAACCTGCCCGAAGCCGACGCCAATGGTGTCGCGACGTTCCCCGTCAGCCTGGCCAAGCCGCCGTCTTCGACCCGTCCGCAGGAGGCCCAGATCTTCATCCGCATGGCGGAAGCTGGCGGCCGCGCGGTCGAGCGCAAGCTGGTGCTGCCGGTCGCGCCGGCGGCGGCGATGATCGGCGTCAAACCGCTGTTCGGCGACAAGAGCGTCGCGGAAGGCGACAAGGCCGCGTTCGACGTGGTGTTCGTCGGCGCCCGACGGCAAATCGCTGGCGCGCGCCGGCCTGCGCTATGAGCTGTTGAAGATGGAGTCGCGCTATCAGTGGTATCGCCAGAGTTCGTCCTGGGAATATGAGCCGGTCAAATCGACCACCCGCGTCGCCGATGGCGACGTAACGATCGCCGCCGACAAGCCGTCGCGCATCACGCTATCGCCGCAGCCCGGCCGCTATCGGCTCGACGTCAAATCGGCCGATGCCGATGGGCCGCTCACGTCAGTGCAGTTCGATGTCGGCTGGTATTCCGATGGCAGCGCCGACACGCCGGACCTGCTGGAAACCTCGATCGACAAGCCCGACTACCAGTCCGGCGACACCATGACGGTGTCGGTCAATGCCCGCACCGCCGGCAAGCTGACCATCAACGTGCTCGGCGACCGGCTGCTGACCACGCAATCGTCAGACGTCAAGGAAGGCACCGCGCAGGTCAAAATTCCGGTCGGCAAGGATTGGGGCACCGGCGCCTATGTGGTGGCGACGCTGCGCCGTCCGCTCGACGCCGCGGCGCAGCGGATGCCCGGCCGGGCCATCGGCCTGAAATGGTTCGGCATCGACAAGAAGACCCGCACCCTCGAGGTCAAGCTGACGCCGCCGGCCTTGGTGCGTCCGAACACCACGCTGAAGATTCCGGTCAAGCTTGGCGGCTTGAACCCCGGCGAAGATGCCAAGATCGTGGTTGCGGCCGTCGATGTCGGCATTCTCAATCTGACCAATTACAAGCCGCCGGCGCCGGATGATTACTATCTCGGCCAGCGCCGCATGACGTCCGAGATCCGCGACATCTATGGGCAATTGATCGACGGCATGCAGGGCACCCGCGGTCAGCTCAAGGACCGGCGGCGATGGCGCCGGCGCGGAACTGCAAGGCAGCCCGCCGACGCAGAAGCCGCTGGCGCTGTAT
Source organism: uncultured Alphaproteobacteria bacterium (assembly GCA_963790595.1). Classification (GTDB taxonomy): domain Bacteria; phylum Pseudomonadota; class Alphaproteobacteria; order Rhizobiales; family Xanthobacteraceae; genus Bradyrhizobium. Next base: position 314,366 of record CAWBPE010000017.1, on the reverse strand, counting down.
TCCGGAATTGTCACGGTCGGCCGCCGACGGCACAGCGGAAATCAGCTTCGATATTCCCGAGTTTGCCGGCACCGCCCGCGTGATGGCGGTGGCCTGGACCTCGACCAAGCTCGGCCGCGCCACGACCGATGTGACGGTGCGCGATCCCGTGGTGCTGACGGCGACCTTGCCGCGCTTCCTGCTCAATGGCGATCACGGCACCATGAGTTTCGATCTCGACAATGTCGAGGGCGCGCCCGGCGATTACACCGTCAACGTCAAGGCGTCGGGGCCGGTGAAAGTCTCCGGCAATCCCTCGACCACGGTAAAACTGGCCGCCAAGCAGCGAACCTCGATGTCGCTGGCGCTCGATGCCAGCTATGCCGGAACTGCGCAGTTCGACGTCGACATCAAGGGGCCGAATGGCCTGACGCTGGCGCGGCATTATGCGCTCGACGTCAAGCCGGCGACGCAAATTCTCGCGCGCCGCTCGATCCGCACCCTGGCCAAGGGCGAGAGCCTGACGCTGACGTCCGACATGTTCTCGGATCTGGTGCAGGGCACCGGCGGCGTCTCGCTGTCGGTCGGCCTGTCGACCGCGCTCGATGCCGCGACCATCCTCAAAGCGCTGGATCGGTATCCCCACGGCTGTTCCGAGCAGATCACCAGCCGTGCGATGCCGCTATTGTATGTCAACGATCTCGCGGCCGGCGCGCATCTCGCGATGGATACCGAAGTCGATCAGCGCATCCGGGACGCCATCGACCGGCTGCTGGCGCGGCAGGGCTCGAACGGATCGTTCGGGCTGTGGTCGGCCGGCGGCGATGACGCCTGGCTCGATGCATATGTCACTGATTTCCTGACCCGCGCCCGCGAAAAGGGATTTATGGTGCCGGACGTGCTGTTCAAAAGCGCGCTCGATCGCATCCGCAATTCCGTTGTCAACGCCAACGAGCCGGAAAAGGATGGCGGGCGCAATCTCGCTTATGGCCTCTATGTGCTCGCGCGCAACGGCACCGCGCCGATCGGCGATCTGCGTTATCTCGCCGATACCAAACTGAACAATCTGGCGACGCCGATTGCGAAGTCGCAATTGGCGGCGGCACTGGCGCTGGTCGGCGACAAGGGCAGGGCGGAGCGGGTCTATGCCGCGGCGCTCGACAGCCTGGCGCCGAAGCCGGTGCTGGAGTTCGGCCGGGTCGATTACGGCAGCGCCTTGCGCGATGCCGCAGCACTGGTGTCGCTGGCCAGCGAAGGCAACGCGCCGCGGGCGACGCTGACGCAGGCGGTCGCGCGGGTCGAAGTGGCGCGCGGGCTGACGCCCTACACCTCCACGCAGGAAAATGCCTGGCTGGTGCTGGCGTCGCGCGCGCTGTCAAAGGAGACCATGGCGCTCGATATCGACGGCGCGCCGATCAAGACCGCGCTTTATCGCAGCTACAAGGCGGCCGAGATGGCGGGCAAGCCGGTCAAGATCACCAACACCGGCGACGCGCCGGTGCAGGCGGTGGTTTCCGTCAGCGGCGCGCCGGTTACGCCCGAGCCCGCAGCCTCGAACGGCTTCAAGATCGAGCGCAATTACTTCACGCTCGACGGCAAGCCGGCCGATGTGTCGAAAGCCAAGCAGAACGATCGCTTCGCGGTGGTGCTCAAGGTCACCGAAGCCAAGCCGGAATACGGTCACATCATGGTGTCGGATTATCTCCCGGCCGGCCTGGAGATCGACAATCCGCATCTGGTGTCTTCTGGCGACACCGGCACGCTGGACTGGATCGAGGATGGTCAGGAGCCTGAAAATACCGAGTTCCGCGATGACCGTTTCACCGCGGCGGTCGATCGCGCCAGTCGACAGCAAGGCGGTGTTTACGGTCGCCTATGTCGTGCGTGCGGTATCGCCCGGCAAATACGTGCTGCCGCAGGCCTATGTCGAGGACATGTATAATCCCTCGCGCTATGGCCGCTCCGGTACAGGCTCCGTCGAGGTGCGTGCGGCGAAATGAGCGCATCTGCGGCCATAACTCCGGTTGAACGCCATTGGCGACGGATCAAGCTTGCGGCAGCGGTCTCGGCCGCAGCGGGCTTGATCCTGATCGGCGCATTCGCTGCGTGGGTCGTCTCGCTGGGACCGCTGCCGTTGCAACAGGCGCGTCAGGTCTCCACAACAATTGTCGACCGCAACGGCAAGCTGCTGCGCGCTTATGCGATGGCCGACGGCCGCTGGCGGTTGCCGGTCGATGCGAAGACCAATGTCGATCCCGGCTATCTCAAGCTGCTGCTGGCCTATGAAGACCGGCGCTTCCGGTCGCATGCCGGCGTCGATCCGTTGGCGCTGGGCCGCGCAGCGTTTCAACTCGTGACCCGTGGCCACATCGTCTCCGGCGGCTCCACGATCACGATGCAACTGGCCCGGCTACTGGAGCCGCGGCGGGAGCGATCGGTCTCTGCGAAGCTGCGTCAGATGGTTCGCGCGCTCGAAATCGAGCGGCAGATGACAAAAGACCAGATACTCGATCTGTATCTGGCGCTGGCGCCCTATGGCGGCAATCTCGAAGGCATTCGCGCCGCCTCGATCGCCTATTTCGGCAAGGAGCCGAAACGCCTGTCGCTGGCGGAAGCCGCACTTCTGGTAGCGCTGCCGCAGTCGCCGGAGAACCGGCGCGCGGATCGGCATCCCGATATCGCCCATGCGGCGCGCGACCGTGTGCTCGATCGCATGGTCGAAGACGGCCAGGTGTCGGCGGAAGACGCGGCTCAGGCCAAGGCCGTGCCGGTGCCGCGATTGCGCAAGCCGATGCCGATTTTGGCGCCGCATTCCGCCGATCAGGCCATCGCGATCGTAAAGGATGCGCCGCTGATCAAGCTGACGCTGGATTCGGGCCTGCAGAAGAATCTTGAAGCGCTGGCGCATGACCGCGCGATTGCCTTGGGACCGACTATTTCCGTCGCGATCATCGCGGTCGACAATGAAAGTGGCGACGTGCTGGCGCGGGTCGGCTCGCCGGATTATTTCGACGACCGGCGCGCCGGTCAGGTCGATATGACCCGCGCCGTGCGCTCGCCGGGATCGACGCTAAAGCCGTTCATCTATGGCATGGCGTTCGAGGATGGTTTTGTTCATCCAGAAAGCCTGATCGATGACCGGCCGATCCGCTTCGGCTCCTATGCGCCGGAAAATTTCGACATGACCTTTCAGGGCACGGTGCCGGTGCGCAAGGCGCTGCAGATGTCCCTGAATGTCCCGGCCATTGCGCTGCTGGATCGCGTCGGCGCCAGCCGCCTGTCGTCGCGGTTGAAGCAGGCCGGGGCCAATCTGGTATTGCCGAAGGACGAGGCACCGGGACTGGCGATGGGACTAGGGGGCGTCGGCATCACCTTGCAGGATCTGGTGCAGCTCTACGGCGGATTGGCGCGGCTCGGCAGCACCCGCCCGCTGCGCGAGATCATGAAAGCGAACGAAGACACCCGCGAACCCCTGCGATTGATGGATCCTGTCTCGGCGTGGCAGGTCGGCAATGTATTGCTGGGTACGCCGCCGCCGGAGAACGGTGTGCATAACCGGATCGCCTTCAAGACCGGCACCAGTTACGGCTACCGCGATGCCTGGTCGGTCGGTTTCGATGGCCGCATCACCATCGGGGTCTGGGTCGGACGGCCCGACGGGGCGCCCGCGCCGGGAATTGTCGGCCGCACCGCCGCCGCGCCGATCCTCTTTGACGCCTTCGCCCGCACCGGAAAACTGCCGGCGGCGCTGCCAAAACCCCCGAAAGGGACTTTGATGGCCAGCAATGCCAAACTGCCGCTGCCGCTGCGGCGATTTCGGCCGGTGGGAGAACTGGTCCGGACCGGCGGCGAGCAGGCGCCGCACATCCAGTTTCCGCTGAACGGCTCGCGGATCGACGCATCCGGCTCCGCTGGCGCGTCTTTTTCGGCGATGCCGGTGAAGGTCGCCGGTGGCGTGCTGCCGATGACCGTGCTGGTCAACGGGGTGTCGGCCGGTGAAATCGATAGCCGCCGCCAGCGGCTGGTCGATCCGCCCGGTCCGGGCTTCACCCGATTGACCGTGATCGACGCCATGGGCGCCGCGGACACAGTTGTCGTAAGAATTCAATAGTGATGCGCTAAGCGGTTGTCCCGATAGCGGTTTCGGCGTATGCGAAACCGATGGCCGAGACCTATGCCCGCCCCCGATTTGGAGCACCGCGAGAGCCGAAAAACCGGGTGAATCCGGGCAACCGGTTCGTTGCCGTGATCGATTTTGTAACCGCCAGTCATGTCAGGGCGGTCGCGTTTTTGCTCCTGTGCGGGTTTTTGTTGTTCCTGCCTGGTTTTTTCAACCTTCCGCCGATCGATCGCGACGAGGCGCGGTTTGCGCAGGCGACCAAGCAAATGGTCGAAAGCGGCGATTTCGTCGATATCCGGTTCCAGGACGAGGTGCGGTACAAGAAGCCGGTCGGCATCTACTGGATGCAGGCGGTTGCGGTCGATACCGCCTCGGCGCTGGGGCTGCCGCGGGCGCAGCTTCGCGTCTGGCTCTATCGCGTGCCGTCCCTGATCGGCGCCATTGGCGCAGTGCTGCTGACCTACTGGACCGCGCTGGCCTTTGTCACCCGGCGCGGCGCGATACTGGCCGCGCTGATCCTGTGCAGCTCGGTGCTTCTTGGCGTCGAGGCGCGGCTGGCGAAGACCGATGCGATGCTGCTGCTGACCGTGGTCGCGGCGATGGGCGCGATGGCGCGGATCTATCTGTCCTGGCAGCGGGGCGAGGATCCCGCGCATCCGCCGTGGAGCGGCCCCGCGATCTTCTGGACAGCGCTTGGCGGGTGGCGTGCTGCTCAAGGGACCGCTGATCCTGATGTTCGTGGGCTTGACGATCGTCACGCTGGCGATCCTCGACCGTTCCGCCGGATGGCTGTGGCGCCTGCGCCCGGTCTGGGGCCTGATGTGGATGCTGGTGCTGGTGCTGCCCTGGTTCATCGCGATCTTCTGGCGCGCCGGTGATGCGTTCTTTTCAGACTCCATCGGCGGCGACATGCTGAGCAAGCTGGGCGCGCAGGAATCGCACGGCGCGCCGCCCGGAATCTATTTGTTGCTGTTCTGGATCACGTTCTGGCCGGGCGCGCCGCTGGCGGGCATGGCGGCGCCGGCGGTCTGGCGGGCGAGGCGCGAGCCCGGTGCGCAGTTCCTGCTGGCCTGGCTGATCCCGTCCTGGATCGTGTTTGAACTGGTGCTGACCAAGCTGCCGCATTACGTGCTGCCGCTCTATCCGGCGATCGCGATCCTGACCATCGGCGCTCTGGAGCGCCGGGTGTTGTCACGATCCTGGCTGATGCGCGGCGCCGCCTGGTGGTTTGTCATTCCCGCTGCGACGTCGGTTATCGCCGTGGTTGGCGCGGTCACGCTGACGCGCCAGCCGGTGTTTCTGGCGTGGCCGTTCGTGGCCGCGGCGCTCATTTTCGGGCTGTTCGCGTGGTGGCTGTATGACGACAATCGCGCCGAACGCTCTTTGCTCACCGCGGTGGTCTCCGCGATGTTCCTGGCATTCGCGGTCTACGGCGTCGTACTGCCGGCATTGACGCCGTTATTCCCGAGCGCCGAGGTGGCGCGGGCGCTGCGCAATGTCGTCTGTGTCGGGCCGAAAGCTGCCGCGGCAGGCTTTCACGAGCCGAGCCTGGTTTTCATGACGGACACCTCGACGCTGCTGACGGATGGCTCGGGCGCGGCGGATTTTCTGGGGCAGGGAAGTTGCCGGTTTGCGCTGGTGGAAGCGCGCTCGGAGCGCGGCTTTGCCCAGCGCGCCGAAGCCATCGGGCTGCGCTACGATGTGGCCGCCCGGATCGATGGCTATAATATTTCGCAGGGCAGGGCGATCTCGATCGCGATCTTCCGCTCCGAAGGCACGAAATAACATGTCAGCTTCATCCGGGATCGACGAAGCCTCACCGTATTTCACGCAGGTGTTCGGCGTGATGCGGCGCTCGTTCAACGGGCTGGTGCGTCCGCCATCATCCCCGTTTCGCGTCAGACGCGGCGGCTAGGACGCGGCGGCATGCCGCATGGCTGCTCGCGGTGGGTGCTGTGGCCGTCGCCGGATTGATGGTTTTCGTCGACGCGTGGGAGATCGGCCTGATGCCGCCGCGCGGCACCGCCAGCCTTTGGCCCGCGCGCATCCTGACCGACTTCGCCAAGGACGCCTATGTGCTGATAGCGCTGCTGTTGGCGATGGTGATTGTCGCACTTGTTGTGCCGCGATCGCGGGAGAATTTGCGTTCGCGTTGGCTCAGTCTGGGAACGCAGTTCGAATATTTGTTTCTGGCCGTGCTGATCCCCGTCCTTGTGGGTGAAGTCATCAAATGGGGCGTGGGACGTGGCCGGCCGTTCGTGGGCGGCAAGGCCGACGTCTTCAATTTCGTGCCGTTCAACGGGACCGAAGCCCATTTCAGTTTGCCGTCAGCGCATTCGATCACGGCGTTTGCGCTGGCCTTCGCGGTCAGCGCGATCTGGCCTCGGACACGTGTCGTCATGTTTGTTTATGCCGTCGTGATTTTAGCAACGCGTCTGGTGCTGCTGGCGCACCATCCGAGCGACGTTGTCGCGGGCGCCGTGATCGGCGTGGTCGGCGCCATGGCCGTGCAATACTGGTTCGCGGCGCGTAGGCTCGGCTTTAGCATCGGCGGCGATGGAAAAATCGTCCCGCTTTCAAGGCATTAGCCGGACGCCTCAAAAGGGTTGCCCGCGTCCTTCCGGCCCCATAAGAAGCGGCATCAGAGCGGCCGGATTTGCCTTCCGGGTGCCGGCCAACTCGAACCAAGAGCCCTGATTTGCTGTCTTCCGACCCCGCAATGGCCGTTTCCATCGTTGTTCCCGTACGCAACGAGGCCGACAATGTCGCCCCGCTGATCGCCGAGATCGTCGCGGCGCTCGACGGCCGTTGGGTCTATGAAATCATCTACGTCAATGACGGCTCGACCGATGCGACGCCCGAACGGTTGTTCGCGATCATGAAGCAGCGCGGCAATCTGCGCCAGATTCGCCATGCGACCTCGTCGGGTCAATCGGCGGCGGTGCGCAGCGGGGTTCGCGCCGCGCGCGGCCACATCGTGGCGACGCTCGATGGCGACGGCCAAAACAATCCGGCGTTCCTGCCCGATTTGATCTCCGCGATCGAACAGGGCGGCGAACGCGTCGGGCTTGCCGCCGGCCAGCGTGTCGGACGCAAGGACACTGGATTCAAGAAAATCCAATCGCGCATCGCCAATGGCGTGCGCAACGCCATCCTGCGCGACGGCACCCGGGACACCGGCTGCGGCCTGAAGGCCTTCCGGCGCGACGTGTTTCTGGCGATGCCGTATTTCGACGGCCTGCATCGCTTTCTGCCGGCGCTGATGCGCCGTGAAGGATACGAGATCGCCTATGTCGACGTGACCGACCGGCCGCGTCATTCCGGCGTTTCCAACTACGGCTTCTTTGACCGGCTCTGGATCGGGATCATGGATCTTGCCGGGGTGTGGTGGCTGATCCGCCGCAAGAAGCCGACGCCTGTCGCGACCGAGGTGACGCCATGACTGAATTATTGAACAACCTTGCCAGCTACTTTCACGACGTCTTCGTCATCAAGTTCGACGGCTGGGTCATTCTTGGCTTCGTGGCACAGGGATTTTTCACCATGCGTTTCGTGGTGCAATGGATCGCGTCGGAACGCGCCCGCAAGAGCGTGATTCCGGTGGCGTTCTGGTTTTTCTCGATCGGCGGCGGCGCGCTGCTATTGGTCTATGCATTGTACCGCCGGGATCCGGTATTCATTGCGGGGCAGGCACTCGGGCTCGTGGTCTACCTTCGCAACCTGTATTTCATCATCATCAACGGCCGGCAGGTATCGGCCGATAAGTGAGCGTGACCCGCCTCACGAACAGCTTGCCGGTTTTGTGATAGGCTGTTCCGCAATAGGTTTGACCTAACAAGCTTGTGGCGGATCAGGGCATGCAATGTGCGCGCGCGATCGTGGCGATCATTTTCGTGATGGCCACATCTTTCGTCTGTCAGACCGCATCGGCTCAGCGCGGCAACGCCATCGACGCGCTTGCCGCGCAGATGAAAGAGGCGGGCGAGACCGGCCACCAGGCGGAAGGGCTGGCGCTGGCGCAAAAACTCGAGGCGCTGGTCCGCCGGCAACAGGGCACCGGCAATATGAATTATGCGGGGGTGCTGCATAATCAGGGCATGTTCCTGTACAATCTCGGCCGCTATCCGGAAGCGGTCGACAAGCTGAATGCAGCGCTGGCGATCAAGCTCAAAAACAACGATGCCGCGTCTGTATTGCGCTCTTCGAACATATTGAGCGCCGCGCTAGCGCGGCAGGAACGCCGTGCCGAGGCCTCAGCCGCCGCGGAGCGCGCGCTGGCGATTGGAATCCAGGCGTTCGGTCCTGATGACGTGCGGGTGAGCGGGGTGCTCTCATCGCTCGGCGATCTCGCGCGGGATCAGGAAAACTACAAAGACGCCGAGCGCTATTTCGAGCGTGCGCTGACGGCTCAGAAAAATTCGCCGATGGCAGCGCCCCCTGAAGTTGCAGAATCGATGGATAATCTCGGCGATGTCTACGGTCTGGAAGGCCGGTTTGACGACGGCGAGCGAATGCTGAATCAAAGCCTGAAATTATTGGAGCAAACCTATGGCCCCAGCGTGCAGGGGCGGGCCAGCTATCAAAAAGCTCTCAACGACCTCGGCAACCTCTACAAGGACGCGGGACGGTTTTCCGATGCGGAGACGGCGTTCGGCCGCTCGCTCGCGGCAGGGCGCGCTACGCTCGGCGAGGATCATCCCAACGTTGCGGCGACGATGGGTAACCTGGCGACCGTGCTGGAACAGGAGTCCCGGTTGACGGAGGCCGAGGACCTCTACAAGCGAACGCTCGCCATTTATGAAAAGATATTCGGATCCAATCACGGCGGTAACGGCCATTGGCCTGAATAATCTCGCCAACGTGTATTCCGCGCAGGGGCGCATTCAGGACGCCGCCGGTCTTCAGCAGCGTGTTCTGGCCATCTACGAAAAGGCGCTTCGGTCCGGATAGCCCGGATGTCGGCCGCAGCCTGAACAACCTCGCCAACAGTTATGCTGATTTGGGGAGACGAGATGAAGCGCTGCCGCTTTACGAGCGGGCGCTGCGCATCATGGAGAAAAAATTTGGCGAGAACAGCGGCGACCAGCGCACTGGCGCTTGGCGCTATGGGACGGGTCTTGCAGGACAAGGGGCAATTCGAAGAAGCTGCCCAATATCTCGATCGTGAACTGAAGATCGATGAACGCGTGTTGGGGCCGGAGCATCCGCATCTTGTCAATGATCTGCGTGGTATCGCGCTTCTCGATATCAAGACCGGAAATTACGCCGATGCGCGGGCGCGGCTGGAGCGCGCTTTGGCGATCGCGCAGGCCAAATTCGGGCGCGCGTCACCACGATACGATCGCAACCATGATCAATCTCGCCGACGTTGACGGCCGCGAAAACAAATGGCCGGACGCATTGGCGAAGCTGCGAAGTGCTTCCGCCGCGATGGACGGGCGGACTGGACGGCAAGAATAACGCGCAGTTCAAACGCTTCACCGGACCTCGACGTCCTCCCTGATCGAAGCGGTCTGGCATGTCGCGGACGGAAAGCCGGATGACGCCGCCAAAAACGAAGCGTTTGGCGCCGCGCAACGCGCCCGCGAGACGCAGGCGGGAGCCGCGCTGTCGCAGATGGCGGCGCGGTTCGGCGCCGGCGATGATGCGATTGCGTCGGTGGTGCGCCGGCAACAGGACCTCAAGGCCTCACTCGATAGTCTTGAGAAGCGGATCACCACCGAACTTGGCGCGCCCGATGGCAAGCGCAATGATGCGTTGATTACGAGTCTTCGCGCCGAAAGTGCGCGGGCGCGTCAGTCTTTCGAGGAAACGTCGGCGCGCATTATCAGAGAATTTCCGGCCTATGCCGAATTGTCCAGTCCCGCGCCGCTAACGATCGCCCAGACCCAGGCCCTGCTAAAACCCGATGAGGCGCTGGTCTCGTTCTTCAGCGCAAATGACAAGAGCTACGTGTTCGCGGTCACCCGCGAGGCCAGCGTTTGGCAGCAAATTCCCTTGGGCAATAAAGCCATCAGCGATCAGGTCAGTAAATTGCGCCTCGGCCTGTTCGATCCCGCGCCGGACGCCACCCCAAAGCCGTTCGATCTCGACGCCTCGTTCGACTTGTACTCGGCGCTGATCGGTCCGGTCGAAAGCGCGATCGCGAACAAGCCGAAACTGCTGGTGGTGCCGACGGGCGCGCTGACCAGTCTGCCGTTTCATGTCCTCGTGACCAAAAAGCCGGATCCGGCGGTTGCATCCGACGATCGCTATCGCATGGCGGCGTGGCTGCTCAACGACAAGGCGACGACCGTGTTGCCCTCGGTGGCGAGCCTGCGCGCGCTGCGGGTCTTCGCCAGGACGTCGCGCGCGACCAAACCATTCATTGGCTTCGGCGATCCGCAATTGCAGCGGCCCAGTGGCGAAGGCAAACGATCCGCGTCGCGCGGCGTGCAGCCCTATGAGAGCTACTACAACGGTTCGGTCGTCGATATCGAGCGGTTGCGAACCGGGCTGCCCGCGTTACCTGACACCGCCGATGAGCTGCGCGCCGTGGCGCGCGATCTCGGCGCCACCGACGACGACGTGAAACTCGGTGCCGCCGCCACCGTCACGCTCGTCAAAGCGACGCCGCTGGCGCAATATCGGGTGATCGACTTTGCGACCCATGGTCTGGTAGCCGGCGAAATCAGCGGCTTGAGTGAGCCTGCATTGGTGCTCAGCCTGCCGGACAAGCCCACGGCAGAGGACGATGGCCTGCTCACCGCGAGCCGTATCGCCAAACTCACTCTCGATGCCGATTGGGCGGTGCTTTCGGCGTGCAACACCGCGGCTGGCGACAAGCCCGGCGCGGAAGGCCTGTCGGGTCTGGCGCGCGCCTTCTTCTATGCCGGCGCGCGTTCGCTGCTGGTGTCGTATTGGCCGGTGGAATCCTCGGCCGCCGTCAAGCTGACGACGGGTGCCTTCGCTGACTTGCGTAAAAATCCCGGAATTGGCCGGGCCGAAGCCTTGCGGCGTTCCATTCAGGCGCTGATCGCCGACCGGTCTTCCGCACACAATGCCGATCCGACGGCCTGGGCGCCGTTCGTGCTGGTGGGAGAAGGGGGTTAGCGCCGCGATTAACCGGCCCTTTACCATGTTCAAGCTAGCTTTTACGCAAGCATTCCAGACAAGGGTCATACGTCATGGCGTTCCGCGCAAACCAGCAACTCCGCGATGACATCTGGGACTATCGCTACAAATCATCTCCTGTTGAACCGCCCGTCGAAAGCGAAAAAATCGTCAGTTTTCCGCCATCCACCTCCAGGGACTATGGCACGTCAGCGCTCAATCTCGTGCAGCAGGCTGCCGACATCTTCGGCGACATGGAAAACCAGGCGCGTGAAACCGAAGCCCGCGCGCAGTCGATGTACAAAAACCTCACCGAGAAATTGCAGCAGGCAGATATGCAGCGCGATTCGTCGGAGCGTGCGCGCCGGGAAATCGTCAACGAGCTGAATTACAAGATTCGGGACGTAACACGCGCGCTGCAGCAGGCCGAAGCGCGCATCGCGGAAGCGGATGAGCGTACCGTGGCGGCGGAGTTTCGCGCGCAAGCGGCCGAGAACCAGCTTTACAAGGCCAATCGCGAACTCGCAGCCGTAGAAGACGCCATCCGCAAACGGCTTCTCTAGACAATTCTCTAGACAATTCCAGAGAACTTCTGCGACTCACGCCGCTGGCGCGAGCTTGTCCTGCGTCTTGGTCTCAAAATCACTGGCGTCGTGACGTTCGTGCAATTGGCTGGCCGGATCGCCCCAGGTCCGGTTGACCATGCGTCCCCGGCGGACCGCCGGGCGTTGCGCGATCGCATCGGCCCAGCGCTGCAGGTTTTTGTAGTCCTGCACCTGCAGGAATTCGCCGGCTTCGTAGAGCACGCCCTTGGCCAAACCGCCATACCAGGGCCACACCGCGATATCCGCAATGGTATAGTCGTCGCCTGCGAGATAGGTGCTTTCAGCCAGGCGCCGATCCAGCACGTCGAGCTGGCGTTTCACTTCCATCGCGAACCGGTCGATCGCGTATTCGATCTTGGTCGGCGCGTAAGCATAGAAGTGACCGAAGCCGCCGCCGAGATAGGGTGCGGCGCCCATCTGCCAGAACAGCCACGACAGGCATTCGGCGCGCCTGGAATCAGTCGGCAACAGCACGCCGAATTTTTCGGCGAGATGCATCAGGATCGCACCGGATTCGAAGACCCGGATCGGCTTCGGTCCGCTGCGGTCCATCAGCGCGGGTATCTTGGAGTTCGGGTTCACCGCCACAAAACCGCTGCCGAATTGATTGCCATCGATCTTGATCAGCCACGCATCATATTCCGCGCCGCTGAAACCAAGCGCCAGCAGTTCTTCCAGCATCACGGTGGCCTTCACGCCATTCGGCGTGGCCAGCGAATAAAGTTGCAGCGGATGGCGCCCGACTGGCAATTCCTTCTCATGGGTCGGGCCAGCGATCGGGCGGTTGATGCTCGCGAACTTGCCGCCGCTCTCCTTGTTCCAGCTCCAGATTTTCGGGGGCGTGTAGTCGGATGCGTCGGTCATTGCTTCGAGCTCCAGACACCTGACGCCGTCGTCATGTGCCGATTGTTTGTTTTTACGCGGCGTTGAAGGCCTCAAATCCGCGCGCGAGATCGGCTTTGAGGTCTTCGACATTCTCCAGCCCGATATGGAGCCGAAGCGCCGGACCGCCCGGCGCCCATTTGGAGGCTGTCCGGTACGACGCACAATCAAATGGAATGACGAGGCTCTCGAAACCACCCCAGGAATAGCCCATGCCGAACAATTTTACGGCATCGAGCAGTGCATCGACGGACTTTTGCGGCGCCGGCTTCAGAATGATGCTGAACAGGCCGGAGGCGCCGGTAAAATCGCGTTTCCAGATCGCATGGCCGGGATGGCTTTCCAGCGCGGGGTGCAACACCTCAATGACCTCGGGGCGCGCGGCCAGCCATCGTGCCATTTCCAGCCCCGATTTATGATGCTGGGCGAGCCGCACCGCGAGCGTGCGCAAGCCGCGTATCGCCAAAAACACATCGTCCGGTCCGGCACAAATGCCAAGCGCCCGGACCGTCTCGATCACCGTCGGCCAGGCCCGGGCGTTCGCCGAGATGGTTCCGAACATGATGTCGGAATGGCCGCCGATATATTTGGTCGCAGCCTGGATGCTGATATCGACACCCAGATCGAGCGAGCGGTGAAACAGCGGCGTCGCCCATGTGTTGTCGTCGATGACAAGCGCGCCGCGCGCATGCGCGACGGCCGCGATCGCTGGAACATCCGGCATCTCGAAGGTTTGCGATCCCGGCGCTTCGACCAGCACCGCCTTCGTGTTGGGTTTGAACAGAGCGTCGACGCCGGCGCCGATCATGGAATCGAAATAGGTGGTCTCGACGCCGTAGCCGGCCAATAGCCCGTTACAGAAATTACCGGTGGGCCGGTACACATTGTCGCAGACCAAAACGTGGTCGCCGGCCCTGAGCACCGCGAGCAGCGTCGTGGTGATCGCTGCCAGCCCCGAAGGCGCAATGCCAACGCCGGCGCAGGCCGGGCCCTCCAGCGCCATCAGGGTCTGCTGCAAGGCGTTGGTGGTCGGCGTTCCATAGCGGGCATAGCGGAATTCGCCGCGATGGGCGTGCAGGTCCTCGGCGGTGGGATAAAGCACCGTGGAACCATGGACGACCGGCGGATTGACGAAGCCCTTTTGGGCCTTGGTATCGCGACCGGCGGTTACCAGCGCCGTTTCCGCCTTGAGCGGCCTGGCCGCTCCCTCGTCGCCTGGAGAATTCATGGGTTTGCCGCCAAAATATTTCTTGACCAGCCGCGATGTGACTTGAAAGCCCAGTGAAGCGGCGGATTCCGGCTGGGTCCGTTAATAACAGGACTGGGAAGAGGCGCGTCAACCCCTTGACCCGGCTCGCCAGTCGTTCTGTGATGCACGGCAGTTATTCCGTCGCCGCACGTTGAGGGGCTTGCCGCGACCGTCGATCCATTGCTTGACCGGATCGCGCGTCAAACTGGTACTTCAGGATGGCGTTGGTACCGGTCGGATCGTCGGGTTGGCCCGTCGGCTCAGGCGATGATATGCCACCTGTTCCTGAACTGACCCTTGCCCGGACGACCCTTGAAAGGCTTTGCCATGAAACGCGTATCGCTGGTCTTCACCCTTGCCCTTGCCGCCGGCCTTTCGACAGAGGCGGCCACGGCGCAAACGCTCAAGACGGTCAAGGACCGCGGTATGGTGTCCTGCGGCGTGAGCCAGGGCTTGCCGGGCTTTTCGGCCCCGGACGACAAGGGTAACTGGACCGGCCTCGACGTCGACGTCTGCCGCGCGGTGGCGGCCGCCATCTTCAACGATCCGACCAAGGTGAAATTCGTGCCGTTGTCGGCCAAGGATCGTTTTACCGCGCTTCAATCCGGCGAAATCGACGTTCTGTCGCGCAACACCACCTGGACGCTCTCCCGCGATACCTCGCTCGGCGCCAACTTTACCGGCGTGACCTATTATGACGGGCAGGGTTTCCTCGTGAAAAAATCCCTGAAAGTGAATTCCGCGCTGGAACTGAACAGCGCCTCGGTGTGCGTGCAAACCGGCACGACCACCGAGCAGAATCTCGCCGACTACTTCAAGGGCAACAATATGAAGTATGAGGTGATCGCGTTCGCCAGCGCCGACGAGACCGTCAAGGCCTATGAATCCGGCCGCTGCGACGTCTACACCACAGACGTTTCCGGGCTCTATGCCGAACGTTTGAAATTGGCCAATCCGGCCGATCACGCGGTGCTGCCCGAAGTGATCTCAAAGGAGCCGCTCGGCCCGATGGTGCGCCATGGCGACGATCAATGGTTCGATCTCGTGAAGTGGGTGCTGTATGCGATGGTCGATGCCGAGGAACTCGGCGTGACCCAGAAGAACGTCGATGACATGGCCAAGTCGGACAAGCCCGAGTTGAAACGGGCCTTCGGCACGGACGGCAATCTCGGCGAACAGCTCGGCGTGACCAAGGATTGGGTGATCCGGATCGTCAAGGCGGTCGGCAATTACGGCGAAGCTTTCGATCGTAACGTCGGCGCCGGCTCGAAGCTCGGCATCGCCCGCGGCCTCAACCAGCTCTGGAACAAGGGCGGAATTCAGTACGCGCCGCCGATCCGCTGACCGAGGCAGGCGCAGCGAAAGCCCCGGCAGCGATGAGCATCGAGCCCCGCGCGCCACCGCTGCAACTGGCCGCCAAATTGCGGCGCGCGCTCGGCGGCCGCGCCGGGTGGGGCGGGTTCGCTCTTCAGATCGTATTCGTCGCGGCGCTGGCCTGGATCGGCTACGAAATCGTGGCCAATGCCCGCGCCAATCTGGAAACGCAGCGCATCACCTCGGGCTTCGGGTTCCTGTCGAACACCGCGGGTTTTGACGTCAGCCAGAGCCTGATCTCGTATAGCCAGTCCGATACCTATACCCGCGTATTCTTTGTCGGCCTGCTCAATACGCTGCTGGTCGCGATCATCGGCATCTTCTTTGCCACCTTGATCGGATTTATCGTCGGGCTCGGCCGGCTGTCGCCGAACTGGCTGGTGGCGCGCATTTCCGGCGGCTATGTCGAACTGGTGCGCAACCTGCCGCTGCTGTTCCAGATCCTGTTCTGGTACCTCGCCGTGCTCGGCGTGTTGCCGAACCCGCGACAAAGCATCTCGCTATTCGGTAGTTTTTTTCTCAGCAATCGCGGTCTGGTCATTCCAAAGCCGATCGGCGCGGCCGGTCTGGAGCCGGTTGCGCTCGCGCTCCTGATCGCGATCGTGGTGGCGTGGGGGCTGCGCTATTATGCGCGCCGCCAATTGTTCGAGAGCGGCCGGCTGATCAAGGTGTGGCCATATGCTCTGGGCTTGCTGATCGGCCTGCCGTTAATCGCTTCGCTGGCGTTTGGGGCGCCCGTCACGTTTGAAATACCCGAGCTCAAGGGCTTCAATTTTTCCGGCGGATCCCGCGTCATTCCTGAATTCGTGGCGCTGACGCTGGCGCTGTCGATCTATACCGCGGCCTTCATTGCCGAGATCGTGCGGGCAGGTATCCTGTCGGTCCATAAGGGTCAGCTGGAAGCAGGGTCCTCGCTCGGCCTCAGTCGCGGCACGACATTGCGGCTGATCGTGGTGCCGCAGGCGCTAAGGGTCATTCTGCCGCCGCTGACCAACCAATATCTGAACCTGACCAAGAATTCGTCGCTGGCGGTCGCGATCGGTTATCCCGATCTGTTTTCGGTGTTTGCGGGAACCACGCTGAGCCAGACCGGACAGGCCATTGAAATCATCGCGATCACCATGGGCGTGTATCTGCTGATTTCGCTGGTCACCAGCGCGATCATGAGTTTCTACGGATGGCGGATCGGCCGGAGTTTGGGCGCATGAGCGATGTCGCCGCATCGTCCTTTGTACGTGCGGAACTGGTCCCCGCGCGCGCCGCGCCGATCAAGACCACGGGCTTTGTCGGATTCCTGCGCACGCGCCTGTTCAATTCGCCGACCAATATCCTGCTCACGCTCGTGAGTATTGTGTTGCTGTGGCTCACTGTCATCCCGGCAATCAAATTCCTGCTGGTCGACGCGGTCTGGCACGGCACCGACCGCAACGCGTGTCTTGCGGAGAACGCGGGACATGTGGTCGGCGCATGCTGGCCCTATGTGCAGGCGAAGTTTTCCCAGTTTATCTATGGCTTCTACCCCGAACCCGAGCGCTGGCGGGTCAACCTGACCTTCCTTCTGGCAGCGATGTTGTTGCTGCCGCTGTTGATTCCGCCACTGCCGGCCAAGAGCCTCAATGCCGGGCTGTTTTTTGTGGCGTTTCCCATCGTTGCGTTCTTCCTGCTGCATGGCGGCGGGCTGGCCGGCTTCGGTATCAGTTGGACCGCTAGTCTGTTGTCGGGATTTGTAGACAGCATCGGCGAGGCCGGCCGCAAGGTGGCAAGCGTAGGCCAGACGATCGCTATTGTGGGGCCGCTACTGCAGGGGTTCGGTAAGCTGGTCGTGCTGCTCAGCACCGCCGTTTCCTATGTTGTCTGGCCGCTGATCTGGCTTCGCGACCAAATCCAGGCATCGAGCCGTCCGCTTTGGACCGATTTCGCGGCGACCACGGCCATTGTTTCGATTCTCTTGTTTGTCCTGAACGGCGGCGTTCGCACCGGTTGGCGATCCCTCATCATGAGCCTCGCGATCTTCGCCGGAACCGGCGTCGTGATCGCTGTGATGGGGCTCGACCATGGCGGCTTGCCAATCGTCGACACCAGAGTGTGGGGCGGGCTTCTGATCACGCTGGTGGTGTCGGTCACAGGCATCGTCACCTCGATGCCGATCGGGATCGCGCTGGCGCTGGGCCGGCGTTCGACGATTCCATTGATACGAGTTTTCTCGATCGCGTTCATCGAATTATGGCGCGGTGTCCCGCTGATCACTGTGCTGTTTTTCGCAACCTATATGTTGCCGCTGTTCGTTCCGGCCGGGTTCACGATCGACGGGCTGATGCGGGTCCTGATCGGCGTCGCGCTGTTTTCCGGCGCCTATAATGCCGAGGTGATCCGAGGCGGCCTCTTGGCGATCCCGCGCGGGCAAAGCGAGGCGGCGAACGCGCTCGGCCTGTCCTGGGGGAAGACGACGTCGCTGATCGTGATGCCGCAGGCGCTTCGACACGTCATTCCCGGTCTCGTCAACAGCTTCATCGGCCTGTTCAAGGACACTTCGCTGGTCTCGATCGTCGCGCTGTTCGATCTATTGGGGCAGTTGCGGGCGTCGTTCGCCGATCCGGTTTGGGCCACCCCGACCACGCTGTTTACGGGGTTCGCCTTCACCGGAATGATTTACTTTGCTTTCTGTTTTGCAATGTCCCGCTATTCGCAGTTCGTCGAGCACCGGCTGAACGCGCACCGGCAAAATTGAGTGGATGACCATGACCGAGACCCCGATCGTTGGCATTTCCGGCCTTAACAAATGGTACGGCGATTTTCATGTGCTGCGCGACATCGATCTCGATGTCGCGAAAGGCGAGCGCATCGTGATCTGCGGTCCTTCGGGCTCGGGTAAATCGACATTAATTCGCTGCATCAATGCGCTGGAGGAATTTCAGGAAGGCCGGATCGTCGTCGACGGCATCGAGCTTGGACCGAATCTGCGCCGCGTCGACGACGTCCGGCGCGAGGTCGGCATGGTGTTTCAGAGCTTTAATCTGTTTCCGCATCTGACCGTGCTGGAGAACTGCACGCTGGCGCCGATCTGGGTGCGCAATATTCCAAAGAAGGATGCCGAGGCCGCGGCGATGAAATATCTGGAGCGCGTCAAGATCCCGCAGCAGGCCAATAAATATCCGGGCCAGATGTCCGGCGGTCAACAGCAGCGTGTCGCGATCGCCCGCGCTTTGACCATGAACCCGAAAGTCATGCTGTTCGACGAGCCGACCTCGGCGCTGGATCCCGAAATGGTCAAGGAAGTGCTGGACACCATGGTCGACCTCGCCAATGAGGGCATGACCATGCTCGTCGTCACCCATGAAATGGGATTTGCGCGCGAAGTCGCCAATCGTATCGTCTTCATGGATGCCGGCCAGATCATCGAGGCCAACACGCCGGCGAATTTCTTTGCCAATCCGCAGCACGCACGGACCAAGCTGTTCCTCAGCCAGATATTGCGGTAACCCTGTCGGAGCGGGCTTTAATCATCCTGGAAGGTCATTGGAAACCATAGAAGGAACTGCCTCGGCGGCCGTTCATCGCTCCGAAAGCAAGTTCTGCAAGGTTGGCTCGAAAAGGAGCTTTCCATGCTGGGCTTCGTGTTCGGTTTCAATGCGCGTCTCGGCCGGTTGCATTATTTCCTGGCCACGATCGGTCTCGCCGTTCTGATGACCGTCATCTGTTTCGTGATTGCTGGCCATGCCTATCGTCCGGGACAACCGATCTCGCCCGCGGACTTGATGGGCTGGCCGACGCTCATCGCCATGGTGTTCTTTGGGGTGATGAGTTTCACGCTGCAGTCCATGCGTATCAGGGATATCGGGTGGGACCCGGTCTGCGTCATTCCGATGTGGATCGCGATCGTCATCGTCGACGGACTTGTCGCGGGTAAAATTCCGGCGTGGTCGCTCGGGCCGGAACATCACGGGACGATTGTCGGCGCCCTGTTCAATGCCGCGCTATTTCTGGCCCTGACGTTTTGGCCGAGCGGGGATTATGAAGATCCGACGTTTGACGCGATGCCGCCAAGACAGCCAGAAACGTCCTCGCGGGGTGATGGTGCCGCTGCGGTAGCTGCAGTGCGCCTCGCGCGTGGAGCAGGATCGGGATTCGGCAGGCGCGCGTTTTAAACCGCGCTTTCCGGATCACACCTTCTCGAACGGCACACTGATCGTGCTGCGCTGCTCGAGCCAGTCCGGGACCGGTAGGTTCTTGGAGCGCATGAAGTCGGGATTGAACAGTTTTGACTGGTAGCGGGTGCCGTAGTCGCACAGCACCGTCACGATGGTGTGGCCTGGTCCCATTTCTTTGGCCAAACGAATGGCGCCGGCGATATTGATGCCGGTCGAACCACCCAGGCAAAGCCCCTCATGTTCGAGCAGGTCGAAGATGATCGGCACCGCCTCGTCATCGCTGATCTGGTAGGCGTCATCGATAACAGCGCCCTCGAGGTTGGCGGTCACGCGGCCCTGACCGATTCCTTCGGTAATCGAGGAGCCCTCTGATTTGAGCACGCCGTGCTTGTAATAATTGTACAGCGCCGAGCCCATGGGATCGGCAAGCACGACGCGGATTTTCGGGTTCATTTTCTTCAGGCCGATCGAGACCCCGGCAAGCGTGCCGCCCGAGCCGACCGATGCCACGAAGCCGTCGACCTTGCCGCCGGTCTGTTCCCAGATTTCCGGCGCCGTCGTTTCAATATGCGCCTGACGGTTGGCGACATTGTCGAACTGGTTGGCCCAGATCGCGCCGTTGGACTCGGTCTTTGAAAGCTGCTCGGCGAGGCGGCCCGACAGTTTTACGTAATTGTTCGGATTGGAGTAGGGCACCGCCGGCACTTCGATCAATTGCGCGCCGCACAGCCGCAGCATGTCCTTCTTTTCCTGGCTCTGCGTGTTCGGAATTACAATCACGGTGCGGTAACCCAGCGCGTTGGCGACCAGCGCCAGCCCAATGCCGGTATTCCCCGCGGTGCCCTCGACCACCGCACCGCCCGGCCATAATTTGCCACGCTTGATCGCATCGCGGATGATGAACAGCGCGGCGCGATCCTTGACGGACTGCCCGGGATTTATGAATTCGGCCTTGCCCAGAATGGTGCAGCCGGTCGCTTCGGAAGCGCGCTTCAGTTTGATGAGCGGCGTGTTGCCGATCGCCTCGACGACGTCGTTGTTAATGGTCATCTGCGGAAATTGCCAGTTGTTGCTCAATCACTAGGCGACCCTAGTGGACCGCCGCTGGGCGCACAAGCCGACCACAGGGACGGTTGGATGAGAGAGGCGAAGCGCGGTTAACCTGATTTCGCGAACACCACCTGGCGAACGTCGATATTTCCCGACAGGAATCCGGCTTCGCAGTAAGCGAGGTAGTATTCCCACAGCCGCCGGAACCGGTCGTCGAAACCTGAGGGCATCAGGTTCGGCCAGGCCGCGCGGAAATTACTTCGCCAGATCGCAAGCGTCTTGGCATAATCTTGCCCAAAAATGCGCTCCCGAATAACAGGAACGCCGAACCGCTCGCCGAGCGATTTGAGAATCTGCGGCGAGGGCAACATCCCGCCCGGAAAAACGTAGCGCTGGATGAAATCGACCTCGCGCCGATAGGTCTGGAACAGGCTGTCCTGGATGGTGATGGCCTGAATGCCGGCGAGGCCGCCGGGCAGAAGCCGGTCGCGCAACTGTGAGAAATATTTGGGCCAGAACTGCTCGCCGACGGCTTCGATCATCTCGATCGAGGCGATCCGGTCATAGCGGTCCCGCTCGTCGCGATAGTCCTGCAGGCGGATCTCGACCTTTTCGTTCAGTCCGGCGTCGCTGATCCGCTTCTGCGCAAAATCGCGCTGTTCCTTGCTGATGGTCAATCCGACCACCTTGGCGCCAAAGGTCTTGGCCGCGAATTCGGCAAAGCCGCCCCATCCGCATCCGATTTCCAGCAGCTTCTGGCCAGGCTGCAGATCGATCGCTTCGGCCAGCCTGCGGTATTTGTTGTTTTGCGCCGCGGTCAGATCCGGCGTGCCTTCCTCGAACAGTCCGGAGGAATAGGTCATGCTAGGGTCGAGCCACGCCGAATAAAATGCGTTGCCGATGTCGTAATGCGCGTAGATGTTCCGGCGCGCCTGCCGCTTGGTGTTGCGGTTGAACCAGTGCCGGACGATCTGGACGAAGCGCATCAGCGGCTTGTCGCTCAGCATCGCCTGAATGAGATCGTGATTGACGCAAAACAGATAGAGAAATTGCGTGAGATCCGGTGTGTCCCATTCGCCATGCAGATAGGCCTCGGCGATGCCGATATCGCCGCTGTTGATCAGTCGCGACGCAAAGCCGTAATTGGACAGCGTCATCGCCGCAGATGGACCGGGCTCCATGCCGCCGAGCCGTATCGTGCGGCCATCGGGGAGGGTGACATCGAGCGTTCCGCGCCGCAGCCGTGAACCGAAACCGATGGCTAACCGAACCAGGCGGGGCAAATCGGGCAGCGCCCGGTCGACATTGTCGGGTGTTATGGAGATCGGCACGGACATTGGCGAACTCACGGAGTGAGGTGGTTCTGCGTCCGAGTATAATCAGCACGTCGGTCAATCGCCAAGCTGGTATTGAAGGCAGTTTTCGCAGCTGCGGCATCCGCGCGCGGCACCAGACGTGCGCCCTTGAGCCATAGCCGCAATGCTTCCCAGTGGATCGCCGCGACGATCTTGAAGGTCACGAACGGCAGCGCGAAGAATGCGCGCAGCAGCGCCGCCGAGGTCAGGGCGCGGCGGCGGCCGTGGAAGGTCGCGGCGAGCAGCGGGCCCTCGCGGTCGGTTTCGAGGATGCGCAGTTTGACGTCCTCGGCCGGTGGTAAAACCCGGAAATGATAGCGCATCGCCATTTCGATAAACGGCGAGACGTAAAACAGCTTGTCGTGCTGTTGCCGGACACCGGCATCGCTGACTTCATCCGGCTTCACGGCCAGCGCGTAGCTGTGGATATCGCCGAAGGTGTTGCGCACTTCATAGATGAGAAGGGCAAGGCCGCCATCCGCGCGGTTGCAGAAATAGACCGATAGCGGATTGAAGGTGTAACCCAGCAGGCGGGGATAGCACAGCAGCAGCACGCGCCCGTTCGTGAGGTCGATGCCGTGATCCGCCGCGCAGCGCTGCGCATAGGCGCGCAAACCGGATCCATCGCGCTCGCCATGGTCGGCCTCGTTGAAACTATAGAGCGCGGCCCGGTTGACGCCAAACAAGGGCGATTGGCGATCGGCGTCTTCGAGCCGGTCGAGGTCGATCAGGAGGCTCATTACGCGATAGCTGAAACGATGCCCCATCGGCTTCAGGCGCGCATGCATCACCTCGCCAATGTAAAGCGCGGCCGCGCTTCCGTCGTTAGCTGTTAAGGCCTTGGCAGCTACCTCCGTCATCGCTACTCCGCCGCTTGCGCGAGTTCGGGCAGGGGGCCGCGCCAGGGCACAGCGGCGCCCAACGCCTCCGCAACCGCCAGACCGGACTGCAAGCCGTCCTCGTGGAAACCATATCCGGTCCAGGCCCCGCAAAACCAGGTGTGGCGCCGGCCCTGAATCTCATCCAATCGCTTTTGGGCGGCGAACGCCGCCGCGTTATATTGCGGATGTTCGCACATGTATTTGCCGAAGGTCAGCGACGGATCCGGCGCGAAAGGCGGGTTGAGACTGACGAACAGCGGCTTGTCGTCGTCGATCCCCTGCAGCGGATTCATCCAATAGGTCACGGCGACGTCGTTCACGGTCGTTCCCTCGCGCCGCCAGCGCAGAAAATTCCACGACGCCCAGGCTCGCCGGCGTTTGGGCATCAATCTGGGATCGCGATGCAGATAGACGCTATTGGGCGCATAGCCGATGTCGCCGAGAATGGCGCGCTCGCGGTTGTCGGCATCGGACAGCATCGCCAGCGCCTGATCGCTGTGCGCGGCGATCACCACGTGATCGTAGCTGTCGCTCCGGCCGTGACTGTCGTGAACGACGACGCCATGCGGGGTGCGCTCGATTGAGGTCACGGCGCAGCCCAGCCGAAGCTGATCGCGAAACGCCGCCGTCATTTTTTCGACGTAGCGCCCGCTGCCGCCTTTGACGGTGCGCCAGACCGGGCGATCATATTGCAGCAGGCGGTGATTGTTGAAAAAGGCGACAAAGTTCTCGGCGGGAAAATCCAGCATCTCATGGGCCGGAGCCGACCAGATTGCCGCGCCCATCGGCGCGAGATAATCGGTCAATAGCCTCGGCGCGAAGTGGTTACGGCTGAAATACTCACCAAGCGTCAACCCGGCCAGCCGGCCGGCGGCATGGTCCTGAACGCTTTGGGTGTTGAAGGTAAGGATGTCGCGCAGCATCCAGAGATAGGACGGCGAAAGCAGGTTTCGGGGCTGCGCGAACAGGCCGCTGGCGGTTTCGCCCCAATTGGCGCCGCCGCCTTTCCACTCAAACCGACCGGCGTCGGCCGACACAGCGAAACTCATGCAGCTTTCCACGGTCTCGACATCGAGATGCTCGAACAACGCCGTCAGATCGGGGTAGTTCAGTTCGTTATAGACGATGAAGCCGATATCGACCGCCAACGGCGTGCCGTCATAGTCGATGGTGACGGTGTGGCTGTGGCCGCCGGGGCGAAGCTCGCGATCATAGACCGTTACCGGATATCGCTTCGACAAGGTCCAGGCGGCCGCATTGCCGGCAATTCCCGTTCCGATAACCGCTACGCGCATTCCGTCCCCCGCTGGTTGATGAACCAGATACGGGGGCTTGTTCTTGAAGTTTCAGCAGGAATTGGTCGCGCGCCACCCGGATTCAGCCCGCTCAGGCGTCCCCTAAATGAGCCGGAATCGGCCTTGGGTTGTTGAAGCGCACTGCTGGCCAGCGTATAGCGGACGCATGTCAAAACAATCCGAGCCTGACACCGGCGTCGCGGAAGCGATACCGGACTGTCCGCACTGCCATAAGCCATTGCCGCTGTGCATTTGCGACAGCATTACGCCGATCGAAAACCGCGTCGCGCTATTGATTCTGCAGCATCCGCAGGAGCAGGACAGGGCGCTCGGTACCGCGCGGCTGACCGCGCTGCATTTCGCCAATGCCGTGCTCAAGATCGGATTGTCGTGGCCGAGCCTCTCCAAGGCGCTGGGCCGGCCGGTCCACGATCCCTCGCGCTGGGCGGTGCTTTATCTCGGCTCCGCCAAGGTCGCCGACCTCGAGACTGACCGCGATATCGTCGCCATCAACCGCAAGGGCGAGATCGAGGACAATCAGCGCGCCATCCTCAAAGACATCGAAGGCATCGTGCTGCTCGACGGTACCTGGAGCCAGGCCAAGGCGCTGTGGTGGCGCAATGCGTGGATGTTGAAGTGCCAGCGCGTGATTCTCGGTCCGGCGCGTCCATCACGCTACGGGCAATTGCGCCGCGAGCCGCGCCGCGACGGCCTGTCCACCATTGAGGCGGCGGCGATGCTGCTCGGCAGCCTCGAAAAGCGACCTGATATCACCGCGGCGCTGAACGACAGTTTCGAGCGGATGCTGGCCAGATATCGCGAGGCGCAAAGCACGCTGCCCGAACTCGCGCCCAAACCGAAGCCGAAGCGGGATTATCGTCGCCGCAAACGCGCCTGATGCCAAGGGTTGAAAAGGGTTGAAGTGTACGCCGCCGAGGCCGCGTGGAAGTCGCTTATATTGGCTAAAGTATTTTCTTCCAAGTTATATGTAAGTAATTGATTGTATTAATGGAGGCCACGACCAGAATTGAACTGGTGTACACGGTTTTGCAGACCGTTGCGTAACCACTCCGCCACGTGGCCCCATGGGGCGGGATCAATACAGAGCCTAAGTTAGTTAGGCAACCTTGCTCGTCCGGAGGGAGGCCAAAAGTTCCAAAGCCGAGATATCCACCGCTTTAGGGCTGATCACTGCCGCCGAAGCCCGGTTGAGCTGGGCTGCGGCCCGAAACATGCATGGAAAACGACGCCCTGCAGAGGGGGCCGATCGCGGTTCTTTCGACAGAGCGTTCTCCTCCAAACTTGGCCGCCGCACTTACCCGGCTGCGGCGGTCATTTTTGGGAGGTTGCTCCGGCCAGCGAGCGCTTTCCGCGCCCACCAAGGCCGGGAAGTCATCGCACCATCAGCAGGAGGCGTGCCAGCCTTCGGGGAACGGAATCAGCGGCCATGCCATCTGATTGTCGTTGGCGGGCGGCGGCGGATCGAACATCGGATAGCTCAGGAAATCCTCCTGCGGCGGGGGCGCGACAGCCGTTCGCACGGCGTCCAGCAACCTGTCGAATTCAGCTTCGCTCATCGCGCTCTCCCGTGGTCGAGCGCGTAAGGTCTCAGAAGTCCTTTGTTTCGGGGTTGAACGGATCACTCAAATTGTATCGATCCGCTGATCGCGGCCGATGTGGTTACCGATCCCTTGCCCCCCGCGATGAATCCTAGACCGGCCAGCGGCGGTCAAAGGTGAAGCAAATCACATTTGGCGGATCATTTTTCGTACCCGCGCAGGCCTCACGGCGCGCTTGAGCCTCGATGCTGGACATTGTGCAAGAAAACTACAAGAAAACCACAAGAAAACGCATCGCCTCAGCGTGAGGGTTTCCGCAGGAAAGGGCACCGATGTCACTGTCTTCAGCCAAAAATTATGCGCTGCGCGCCGAGCGGTCGCAGGACCCGAAGGAAGCCGCCGATCTCCTGGCGAAAGCTATCCTGGAACTGGCGGCATCGATCGAAGCGACCGATGCCAAGGTGAAGAAGATCAACAAGTCAGGCGGCTGAAAGCGGGATCCAGAATGCCCGGTGCAGGTTGGGGCGCTGTTTCAGGCGATGAATATTGACTCGGGAACCTCCAGTCCCAATTGTAATCGCGCGACACCTGTCCTATATTTTGCGACAGGTGGCAAGGACATTACTTATGAAACAGAAATCCGAAGAGCCTAGTGAACCAAAGCACGTAGATGAGGATCGAATGGGTTTAACGGGGATGCCCCTTGTTTTGGGTGCACCAGAAATAGACATTTTACGAAGCTTTGAGCAGCTGCAAGCGCAAGTGGCTTCACTTCTTGGGGGCACAGCAGTAATTGGCAGCTCGCTAGGGAGCGGTCCGCTTGATGCGCATTTTATGTTGGAAGCAGGAATTCCAAATCGAGCTGTTGATCACCTTGCTCATTCATTAAAAGTAATGGGACAGGAGTCTATTGAGCAAGCTATCGGAATTAGCTTGCGTACTCTTCAACGCAAAGAAAAAAAGCCGCAAGAATTGCTAAGCCACGAGCAAGCTGGCCGAGCGTGGCAATTTGCCGAATTGTTGGCGAAAGCTACTGTAGTTTTTGGCGCACAGAATGAAGCCGAACAATGGTTCGAACGACCGGCCATTGGATTAAATCAAAAGCGCCCTATCGACCTTTTAACGACGCCTGCCGGTGTAAAGGTAGTTGAAGATCATTTGGAGCGTCTAGCCTACGGCGTTTATGCGTGACACCGCTCCCGTCTCTGCTCGGCGGAACCGAATTGGTAGTCTGGCGTCTCGATCCTATTGGGTTTGCACCGACTTGGGATAGTGGGGAGGGTGCGTATCGGGTAGGTGGGCGTTGGAATTCGAGAGGTATTCGAGCTGTCTATTGTTCGCTTGATCCTGCAACCGCCATTCTCGAGGTCGCAGTTCACAAAACCTTTCGAGTTTTGGACACCGTTCCTCACATACTCACATCGGCGACTATTATGGATCCGTCGTCCGTTAATGTCGTTGAGCCGAACTCCGTCCCGAATCCAGGATGGCTTCATCCAGGGATACCTAGCGCGGGACAACAACTGTATGGCGACAGGCTTTTAAACGACAATAAGTTTGTTGTTATTCCAAGCGCCGTTTCGAACTCATAGTTGGAATCTTATTTTTCAAAACGTCGGTGCAGCTGGAGCCTACAGGATTCGTTCGCAAGAACGATTTGCATTAGACACTCGGCTTCATCCACCGGTCTAGTTGGAAATACTGGGGCACAGCGCTTGAGAACTTTTGTTGAGAGCGCCGGTTCACATCGGTGCCGTTGTTAGATTGCGGCCCCGGCTATCGCGGTCTACTCCAGTGCAGCACGCCGGCGAGATCGTTCTCGTCTACGACGATCTTGCCGTTCGCACGGGTTTCGACGCGGCGTTTGGCGAAGCGGCACCATTGGCCGGCTTTGCGGCCGCGACTGCGCGCCGAACTCTCATTTTGGGATGGTGATCGGCGTATTCCTTGCCGTCGATCGACGCGACGTGCGGCGGATCCCTGTTGAGATAAGGCCGTCCGATTCCGAATTCTTTCTCGTGGTCGTCGACCCATTTCCAGAGGATCTGGCTTGAAGCCAGACGCTCAGCCCGTGTCGCACCCTTGACGCCGACGATGTCGGCCGCAATGCCGTGGCCATAGCCGCCACGCGAACTGCCGCCATGATAGGAGCGGTCGTTGGCCGCCTTGAGGCCGCTTGCGATCGATTGACGATAGTCATCGCGGAACGCGCTGGTGATGCCGGGTGAGAGGCCCGCGTCATCGGCAGCGCGAAGCAGATGAAACAGTTTTTGCTTGAATTCCCGATCCATGCCTCCGATCACATAGTCCGGGACCGGCATGCCGGCGTTCTCGGCGGCCTTGAAATCCTTCCAGGCGAAGTCTTCATCGGCGATTTTCGTAACGGTCCTGGTCACCGTTACCAGTTTGCCCTTCTTCTTGACGGTCACCTGCCGCTGTTCGTGCTCCTTGACGCTGTCTTCCTTCGGCGTGCGCTCGTAAAGCGTCCAAAGGTAACTGTCGATGCAGCTATCGGAGCAGTCATCGGGCGTTTTGGCTAACTCGACAACCGTCCCGGAATTGCCGGGCTCCTCGGTCGTTTTGCTGGTTTGGACGGTTGGATCTGCCGGCGTTTCGGGGCGCAGCACTTCCGCCGGATCCGTCAGCGAGGCGGTTACGATCGGGTCCGGCTCCTTGGGCGCTGGCGCAGGGGCGAGGGCGGGCGCTTCAGCGACGGATATGGTGGCAGGGATGACGCTGGCGGCGGCGGCCACGATCGGTTGGGTCACGCTCGGTGGGGTTCTGTCGGCGAATTTGGCGTCGGCGGCGAGAAGCGGTGCGACGCGGGCCACGATGGGGGCGGCGCGGGTGTGATCGATTCCCGCCGAACCAAACGCAGCGATCCACGCAAGGACCAAAGCAGGTATCGCGCCTTCTCGGCACAACGCTGCCATCGATGCCAACCGCGGATTCATGATCACCGTTTCCTATGAGCCGGGTTGCATGGCGCAGAACGCGACGGCCATGATGTTGGCGGGACGATGCCGACGAGCAATGACGGAAACACAGGTTTTCCGGTTTTTCAACAGGGGGGTTGCCTAAATGTACCGCGTTTTCGATGCGCGGAGACACGGCGCGCGGCGAGGGCGCCGGGGCAATTGCCGACCCGGGCTTTCCAGAGTCTGGAGGGTGTTAACCCGCGATCACAATTTTCTGTCGGGACCTCGCCTTACAAGGTAAACCCGTATCCAAACCCGGGCTGGTTCTAACCGGCCCAAACCCAAACGCGGGCTCTGTGGAGCCGGGCCTCAAGAGGCCTCTTGAGGGCTCCTCGGCGAGAGGCCTGAAATGGCATTCCGTGTCTTGATCATCGGCGGCACGGGGCAGGTGGGATCCGCGGTGGTGCGCGCGCTGGCTGGCGAGCCGGCTTGCGCTGAAGTCGTGATGATCAATCGCAAGGCGATTTCGCTGAGCGCGGATCCCCGTGTGCGGCAGGTGATCCTGGATACGGCAGCTACGCAGTTTTCGGCGGAAGTGACCAGGCTCGCGCAGCGCATGATTGCGCAAGGCGATCCCGTCTATGGCGCATGCTGTGTCGGCGTCGGTAAAGGCAGCATGAAGTGGAGCGAGGCGGAATTAAAGGCGCTCGAAATTGGCGTGGTCGGTGGCTTTGCCCGCGGTTGTCTGGCTGGGGGGATCGTCAGGTTTTCTCTGCTTTCGGCAGCGGGAAGCGCCGCGAAAAGCAGGATTCGCTATGCGCGGGTCATGGGGTTGAAAGAAGAGGCGGTTGAAGCAATAGGCTTCCAGCGCCTCGCGATTTTCCGTCCGGGAATTATCGCCGGCAATGCGCACACGCCGGGCTATGTCGCCTGGTTGGGGCGTCTGATCCCGGGACCTTTCGGCACCATCGAGCAGGCCGATATCGGACGCGCCTTTGTCGCTGAGTTCATCGATAGCTCGGCCCCAGGCGGGGCTGTGTATCTCGAAAACGGGGCGATGCGACAGCGATCGCGTGCGCTTAAATAGTCCACGGTTGGTTTGGCGAGCGCACGGCAATCGGGATCAAACGCCGCGGTCGCTGGTTCACATTTCGAGGACTTGATCTTTGCCGCCCGCGCTCCACGCACAACAGCGGCCAGACTCATTTTGAGAAATTATCGGGGAGGCACAGATCAGCAAGCGCTAGCCGACAGGTTCCCTCGTCCTGGTGAGGCTTGGTCGTTTTTGATGAGGGTGATCGAGGACGCTCGTAATCGCCTGCAATCACCATTGCCCAGTAAGTTCGCCCGGTGGTCGCGCTCTTTGCGCTGGCGACGCCTACTTTTGTCGCTCCATGCATCAGGAGGTTCTGTCGATGGCCTGACGAATTAATCCATTGATCAAGGGTTTTCGAAAAGCTGTCGTAGCCATATGCGATATTTTCGCCAGTCCGACGGGCCTTCGATGGCGCCACACGCGAGGAAAACGGCCCGAGGACGTCATGGTCCATCAGGTTCTTTGCGGCCATCGCGGCGGCTTGCTCATGCGCAATACGGTTGAGCGTAGCGTCCGATGTCACCCGCCCTTCGCCGTGTTGAAGGCGGTAATTCGAGATCATCTCTGCTGGAGCCTGCTGCGCGAATGCCGAACCGCAAAGGGCAAGTAAAAGGGCAAGCGTGAGCCATAAAGAAATTGGCAAAACAGATTTCATGATTGCTCTCCGACAGGGTGGCGCGCTGGACATCGGGCTCACGAGCGGTGCCGGTCAGGGCGGCAATTGATTTGCCCACACAGCCAACACAGGCGGTTCAGCGGAGAGGGCGTTTTTCCGTAAGTTATTGATTTGATTGGCTCCCCGGGCTGGATTCGAACCAGCGACCATTCGATTAACAGTCGAATGCTCTACCGCTGAGCTACCGAGGAATAGCGAAACCGATGGTTCGCACGCGGCAGCGTATAACAAAGCCTCCGGGCGTTGCAAAGGGCCAAATGGGCCGGCGCGCGGCGGCATCCATATTGGCCGGATAGCGCTGGCGCTACATCGGTTTAGCGCGGCTTCATCGGTCCGGAAATCGTGATCCGGCCGCGCTTTCGCGCCACGAACCGAGCGCCAAAAAGACCGATTTGCCACTGAAGTTCGCGTATGCCGGTTTTACCAGAGGTGATTCCATGCCCGACACCCAGAGCGTTCTCCTCAGGCCTGTTGCGTCAATCGTCCCCAGCGACATTCCGGCCCTGAGCGATGACGAATGCCTGGTCCGGCTGGCGCAAGCCGTGGCCGAACATGATTCCGAACATCTGGACGAAGTCGCGCGATTGATCGGACGCCTTGTCGTCACGATCGAATAAAATAGCGTTTTCGAGCGAAGTGGCTACCAGTTCGCGTGAAGAAAACGCGTCCAAATAAAAGTCCAGAGCCCGGTTCAGAACCGGGCTCTAGACTGCTTTTCAACTCAATCATGTGACGGATGAGGCGGTGGGGCGCGGGCGCTGGCTTGCGCCATCGCTATGTTGCGTTTTGGCGAACCTTGTATCAAAGATGGCGCGGTTCTCGTTCCATCCCGCGGCCACTTCCGCGCTCTCTTTTGGGGTTTCCCAATGTCCGGTTTTTCGACCGCGCGCCAGAAAATGGTCGATGGTCAGGTCCGTCCCAGCGACGTCACCGATATCAGGATCATCGATGCGATGCTGGCGGTGCCGCGCGAAGCCTTTGTGCCCCCAAATCAGCGCGCGCTGGCCTATCTCGACCTCGATCTCGATGTCAGCGAAGGCGGCACGGCGAAACGCTTCCTGATCAAGCCGGTCGTAACCGCGAAAATGCTGCAGGCCGCCGAGATCAAGGACACCGACAATGTGCTGGTGGTCGGTTGTGCATCCGGTTATTCCGCCGCAGTGATTGCAAAACTCGCCGGCAAAGTGACCGCCACCGAAAGCGACCCGTCGCTGGTGGCCAAAGCTAAAGACGCCTTCGCCGAACTCGGGCTCGGCAATGTGACAGTCCGCGCGGCCGCGGCGGCCGAGGGTGATCCGGCCAATGCTCCCTATGATGTGATCGTTCTCAACGGTGCGACCGAAATCGTGCCGGAGGGGCTGTACCGGCAGCTCAAGGAGGGTGGCCGGCTGCTCGGGGTGTTTGCGATGACCCAGCCGCAGCGGGCTACCATTGTGACGCACTCCCATAACGATTTCGGGAGCCGGGCGCTGTTTGATGCAGCCGTTCCGGTCTTGCCCGGACTTGAGCGCCCCGCGGCTTTCGTTTTTTAAGCCGCCGCGGCCCTCAAATCCCATTCCGAATCAAAAGTGTGGCCTAGATGCCCCACGTTAAGACTTTCCTACTGCGTTGCACCTCCGGGGGTTCCTTACCGCTTGCGCGAAGCATAAGGTATGTACGGATGTTGGCGTGGAACGACGCATCGACCTCGATTTGAGCGCCGCTTGAGTCGGGCTAGTTGCATGAATTGGATGACCGGGGATGAATGGTGTGAAGGTTTTTACCGGAGCTGCGGCTGCGGTCCTTCTGTTAGCTTATATGGGTCCGGTCCCGGTTCTGGCCGATACTATCGAGGCTGCGCTGGTGCGCGCCTACCAGAACAATCCGCAGCTCAACGCGCAGCGTGCGAGTGTCCGGTCGACCGACGAAAACGTCCCACAGGCGCTGTCGGGCTATCGCCCGAAGGTCAATCTGACGGCCAGTGCCGGTACCCAATATACCGATACGAATTCCACCCAGGGCGGCTCGCCCACCGCGATCGTGCGAACCGAAATCCACGGCGTTGACCCACCGCGCGCCGCGAGCCTCAACGTCACCCAGACGCTCTATAATGGCGGTCAGACCGGCAACAAGACCCGTGCTGCGGAAAGCCAGGTATCCGGCGCGCGCGAAGCGCTGCGCGTGCTCGAACAGACCGTGCTGCTCTCGGCCGCGACCATCTACATGGACTATCTGCGCGACGCCGCGATCGTCGAGGTGCAGAAAAGCAATACCCGCGTGCTCGAACAGACGCTGAAACAGACCCGCGACCGTTTCAACGTCGGCGAAGTGACGCGCACCGACGTCGCGCAATCGGAAGCGCAGCTTGCCGCCGGCAAGACGCAGCAGCTGACCGCCGAATCCAACCTGGTGACCACACGTTCGAACTTCCGCCGCATCATCGGCAACGAACCCGAGGCGTTGGCGCCGGGCTCTCCGGTGGATCGCTTTTTGCCGTCAACGCTGCCCAGCGCGGTCGAACTCAGCCTGGTGCAGAATCCGAGCGTGACGGCGGCGATGTTCGGCATCGACGTCAACTTCCTGCAGGTCAAGGTCGCCGAAGGCGCGCTGTTGCCGACGCTGACCGTGGCGGCCTCGGTGCAGCAATCCTACGAACAGACCATGACGGTCTACCGCTCCTTCGGTGCCTCGGCGATCGCGCAGTTGTCGGTCCCGGTGTATCAGGGCGGCGCCGAGTACTCGCTGATCCGTCAGTCCAAGGAAACCCTGGCGCAGCAGCGTCTCGTGCTCGAACAGACCCGCGACCAGACCCGCGCCAACACGGTAACGGCATGGGGCCAATTGGTGGCGGGCAGGGCGCAGGTGGCCTCGGCCCAGTCGCAGGTGACGGCGTCGGAAATCGCGCTTAACGGCGTGCGCGAAGAAGCCAAGGCCGGACAGCGAACCACACTCGACGTGCTCAACGCCCAGCAGGCGCTGGTCAACGCCCGGGTCGCGCTGGTGACGGCGCAGCATGATCGCGTGGTCGCGTCCTATGCGGTCCTGAACTCGGTCGGACGGTTGTCGCCGCAGGTGCTCAATCTTCCCACCAGCGTCTACGACCCGAGCGTGCATTATCACCAGGTGCGCGACAGCTGGTTCGGTGTTCGCACACCTGACGGCCGCTGATTCCTGAGGTCTGCTCAAGCCGCCCGCGTTGATGAAACGAACTTCATGAAACGCCGGGCGGCGTGCAGCTGCCTTGCTTGTAATCACGCCGTTGCTTGCAATCATTTGTTGCCCTGACGTACCGTTGCCATTGGCAGCAGAGCGATTCGCACCCCATTTGGCACCTTAAAGCCGCGACGCTTCGTTGCCCTGGGCAGGGGCAGATTACGCACGATGCATCGGGCGGCGTTTGATCTGGGGACAAGTCGGGCTTGTGCGATGAAAATCCCAGCCCGCATATCCGGAACCGGCAAATCCTGTCCCGCTTGGTGTAAAACGCATATGAGGGCGTTGATGAGGTGGAATCGGAGATGACGCAGCCAGCCAAGCTCCAAGAGCCCTCGATGGAGGAGATTCTGGCGTCGATCCGTCGCATCATCGCCGACGACGAAGCCAAGCCTGCTGCGGACGCCAAGCCTGCTGAAGCCAAACCTGCGGATGCAAAGCCCGCAGCGGCCGAGAAGCCGCCGACCCCCGCGCCGCCGGCCAAGCCTGCCGCGCCGCCGCAGGCCGCGAAGGCGCCTGTGATGAACGACATTCCGCCGTCAAAGATTCCGGCCGCACAGGCGGCGGTGGCGAAAGCTGCGCCACCTGCGCCGGCGCCTGCCGCGAGCAACAGCCAGGACGACATCGACGCGATGCTGGCGGGCCTCGATGAGGCGACATCGGAGGCTGAGATCAGGCCGGCCGCGCCGGAAGTCGAAGAAGTGTTCGACCTGACCGACGAGATGGCGGTAGCGCCTCCCGAACCGCCGCAGCCGGCGTTCCACAAGGTTGAGCCGGCGGACGATCTCGAATTTACCGAAGCGGCCGCGGCCAGGACCGTGCATCGGACGCCGGCGTTCGATGCATCGCCGTTTGAAACTCCCGCGGCTCCGCCGCAGCAGCAGATTCTGTCGCACTCGACCGTGTCCGCCGTCGAGTCGGCTTTCAATAGCCTTGCCCATACGGTGCTGAGCAACAATGCCCGCACGCTGGAAGATCTCGTCAAGGAGATGCTGCGGCCGATGTTGAAATCCTGGCTCGACGACAATTTGCCCGGGCTGGTGGAGCGCATCGTCAAGGCGGAAATCGAGCGGGTTTCGCGCGGCCGTTAACCCCCGGGCGCCTGCCGCCCCGATTAAGCCACCTCATCGGGCTTTATCTCAGCTTTCCGCCTGACCTGCCGGGTTGACTTGACGTCTCGCGGCGGCTTTCTAAGGCGTTTTCCAGCGTGGAAAAGCACCAAATAACACACCAAAGCCCAGGGGCTCCGAAGCGTTCGGAACCCATCAGGCATTAGCCCTCTTACCATCCCCGATTGCACCGTCATGATCGAGAAAAACTACCAGCCCGCCGATATCGAAGGCCGCATGTCCCGGCTATGGGAGGACAGCGGCGCCTTCAAGGCCGGACGACCGGAGCGGCGCGACGCAAAGCCTTTCACGATCGTAATTCCGCCGCCCAATGTGACGGGCTCGCTGCATATGGGGCACGCGCTCAACAACACCTTGCAGGACATTATGTGCCGCTTCGAGCGGATGCGCGGGCGCGACGTGCTGTGGCAGCCCGGCACCGATCACGCTGGTATTGCGACCCAGATGGTGGTCGAGCGCCAGTTGATGGAGCGGCAGGAGCCCGGCCGGCGCGACATGGGGCGGGCCAAGTTCCTTGAGCGGGTCTGGCAGTGGAAGGCCGAGAGCGGCGGTATCATCGTCAATCAGCTCAAGCGGCTCGGCGCGTCCTGCGACTGGTCGCGCGAACGCTTCACCATGGACGAGGGCCTGTCGCGCGCGGTCGTCAAGGTGTTTGTCGAATTGCACCGCCAGGGGCTCATCTACAAAGACAAGCGGCTGGTGAACTGGGACCCGAAACTGCTGACGGCGATTTCCGATCTCGAGGTGCAGCAGACCGAGGTCAAGGGCAGCCTGTGGTATCTGCGCTATCCGCTGGAAGGCAGGAATTTCAGCCCCGACGATCCCTCCACCTTCATCGTCGTCGCCACCACGCGGCCGGAGACCATGCTCGGCGATAGCGCGGTCGCGGTGCATCCGGACGATGAACGCTACGCGAAACTGGTCGGCACGCATGTGATCCTGCCGCTGGTCGGCCGACGCATTCCCATCGTCGCCGATGAATATTCCGATCCGGAAAAAGGCTCGGGTGCGGTGAAGATCACGCCGGCGCACGACTTCAACGATTTCGAGGTCGGCAAGCGGCATGGCCTGCCGCAGATCAGCGTGCTCGATCAGGAGGGCCGTCTCGCGCTTGCGGGCAACGAGGACTATCTGCGCGGATTGCCGGAAGGCGCGGTGCATCTGGCGGACGAACTGAACGGCATCGACCGTTTCGCTGCACGCAAGCTGATCGTGACCCGGCTGGAGGATTTCGGCTTTCTGGAGCGGATCGAGCCCAACACCCATATGGTGCCGCATGGCGACCGCTCCGGCGTTGTGATCGAGCCCTATCTGACCGACCAGTGGTACGTCGACGCCAAGACCATGGCGCAACCGGCCATCGCGGCGGTGCGCAGCGGTGCGACGAATTTCGTGCCGAAGAACTGGGAAAAGACCTATTTCGAATGGATGGAGAACATTCAGCCCTGGTGCATCTCGCGTCAGCTCTGGTGGGGCCATCAGATCCCGGCGTGGTACGGGCCGGACGGCAAGGTGTTCGTGGCCGAAACCGAGGATGAGGCCGTCGGCAATGCGCTTGGTTATTATGCCGAGCAGGAAGTCATCACGCCGGAGCAGGGCCGCGAGATGGCGCTCGATCCGGCCAAGCGCGAAGGCTTCATCACGCGCGATGAAGACGTGCTCGACACCTGGTTCTCCTCGGCGCTGTGGCCGTTCTCGACGCTGGGCTGGCCCGACGACGACACCGACGTCAAACGCTATTACCCGACCGACCTGCTCGTCACGGGATTTGACATCATCTTCTTCTGGGTCGCCCGGATGATGATGATGGGCCTTCACTTCATGAAGGATATCCCGTTTTCGACGGTGTACATCCATCGGCTGGTTCGCGACGAGAAGGGCGCGAAGATGTCGAAGTCGAAAGGCAACGTCATCGATCCGCTCGGCGTCATCGACGATTACGGCGCCGATGCGCTGCGGTTTGCACTCGCCCGCTCGGCGGCGCAGGGCCATGACATCAAGCTCGCGCCGCATTATGTGGAAACCAATCGCAATTTTGCAACCAAGCTGTGGAATGCCTGCCGTTTCGCCGAGATGAACGGTTGCGTGCTGACGCCGGGATTCGATCCGACGCAGGCCAAGGAAACGCTGAACCGATGGATCGCGCACGAGACCGCGCGCACCACGCGCGAGGTGACCGAGGCGATCGAATCTCATCGCTTCAACGACGCCGCGAACGCGGCCTATCGTTTCGTCTGGAACGTCTATTGCGACTGGTATCTCGAACTCGCCAAGCCGGGATTGCTCGGCGAGGAGGGCGCCGCCAAATCGGAGACCCGGGCAATGGTGGCGTGGGCGCGCGACGAAATCCTCAAATTGCTGCACCCGTTCATGCCCTTCATCACCGAAGAGCTCTGGGCGGTGACGGCGCCGCGCGACGGCCTGCTGGTGCTGGCGCCATGGTCGCGCAAGGCCGGGCTCTCTGAGGAGCAACTGGCGGCGGCTACAATCGCCAGCGCCAATGATCTGTTGATTCCGCCGGCGCTGTTTGCCTCCGATGCCGCCGATTTCAGCGATCCCGCGGCCGAGGCCGAGATCGGCTGGGTGGTCGATCTCGTGACTGCGATCCGCTCGGTGCGTGCGGAAATGAATATCCCGCCGGCGACGCTGACGCCGCTGGTGCTCGCCTCAGCCTCCGCCGAAACCCGGGGACGCGCGCAACGCTGGAACGACATCGTGAAAAGAATGGCCCGGCTGGCCGAGATTTCCTTTGCCGATGCCGCTCCGGAAGGTGCGGTACAGCTGTTGGTGAGGGGCGAGGTCGCGGCGCTGCCGCTCAAGGGTGTGATCGACTTGTCCGCCGAGCGAGCGCGGCTCGACAAGGAACTCGCCAAGGCTGACGCCGATATCAAGCGCGTCGACGCCAAGCTAGGTAACGAAAAGTTCGTCGCCAACGCGCCGGACGAAATCGTCGAAGAGGAAAAGGAAAAGCGCGAGGCCGCGGTGGCGCGAAAGGAAAAGATTCTGGAAGCGCTGGAGCGGCTCAAGAACGCCGCGTAGTCCCGGCTTCATCCTTCGAGACGCATCGCTTTGCGATGCTCCTCAGGATGAGGACTTCGACCCTCATGGTGAGGAGCGCGTCTTCGCGCGTCTCGAACCATGAAGCCACCGGAATGGTCGCAATGATCAGGGCGAACCGGGAAAGATCCTAGAGCGGTTCATCGATTGATTGAATTGGGAGGGATTCCGTCGGGCGGCGGTTTGTGATTCAAGATGCTGGCTGGATCGGAGGCCAGCATCGAATGGTCCGACCTCTTTCGAATGATCTTCGTGAACGAGCCGTGAAGGCGGTTGAGTCCGGCGAGAGTTGCCATGCTGTGGCGGCGCGGTTCGATGTTGCGGTGTCGTCCGTCGTGAAGTGGCGGCAGCGCTATCGCGCGACGGGTTCGGTCGTGCCGGGCAAGATGGGCGGTCATCGTAAGCCGGTTCTGGAGCCGCATCGAGCGTTCATCGTGGAGAGGATCAGGCAGACGCCGCATTTAACGCTGCACGGGCTGAAGGACGAACTTGCCGCCCGAGGCGTGAAAGTCTCGCACCACGCGGTATGGACCTTCCTGCGACGCGAAGGTCTCAGCTTCAAAAAAAACACTATTCGCCCTTGAGCAGGGCCGCGCCGACGTCGCGTGGCGGCGGCAGCGCTGGCGTAGCTTGCAGGATCGCCTCGATCCAAACCGCCTGGTATTCATCGACGAGACCTGGATCAAGACCAACATGGCCCCGCTGCGCGGCTGGGGATCCAGGGGCGAGCGGCTGCGCGCTTTTGCGCCGCACGGTCACTGGCGAACCCTGACCTTCCTCGGTGCCCTACGTTGTGACCAACTCACTGCGCCTTGCGTGTTCGACGGACCGATCAACGGCGAAAGCTTCCGCGCCTATGTCGAACAGCAACTCGTAACCGTGCTCAAACCGGGCGACATCGTCGTTATGGATAATCTCGGTAGCCACAAGTCGCCGACCGTCCGTCAGATGATCCGGAAAGCCGGCGCCAGGCTGTGGTACCTGCCGCCGTACTCTCCCGACCTCAACCCGATCGAGCAGGTCTTTGCCAAGATCAAGCACTGGATGCGCATCGCACAGAAACGCACGATCGACGACGCCTGCGACCACATCGGCCTCCTCGTCAGAAGCGTTCTGCCCGGCGAATGCAGCAACTACTTCGTTAACGCCGGATACGCTTCCATCAAAACATGAAACGCTCTAGTGCATCCCCATCAGATCGAGCTCTTCCTCTTTCCTGGTCGAAGCCCTGGTCTCCGCAACGACGGCCGGAGCGGCCGACGCTGTTGCGGCGACGGCCACAAAACGCGCGCGCCAGAAGGTGGCGCCGAGCAGGAAATAGGCCGCCGAGGTCCACAGCGCCTGCCAGTTCTCGGTCCCTTCGTTGAAGATCGTATAGAGCGCGATGACGACGAACAGGCCTGCAAACACGCTCTCGGCGATCGGGCGTGTGCCTGATTTCGGACGGTTGAGCAGCGTCAGCGTCCAGAACGGCACGGCCGCCATGGTCAGGCTGGCGAACGGGAAATCGCGCCAGCGCGGATCGAACACCAGGCCCAGCGCGGTTTTTGCCGCGATCAGCGTCGTCACGATCAGCACCAATCCCAGCGCGATCGCGGACGCGGATAGAGTCCGATCTTCGCGCGGGCCGATCAGTTCCAGAAAAGTCGGCAAGCTTCGCCCCGCCATCAGCGCATGGGCACATAACAGCGGCGAGGCGACCCCGGCGGCCAACAGCATCCCCCATCCGAGCCAGCCACCGAGACCGTAACTTTCATAAAACACCTTGTCGGCGGCGATCCCGAGCATGATTCCGGCCGTGGTCGCGGATAGCGCGATCGCGATCCAGGAGGCGAGCGGCGGCATCCACGGCCGGCGCCGCAACGTCAGCCCCGCCACCGCGAAGATCACAATGGCCAGTACCATGCCGCCAGCCATCTGCAGCTTCCAGAGCGGGTAATTGCGGATGGCGACACCGGGCGGATATTTCACCTCGCGATTGGTCCCGTCGAACAAGCCCCAATTGCCGCCGACCGTTCCTTCCCACTCGCGCTTCCAGGATGCGTCGTAGGCTTCGATCAGGTTGACGTGAAAGTTTTCGCGCTTCGCCAGATCAAGAATTTCCGAGACCACGCGGGCCTGATTGGTGCGCGAGGCAATGGCGCCTTCGCGCATGCGTCCATTGCTGGGCCAGCCGGTTTCGCCGATCAGGATTTCCTTGCCGGGAAAGGCGATGGCGACCTGTTTGGCGATCGCCACCACATGCGCGGCTGCGTCTTCGGCGCGGACCGGGATGTTTTCCCAATAGGGCAGGATGTGGACCGTGATGAAATCGACGTCGGCGCCGATCTCCCGGTAGCGCAGCCAGTACTCCCAGACATCGGCGTAGGTCACCGGCACGCGCACGCGTGCCTTGACCGAGCGGATCAGTGCCCGAAGGTCGGATGCGGTCATTTCGCCGTGCAACATCACCTCGTTCCCGACGACGATCGCTTTGACCGTGTCGGGATATTCCTTGGACAGCGCGACCGCGGTGTCGATCAGTTGCGCATTCTTGGCGCGGCCGTTTCCGATCCAGATTCCGAGCAGGACTTTCAACCCAACCTTGGAGGCAAGCTCGGGCACCTTCTCCAATCCATTGTCGACGGAATAGGTGCGGATACATTGGGTGACCTTGGCCAGATCAGTGAGATCTTCCTGGATCTGTTTGGGGCTGACGATCAATTGCGAATTGAGCGGAGTTCTGGCTGCCCCGGAACGGCGCATAGGAAACGCATTCCAGTTTTGCCTCGGGATCGATCGGCGCATGCGCCAGCGTCACCGGCGTGGCCAGCCACCACCAGACCGGGGCAATCACGCCCAGGGAGATCAGGAGAAGCGTCAGCGGCGCGCGAAGGGCGATTGGCTCTGTCCTCCGGAAGGCGCGTCGATTATGGTCAAACGGTCCGCGCCGTTTTGTCGGAATGCGGGGGGCACAGTATTAACCTGCATCAAGGGCCGGGTGCGATAGTTGAACTGTGTTTTGATAGCAAATTTGTCTCGGTCCCAACAAGTAAAGTGATGTTGTTCAAAGGACTATCCCGGCGCAATTTTGCTACAATCGCAGCAGGATCGGCGGTCGGACTGGCGACGAAATCCGTCGCGGCCGCAGCCAATCAGTCCGCACTGCACAAGGAAGCCGGGCTTTCCGGTAGCCAACCCTCCAGATTCCCGGGCAACTTTGTGTGGGGGACGGCGACGTCGGCCTATCAGATCGAGGGCGCCGTCAATGAAGACGGACGGGGTCCCTCGATCTGGGATCGTTTCGCGCACATCGATGGAAAGATCAGGGACCGCAGCACGGCGGATGTCGCGAACGACCATTTCCACCGCTACAAGGAAGACGTTCAACTGATCAAGGCGCTGGGCGCCAAAGCCTATCGATTTTCGATCGCCTGGCCGCGGGTTTTTCCTGAAGGCACGGGAACACCTAATCCCAAAGGCCTCGATTTCTACAATCGGTTGCTGGATGAGTTGCTCGCGAATGGCATCGAGCCGTTTGCCACGCTGTATCACTGGGATTTGCCGCAATCGCTGCAGGATCGCTTCGGCGGATGGAGGTCGCGCGACACCTCAAAGGCGTTTGCGGATTA
Source organism: uncultured Alphaproteobacteria bacterium (assembly GCA_963790595.1). Classification (GTDB taxonomy): domain Bacteria; phylum Pseudomonadota; class Alphaproteobacteria; order Rhizobiales; family Xanthobacteraceae; genus Bradyrhizobium. Next base: position 273,097 of record CAWBPE010000017.1, on the reverse strand, counting down.
TGCCGCCTATGTCGCGGAGCGCCTGAGCGATCGCGTGAAAAACATCTTCACGATCAATGAATGTTCGAGGCTGGTCTATTCCGGCTATGGCGCCGGCATCGATGCGCCGGGTCTCAGCCTGCCGCCGCAGGAATTGAACCAGGTCATGCACAATGTCGCGCTCGGGCATGGTCTCGCCGTGCAAGCGGTGCGGGCGCATGGACGGGCAGGGACCAAGGTCGGTCCGGCTGAAAACCTCGTGGTCTGCATCCCGGCCATCGAGACGCCGGCGAACATCCGCGCCACCGAAATCGCCACGCGCGAACTCAATGCCGGCTACCTGACCGCGATTTTGGAAGGCAAATACACCGATGGATTTCTGGCCTATGCCGGCAAGAATGCGCCGGCCTACACCGCCGAGGATATGAAGATCATTTCGTCCCCGATCGACTTCGTCGGGTTGAATATCTATCTGCCGCATCACTATGTCGTCGCAGCCGATAACGCCGCCGGCTTTTCGCTGCTGCCGTTTCCCGCGACGTTCCCGCATATGGAATCGGACTGGCTCAAGATCGGCCCGGAGGCGATGTACTGGGCGCCGCGTCAGGTCGCGAAGCTTTGGGGCGTGAAGTCGATCTATATCACCGAGAACGGCGCCTCGGCGTCGGACCAGCCCGTGGCCGACGGCAATGTCTACGATCTCGACCGGATCATGTATCTGCGCAATTATTTGACGCAGTTGCAGCGCGCGACCTCGGAAGGCGTCCCCGTGCTGGGATACTTCCTGTGGAGCCTGATGGACAATTTTGAATGGGCCGATGGCTATGAAAAGCGCTTCGGCCTCTATCGCGTGGACTTCAACACCCAGCGCCGCACGCCAAAACTTTCCGCCTCGTTCTATCGCGAGACGATAGAACGGAACATGGTGGTTTAACCGGCAAGGTTTGTCTCAAAGCGCCCACGCGGCTGACACGCCGCGTGTCGCTTCCTACCATCCCCAACCCTGTTGCGGTTGCGGCTGCGCCTGACGATAGTACTGACCGCCGGCGCGGCGGCGCGGATCGCGCGGATCGAGAGGCCGCTGATCGACCAATCGCGGATCGGCAGGCTGGGGTTCCCAGCTACGCTGGAAGAACGAGCCGAAGAAGCTTCCGTCATCGCCCGCGCGAGCGACCAGAACAGGAGTCGGCTTGCGCGTGATGAAGCCGCCCTGGGGCTGGTTGCTCAACACCGCAACGAATTCGGTGCGGTAGTTGGTCTCCTTGCTCAGCGGCTCGTCCGAGATGATGATCGAGGAGCGCGGCATCGCGGTCAGGCCGACGCGGTCGACGATCTCCTGCGGAATGGTGACGCGGTCGAGCGCATCCTTGGCGTTATCGCCTTCGTCGATCGTGACCGCGCTCCAGCGCAAACCAGTGCCGCTATTCGCCATCGCGGTGAACACATGCGTGCCGATCGGCTGGTCGGGATTGCGGATCGTGACGGGAACCTCGATGGTCGCGTCGAACACCTCGCCGCCATCCGACCACGGCTTGTGGGTGTCGCGCCGCACGTAAAGCTTCTGCGTCGCGCGGCTGATGTAGATCGAGACCGGTTCGAGCGCGAGCTTGGCGTCGAGCGCCGCCTTGGCGAGGTCGGCCTTTTTGGTCTCGGCCGCCTTGGCGGCTTCCTTCAGCGCGGCGGCGTCGGGCTTCGACGCCGCGTCTGCCCTGGCGGTCTCAAGCTGCGTCGCGAGTTCCGCGGCCTTGGCTTCGGCTTTCTGCTTCAACTCTGTGGCGTGCGCGGTAGCCTGGTCCGTCTTGGCGGCGGCGAGCGCTTTGTCGGCATAGGCCGCCTCGGCGTCGGCGCGGGTCTTCTGCGATTCCAGCTTGCGCAGCGACGCTGTCAGCGCTGCCGTCGTGCGCGCTGCGGTCGCGGAGGCTTTCTTCGCTTCGTCGGCGGCCTTGGTGGCTTCTGCGGACTCGCGGGCGAGCGTCTCGGCCCGCGCCGGAGCCGCGGCAATTGCCTCTGGCTTGGGCGTGAACAGTTTGGGATCGGAAAAATCGATCGGCGCCGCGTCGATCGGGGAGATGATCACCCGCATTCCGATCCGGGTCTTGTCGAACATCTTCTCGGCAAAGCCGTAGGGCATCCGCACGCAGCCATGCGACGCCGCATAGCCGGGCAGCGGGCCGCCGTGCAGTGCGATTCCGTTCCAGGTGATGCGCTGCATGTTCGGCATCCAGGCATCGTCATAGAGGCTGGAGTGATGATCCTTGTCCTTTTCGAGCAGGGCGAAGACGCCGGCCGGCGTCTCGCGTCCCGTGGTTCCCGTCGATACCGGCGCGCGCAGGATCCAGCCTTCGGAATCGTAGAAAATAACCTGCTGGCTCTTGATCGAGACGATCGCCATGATCGGCTCGCCGGCCTCGCGCGGCGCGGTCGCCTCGGTCGGGGGCGCGGGGCGGGCTTGCTTTGCCATGGCGCCAGGGGCCAGCGCTGTCAGGGCGGCCATCGCCGCCAGCGTCGCCATGGCGGGGGAACCCCACCGCCGCATCGCCACGGTGGATTGCGCCGTCATAACTCGATTTAACATGCCATGCCCCGAAATGTGATGCGTGTCTGCGTCTGGGTCGATCAAGGTTCAGATTGCGATTTTTAGATTAACTAATTCTCTCATATATGACAGCCGGCAGGGGAGAAAGGGCGGCTCGCGACGAAATTAGTACGATTCGGACACCGCCCGTCGTCTGTCACACATTCGTTATGCACAGCGCAGGTGGATTTGCCCGTCGTGCCAATCTGTCGCACCGGCATGGCCCTCGGTTCAGCGCTCCAAATTAATTTCTGAATTTCCGAATTTAATTTGACGGCGAGATAGAAACAGAGATATTTTGATTCCATCCCGTCCCACAGAGGGGCGTTTCGCGATCGTCACGGACGTTGGAACGGGATGCGGTGGACGCTGATGGCGCCTTTGACGAATGGCGTGAAAGCGGACGGCGAAGTCGTGTGGTCCTGACGTCTCGACGCTGACGTCAAGTCTCGCGGAAGTGTCCGCGGGGCGACGGTGGCAAAAGAGCCCGATCGCCGGGGAGAGCACGAAATAAGCTGTTAAAACCATTGCGCGGGGAATGCCGGGTGATCCCGGTGTACTCGTGGTGACTAACGCGCGTGCTACCTACCAATACACGCGCGGCTGCGGGCGCACCAGGCGCCCGGCATTCCCTGCGCCCTCTGAATGGAGGGCGGGAAGTTTCAGGCATCACTTCGGGCGTTTTCGCGCCGCGAGAATGCGGAAGTGTGTCTTTCGTCATTGCGAGGAGCGACAGCGACGAAGCAATCCATCGTTCGGCACGCGTTGCGCCATGGATTGCTTCGCTTCGCTCGCAATGACGGTGGCGAGAGACGGCTTCCTACTTCGCTTCTCAAAACCGCTTACTCACAAATTTCGATCCCTTCAGCCCATACCGCCAGGGCAGATCGACCGCCTTGGTGAGTCCGATCCGCAGGCCGGTCACGACTTCCACCTTGCGCGGACGTGCATAGAGCGCGATCGGCGGGGCGTCGAGCGGCAATCCATTAAGCGCGTGGGTGATCGCAAGCGCCTCGGTCAGTTTGCCGGGGCCCGAACACAGCGATCGCTCATCCTGCAATCCACGCCGCCGCTGCATCGCCGCAATGCCATGGGTTGGCTGCAGGGCACGGATCAGCACCGCGCTGGCCGAGCCTTCTTTCTCGCAGACGAAATTGATGCACCAATGGATGCCATAGGAGCGGTAGACATAGATGAAGCCGGGCGGGCCGAACATGACCAGATTGCGCGGGGTCGGCCCGTTGTAGGAGTGCGCAGCCGGTTCGGTGTGGTGATAGGCCTCGAGCTCGACGATAATGCCGCCGACGCCGTTCACCAGCATCGTCGCGCCGATCAGGTCGGGCGCGACCTCATGCACGCTGCGGGCAAAGAAAGCGCGTTTTATCGGTTTGCCGAGCTTTTCCTCAGGCGATGTGCGATTTTGAGCCATTCAAGCCGTTATGCTACCACCCCGGACGGGGCAAGGCTCCAAAGCGGTTGCGATTCCCGGTCCGGCGGACTAGCTAAAGCTCTCACAACGGACAGTCCATGGTCGTCGTCGTCGATACCATTTCAGCCGCGCAATTGCGCCCCCGTCACCCCGAAAAGGTGAACCGGCCGGATGCGCTGTCGCCGCCCAAGCCGGACTGGATTCGGGTGCGCGCGCCGAATACGCGCGGCTATGCCGACACCCATAAAATCGTCAAGGAAAACGGCCTCGTCACAGTGTGCGAGGAGGCGGGCTGCCCGAATATCGGCGAGTGCTGGGACAAGAAGCACGCCACCTTCATGATCATGGGCGACACTTGCACCCGCGCTTGTGCGTTCTGCAACGTCAAGACCGGCATGCCCGGCGCGCTCGATGCGCTGGAACCGGAGCACGTGGCGGAGGCGACCCTCAAGCTCGGGCTTGCCCATATCGTCATTACCTCGGTCGACCGCGACGATCTTGCCGACGGCGGTGCCGAGCATTTCGCCCAGACCATTCGCGCGATTCGGGCGCGCTGCCCGACCACGACCATCGAGATCCTGACGCCGGACTTTTTGCGTAAAGAAGGCGCGCTTGAAGTCGTCGCAGCCGCAAAGCCCGATGTGTTCAATCACAATCTGGAAACGGTGCCGTCGCGGTACCTGAGCGTGCGCCCCGGCGCGCGGTATTTTCACTCGATCCGGCTGTTGCAGCGGGTCAAGGAAATCGATCCGACGATCTTCACCAAATCCGGCATCATGGTCGGTTTGGGCGAAGAGCGTCATGAAGTGCTGCAGGTGATGGACGATCTGCGCTCGGCGGACGTGGATTTCCTTACCATCGGGCAGTACCTGCAGCCGACCCGCAAGCATCACGCCGTGATGTGCTATGTGACGCCGGACGAATTCCAGGGCTATGAGAAGGTCGCCTATACCAAGGGGTTCCTGATGGTGTCGGCGAGCCCGCTGACGCGTTCCTCGCATCACGCCGGGGATGACTTCGCCAAGCTGCAGGCGGCGCGCGCTGCGAAATCCCGCTGAGCGCAGCCGATGCCTAAATTTTCCAGCAAGCGCCGCGTTCGTCACAGCGCGGCACAGATGTTCGACCTGGTCGCCGATGTCGAGCGCTATCCTGAGTTTGTGCCGCTGTGCAAATCGCTGAAGATCCGCCAGCGCACACCCAAGCCCGATGGCACCGAAATCGTGATCGCCGACATGACCGTGGCGTTCAAGCTGGTGCGCGAAGCCTTCACCAGCCGGGTAACGCTGGACCGGCCCAACCTCAAAATCATGGTCGAGTATTTACAGGGGCCGTTCAGCAATCTGGAAAACCGCTGGTCGTTCGAGCCGAAGCCCGACGATGGTTGCGATGTCGGCTTTTTCCTGTCGTATGAATTCAAGAGCCGGATGCTGGCGATGCTGATGGGGACAATGTTCGATACCGCGTTTCAGCGCTTTGCCGCGGCGTTCGAGAAGCGCGCGGACGTGATTTACGGAAAGCCCGCTGGCGCGTGAGCACTAATGTGGGGATTACGTCCGTGGTGGTCGCCGCCGCTTGACGGCGCTGTGCCTCGCCGTTCGCGCCACCCGCGGACGCAGCCGGCTGGTAGCGTCACGGCGCGGTTTTGTCTGTGCCTGCGGCCCGCGCGCCAGTTCTGTGAGCATGCGAAGCGCCTCGACCACGGAGCGCTGGCGGACCGCGCTGCGGCCGATGGCGCCGAAGCGGCATTCGCGATGCAGGATGCGGCCGTCGCGTGCGGCAACGGCGAAATGTACGAGACCGACCGGCTTGCCTGGGGTGGCGCCGCCGGGACCGGCGATGCCGGTGATCGAAACCGCGAGATCGACGCCGGCTTTCTCCAGTGCGCCGATCGCCATCGCGGTTGCGGTTTCCTTGCTGACCGCGCCGAACGTCGCCAGCGTGGTCGGCTTGACGCCGAGCATCATGCGCTTGGCCTCGTTGGAATAGGTGACAAAGCCACGGTCGATGACATCGGAGGAACCAGGAATATCCGTCAGCGCGCCGGCAACTAGGCCGCCGGTGCAGGATTTGGCCGTAGCAATCGTCAGCTTTCGCATCCGGCAGAGATCGAGCAGCGAGCGGGACAAGGCGCGGGCGTCGCTGCCGCTCATCTTAATCGCTCCAGGGCAGGCGGATGGTGGCGCTGGCGGTGGCGGCAATGCCTTCCTCGCGGCCGGTGAATCCCAGCCGTTCGCTGGTCGTCGCTTTGACGGCGACCCGCGACAGGCTGAGCCCGGTGATCTCGGCGATGCGCGCGCGCATGACATCGCGCAGTGGTCCGATCTTCGGACGCTCGCAGATCATCGTCACTTCGAGATGGGCGATGCGCCCATTGCGCGCGGTGACGCGCTCGACGGCGTATTTGAGGAACTGGTCCGAGGAGGCGCCCTTCCACTTGATGTCGCTGGGTGGAAAATGCGAGCCGATATCGCCGTCCGCGAGCGCGCCGAGGATCGCATCGACCAGCGCATGGAGGCCGACATCGCCGTCGGAATGCGCGAGAAAGCCACGGCTATGGGGCACGCGAACGCCGCAGATCATCAGATGATCGCCGTCGCCAAAGGCATGAACGTCATAGCCGGTGCCGGTCCTGACATCGCCGAGCATGGCGCCGAGGCGGGCTTCTTCGCGAACAAAATCTTCCGGTGTCGTCAGTTTCATGTTTGCAGGATCGCCTTCAAATGTTGCCACCGTCAATCCCGCCCATTCCGCCAGCGCGGCGTCATCGGTGAAATCGCTGCGGCCCTCGCGCGCGGCGCGGCGGTGGGCATCGAGAATGACGTCAAATCGAAATGCTTGCGGTGTCTGCGCGATGCGCAAGCGCGCACGCTCCGGCGTGGCTTCGACGTTGCCGTTGCCATCAACGAGCTTGATGGTGTCGGCGACCGCGATCGCCGGCACCGCGGCGCCGGTCCGGCCCGCCGCATCGATCGCGCGCGAGATCAGCGCGGCCGTCACGAAAGGTCGCGCGGCATCATGAATGAGAACGACATCGGGCTTCTGGCTGGCCAGTGCTTCAAGTCCGGCATGCACCGAGGCCTGGCGCGTCGCGCCGCCATTGGCAGGCGGTTGATAGCGCAACGCGCTGACGGCTTCGTTGAAGACCGCGGTGTCGTCCGGATTGAGAACCGGCTGTACCGCGAACACCTGGGGATGAAGACAGAACGGCTCCATCGCGCGGAAAATCACCGTCTGTCCACCGATCGAGCGGTATTGTTTCGGCCCACCCGAACCGGCGCGCAGGCCGCGTCCGGCTGCGACGAGGATGGCTGCAGTCCGCTCAGGTTTGGGCATCAGAACTCAATTACGGGCAAAGGGGTGGGAACATCGCTCAGTTGGCGCACAGCCCTTATCATGCTCGCGCTATGAAAACAGAACGATTCCCAAGGGAGCTGTGGGGAAAAGCATATTTTGTTGCACTGCACTTGCAAGATTGGCAGAACTGTCTAAAGTGTAGGCATGACGCTTGACTGCACAAGATTTGTGCGCAAAATGGATCACGGCAGCCGCGATGAGGCGGTTGTCAGAACAACGAGAAATCCGTGACCGGTCCGGAATCCTCAGGCCTTAAGCCGTTGAAAATAGGCGATATTGAGGTCGCCAACCGGGTTCTGCTGGCGCCGATGTCTGGCGTGACAGATGCACCCTTTCGACGCTTGACCGCAGCCCTTGGCGCGGGACTCGTCGTGTCCGAGATGACCGCAAGCAATGATCTCGTCAACGGCCGCCCGATGTCGCGGCTGCGATGCGAGGCGACCGGCATCGGACCGCATGTCGTTCAGCTCGCGGGCTGCGAGACAAAATGGATGGCGGAAGGTGCGCGCATTGCTGAGGCCGCGGGGGCCGACATTATCGATATCAATATGGGCTGTCCGGCACGCCACGTGACCGGCGGTCAATCCGGCTCGGCGTTGATGCGCGATCTCGATCACGCGCTGAAACTGATCGAGGCGACGATAGCCGCGGTGAAGGTGCCGGTGACGCTGAAGATGCGGCTCGGCTGGGACGATCGTTCTCTCAACGCGCCGGAATTGGCGCGCCGCGCAGAGGCTGCGGGCGTGCAACTGATCTCGGTACATGGCCGCACGCGTTGTCAGTTCTACAAGGGCGAGGCCGATTGGGGCGCGGTGCGCGCGGTGAGGGATGCCGTCGCTATTCCGCTTGTCGTCAACGGCGATATCACGTCGTTCGAAAAGGCGGTGACCGCGCTTGACATGTCCGGCGCCGACGCGGTTATGGTCGGCCGCGGCGCGCAGGGCCAGCCTTGGCTGCCCGGCCAGATCGGGCGACGCATCGAAACCGGCATTGTCGAATCTGCGCCATCGCTGACTGAACAGCTCAAATATATCCGCGCGCTCTATGACGAGGTTTGCAGCCACTACGGACTGCGCATCGGCCTGCGCCACGCGCGCAAGCATCTCGGCTGGGCGCTGGAGATTGCCGCCCAGTGCAGCCGCGCGCCGGCCATGACGCTCAAAAGCTGGAAGCAAAAAGTTCTGACATCGGACCAACCCGCCAGCGTTCATCGCGCGCTTGAAGATGCATTCGACGACTTTGCGTGGAGTGCCGCCGCATGACATCAGCCGCAGAACATCGCCGGCCCGTGCCTTCAGACGGTGACGCCATTCTCAATGCGTTGCCTAATCCCGTGCTGCTGGTGGCGCCCGACGGCAAGATCGTCGATGCCAACATGGCAGCCGAATCGTTTTTCGAGATTTCTGCTCAATTCCTGCAACGTCAGTCGTTGAAGGAACTGGTGCCTTTCGGCAGTCCGTTGCTGGCGCTGATCGATCAGGTGCGCTCCAGCGGTTCGCCGGTCAATGAATACAAGGTCGATCTGGGTACGCCGCGGATGGGTGGCGATCGCCAGGTCGATCTTCACGTCGCACCATTGACCGAGCGGCCCGGCCACATCGTCGTGATGCTCCAGGAGCGGACCATTGCCGACAAAATGGACCGGCAATTGACCCATCGCAGCGCCGCGCGCTCGGTGATCGCACTGGCTGCGATGCTGGCGCATGAAATCAAGAATCCGCTGTCCGGTATCCGCGGTGCGGCGCAGTTGCTCGAGCAGGCCGCTTCGTCGGAAGACCGTATGCTGACGCGGTTGATCTGCGACGAGGCGGATCGCATCGTCACATTGGTCGATCGCATGGAAGTGTTCGGCGACGATCGTCCGGTGGCGCGCGGTCCGGTCAACATTCACAGCGTGCTCGATCACGTCAAGCGGCTCGCCCAATCCGGCTTCGCCCGCAACATCCGGTTCGTCGAAGAGTACGACCCGTCGCTGCCGCCGGTGCTCGCCAACCAGGACCAGTTGATCCAGGTATTTCTGAATCTCGTGAAGAACGCCGCGGAAGCCGTAGCTGACCTTGGCAGCGACGCGGAAATCCAGCTTACCACCGCGTTTCGTCCGGGCGTGCGCCTGTCGGTGCCGGGAAAGAAATCGCGGGTCTCATTGCCGCTTGAATTCTGCGTCAAGGATAATGGTCCCGGCGTGCCGGAAGATCTGTTGCCGAACCTTTTCGATCCGTTCGTCACGACCAAGCCGACCGGCAGCGGACTCGGGCTCGCACTGGTGGCCAAGATCGTCGGCGACCACGGCGGCATTATCGAATGCGAATCCCAGCCGAGGAAGACCATCTTCCGCGTGCTGTTGCCGATGTTCAGTACCGCGAAACAGTTCGATCAAAGCAACCGCGACGACGTTACGGGGACGTCGCTGCATGCCTCGCAAGACTCCAGATGAGGAATAGCTATGCCCGCAGGTAGTATTCTTGTCGCCGACGACGACACAGCCATCCGCACCGTTCTCAATCAGGCGCTGTCGCGCGCCGGATATGAGGTACGACTGACAGGAAACGCGGCGACCTTGTGGCGCTGGGTCAGTCAGGGCGAGGGTGATCTGGTCATCACCGACGTCGTGATGCCGGACGAGAACGCATTCGACCTGTTGCCGCGGATCAAGAAGATGCGGCCAAGTCTTCCCGTGATCGTGATGAGTGCGCAGAACACCTTCATGACGGCGATCCGCGCCTCCGAGCGCGGGGCGTATGAATATCTGCCCAAGCCGTTCGATTTGAAGGAACTGATTGCGATCGTCGGCCGCGCCCTGGCGGAGCCGAAGGAGCGGGTCGCCAACCACGCCGACGAATCCGAATTCGACTCGATCCCGCTGGTCGGCCGCTCGCCGGCGATGCAGGAAATCTACCGCGTGCTGGCGCGGCTGATGCAGACCGATCTCACGGTGATGATTTCCGGCGAGTCCGGTACCGGCAAGGAACTGGTCGCGCGCGCGCTGCACGACTACGGCAAGCGCCGCAACGGGCCCTTCGTGGCCGTCAACATGGCGGCGATCCCGCGCGATCTGATCGAGTCCGAACTGTTCGGCCACGAACGCGGCGCCTTCACCGGCGCCAACACCCGTGCCTCCGGCCGCTTCGAGCAGGCTGAAGGCGGCACGCTGTTTCTCGACGAAATCGGCGACATGCCGATGGAAGCCCAGACCCGCCTTTTGCGGGTGCTGCAGCAGGGCGAATACACCACCGTGGGCGGCCGCACGCCGATTAAAACCGATGTGCGCATCGTTGCGGCGAGCAACAAGGACCTGCGTATCCTGATCCAGCAGGGCCTGTTCCGGGAGGACCTGTTCTTCCGTTTGAACGTCGTGCCGTTGCGGTTGCCGCCACTGCGCGAGCGGATCGAGGATTTGCCCGATTTGATCCGGCATTTCTTCGCACTGGCCGAGAAAGACGGATTACCGCCGAAGAAGCTCGACGTGCTGGCGCTGGAGCGTCTGAAACAGCATCGCTGGCCCGGCAATGTGCGCGAGCTGGAAAACCTCGCCCGCCGGCTGGCGGCGCTGTATCCGCAGGACGTCATCACGGGCTCGGTTATCGACGGCGAACTGGCGCCCCCGGCGGTGACCTCGGGTGGCAGCACCCAGCACGGCATCGACAATCTCGGCGGCGCAGTTGAGGCCTATCTGTCGTCGCATTTTTCGGGGTTCCCCAACGGCGTGCCGCCGCCGGGCCTCTATCACCGGATCCTCAAGGAAATCGAAGTGCCGCTGCTCACGGCCGCATTGGCGGCGACCCGGGGTAATCAAATCCGGGCGGCCGACCTCCTGGGTCTCAACCGCAACACCCTGCGCAAGAAGATCCGCGACCTGGATATTCAGGTCTACCGGAGTGGCAATTAGGCGCATCGGCGGCTGGAATGCCTCCAATGGCCCTTCAACGGGGCTGATCCCGGGATTTACGTGTTTGCCGCGGGGAGTGCGCCGCGGATTTGTCGCAATTTGGCAACATTGTGATATGAATGCATCAGTCCGCTGTTAGTGGACGGGCCATGACTTCAGCTCACCTTTTGCCGGAATGACCAGCGTAGACACCACGGCCGCATCGTTCGACCCGTCGCTCGCTGAATCCAAGGGGGGATCCCTCCGGAGGTGGCTGGCGCCGTTTGCCGTTGTTCTGGCGTTGCTGACGGCCTTCCTCACCTTCGTGGTGCTCACCGGCCTGACCCGGATTGAGCCGACGCGCCAAGTTGCCGTCTCCTTCATGCTGTTGAACGGCGCCACCATCCTGGTGCTGGTCGGCATCATCGTCCACGAAGTCTGGCAATTGATGCAGGCGCGGCGCCGCGGCCGGGCCGCGGCAAGACTGCACGTCCAGATTGTCAGTTTGTTCTCTATCATCGCAGTGTTGCCGGCGGTGCTGGTGGCGGTCGTCGCCAATGTCACGATCGATCGCGGCCTCGACCGTTTGTTTTCGGGACCGACGCGCGAGGTGATCCAGAACTCGCTGATCATTGCCCGCGCCTACATGCAGGAACATGCGCAGCTCATTCGTGGCGACATCCTGGGGATGGCCAACGACATCGTCCATGCCCGGCCACTATACGACCAGGACCGCAAATCCTTTCGCGAGTTGCTGACAGCCAACGCGGCGGTGCGCAACCTGCCGGGCGCCATGCTGATCGACAAGGATCGCAACATCCTGGAGACTGCGCAAACCGGCATTCAACTGGCCTTTGCGGCGCCTCCGGCGGAGTTCCTCACCAACGTCAATGACAATGAGCCTGAGATCGCGGTGCTGCCGGATGAGAACTATGTCGCGGCCGTGATCCGGCTGCGTGCCTTCAACGACACTTTTCTTTACGTCGCCCGTCAGCTCGATCCCCGGGTTGTCGCGCAACTCAAGCAAACCGAAGCCAGTGTCGCCGAATACGCCGAGATTGAATCGCGGCGGCTCGGCCTGCAGGTCAATTTCGCGCTGATCTTCGCGGTGATCGCGCTGACCATCCTGATGGCCTCCATCCTGATCGGCTTGAATTTCGCCAACTGGCTGGTCGCCCCGATCCGGCGGCTGATGAATGCCGCCAGCATCGTCTCGACCGGCGATCTACATGTGCAGGTCCCGGTGCTCCGCTCTGAGGGCGATCTGGCGCAGCTCGGCGAGACCTTCAACAAAATGACGCAGGAGTTACGCACCCAGCGCGACGAGCTGGTAAGCGCGAGCGATCTGATCGACAGCCGCCGCCGCTTCATCGAGGCGGTGTTGTCGTCGGCCAGCGCCGGAATCATCGGCGTCGACGCTTCCGGCAGCGTCGGCATTCTCAATCGCTCGGCCGAAAAGCTGATCGGTCACGCGGAGTCCGAGACGCTCGATCATCCGCTCTCGGACGTGCTGCCCGAACTCGACGACATGATCAAAACCGCACGCGAGGGCACCCAGCGGCTGGTGCAGGGCCAGATCACGATCACGCGCGATGGCCATGAGCGCAATCTTTCCGTTCGCGTCAGCGCAGAACAGACCAGCCAGACCCGCGACAGCTACATCATCACGCTGGACGATATTACCGAGCTGGTTTCCGCGCAGCGGACTTCGGCATGGGCCGATGTCGCGCGGCGTATTGCGCATGAAATCAAGAATCCGCTAACCCCGATCCAGCTGTCAGCCGAGCGCATTCGCCGGAAATTCGGCAAGGTCATTACCGAAGACAAGGCCATCTTCGAGCAATGCACGGATACGATCGTGCGCCAGGTCGATGATATCAGACGGATGGTCGACGAATTCTCGCGCTTCGCGCGGATGCCTAAGCCCGTGATCGAAGGCGAGGACGTCGCCGATACCGTGCGCCAGGCCGTGTTCCTGATGCGGGTTGGTAATCCCGACATCGATATCAATGCCGAAATCAAGACCGATCCGATGCGTGCGCAGTTCGACCGGCGGCTAATTTCGCAGGCTTTGACCAACATCATCAAGAATGCGACCGAAGCCATCGAGGCCGTCCCACCGGAAGAACTCGGCAAGGGTCGTATTGATGTCATCGCCGCGCGCGAGAACGATGACATTGTGATTGACGTGATCGATAACGGCATCGGCCTGCCCAAGGTCAGCCGGGCCCGCCTGCTGGAGCCCTATGTGACCACCCGCGAGAAGGGCACGGGCCTTGGGCTCGCCATTGTCGGCCGCGTTCTGGAAGACCATGGCGGCAAGATCGAGCTCAACGATGCCGCTGACATCCGTCCGGGCGCGCGGGGAGCCTGGATGCGGTTACGGTTTGCAGTATCGGGCCACGCACCAAAAGTTGAAGCAAAGGAGCCCGTTTCCGAAACAAAACCGCCGGAATCCGAAACCATCGGGCCGGCTGCCACGACCAACAATCAAATAAAAATCGAAGCCGCAACAGGCAATTGAAAAGACAAAAGACAGGCGTGATCCATGGCGAATGACATTCTTATTGTCGATGACGAAGCCGATATTCGTGATCTGGTTGCGGGCATCCTTGACGATGAGGGCTTCACGACGCGGACGGCGCGCGACAGCGACTCGGCGATGGCGGAAATCGCCAATCGCCGCCCGAATCTGGTGTTTCTCGACATCTGGCTGCAGGGCAGCAAGCTCGACGGGCTGCAATTGCTGGAGCAGGTGAAGCGGGATCACGCCGACGTGCCGGTCGTGATGATCTCCGGTCACGGCAACATCGAAACCGCGGTCGCCGCGATCAAACGTGGCGCCTACGATTTCATCGAAAAGCCCTTCAAATCCGACCGGTTGATTCTGGTGGCGACGCGGGCGCTGGAGACCTCGCGCCTGAAGCGCGAAGTAAAGGAGCTCAAGCAACTGGCGCCGGCGGCGAGCGTGCTGACCGGCCATTCGGCCTGCATGAACCAGCTGCGCCAGACCATCGACCGGGCCGCCAAGGCCAATAGCCGGATTCTGATCGTCGGTCCCTCCGGGGCCGGCAAGGAATTGGCCGCGCGCACGCTGCACAATTCATCCAGCCGTGCGGAGGGACCTTTCGTCGTCATCAACGCTGCGGCGATTACGCCGGAGCGGATGGAAATCGAGCTGTTCGGCGTGGAGCAATCCAACGGCGAGCACCCGCGCAAGGCTGGTGCGCTTGAAGAGGCTCATGGCGGCACGCTGTTTATCGATGAAATCGGCGATCTGCCGCGCGAAACCCAGAACAAGATCCTGCGGGTCCTGGTCGACCAGACCTTTCAGCGGGCAGGGGGAAACACCAAGGTCAGCGTCGACGTGCGCATCATTTCATCGACCGCGCGCAACCTGGAAGAGGAAATCGCCGAGGGCCGGTTCCGCGAGGACCTTTATCACCGGTTGTCGGTGGTACCGATTCGCGTTCCGCCGCTGTCCGAGCGCCGCGAGGATATTCCGGAACTGATCGATTATTTCATGGATCAGATCTCGGTCGCGACGGGCTTGCCGAAACGCCAGATCGGGCAGGATGCGATGGCGGTATTGCAGTCGCATATCTGGCCAGGAAACGTCCGGCAGCTTCGCAACAATGTCGAGCGGGTGATGATTCTGGCCGGTGGCGGCCCGGAAGTCATCATCACCGCCGATATGCTGCCGCAGGATGTGGGCTCAATGGTGCCGGCGATGCCGACCAGCAACAATGGCGAGCATATCATGGGCCTGCCGCTGCGCGAGGCGCGGGAGGTGTTCGAGCGCGATTACCTGATCGCCCAGATCAGCCGCTTTTCCGGCAACATCTCTCGCACAGCGGAATTCGTCGGCATGGAGCGCTCGGCACTCCATCGCAAGCTGAAGGCGCTGGGTGTCGGCTGAACGCCGGGTCCCGGATTTTTTCCTCTCAGGATCGCGAAATTCCACCAGTTTCCGGGTTTTTACGGAGAATGGGGCCTCTGTTCGGCGGGGGTTATGCGTGAACTGGCTTGCCTAAAAACCAAGCCTGCCCTCTAATCGTTCTGCTGCGCTCCCCGGAGGGGGATCTTTGGGAAGCCGGCAACCGGGCGACGGCTCCAACAGAGGGCCGCGAGCGGTAATAAAAAGAAGCAAACAAGACTGCGGGACAAAAACAATGGCGGCAGACCGCGCACAAAATCTACAGGACACCTTCCTAAATCACGTTCGTAAAACCAAAACGCCACTGACGATCTTTCTGGTCAATGGGGTGAAGCTGCAGGGGATTGTCACCTGGTTCGACAATTTCTGCCTGCTGCTGCGGCGCGACGGTCACTCGCAGCTTGTCTACAAGCATGCGATCTCGACCATCATGCCCGGCGCTCCGATCCAGCTGTTCGAAGGCGGTGAGGATGCTCCGGCTTGAGAGTGAACTGATTGGAACCCCGAAATCTTGAAGGGGGAGCCGACCGTCCGCGGTCGGTAGCGGGCCAACACAGCGGGCGGGTGATTGTCATCGGCCCTTACTTACGCATGCGCCGCGGCGACCCCGAGGCGCAAACGGATTCGCATGCCACCCGCGATTCCGAGGCGCGGCTTGAGGAAGCCGTGGGGTTGGCGCGTGCCATCGATCTCACCATTGCCGAAGCGCTGATCGCGCCGATCAATCAGATCAGGCCTGCGACCTATCTCGGCAAAGGCAAGGTCGAGGAAATCGTCGGGCTGATCACCGGGCATGAGATCGAGCTGGTGGTGATGGATTGCGCGTTATCGCCGATCCAGCAGCGCAATCTGGAGAAGGCCTGGAACACCAAGGTGCTCGATCGCACCGGATTAATTCTGGAAATCTTCGGCCGCCGCGCCAAGACCAAGGAAGGCTCATTGCAGGTCGAGCTGGCGCATCTGAATTATCAGCGCAGCCGCCTGGTGCGGTCATGGACCCATCTTGAGCGTCAGCGCGGCGGCTTCGGGTTCATGGGCGGTCCCGGTGAAACCCAGATCGAAGCGGATCGCCGGCTGATCGGCGAGCGCATCACGCGCCTCGAGAACGAAATCAAGAAAGTCCAGGCGACGCGGCGGCTGCACCGCGCAGGCCGGCAACGGGTGCCGTACCGCGTCGTGGCGCTGGTCGGCTACACCAATGCCGGCAAGTCGACGCTGTTCAATCGCCTGACCCGCGCCGACGTCCAGGCCGCGGACATGCTGTTTGCGACGCTCGATCCGACGCTGCGCGCGCTCAGCCTGCCGCATGGCGGCAAGGCGATGCTGTCCGATACCGTCGGCTTCATCTCCAACCTGCCGACGCAATTGGTGGCGGCGTTCCGTGCGACGCTGGAGGAAGTGCTGGAGGCGGATGTCATTCTCCACGTTCGCGACATCTCGCATGAGGACGCGGACGCCCAGGAGCGCGACGTCGATACTGTGTTGCGCCAGCTTGGCATTGATCCAGACGCCGGACAGCGGATTCTCGAAATCTGGAACAAGATCGATCGCTTCGATCCGGAAGAGCGGGAAAATCTGCAGAATATCGCGGCCCGTCGCCCGCCGGAGCGCCCGTGTTTCCTGGTCTCCGCCGAAACCGGGGAGGGGGTCGATGCGCTTCTTGCCGCGATCGAGGATCGACTGGCGGCGACGCGGATGACGCTGGATTTATCGATCGACGCCGCCGACGGCGCCGGCATCAGCTGGCTGCATCGCAATTCGGAAGTGCTCAACAAGGAACTTCACGACGGGCGGTTCGACATGACCGTGCGCGTCGACCCAACCAAGCGCGATATCGTTGTAAATCGGTTCGACGCCGTACCGCACGCGATGTGATGGTAGTCTCCGCAAATGCGGGGGCATCCTGAGAGCAGGCATTATTCCGCGGCTTTCGCCTCGTTCCACAACGCATCCATCTCGGCGAGCGAAGCGCTTTCCAGCGAACGTCTTTGTTGCGTCAGCGCGCGTTCGATATAGCCAAAGCGTCGCTCGAATTTCGCGTTGGTGCCGCGTAGCGAAGATTCCGGATCGACGCCGGCGTGGCGCGCAAGATTGACCACGGCGAACATCAGATCGCCGGTCTCGTCGGCGAGTTCGCCGGCATCGCCGCGGTCGAGGGCGGCTTCGATCTCATCGGCTTCCTCGCGAATTTTGTTCAGCACCGCGCGCGGATCATTCCAGTCGAAGCCGACTGTTGAGGCCTTGCGCTGCAACTCCATCGCGCGGGTCAAGGCCGGCTGCCCTGCCTTGACGCCCGCCAGCAGGGAATTTTCTGTGGGCGCTTCCAAAGGCCGGCGCGCCGCGCGTTCGGCCTTCTCCTCGGCCTTGATGCGGTCCCACACGCCGTTGACGTGGGACGGCGTCAATCGTCCGTCCTTGTCGGCAAAGACATGCGGATGCCGGCGGATCATCTTGCGGCAGATCGCATCGACCACGTCGCCGAAAGCGAATGCATTCTGTTCCTCCGCCATGCGGGCGTGAAACACCACCTGCAGCAGGAGGTCGCCGAGTTCGTCCCGCAAATCGTCGAGGTCGCCGCGCGTAATCGCCTCGACCACCTCATAGGCCTCCTCGATGGTATAGGGCGCGATGGTCGCAAAATTCTGTTCGAGGTCCCAGGGGCAGCCGCTGCCGGGGGTTCGGAGTTGCGCCATGATATCGAGCAGGCGTGATATATCGCGGGAAGAAGCCGTCATGGTGCACCGAGACCTGTAAAGCGTGTCAGGCCTGTATGCCGCAAGATGCTCTTTCAGCCCAGCGAAACGAGCCCGATCGGAGACTATTTCCACCGGTTGGCGAGGGGCATGATGGGTGCTATCGCAGCCGCCATGAGTGACCGGTTCCCAACCGAAACAGCATTGGTATTGTTTTCCGGCGGCCAGGATTCCGCCACCTGCCTCGCATGGGCGCTGCAGCGCTTTGAACGCGTCGAAACGCTGGGCTTCGACTACGGGCAGCGTCACCTTATCGAACTTGCGTGTCGCGAAAATCTGCTTGATGGGATGAAATCGCTGCGTGCGGACTGGGCCGGCAAGCTCGGCGAAAGCCACACCCTTGAGATTGCGACGCTGGCTACGATCTCCGATACGGCGCTGACGCGCGACGTCGCGATTGCGATGCAGGAAGACGGGCTGCCCAATACCTTCGTGCCCGGCCGCAATCTTCTGTTTCTGACCTTTGCGGCGGCGCTGGCCTACCGGCGCGGCATTCGTCACATCATCGGGGGGATGTGCGAGACCGATTATTCAGGCTATCCGGATTGCCGCGACGACACCATCAAGGCGCTGCAGACCGCGCTCAATCTCGGGATGGACCGCACCTTCGAATTGCACGCGCCGTTGATGTGGCTGGACAAAGCGAATACGTGGCAGTTGGCGCATGACCTCGGCGAGGCAGGGCTGGTCGATCTGATCAGGGAAGCTTCCCACACCTGCTATCTCGGTGAGCGCGGGATGCGGCACGAATGGGGCTATGGTTGCGGCGAATGCCCGGCCTGCGCCTTGCGCGCCAACGGGTGGCGGCAATATGCGCAGCGAAGCGGTTAGCACGCAAAATCCTCTGGCCGCAATTCGATCGGCAACCCATGTGGGGTACGGTCGGCGGCGTGGTCCCAAGCATTTCTATAACGATGCTGGGTTTCAGGCGAGGCGACGCCTTTGGCGGCGATCAGGCCTTCCAGCGTCGCGAGCCAGTGCCGGTAATAGGTCTCGCCCGTGTCTGGATCACCAGCGGCTTGTGCGCGCTTGATCTCATCGGCGAGCGCCGCCGCCCACTCGGTCCAGGTGAACAGGCCGCGCCCATGCAGCGCCAGCGCCATCGCAAAGGCCTGGGCTTCCCAGGGTTCGCGGAATACCGGACCATCGGTGTCGCGGGGGATGCTGGGGATGGCCTTGGTCGCGC
Source organism: uncultured Alphaproteobacteria bacterium (assembly GCA_963790595.1). GTDB lineage: Bacteria > Pseudomonadota > Alphaproteobacteria > Rhizobiales > Xanthobacteraceae > Bradyrhizobium. The sequence goes on along the minus strand of CAWBPE010000017.1, from coordinate 254,019 downwards.
TGGCCGCCGCGGCGTCCATCAGACCGCCTCCAGATACGGCTCGAACGCATCGATCGAAATCTTCACCGTGGGATCGGCATCCGGCCCCCACAGTTCAGCGCCGTCGAACACGACGGTGTAGAGCCATTGCGGATTCTCGCCGGCTTCCATCGCGGCCGAATCCGGAAACACATGACAACCGTGATCGCGCTCGACCACGCCGACATGACCGCGCACATAGCGGGGCAGTCTTGTGTGCGTCGCCGGGTGAATGTTCTTGGCGCGCACGTGATCGCCCGCCTTGAATTTCGCGGGCGCCGGTGCGGCGCGTCCGAATCTTCCGCGCACCATGATCCGCTCGACATCATCGAGGGTGAACTTGCCGTGCTTGAGCGGCTTCGCTGGTTCGACCGCGTGGCCTGCGGCGACATCCGTGGCGGCGATGTACCCCTTGTCGATCAGCATGTCCTCGAGCCCGAGGAACCATTTCTTGTAATAGGAACTGCTCAGATAAACCGGAGGCGAGAGCGTCTCCCGGTAGAAGCGCGACGTATCGATGTTGAAGGCGCCGGCAGCGCCCATCGCGCGCACCATGGCCAGTACGCGGGCTTCCCACTCCGTGTGAAACATCGGCTCGTTGGCTTCCGGCTCGACCTTGCCGAAACCGTCCATCCCGCCCATGTCGTGCACGCCATTCACGACGGAGCGCCCGGCGTTTTGGGAAATCCCGTGCCGATCATCGAATCCCGCGTCACGAGGTCCGCAAGTTGCTGCTCGCTCCAGCCGTCGGTGCCCGCTGGGCGCATCGGCAATACCAGGAAGCGCGTTTCGGCGGTGGAATCCCAGACCCGAATCTCGGTTTCTTTCGGCAGACTGACGCCGAAATCGGCGAGCACGCCGCGCGGATCCTTGACGGCGCGGGAGCGGTACGGCGCGGCCTTGTACCAGACCGGCGGCAGCCCCAGCATTTCCCAGGGGTAGCAGGAGCACAGGGTGCACACGACCATGTTGTGGCGCTGCGGCGTGTTCTCGACCGCGACCAAGTGATCGCCGACCCGGCTGACGTGACCGAGCATACTTACGGCCTTGCTGGCGTCCGCCAGCAGGGATGCTTTGAACGCCGGGTCGGACCATGCCTTGGCGACCACCTGCGCACCATTGTGAGGGCCGATTTTGGTTTCATAGGCCTGGATAATGGCATCGAGCGCGGCCGGATCGACATAGCCTTTTTCGGTCAGGATGGTTTCGAGCGCACGCACGCGCAGTTCGGTTTCGGACAGTTCCGAATGTTCGTGATCGTGGTGATGGTCGTGGTCATGGCTGGTCATGACGCAAAGATAAACGCAATGTTCGGTTCCTGTCGAGAGTGGTAGCCTGCGACCTTGAGGCCAGACCCGGAGCAGCGCGGTGACAACAATCAATTGTGATATGGGCGAGGCGTTCGGCCTCTATCGGATCGGCGACGATGAAGGGCTGATGCCGCTCATTTCCGTCGCTAATGTCGCCTGCGGATTTCATGCGTCGGATTTCAACCACATGCGCCGGACGGTCCAACTAGCCAAGCAGCATCATGTCAAAGTCGGCGCGCACCCGTCACTCCCAGATCTGCAGGGATTCGGCCGCCGCGAAATGAAGATGTCGCGCGACGAACTGGCCAATTGCATCATCTATCAGGTGGGTGCGCTCAAGGGCTTCCTGGAAGCCGAGGGCATGTCGCTCAACCACATCAAGCCGCATGGCTCGCTCTACGGCATGGCGGCACGAAATGAAGCCATGGCGCATGCCATCTGCGACGCCGCGGACATCTTCAAAGTGCCGTTGATGGGCATGATCGGCACGCAACACGAGATCATTTATCCGGCGCGGGGCCACGCATTCATCGCGGAGTATTATGCCGATCTCGAATATAATGATGACGGCAGCCTGATTGTGACGCGCGAACATCAGGCCGTCGATCCCATAGAAGCCGCGGCGCGCTGCCTGCGCGCGATGGCAGAGGGTAAGACGAAAACGATCAACGGGCTGGATGTCGCGGTGCGCGCCGATTCGATTTGTGTCCATTCGGATACGCCGAATGCCGTCGAAGTTGCGCGGGCTGTGCGCGAAACGTTGACCTCGCACCGGCGTTCATAAGCAGACAATGCAAACGGTGGGTTAGTGCTTCAATGGGTGACTTTGTAGCGATTCAATGCCCTGCCGCAGCCACGTGCTTGCCGATCCAATCCAGCAAGATGTCCGCGATGTCGAGGCTGTTGTCGTCCTGCATCAGCATATGCGAATTGCCTTTGATGCCGATGTCGGGCAGCACCAGCAACTCCGCCTTGCCGCCCGCCGCATTGGCCGCGGCAATGAAGGCGCGGCAGTTCTTCAGACGCGGCGCCCAGCGCGGAAACTCATCCACATAGTCGCCGAACAGCACCAGGATCGGCAAACCCGCAAAGGGCGCCATGTCGTCGGTGGGCAAAGGACACGCGCCGGGCTCGATCGAAACGATCCCGGCGATGCCTTTTCGGCTTAGCACCGCAGTTTGAAACGGATAGATGCCCGATTGCGAATGGCTCATCAGCACCGTGCCGCCGATTTTCTGCGCCAGTTCCGAAAGCGCCGGGACGGTCGGATTGGGCTTAGGCAGGCTGTTCAAGCTGTCCGGGACCATCTGCTTCCAGAACTCGGCTTGCGCACCTAAAGGAAAGCGCATGCCGGGCATGGTCTGCGGATATTCCTTGCCGAACCGGAAGATCGCCCAGGCGCCCTCGTGGCCGGCGGAGAATACGGTCGGCAATTGATCCACCGCGGCCTTGCCGCCGCGCACCGCGTTGATCGCTGAGGGGTCGGCAGCCGAGCGGCCGCGCCAGACCTGATCGATCACGTAAGTCGGATGGTTATGCCGGACGAAATATTCATCCCATCCCATGCGGCCATCCGGGGTGGTTTCCCAGGTCTTGCCGGTCAGGCAGCAGCCATGGATCAGGGTGATGGGAACCGCCGATGTGCCGACGGGGACCTGGTAGCGCACATACATCTGGTCGACAGTGATCGTACCGGACGAAGCATAGGCCGGCAGCGTCGACAACGTATCGGACTTCACCTCGCGGCCGCCAATGAAAAAGCTGCCTTGGCGGGCGATGGTGAGAGGGCCGGGGTCGGGACGAGGATTTTGCGCGGCGGCCGAGACCGCCATCGCGCAAAGGCCGGCGGCGATAAGCCTTGCGCGCATGTGGCGTTCCTTCCAAAGTCGCGGCGCGTTTGCGCCATTTTTTTGTCCGGGCGTTTATGAACCGGATTAAAGCCTGACGGAAGTCCCGCTAACTGGCGCGTTTGTGCGCGGACTTCTTGTCGCTCGTCTTATTGCTAATCTTGGGCTTGGTTTTAAACGTCTCGATGACGGTCTGCGCCGTGGCGATGAATTTGGAACTGGGCCCGTTGCATCCTGCCGATTGCCGGCTGACGCGCGCGCCTTCGAGCAGCAGCGTGAGGGTATCGGCGAGCACTTCGGATTTGGCGATGCCGGCCCGGCGGCACAGCCTCGCAAGCCGGTCGCGCTGATCGGTCTTCATTTCCTCGATGACGCGCCGCGCGGGATGTCCGGCCTCCGTCAGTTCGACCGCGGCGTTGGCGAGATCGCAGCCCCGGCCATCGACCGAGATGCATTCCTCTGCACGTTTGAGCCAGCCTTTCAATTGCGCCTGGGCATCATCGGGATTCTCCCGTTCGATGTCCCGCCAGATGTCGTCAGCTTCGGTCACGACGCCGCGAAGATAAGCGACGATCAACTCGTCCTTCGATTCGAAATGCCGGTAGAGCGTCATCTTGTTGGTGCCGGCGGCTTCCGCGATCGCGTCGACGCCAACGCCGCGAAGTCCGTGGCGATGGAACAGATCGCGTGCCGCGGCGAGGATTCGCGCGCGGGGAGGCGCGATCACAACGAGTTCATCGGGCACGCTTGCTTCCTCCAGTGGACTGTACCGCACGACCCGCTTGACCGCGATGTTACCGATCGGTAAGGTCCGATGTTACCGAACAGTAACATCGTTCGACATTCACGGTCAAGATCGGTTCCCGCAGTCATGCGGTTAGCGCCCTTGATAAACGGAGACTCCCTCCGTATATAATTGGAGCCATCCTCCGTTTATGGCGGGGGACGGAATAATCGCCGTCGTATTCACGATCAAGATCGGTCTGCCACCATGGTTAGCTTCTTCATTCACCGGCCGATCTTCGCGTCGTCGATTGCCGTCATCATGGTGCTGGCCGGCGCCATTTGCTATTTCCTGCTGCCGGTCTCGCAATTTCCGGATATCACGCCGCCGCAGGTCGTCGTCAGCGCCGTGTATCCCGGCGCCAGCGCCCAGGTCGTGGCCGACACGGTCACGACACCGCTCGAGCAGCAGATCAACGGCGTGCAGGGGATGACCTATATGTCGTCCTCGAGTTCGAACGACGGTTCGTCGACCATCACGGTGACCTTCGATGTCGGCTATCCCTTAAGTATCGCCGCGGTCGATGTGCAGAACCGCGTGGCGCAGGCCGCGGCCTCGCTGCCGCCGATCGTCAATCAGGCCGGCGTCATCATCAAGAAGCAGAACCCCAACTTCGTCCTGATCGTGAATCTGGTCTCACCGGATCGTTCCGTCGACCCTGTGGCGTTGAGCAACTACGCTTATCTGCAGGTAGTCGATCCCTTGAAGCGCGTGCCGGGCGTGGGCGACGTGCAGATCTTCGGCGAGCGGCGCTATTCGATGCGAATCTGGCTCGATCCCGACAAGCTCGCCAAGCTCGGGCTGACCGCAGTGGACGTGCAGCAGGCAGTCGCCGAGCAGAACGTGCAGGTTGCGGCGGGAAAGATCGGGCAATCGCCGGCGCCGGCCGGCACACCATTTGAAATGCAGGTGAACGCGACCGGGCGGCTCAGCGATCCCCAGGAATTCGGCGAGATCGTGGTGCGTTCGGATCCCGCCAGCGGTGCGATCGTCCGCATGCGCGATATCGCGCGCATCGAGCTTGGCGCCTTGCAATATTCCTCGACGGCGGTGTTCGGCAAGGATCCGACCGTGGTGCTGGCTGTGTACCAGATGCCCGGCTCGAACGCGCTCGACCTTCAGCAGCATGTGAAGGACAAAATGGAGGAGCTCGCGAAGCGCTTCCCCAAGGGCATCGAGTATGGCCTGCATTACGATACGACCCGGTTCGTATCGGCCGCCAAGCGCGACGTGATCATCACTTTGACCCAGGCGCTTTGCCTGGTCGTGCTGGTCGTCTTCATCTTCCTGCAGAACTGGCGCACCACGCTGATTCCGACCATCGCGATTCCGGTGTCGCTGATCGCGACGCTGGCGGTCATGGAGGTCATGGGTTTCTCGCTGAATATGCTGAGTTTGCTTGGCATGGTGCTGGCGATCGGGCTTGTCGTCGACGACGCCATCGTCGTGGTCGAAAACGTCGAGCGCCAGCTTGAGAACGGTCTGCCACCACTTCGTGCAGCCCAGGCCGCGATGGCGGAGGTGACCGGTCCTATTATCGCAACGACCGCGGTGCTGATGGCGGTTTTCGTACCGGTCGCCTTCATTCCGGGCGTTACCGGGCGGCTTTACAATCAGTTCGCCCTGACCGTCGCGATCTCGGTCGGAATCTCGGCATTCAACTCGCTGACGCTCAGTCCGGCCTTGAGCGCAGCCTTCCTGCGGTACCGTCCGGCGAGTAATTTTGCGCCGTTCCGGTGGTTCAACGCCGGCTTCGAGCGGCTCTCGCATGGTTACGCCAATTTTGTGCGGCTGCTGATCAGAGCGCGGTGGGCGGTTTTCGTGTTGTTTGTGGCCGTGCTCGGCGCGACCTATTGGCTGTCGCAACGCATTCCCTCGAGTTTTCTCCCGGTGGAGGATCAAGGCTATTTCTTTGTCGTGATCCAGCTTCCCGATGGCGCCGCGCTCGAGCGCACCGATGCGGTCGCCGAAAAGGTGAGGGGCATCCTGGAGGCCACGCCGGGCGTCGACATCGTCGGCTCGATCAGCGGGCTCAACTTCCTGACCAATGCCGCGCAGTCAAACTCCGCGGTCGAATTCGGCATCCTCAAACCCTGGGATGAGCGGCCGCCTGCACAGAACGCCTCGCGCATCGTCGCGGACGTTCGCCACAAACTGCTCGCGATACCCGAAGCCTTTGTCCTGAGTTTTGACCCGCCGTCGATTCCCGGTCTCGGCACCACCGGCGGCTTCGAGTTTCAGGTCGAGGACCTGACGGGACGTGGCAGCTTCGCGCTGAATGAGGCGACGCAGGCCTTGATCGCCGAGGCGCGCAAGCAGCCCGAACTCAATCCGATGCAATTGTTTTCGTCGTTTTCGACCTCGACCCCGCAGTTCAAATACGATCTCGATCGCACCAAGGCCAAGCTGCTGGGGCTCAGCGTGCCCGACGTGTTCAACACGCTGCAGATCTATCTGGGATCGCTCTATGTGAACGATTTTAATCTGTTCGGTCGGACCTTCCGTGTGACACTTCAGGCCGACACCGCGTCTCGCGCATCCGCGACCGATCTCTCGCGGCTCTACGTGCGTAACGCCAGCGGCGGCATGGTGCCGCTCAGCACGCTCGGACTTCTCAAGCCGATCGTCGGCCCGGAGACGGTGCCGCATTACAACAACTACGCGTCTGCGCTGATCAATGGTGGCGCGGCGCCGGGTTATAGCTCCGGACAGGCGGTGGTCGCGATGCAGCGTGCCGCCGCCGTGGCGCTGCCACGTGATTTCGCCTTCGAATGGACCGGGATCACCTATCAGGAACTGAAGGCCGGATCGATCGCCATGGTGGTGTTCACGCTGGCGATCGTTTTCGTGTTCCTGATCCTGGCGGCGCAGTACGAAAGCTGGAGCATGCCGTTCATGGTGCTGTTCGCGGTGCCGCTGGCGCTGTTCGGCGCGTTCCTGGCGCTGTTCGTGCGGGGTCTCCAGACCGACGTCTATTCGCAGATCGGCCTGGTGATGCTGATCGGACTGTCGGCGAAGAACGCCATTCTGATTGTCGAGTTCGCCAAGCGGCGGCGCCAGGAAGGCCTCAGCATCGTCGAGGCCGCGATGGAAGCTGCGCGGCTGCGGCTGCGGCCGATCCTGATGACGGCGTTCGCGTTCATCCTCGGCGTGATCCCGCTGATGGTGGCGAACGGCGCGGGCGCGGCGAGCCGGCAATCGATTGGCACCACCGTGTTTGGCGGCATGCTCGCTGCGACGATCCTCACTTTGCTTTTCGTACCCGTTTTCTACGCGGTCATCGAGGGCTTCCGGGAACGGAACCACACCACCACAACGGCTACCAGCGGCGATGCGCCGCTGGCACATGCACCAGCCGAGTAAATTCAGGAAAAGATCATGCGAACTTGGAAAATCTTGTTGGGAAGCGCCGTCGTCATTGGCGTGGGGGCGGGCGCGTTCTTCTATTCGAACCACGGTCCGCAGACCGCTGCCGCGGCGGCGCCGTCAGGTCCACCGGCGATGCCGGTCCCGGTCACAGCGGTGATCAAGAAGACCATTCCGGTCTATCTCGACTATTCCGCCCGCACCGAGTCCATTCGCGAGGTTTCGCTGCAGGCCAAGGTGGCCGGATACATCCAGTCGCAGCCGGCGACAGATGGCGCCGACGTGAAGGAGGGCGATCTCCTCTACAAGATCGATGACCGCGATTACCGCGCCACGCTCGATCAAGCCAAGGCGCAGGCGCAACGCAACGTCGCTGCGCTCAGCTACGCGCGATCGAACTTCAATCGTGGCGACGAGCTGGTCAAAACCGGTTTTCTCGCCAGGGACAATTACGACCAGCGTGCCAGCACGCTCGGCCAAAGCGAAGCGTCGGTCGCGATGGACAGCGCCAATGTCCATAGCGCCGAGATCAATCTTGCCTATACCGAAATTCGCGCGCCATTTAATGGCCGTCTCGGCCGCAATCGCGCCGCCGTCGGCACCCTCGTGGGCGGGGCCGGAACGACGCTCAACACGCTCGTTCAACTCGATCCGCTCTACGTGACGTTCAATCCCAGCGAGCGGGATCTTGCCGCCATTCAAACGGCGCGGACCACCCGCAAAGTCGTCGCCAACGTGTCGTTACCCGACGATTCCTCGAACAGCTATTCGGGCGAACTCAGCTTCATCGATAATGGCGTGGACCGCGGCACGGGAACGATCACCGCACGCGCGACAGTACCCAACCCGAAGTTTACGCTGCTTCCGGGCCAATATGTCCGCGTTCGCCTGCATGTGCGCGACGAGGCCGACGCGCTGCTGGTGCCGCAGACCGCTCTGGGCTCAAGCCAGCTCGGCAAATACGTCTACGTTGTCAGCGCCGACGGCAAGGCCGAGCAGAAGCTGGTTTCGTTGGGGCCGACCGACGGCGAATCCGTCAGTGTGACCGGCCTGTCCGAGACCGATCGCGTCATCACCGGAAATCTGCAGAAGATCGGCCCGGGATCTCCGGTCGCGCCGATCCCCGGAAAGGCCGCGTCGCTCTCAAAGTGAGATGAGGGAAATTCGAAGCATCATCCGGCTTCTCCGCCGGTTTTGGGAGCGATGGGCGAGGGTCTCGCCCGACGCTCCGGATGCACCATCGATCGATCCAAACGAATTTTCGGAACTGATCCGCAGCGGCCGCAAGCAAGACCTGGAAAGGCTCGCCAAACGATTGAGCGAACGCCAGAGAACCCGGGTTTAGGACCGTTGATTGGTTACGGACCGCGTTTCATGCTCATGGCTTGCTGCGACGGTGTATCGCTCGGCAATTCCTTGTCGCCTTTGGGATACTCGTTGGCGTCGAGCAGGAAGGCGGCAAGTTCGGCATAGCTTTGGTCGGTCAGGCTGCCGGGCCGGTCCGGCGGCATCTTGGCTTTCATGAAGCCCACCAACGCCGCCACCGAGCCTCCAGCCCAGTGCTTCTTGAAATACGATCCGTTGAGCGGCGCGCCGCCGAACTCGCCATTATCAAGCTTGTCGCCGTGGCATTGGACGCAGCGGTCCGCATAGATGTCGGAGCCGCTGGTGACCTGGTCGGCGGTGAAACTGACCGGCACCGATCCGCTTGCGCCGTTCGCCGTCGCCGGTGCGCCGCCCCCGAATGTACCTGACCGTAGCGCATACACCGCCGCCGATGTGAGCGGCGGCGTGCGCAGCGCCTTGATCTCCTCGGCCGTAAAGGGCCTGAAGCCTGCCGGCAGCGACTTGCCGTTGTCCCAAGCGTTGCTGATGTAATTGAGCACGGCTGCGATGTCGTTGTCGCTCAGTGCCTGCCAGTCCGGCATGGTGCCGGCATAGTTGCCGCCGTTGACGCTGATCTGGCCCTCTAGGCCGAACAGCAAAACCTTTCCGACATAAGTCCGCCCGTCCGCCGGCTTCAGCAGATCGGGGAAGTGGCCGGCCAGCGGCGGAAAGGCGTCGGCCATGCCTGTGCCGCCGGCCTGATGGCAGGCGGCACAGTTGCTTGCGTAGATGCGCGACCCTGCATCCGCACTCCCTGCACCAGTTTGCGCCAGCGCGGGGAGCGCCGCCACCAGCAAGACTGTGGTGGCGACGATGCCGTGAAGGGAAGGGCGGAAGAAGCGTCGTTGCATCATTTACTTTTTGTTTTCCGGCAGCGCGAACACGAACAGGGCGGAGCCGCCATCAGGGATCGCGATCTCCGGCGTCAATGTGGCCAGCGAACGTGCATGGCTGGAGCCGTTACCCACCGCGACAGCGACATACTGCCGGCCCTTCACTGAGTAAGTGATCGGGAAGGAGTTGACGATGTTCGAGGTGCGCATCTGCCACAACACCTTGCCGGTCTTGTCGTCATAGGCGCGGAAGTAGCGATCCAGCGCGCCGGCGAACACAAGACCGCCGCCGGTCGAGATCGCAGCACCGGTCTGCGCCGCGCGCGTGCGGTCGGACCACACCGCTTTCTGGGTAAACAGATCGACGCCGTCCATGCGACCGATCTTGCCGTCGCTGTTCGGAATCTGTCCGCGCGCGAAGATCGCGCGGCTGCCGCCGGTGTAGGTCTTGCCTTCCTCGATCGGTATCGGCGTGGTGTCAGAGCAATACTCGTTCAGCGGCAAATACAGCATATGCGTGCGCGGGCTGTAAGCGGTGGCCGGCCAGCCGCGGCTGCCGGGATCCGCCGGGCAGTTGGTGGTGGTCTTGCCGATGTGCGGTACGGCGGCCTGGTTGATCGTCTTGGCGCCGGTCTTCGGATCGATCGCCGAGATAACGTTCTGGTACACCGTCTCCTTGCCCCACAGCCACTGGCCGTTGGTGCGGTCGAGCACTTCGATGATGCCGAGCTTGCCCACGGTCACCAGCGCCTTGCGCACCTTGCCATCGACGGGAAGGTCGACCAGCACGCGCTCATAGGCGTAGTCCAGGTCCCAGGTGTCGTTCGGCAAATGCTGGTAGTACCACTTCAGCTTTCCGGTATGCGGATCGAGGGCAAGCGTAGCGCCGGTGTAAAGGGCATCGTTGTTGGCGCCGTCCTTTTTCGGCAGCAGGCCGCCGATTTCGGCGATGTGGGGGTAGGGCTGGCCAACGCCGAGGAACAGGGTGTCGGTGTCGGGATCGTAGCTGCCGGAATTCCAGGTCGAGGCGCCGAAGCGCTTCTCCAGCGGCAGGCCGTTCCAGCTATCGCCGCCGGGCTCGCCGGGCTGCGCGACGGTGTGGAAACGCCAGAGCTCGTTGCCGTTGTTGATGTCGTGGCCGGTGATGAAGCAGCCGCCGGGCATTGCGTTACCGCAGCCGGTCATGCCTTGCACGATGACGTTGTTGGCGACCAGCGGACCGCCGCTATAGCGCCAGCCTTTCTTGTAGTCCTCGGTCTGGTGGTCCCAGAGCAATTTACCGGTCTTCATGTCCAGCGCGATGATGTGGACGTCTGAGGTCGCAACGATCAACTTGTCGTCGACCATCGCCATGTTGCGCTTGGCGGCGAAGTTTCCATTCTGGCGCGGGATTTCAGCGGGGATGTCGCGCTTGTATTCCCACAGCAGGTCGCCATTGGCGGCGTCGAGCGCCTGCACCTTGTCGAGAAAATTATAGAGGAACATCACACCGTCATGGACCAGCGGCGTGGTTTCGGTGGCGCCCGGCGTCATCGCCCAGCTCCAGGCAACCGTCAGGTTCTTCACATTGTCGGTGTTGATCTGCTTCAGCGGGCTGAAGCCCCAGGTGTCGTAAGTGCGGCGCCACATCAGCCAGTCGCTTTCCGGCGGATTGAGCAACATCTTCGCCGGAGCAGGGGTGAGGGCGCGCAGCAGAGAGTTGTTCTTCGGCGGCGTCACCTGCGGCTTTTCCGATACGGCAAGCGGGGGCGGCGCCTGCGCGAAAGCCGGGGCGACGCCCAGCGGGCCGGCAGCCAGGGCGCTGGCGCAAAGCAATTGTTTAATCAGATGGGTGACCGGTTTTTGCTTTTTCCTGGGAATGCTCATTTTTGTTTATCTCCCTTATTGTTTGATTGGTGGATGCCTCGGCGCGCAGCAGTTCATGCGATATGGCCGCATGTATATAACGTGCCGCCACACACTTGCGTGAACCATCGGAATTGCTCGATTGTGCATCGAGGCTTTTCCGTTACGACAATTTACGTCGGGAAGACAGCCCCTTGGGACGAGGGCGTTGAGTGATCGATATGCAGTCGACGCGCATCGAATGGCTCAGAGACGCACGCCGTAGGTATCAACCGCAATGCGGAAAAGCGCTTCTGGGTGTAGCTGTGGCGGCGCCAGGCAGGTACCTGAGGACGGTTCATGTGGACAGTTTTGTCGGGAAGGGCACAAAACCCCAAAGGGACGGAACGGTATCCGGGTCATAGAAAATCGAAAAAAATTCCGACAGGGCGATCGGACATCGCGACGCGGCGATCAACCATGTTGCTGTTTGCTGAGATGCGGTACGCCGAAATCGCGACGGCTGGGGGCGGTGTCGGCGAGGGGCCCGAAGATATGGCGCCATCATGGACGGCCCGCAGGTCGCTACAGATCAATCAAGCCTCCATCGACAAACAGTTCAGCACCTGTGGTGTAGGTGGCATCTGCGGCAAGGTAGAGGGCGGCTGCGGCGACCTCGGCCGCAGTTCCAGTACGGCCGAGCGGAATGCGGGTTTTCGCCCCCTCGATAAAATTGTCCTTTTGGGCGGGCGTGAGGCCGCCTTTGTCGAGGATCGGGGTGATGATTGGACCAGGGCTTATGGTGTTGACGCGGATGCCACGTGGCGTCAGTTCCTTGGCGATGGTCCGGCCGAACGACCGTAGCGCCGCCTTGGTCGAGCCGTAGACCGTGCTGCCGCCTAGGCCGCCGTTGGCACCGGCCACCGAAGCGGTCAGGATGATCGCGCCACCGTCCGGAATCGCCGGGATGGCATGCTTGATAAGGAAGAATGCCCCCTTGACGTTGATGTCGAACTGGCTGTCGTAAAAGGCCTCGTCGACTTGTGCGATTGGCGCGAACTTGGCGATGCCTGCGTTGACGAACAGGACATCGATCCGCCTGTGCTTGGCCGCGACCCGATCGACCAAAATCTTGGTTGCGGCCACGTCGCCAGCGTCGGAGAGCAACACCTCGATCCCGGGGAGCGCTTTCCTGGCAGCTTCCACCGAGCGCTCGCTGGAGCCGGTAACAACCACCGTTGCACCTTCGGACTGAAAGAGTTTGGCGGTCTCCGCACCGATGCCGCTGGTGCCTCCGCTAATGAGAGCAATCTTGCCGTCGAGCTTGGCCATGGAGGTTTCCTGATCAGGATGGTGTTTGCTGTATCCGAGAGATAGGGAGGCACCCAGGACGTGGACAATGGTGTCGTCGATTTTTCCAAACACTATGGCGTGTTGAACGGACCTGCGGATCCAAAAACACGATATTCGCATAAGGTATATTATGGAATATTTTTATATACATATATTCCAGATAGTTAGAACTAAATTCTACTGTTCCTGCTTAGTCGCAATCCAATTTCTTAGTCGCAATCCAATTTCTGCTCCAGGTCTGGCTGATATTCGGCCGCCGCCATCGATGTTGAAGAAGTGCGCGGTCATAGAACTGGCGTTGCTGCCGTCTAGCAGGAACACGGCGGCGCTGACGATCTCGTCCGGTGACGCTGTAGTGGCTCGACGAGGATCGCGTGATTGGGTGGCATTGGCCGCCGTGCGTCGAGCCGGGCGCACGCGGCATGGGAATGGGCTTACACGGGGTCGGCCAGGACGAGTTTCCAGCCGTCGGCGAGGAGGGTCTTGGCAATCGCAAAACTTGGCAATCGCAAAGCCGATCTCAATGGCCTCCCCCATTGCTTAACGCGCCGGTTTTGCCGTCATCACTGACAGGCTTCCGCGAGCCAGTCTCGCGCGGAATTCCGCGACAAAAAGCCAGATCGCAGGAGGGCTTGGTATTTACATCGAAAGCGGGCAATAAGCCGGTCAAAGACGGCTCGTGACCCGGCGGCGCCGGGTCCGTATGATCAAAATATAAGAATATCAGGGAGATGAACCAATGAGCTTTTCACGACGCACCTTATTGAAGGCATCTGCGGCCTCGGCGGTGATCGGCAGCGTCGGTGCGCCGTTCGTCGCGCGCGCGCAAGCGGCCGAATTTACCTACAAATTTGCCAATAACCTGCCGGATGCGCATCCGCTGAACACCCGCGCCAAGGAGATGTCGGCGGCGATCAAGACCGAAACCAACGGCCGGGTCGATATTCAGATCTTTCCGAACAACCAGCTTGGGGCCGACACCGACGTGTTGAGCCAGTTGCGTTCGGGCGGCGTCGAGTTCTTCACAATGTCGGGCCTGATCCTGGCGACGCTGGTGCCGGCCGCGTCGATCAACGGGATGGGTTTTGCGTTCCCGGATTATCCCACGGTCTGGAAGGCCATGGACGGCGATCTCGGCGCCTATGTGCGCGGGCAGATTGCCAAGGCCAACATCGTCGCGATGGAAAAGATCTGGGACAACGGCTTCCGGCAAACCACCTCCTCGACCAGACCCATCGCCGGACCCGAGGATTACAAAGGCTTCAAGATTCGCGTGCCGGTGTCACCGCTGTGGACCTCGATGTTCAAGGCATTCGATGCGGCGCCCGCCTCGATCAATTTCAACGAAGTCTATTCGGCGCTGCAGACCAAGATCGTCGAAGGCCAGGAAAACCCGCTGGCGCTGATTTCGACCGCGAAACTGTACGAGGTGCAGAAATACTGCTCGCTGACCAACCACATGTGGGACGGTTACTGGTTCCTGGCCAACCGTAAGGCCTGGGAAGCGCTGCCGGAGGATATCCGCACCATTGTGGCCAAAAATATCAACGCGGCAGCCGTCAAAGCCCGGGTCGACACCGAACAGCTCAATGCGACCGTACGCCAGGAGCTTACGGCCAAGGGCCTGGCCTTCAACCAGCCGGATGTCGCGCCGTTCCGCGAAAAGCTGCGGGCGGCCGGGTTCTACTCGGAATGGAAGGGCAAATACGGCGAAGAGGCCTGGGCGATCCTGGAAAAATCCGTCGGCAAATTGTCGTAACGGAAAACCTCAGGGTATGACCGCGGAACCGATATGACTCAGGCCGAAGCGACGCAAGTAGTGACCGGCGAGGTGACGTCCCCTCGCCGCCGTTCGCTCGTGGCGACGCTTGAGGCCTGGCTTGGAATGTTGGTCGAAATTCCGGCCGCATTGCTGGTGGTCGCCGAGATCGTCATCCTGTTTGCGGGCGTAGTGGCACGTTATGGCTTGCAGCGGCCGCTGATCTGGTCGGACGAACTGGCGTCGATCCTGTTCCTGTGGCTGGCGATGCTGGGCGCGGCGGTGGCGTTTCGGCGCTCCGAGCACATGCGGATGACGGCCGTGGTCGCCAGCGCGAGACCGGCGTTGCGCGCCTATCTCGACGTCGTGGCGACCTGCGCCGCGCTGGCGTTTTTGCTGCTGATCGCGAGGCCCGCCTACGAATTTGCCTATGACGAAAGTTTTATCACCACGCCCGCCCTGCAGATCTCCAATTCCTGGCGCGCCGCGGCGCTGCCGACCGGCATTTGCCTGATGGCACTGTTTGCCTGTCTGCGGCTGGTGCGGGTCGGCGATATCGGGCTGGTGCTGCGCGCGGGGATATCGGTCGCGTTGCTGATTGCGGTTTTCTGGCTCGCAGCACCGTGGCTGAAGCCGCTCGGCAATCTCAATCTGGTGATCTTCTTTGTTGGCGTTGCCGGCTTCTGCGTCTTCACCGGCGTGCCCATTGCTTTCGGGTTCGGGCTTTCGATCTTCGGCTATCTCGCCCTGACCACGCGCACACCGGTGACCGTGCTGGTGGGCCGGATGGACGAGGGCATGAGCCATCTGATTTTGTTGGCGGTGCCGCTGTTCGTGTTTCTGGGCCTGCTGATCGAGATGACCGGCATGGCGCGCGCGATGGTGGCGTTTCTGTCGAGCCTGCTCGGCCATGTCCGCGGCGGCCTGCACTATGTGTTGGTCGGCGCGATGTATCTGGTCTCGGGCATTTCAGGCTCGAAGGCCGCGGACATGGCCGCGGTGGCGCCGGTATTGTTTCCGGAGATGAAGCTGCGTGGCGCCAAGTCCGGCGATCTCGTCGCCCTGCTCGCCGCGACCGGCGCCCAGACCGAAACCATTCCGCCGAGCCTCGTCCTGATCACCATCGGCTCGGTGACCGGCGTTTCAATTTCGGCGCTGTTTACCGGCGGCCTGTTGCCGGGCGTCGTGCTGGCGATCACGCTGTCGGCACTGGTGTGGTGGCGCTATCGCGGCGAGGACCTCAGTCACGTCAAGCGCGCCACCGGCCGCGAAATCATCAAGTCTTTCATCATCGCCCTGCCCGCACTGGCGCTGCCATTCGTGATCCGCGCCGCTGTGGTCGAGGGGATTGCGACCGCGACGGAAGTCTCCACCATCGGGATCGTCTACGGGGTTGTCATCGGTCTTCTGGTCTATCGCTGCTTCGACTGGCGGCGGCTGATGCCGATGCTGATCGAGACGGCGTGCCTGTCCGGTGCAATCTTGCTGATCATCGGCACCGCTACCGGCATGGCCTGGGGATTGACCCAATCTGGCTTTTCGCGCGCGCTGGCCGCTGCGATGACCGGCCTGCCCGGCGGTTCCGCGACCTTTATCGCGGTATCGATCGTGGCGTTCACGATCCTGGGCAGCGTGCTCGAGGGCATTCCGGCCATCGTGCTGTTTGGGCCGCTGTTGTTTCCGATCGCCAAGGCCGTCGGCGTCCATGAGGTCCATTATGCGATGATCATCATTCTCGCGATGGGCATTGGATTGTTCGCCCCGCCGTTCGGAGTGGGCTATTATGCCGCCTGCGCCATCGGGCGGGTCGATCCGGCCGAGGGCATTCGCCCGATTTGGGGCTATATGCTGGCGCTGCTGGTGGGCTTGATCGTCGTGGCGATATTTCCGTGGATATCGATCGGGTTCCTGTCAAATTAATCTCGCGAAATGGATGACGGCCCATGAGCGTTGCGCAAAACCATTACGATATCGGTCTGGACAAGACGCCGGCCAATTTCGTCGCCTTGACGCCGTTGAGTTTTTTGGCGCGCACTGCCGCGATCTATCCCGATCATGTCAGCACCGTGTATGAGGGGTGCGTTTTTACCTGGTCGCAGACCTATGCGCGCTGCCGGCGCTTTGCGTCCTATCTGGTCGGCCGAGGCATCGGCCATGGCGATACCGTTGCGGCGATGCTGCCGAATATCCCGGCGATGAATGAATTGCATTTTGCGGTCCCGATGGCCGGCGCCGTTCTCAACGCGCTCAACATCCGGCTCGATGCGACCTCCATCGCGTTCCAGCTCGATCACGGCGGCGCGAAAATCATCCTGGTCGATCCGGAATTTGCCGGCGTGATATCGGAAGCCCTCGCCTTGATGAGCGGCCCGAAGCCGTTCGTCATCGACGTCGACGACAAGGCTTTCGCCGGCGGCAAACGAATTGGCGAGATCGAATATGAAGACGCGCTGTCGCAGGGCAACGAGAATTTTGTTGCGCGGTTGCCGCAGGACGAATGGAACGCGATTGCGCTGAGCTACACGTCAGGCACCACGGGTAATCCCAAGGGCGTCGTCACCCATCACCGCGGCGCCTATCTCAACGCCGTCAGCAATATCCTTGCCGGTAATCTCGGTCAGCATCCGGTGTATCTATGGACGCTGCCGATGTTTCACTGCAACGGCTGGTGTTTTCCCTGGACCATCGCCGCGGCAGCCGGGGTCAATGTTTGTCTTCGCAAGGTCGATCCCGGCAAGATTTTTGAGCTGATTCCGAAACACGGCGTCACCCATATGTGCGGCGCGCCGATCGTCTACAACACGCTGATCAACGCACCGGATGCGCCGAAGCAATCAGCCGCGCGGCCGGTCGTTGGCCTGATTGCGGGTGCAGCGCCGCCGGTTGCCGTGCTCGAAGGCGCTGAGCGCATCGGCATCAAGCTGACGCATGTCTACGGGCTTACCGAAGTCTACGGCCCCGCATCGGTCTGCGCGGAGCAGCCGGGCTGGGATCAATTGCCCGCCGATCAACGTGCGCAACTCAAACGCCGCCAGGGCGTGGCCTATCCGTTGCAGGAAGACGTCACCGTGATCGACCCGGAAACCATGCTGGAAGTGCCGCGTGACGGCGAGACCATCGGTGAGGTGATGTTCCGCGGCAATATCGTGATGAAGGGCTATCTCAGGAACGAAAAGGCCACCCGCGAAGCCTTCGCCGGCGGCTGGTTTCACACCGGCGACCTCGGCGTACTCGATGAACATGGCTACGTCATCATCAAGGATCGCTCGAAGGACATCATCATTTCGGGCGGCGAGAACATCAGTTCGGTCGAGGTCGAGGATGTGCTCTACAAGCATCCTGCCGTGCTGTTCGCGGCCGTGGTGGCGAAACCGGACCGCAAATGGGGCGAAGTGCCCTGCGCCTTTGTCGAATTGAAGGACAACGCGCAAACCACCGAAGCCGACATCATCGCGTTTTGCCGCAGCCAGATGTCCGGCTTCAAGACGCCGAAAGCCGTGGTGTTCGGCCCGATCCCCAAGACCTCAACTGGCAAGATTCAGAAATTCATCCTGCGCAATCAGGTCGATTCAGCCAAGGCGTTCTTGACGTAAAACAATCTTTAACCGGCCATCGATCGGTTTCGGGCCGCCTTCAGCCAAAGCAGGTACGCCCGGTCAATGACCCCGTTATTGGTCGCTGTGGTTGCCGCGGCTTCTTCCTCGGTCAGATACGTCACGGGTCCGAGCCGCATCGCTTCGGACTGCAGGCGCGCGCCCACTTCCGTATAGACCGCGCGGAACACAACCTGACGCACATTGCTGCCGACCACTGTCGAGCCGTGGCCGCGCATCAATACCGCGGGACGATCACCCAGACTTTTCGCCAAAGCCGCACCCAAGCTATTGTCGCGGATCAGAAGATCGCTGCCCGGGCCGGCAAAGTCTCGGATCTCGAACACCGGCGTATCGCTGCCGAGAAAACCGCACATGTGACAGATCGCGCGCAGTCTGGTGCCGGTCACCACACTGAACGGAACCACCGAAGGCGAATGGCTGTGCACGACCGCATTCACATCCGGTCGCGTGCGAAAAATCTCGCTGTGGATGTAGCGCTCCAGATAGGCTGTCGGTCCGCCCGCCTCGACGGCTTCCCCGTTGGGATCAAACTCGAGGATGTCCTTTTCAGTGACGAGTTCCGGCGCCATGCTTCTGGCGAGCAGAAAGTGAGCGGGTCGAACGGGATGACGCACGCTGACGTGGCCGAACCCGTCGACCACGCCTTGATCGAACAGGATGTGGTTGGCGTCGACCAGTTCGCGGGTCGCCGCGGCGATCGTCTCGGATGCATTGTCGGTCATGGTGGATCGTCGCTCCCCTCAATGAAGTTGTTCTTGCGCGAGATAGTATGGAGCCATACGATATTTGGCAAGAAATTGCGATCACCCCCGGGGACAGAGGCATATGCCATCGACAGCCACGAAAGCGGCGCCCGCTCAGCGTTCAGGAAGCACCGACCTAGCGCCGGCGCTGACGGATCGCAGCCTCAGCTTTCTGGTGCGTCAGGCCCATCGGGCCTTTGTGGCGCGGCTGGTGGACCAGCTTGTGCCGCATGACGTCAGCGCTGCCGAATGGGCGGTATTGCGCATGCTGTGGCTGGAGGAAGGGCTCACCCAAGTCGCCCTCGCCGACCGGATGCGGGTCCGGAAAGCATCGCTGACCTCGGTTTTGTCGACGCTGGAGCGCAAAGGCTTTCTGCGCCGCACACAGCGCGGAGAAGATCGCCGCAAGTACCATTTGTTCCTGACCAGGTCCGGACGGGCATTGGAGACGGAACTGTTGCCCATCGGGGCCGCGATCAACCGGAAGGCGCTGGCGGGGGTCGATCCGGAAGATGCTGATGTGGCCGCGCTTGTGCTTGAAAGGATCATCGCCAATCTGGCAGCATGATGATCCAATCAAAACCGGGACCTAAATAAAAAAGACGATGGCGGCACAGCCGCGGGGGGACAAGGAAATGGCGGAACACATTTTGGACGTCGGGGCACTGATCGAAAGCCGCCCCATCGGTCGCGCGCAGTGGACCGTGATCGGGCTGTGCGGATTGGTGGCCATGCTGGATGGCCTGGATTTGCAGTCGATCGGGTTGGCGGCGCCTGCGATGATCGCACAACTCCACATCGCGCCGCCGGTGTTCGGATTCGTGTTCAGTGCAGCGCTGGCCGGTCTGGCGTTGGGCGCCTTTCTGCTTGGACCGCTCGCCGACCGTGTCGGCCGCAAGCGGATTCTTGTCGCCGCCACCTTTTGCTTCGGCGTCTTTACGCTCGCAACGGCCTATGTCGGCGATCTGCCCCAACTGCTTGTTTGCCGGTTTCTGACGGGGTTCGGACTGGGCGGCGCATTGCCGAGCTTTATCAGTCTCGGCTCGGAGTATGTTCCGAAAGCGCGGCGGGCGACCGTAGTCAGCCTGCTATGGGCGGGTTTTCCGCTCGGCGGCGTCATTGGCGGGGTATTGGGATCGTGGATCATTCCGGCCTATGGCTGGCATTCGGTTTTCCTTGTGGGCGGTGTGCTGCCGATCTTGTTGTCGCTGATCCTCGCAGCGGTGCTTCCTGAATCCGTGACCTTCATGGTTGCGGCGGGCAAGCCGGCAGATCAGATCGGCCGGATCCTGCGCCGCATCTTTCCCGACGTCTCGATCACCAATGAAACGCAATTCGAGTTCATCAGAGAGGCCGCCACCAAGGCGCATGTACTCGAACTGTTCAGGTCCGGGCGTGCCACGGGCACAACTCTATTGTGGATCAGCTTTTTCTTCACCTTCATGATCCTGGTCACCAATTCGGCATGGAGCCCCATTTTGTTGCGCCGGACGGGCATCGCTGCCGAGCAATCCGCATTGGCGCTTGCGCTCTTCAATTTCGGGTCGTTGTTCGGTTCGGCGGCCGCCGGAATGCTGCTGAACCGTCTGGGAGTGTTGCGAGTACTTCCGCCGACTCTCGCGTTGGGTGCTCTCGCTTATGCGATGGTCGGATGGTCTGCGCCTTCGCTCGACGCTGTCATGGTGGCGCAAGGTCTGTTCGGATTGCTGCTGGGCTGCGCGAGTTCGGCGCTGATCGCCATGTCGGCGATCTATTATCCGGTTGCGATTCGGTCTACGGGTGTCGGCTGGGCCACAGGGATCGGCCGGCTCGGGTCGGTGACGGGGCCTTTGGTCGTCGGCCAGATGGTCGGTGCTCAATGGGATGTGCCGACGATCTTCGCGGTCGCTGGCGGATCGGTATTGATCGGCGCTATCGCGAGTATACTGATGGGTCTGCTTCCGCGGGCCAGCACCACTGGTGGGGCTGCAGCCGCTACCGGTCCTTCCTTGCAAGCCTGATGGAATAATCATGAGCAAACTTCAACTTTCGGTCGCGATCGGCGACTACGACCGGATGCGTCCACTGGTCGATGGCTCGGTGCAGATCGACAGCGTCGATCCGCAAATCATGCTGCTGGAGCCTGAGGAGATTTTCTTCCGTGCCTTCAGGCATGCGGATTTCGACATCTGTGAATTGTCGCTCTCGAGCTACAGCGTCAAGACGGCGGCCGGAACCAGCCCCTATATCGCCGTTCCGGTGTTCCCGTCGCGTGCGTTCCGGCACACTTCGATCTATGTGCGCACCGACCGGATCAAATCGCCGGCCGACCTGAAAGGCCGCCGCGTCGGCGTGCCGGAATATCAACTCACCGCCAATATTTGGGTCCGCCTGTTCCTTGAAGAGGATTACGGAATCCGCCCTTCGGACATCACCTGGGTCAGAGGCGGCTACGAGAATCCCGGTCGCGTCGAGAAGATCAGTCTCAACCTGCCGGAGGGCGTGGTCGTCGAAAATGCCAGCCCGGATGTGACCATTTCCGATCTGCTGGCCAACGGAGAACTGGACGCGGTGATCGGGCCGCGCGCTCCCTCCTGCTTCGACCGGGGCCATCCCAATGTCGGCTATCTCTTCGCTGACCCTCAGCACACCGCAACCGACTGGTATCGACGGACAAAGCTTTTTCCCATCATGCATACGTTGGGGATTAGGCGCTCTCTCGCCGAGAAGCATCCATGGCTGCCCGTTGCGGTCTTCAAGGCCTTTGAACGTTCCAAGCAGATCGCAGTCACGCGACTGGCCGATACTTCCGCCACCAAGATGACGTTGCCTTTTGTCGAAGAACAAGTCCGGGCCGCTCGCCTGCTGATGGGCGATGATTATTGGGCCTACGGGTTGGAGCCGAACCGCCACGTGCTGACGCGATTCCTCCGGCAGCACCACGCGGAGGGATTATCGACCCGGCTACTTACGCCGGAAGAACTGTTTCATCCGGCGTCGCTGGAGCTGCACAAGATCTGAGACCAGGACGCGCTTGTGCGCTTTAGCCTGCCCGCTCCAGCGTCAGCCGCATGCCGTCATAGGCCGGGATAATTTCCGGCGGCAGGCTCTGGCGCAGCACTTCGTAATCCAGATCGGAATGCATGTTGGTGATCACGGCGCGGCGCGGCTTGAAGCGGCCGATCCAGGCCAGCGCGTCGTTGACGCTGAAATGGCTGGGATGCCCGGCATACCGCAGCCCATCGATGATCCAGAGCTCGAGATTTTCCAGCCATGGCCAGCTCTCTGGCGGGATGTCGTTGACATCAGGCGTATAGGCGGCGTCGCCGATGCGATAGCCGAGAGCGGGAATGTTCCCGTGTTGCAGGATGAAGGCGGACAGCGTCACCGGACCGCCCTTCCCCTCGATAGTCCGGCTTTCGCCGGCTTCGATGGAATGATTGTCCAGGATCGGCGGATAGTCGCTGCCCGGCGGTGAGACGAAGCAATAGGAAAATCGCAACAGGATATGATCGGCTGTTGATCGGTTCAGATAGAACGGAATGCGCTTGCGCTGGTGCAGCACCACCGAGCGCAGATCGTCGATCCCATGGGTCTGATCGGCGTGCTCATGGGTCAGAAACACCGCGTCGATATGATCGACATCAGTGTCGATCAACTGCTCGCGCAGGTCGGGCGACGTATCGATCACGATCCGGGTGATTCCGTGATCCCCCGCTCGTTCAACCAGTAGCGAACAGCGCCGGCGGCGATTTTTCGGGTTGTTGGGATCGCACGCGCCCCAGCCGAGCGCCGGACGCGGCACGCCCGCCGATGATCCGCAGCCGAGGATCGTGAGCGTCAGCGTCATGCCGCCGTTTCCGGCGGCGGCACCTTGCTGAAAAGGCGGAAGAAGTTTTCCGTCGTCTGGCGTGAAATCTCCTCAAGCGAAACGCCGCGGGTTT
Source organism: uncultured Alphaproteobacteria bacterium (assembly GCA_963790595.1). Taxonomy (GTDB): domain Bacteria; phylum Pseudomonadota; class Alphaproteobacteria; order Rhizobiales; family Xanthobacteraceae; genus Bradyrhizobium. Next base: position 231,256 of record CAWBPE010000017.1, on the reverse strand, counting down.
CCGCCAGCACCTTGGCGACCTCCACCACAAAGGAAGGCTCGTTGCGCTTGCCGCGGAATTTTCCCGGCGCCAGAAAAGGCGCGTCGGTCTCGACCATGATGCGATCGGCCGGAAGTTCGGCGGCGAGATCGCGTAGGGCTTGCGAGTTCTTGAAGGTCAGAATGCCCGTAAATGAAATCGACAGACCGAGCGAAATCGCTTTCATCGCGAGCTCACGCCCGCCGGTGTAGCAATGTAGCACCGCGCGAAACGGCCCCTTGGCGATTTCGTCATCGAGGATTCGCGCGCAGTCTTCATCAGCCTCGCGGGTGTGAATCACGAGCGGCAGCCCGGTCGCGCGCGCGGCCGCAATGTGCACGCGAAACCCGCGTTCCTGCGCTTCGCGGGAGCCGTGCTGATAAAAATAATCCAGCCCAGCTTCGCCGAGCGCCACGACCTTGGGATGCCCTGTCAATGCAATCAGTTCGTCGGCAGGAATCCCGTCTTCTTCGTCGGCCTGATGCGGATGGGTGCCGACCGAGCAATAGACATTCGGAAAGCGTTCGGTGATCGCAAGCAGCGCGGCAAGGCGCTTCACTCGCGTCGAGATCGTGACGATGCGTCCGATCCCCGCACTCGCCGCGCGCGCCACGATGCCATCGAGATCGTCGGCGAAGTCAGGAAAATCGAGATGGCAGTGGCTGTCGACGAGCATCGCTTTCAAACCATTCAGGCCGCGGTTGGTTCAACATAGCGCGGAAAGATTCCCGTCGGCGCCGGCAGCGCGGTGCCTGGCCTGATGCGCGTGCCGCCGCCAAGGAAACTGAAATCCCGCTGGTCGGCGGCAACGCCGAGAACGTCCAGCATCTTCGCGCAGGAGTCGGGCATGACCGGTTGCGCCAGGATGGCCACCTGACGAACCACTTCGGCGGTCACGTACAGCACCGTTTTCTGACGCTGCGGATCGGTCTTCGCCAGCGCCCACGGCGCCTCGCCCGCGAAATAGCGGTTGGCTTCGGCCACCACCGCCCAGACTGCATTGAGCGCCTGATGGATTTGCTGGGTTGCCATCGCGGTTCGAGCCTGAGCGATCATGGCATCGGCTTGCGCCAGGATCGCCTTGTCATTGTCGCTGAAAGCGCCGGGCTCCGGCAGCACGCCGCCGAGTTGTTTGGCGATCATCGACAGCGAACGCTGTGCCAGATTGCCGAGATCGTTGGCGAGGTCGGCATTGATGCGCGCCACGATGGCTTCATGGTTGTAGCTGCCGTCCTGTCCGAACGGCACCTCGCGCAGGAAGAAATAGCGCATCTGATCGACGCCGTATTGATCGGCGAGATTGAACGGGTCGACCACGTTGCCGACCGATTTCGACATCTTCTCGCCCCTGTTGAACAGAAAGCCATGGGCGAAGACGCGCTTTTGGATCGGAATGCCCGCCGACATCAGGAACGCCGGCCAGTACACGGCGTGAAAACGGATGATGTCCTTGCCGATGATATGCACGTCGGCCGGCCAGTAGCGCCAGTTCGCATCGCTCTCATCGGGAAAGCCGACGCCGGTGATGTAGTTGGTCAGCGCATCGACCCACACATACATCACGTGCTCGGGTGCGCCGGGTACCTTGACGCCCCAATCGAAGGTGGTTCGCGAAATCGACAGATCCCGCAAGCCACTTTTGACGAAGCTCACGACTTCATTCTTGCGCGAGTCCGGGCCGATGAAGTCAGGCTGATTTTGGTAAAGCGCCAGAAGCTTGTCCTGATAGGCCGACAGCTTGAAGAAATAGCTCTTTTCCTCGACCCATTCGACCGGCGTGCCCTGCGGCCCGCGCCGTACTTTGTCTTCCCCGACAACGGTTTCGTCTTCGGCGTAATAGGCCTCGTCGCGCACCGAATACCAGCCGGCATAGCTCGACAGATAAATGTCGCCATTCGCTTCCATCCGTTTCCAGATTTCCTGGACCGAGCGATGATGCTGCTCTTCGGAAGTGCGGATGAACCGATCGAACGAAACGTTCAGGCGCTGGTCCATCTCCTTGAATCGCCCGGCATTGCGGGTCGCGAGATCGAGCGGGGTCATTCCCTCGCTTTGCGCGGTCTGAATCATCTTCAGGCCGTGCTCGTCGGTTCCGGTCAGAAAAAACACATCCTTGCCGTCGAGCCGCTGAAAACGGGCCAGCGCATCGGTCGCAATCGCCTCATAGGCGTGACCGATATGTGGCGCCCCGTTGGGGTACGCGATCGCGGTCGTGATGTAGTAGGACTCACGGGGCAAGTTGGTTGCATTCGCCATCGTTGCGAAGGCCTTTCATCGCTTTATCTTTCAACGCGCGGTGATGCGGTCTGGTAAATCCGGCCGGTCAGCCGATCGCCTCCGCAAGCAGCCCGAACACCGAGAAAACCAGCGGTTTTCGTTCAAGATTATAGGCTTCGGTGTCGCGCGCGGCGCGGTTGATCTTTTCCCACACCTCCGCCAGCCGTGCAAGGCGGGGCAGGTTCGCATTGGCATTGGCATCGTCGCTGCGCAGGCGTTCGCTGACCCAGCGGTCGACGCTGTCGATAAAGGCCGCCAGCGCCACCCGGTCGCTGCCACCCAGCGCGTCGCCCAGCGCATGCAATTCGCGCGGATCGACCTGTGGCAGCGTTGCCAGCAGCGCCGCGGTCCGCTGGTGAAGTTTGACGGCATCGCCCCCCAATAGCGTCAGTGCGCGGGCGACGCTGCCCTCCGCCGCCTCCGCCGCTTCTGATAGCGCGGGGTCGTTCCTCTCAATGCTGGCGGCCAGCGCCGCCGCCTGGATCACGTCGGCGGTCGCGAGCGGCCGCAACATCAATTTGCGACAGCGTGACAGGATGGTCGGCAGCACCCGCGCGGGCGCATGGCTGACCAGGAGAAACAGCGATTGGCGCGGCGGTTCCTCGAGGATCTTGAGCAGCGCGTTGGCGGCGTTTGGATTGAGTTCATCGACGGTATCGACGATGCAGACCCGCCAGCCTTCAACGGCTGCGGTAGAGCCGAAAAACGAGATCGTCTCCCGAGTCTCGTCGACCGTTATGACTGTGCGCATCACGCCCTTGTCGTTGAGGCTCCGCTCCAGCGTGAGCAGACCGCCATGGGCGTTGGCCGCGACGTGGCGAGCGACTGGATCGGAGGGATCGACATTCAATGTCAGGGCGTGTTGTACGTCCGCAGCCAGGGGATCGCGATGCGCGAGAACGAACCGCGCCATCCGGTAGGCCAGCGTAGCCTTGCCGATGCCTTGTGCGCCACCGATCAACCATGCATGTGGAATTCGCCCGCTTCGATAGGCGCTCAGCAAGGCCGTCTCGGCTTCGTGATGCCCGAAAAACGCTGATGTCTCGCGCGGAAGCGCGACGCTGATCTTTGGTTCGACCTGACGGGCGCTCATGCTGAACTGGCCATGTTGGCGGCGCCGGCCGCAAAGAACCGGTCGCGCAAGGCGGCCCACACGCTGGCGGCGACCGTGCCGGCGTCGGCGTTGGCGTCAATCAACACGCATCGTTGCGGTTCGGCAGCGGCGATCTGGCGGTAGGCGTCGCGCAATTCCTGATGAAACTTGACGTCTTCAGATTCGAATCTGTCGGGCGCACTTGCGCCGCGCCGCGCGGCCGCGCGCTGCATGCCGATCTCAACCGGGATATCCAGAATGATCGTCAAATCCGGCTTGAGATCGCCAATGGTCACCCGTTCCATCGCATTGAGGATCGCGGGAGCCACCTGCCCGAGCCTGCCCTGATAGACCCGCGTCGAATCCGAGAACCGGTCGCAAAGCACCCAAATTCCCTGGTTCAGCGCCGGCTGGATCACTGATCGCACATGGTCGTCGCGCGCGGCCGCAAACAACAGCGTCTCGGCGTCCGGGCCCAGCAATTTGCCCATTCCCGATAACACCAGATGCCGGATGATTTCGGCGCCCGGCGATCCCCCGGGTTCGCGCGTGACAATGGCGCGCAGCTTTGCGGCATCCAGACGCTCGCTCAGCGTTTTGATCTGCGTGGACTTGCCGGATCCCTCTCCACCCTCAAAGGAGATGAATCGTCCGCGCCCGGGAGTTCGTTTAACCGCTGCCTCGGCCATGTTTAGAGTTTCTCGGCGCCGGCGCGGAACATCCCGATCACCAGTTCGCTCACGCCATCGATCGCCCGCCGCATCGTCGATCCCTTGCCGATCGATTCCGCCGTGTAAATCGGCGTCTCCACGGCGATGTTGGCGCCACGCCAGACCTTGACGACGCCGACCTGCTGGCCGGATTCGAAGGGAGCACGGACCGGCCCACTATAGACAACGCGCGCTATCAATTTATCGGTGCCGTTTTTCTGCACCATGACCTTGACTGGTTCGTGGCTCGTGAGCTTCACCGAACGGCTCTCGCCGCCAAACACCTTGGCGTAGCCGACCGTCTGATCCGCGGCGAACAAGGTCCGGACTTCGAAATTCTTAAATCCCCATTCGAGCATTTTTTTCGCTTCAGTGGCGCGATCTTCGGGATCGTCGAGACCGTTGATGACGACGATCAGGCGGGTGCCGTTCTGCACCGCGGAGCCGACCATGCCGTAGCCGCCCTCCTTGGTATATCCGGTCTTGAGGCCGTCGGCGCCGTCGAGCGAAGTCAGCAGTGGATTGCGGTTCGGCTGCCGTATCTTGTTCCAGGTGAATTCGCGCTCGCCAAATATCTTGTAGAAATCGGGGTAGGTCTGGATCACGTAGCGCGCAAGCGTTGCTAGCTCACGCACCGTCATCTTGTTGCCGGGGTTGGGCAGGCCGTTGGAATTGGCAAAGGTCGAGCGCGTCAGCCCCAACTCGCGGGCGCGTTTAGTCATCATCTGCGCAAAGCCGTCTTCGGTGCCGCCGATTCCCTCCGCCAGCACGATGCAGGCATCGTTGCCGCTCTGAATCAGCGCGCCGTGCAAGAGATCGTCCACGGAAATCTTGCTGTGAATGGCGGCGAACATCGTTGAGCCGCCGGCAGGTGCGCCACCCTTGCGCCAAGCATACTCGCTGACGCGGTATTCGTCGGTCAGTTTAATGTCGCCCTGTTTGAGGGCGTGGAACACGACTTCCGCGGTCATCAGCTTCATCATGCTGGACGGCGCCCGCAATTCGTCGGCGTTCTTCTCGAACAATACGCTGCCGCTGGAGGCCTCGATCAGGATCGCGGTCGGCGCATCGCCGTCGAAGCCAAGCTCGTCCTTCTTGGCGCCCTGCACGCTGTTGTTGGCGGCGTAGACCATGCCGCCCCACCCCACCGCGATGACGATCGCGGCTGCCATCAGGCCGCGCCACGGGGGCGCGGGCCCGTCCTTGCGTGTGGATGATATCTTGCCAGTCATCGGTACGCCCTAGGGGGGTAGACTAGGATCGTGTTCGGAGAACCACCCCACTTTCCCGGATCATGCTCTAACAGTTGGAAGTATCGGGAACAACACAGGTTTTACGCTCGGCCACAAGGTGAATCCGGTCGCAGGGATGTTTTCGCCGGACCGTCTATAGTTTGGCAGATATCCATCTCGCGCTGGATTGCAAATCTTTCGAAAAAGTCGTGGAAAGAAGGCCGAAAAGCGATGCCATCCTCACGCACCATTTCCGCCAACGGGATCGAGATATTCCTGCTCGAACAGGGCGAAGGCCCGCTGGTATTGCTCTGCCATGGCTGGCCGGAATTGTCCCATTCCTGGCGGCATCAAATCCCGGCATTGGCGGCGGCCGGCTTCCGTGTCGCGGCACCCGACATGCGGGGATTTGGCCGAACCAGCGCGCCCGCCGAGATCAATGCGTACAGCATCTTCGATCACGTCGGCGATATGGTCACGCTGGTCGCAGCGCTCGGGGAAAAGCAGGCTGTTATTGTCGGCCATGATTGAGGCGCGCCGGTTGCCTGGCATGCCGCGATGTTCCGCCCCGATGTATTCACCGCGGTTGCGGGCTTGAGCGTGCCCCCGCCTGTTCGAGGGCGTAGCCGGCCACTCGAAAGTTTGCGCGATATCGGCATCCGCAATTTCTATTGGCAATACTTTCAGGCACCCGGCGTCGCGGAGCGCGAATTGGAGCGCGATGTCGATCTGACGATGCGAACCGTGTTCGGGCGCGGATTTTCGGACCCTGAGGTGTCCCTGTTCATCGCGGACGGCCAGGGATTTCTCGGCGATGTCAGCGTCATCACGCCTGTGCCGGACTGGCTCAGCGAAACCGAATTGTCCTATTTCAGCGAGATTTACCGGAAAACCGGATTCCGGGGCGGGCTCAATTGGTACCGTAACATCGACCGCAACTGGGAACTGACGGCGCCATGGCAAAGCGCGCTGATCGCTCAGCCGTCACTGTTCATCGCGGGCTCAAACGACGCGGTTGTCACCGGTTTGATGGGCGGCAAGCGTGTGGCTGGCATGGAGCGTATTCTGCTCAACCTCAGACAAAAACTCATCATCGACGGCGCCGGCCACTGGATTCAGCAGGAGCGCCCGGCCGAGGTCAATGCCGCGTTGATTGCGTTTCTCAGGGAAGTTAGGCGCTGAGCTTGCGCCAAAACCGTTCAGTAAAGGCCGCGTCCGGCCAAAATCTCGCTGGGGCCGCGCGGATCGACCGGGGCATAGGCCGAAACCGATCGGACATCAGGCGAATATCGACCATCATCCTCGTACGACACCGCGCGCGGATTTTCGAGGATACGGCCGCTTGAGCGCGAACGCGCAGACGCGGACATCTCCGAGGTAGCCGACAGCGACGCCTGATCCCCTGACGTATTGCCGAGGCTGTAGGGCCGCCCTTCCGGCATCGGAACCTCGCCGCGGATCGGACGGGACGATCCGGACATTTCCGGAACGAACGGACGGGCGGACGCCACCCGGACCAGCGAAGGTGACGGAGCCGGCACGCCGGTGCGCAAAGTCGCCATCAACTGGCGGTCGTCGGAGCCTTCGAGCGGCGCCCGGCCGACATATTCGACCCGCACGCGCGCGATGCCATTACCCTTGAATTCGAGCAGTTCGGCAGCCCGGCTGGAGACGTCCATGACCCGGTTGCCGTGATATGGGCCGCGATCGTTGACCCGGACGATCAGAGATTTGCCGTTGCTGAGATTGGTGACGCGCGCATAGCACGGCATCGGAAGCGTGGGATGGGCCGCGGACAACGACGCCATGTCGAACACTTCGCCATTGGCGGTCAGGCGACCATGAAAATCATCGCCGTACCAGGAAGCCAGGCCTTCCTCGCGATAATTGACGTCTTCTTCCGGAACATAGACCCGTCCCGCGACGGTATAGGGTTTGCCGACGCGGTAGGTTCCGCCGCCCTTTGGCACGGGATCCCCGAGCGCGACGACCCGGGGACTGCTGGAAACGCCATATTTCGGGTCGACCCGGCTGGACAGGCTCGAAGAGGCACAATTGGTTAGGAAAAGGCATGCCGCCACGGCTGCAGCGCCGCGCGCCGCCCGGAAAACCGGATCTGACCGTCGAATCCCCATACGCCCCAAATACCATTCCACCGGCCGTGTGCCTACTTAGTGCCTGCTTTGGGCACTTGGCGGCCGTACGTCCCCGATGCGGCCCATTTCCGCATCAACGTATGAACATACCGCAGCCCGAACACGGCGGAAATGGGGAGAGCGCGGGCGTGGTGAACCAATCGTTGCGTTTGCGGCGATAGCGCCCGATTCCCGGAGGTTTGGGGTCTGGATTGCGTCGAAAGAGGTCCCTGCTCTCCATTTCGCGTTATTTCTGAATGGATCGAAGCCGCCCGGCTCACATCAGCAGTGGTTGATGGCTTGCGAAATGGGTACGTAGCTTTACGCGCGCCCCTCACGCGAAGCCAAAACTTGCGAAGGAATGCTCAATGCCGATTTCGTCTCACCTGGCCGCCGTTCGGGCCAAGGTTGGTCACGACCTTCTCACCATCACCGCAGCATCCATTTCCGTTTTCGATTCCAGCGGCCGGCTGCTGTTGGGAGAAGACACCGGGACAGGCGGCTGGACATTGCCGGGCGGAGCGATCGATCCCAACGAGAATCCCGCGGACGCGGCAGTTCGCGAGTGCTTTGAAGAAACCGGTCTTCTCGTCAAACCCGATAGGCTTGTCGGCGTGTTTGGCGGGCCGGAGTTTCTGGTGCGCTATCCGAACGGTGACCTCACCTATTACACAACGATCGCGTTCGAGGCATCGGTCATCGGTGGTGCCCTGAAGGCCGACGGCGAGGAAATCGCAAGGTTGCGCTACGTCACGCAAGCCGAATGCGAAGCGCTGGTGTTAAATCCGTCCAGCCGGATCATCTCGCGGCAATCCTTCAAAAGGGATCAGCGCGCCTATTTTGCGCCGGTCCAGTGGCATCCCGGGCAAGACAGCGGAAAAGACTGATTACGTGGATCCCGCCGCTGTAGTACTGATGCTGCTCGCGGGAGTTTTCCACGCCAGTTGGCATGCCATCGTCAAGACCGGAAGCAGCCTCTCGGTGCTCGCCGGCATGGGACTGGTGAGTGCGGTTCTCACCCTCCCGTTTCTATTTCTGGTGTCGGCCCCTTCGATCGAAGTATGGCCGATCCTGCTGCTCTCCCTCGTTCTGCATGCGCTCTACAAGGTCAGTCTCGCGCTCGCCTATGAAAGAAGCGAACTGAGCCGAGCCTATCCGTTGGCGCGCGGTCTGGTTCCGTTGTTTGCAACGGGTTTGTCGTACCTGCTGCTTTCGCAATTGCCAAAGCCCGTGCAATTGGCCGGCATAGCCGTGATCGTCTGCGGCGTCATTGGATTGTCGATTGAACCGAAACGTTCAAGCCTTCATGTCAGAACGCTGCTCGCAGCCGCAGGCGCGAGCGTCATGGTCGCTGGCTACTCGGTCGTTGATGCCCTGGGAACGCGGAGCGCATCCGGATGGTTGTCATTTACGGCGTGGCTGATTGTTCTCGACAGCTTGAGTTTCTTTGCCGTCGCCCGCGCCATTCGCGGGCCGCAGATATGGACGGAAGTACGCGGGGCGAAGGGAACGACGATCGCCGCGGGCGTCCTCGGCGTTTCATCCTTTGCGATATTGCTTTGGGCGTTGAGTCGAAACCCGGTGGCGAGCGTCGTCGCCTTTCGTGAATGCAGCGTGCTTTTTGCGGCTCTGATCGGGGTGCTGTTATTAAAAGAGAGAGTATCTGGCAAAAATCTGTTGGCGATCGCGCTCGTCGCGATCGGATTGATTGTTGTGGCGACGTCGAAATAGACGGGATCCCGGGTTTGCCTTTTCCGGCACGGGTCAATATGGTCGCCACACCCTCCGCGCGTAGCATTCCATGCAATTCAACAGCCTTTCGTTCATCTTTGTTTTTCTGCCCTGCGTTCTTGCGGGCTATCTGCTGCTGCGTCGTACGCCGTTCGCCAATTTATTCATGTTGCTGGCGAGCCTGTATTTTTACGGCGTCAGTGCGTGGTGGTACCTGGCGCCGTTTTTCGTCACGGCCCTGCTCGATTTTTTTGTCGGCCAACGCATCGAGCAAAGCGAGGATCCGCGTTATCGAAAAAGGATGCTCATTCTCAGCGTCGCGGCCAACCTCGGCTTGCTGTCGGTCTTCAAATACACGGGCTGGCTGACCAGCGATTTATCCTCGGCTCTCACACCTTTCGGCATATCGCTTACACCGATAGCGCTCTCGCTGCCGCCGGCGATCTCGTTCTACACATTCCAGTCCATGAGCTACACGATCGACATCTACCGCCGCGAATTCAAGCCATATCGCAACGTCGTCGATTACCTGTCGTTCGTATCGTTTTTCCCTCACCTCGTTGCCGGCCCGATCATGCGTGCGCGCGATCTGTTGCCGCAACTGGCACGGATGCGACCGCTGCCGTCTGCGACGACGGTAAGCACAGCGCTGTTCATGATTCTGTTCGGTCTTTTTCAGAAAACCGTACTTGCCGATAATTTCGGAAGTCTCGTCGAGATGAGCCGGAACACCATGAAGGATGGCGTCATGCCCTCCGGCATCGGCCTGGTGTTCACCTATGCTTTCGCTTTCCAGATCTACTGCGACTTCGCCGCCTATTCCACCATCGCACGCGGTGTGGCGCGGCTGTTCGGCGTCGAGCTGATGCGCAATTTTCTTACGCCCTATTTTTCAGTCAATCCTTCCGAATTCTGGACCCGATGGCACATTTCGCTGTCGACGTGGTTGCGCGATTATCTCTACATCCCGCTTGGCGGCAATCAGCATGGCCAGCTGATGACATTCCGCAACCTGATGATCACGATGTTTCTGGGCGGACTGTGGCATGGCGCCGGCATCTTCTTCATCATCTGGGGCGTCTATCACGGACTGTTGCTGGTGTTGTATCGCCTCTTTCCAATCGACCGGAAACTGACGCAATGGTTTGGGGCTCTCGGCAAGCCTCTTTCGATGTTGCTGTTCTTTCATCTGGTGTGTCTCGGATGGATATTTTTCCGCGCGACACCGGCGGAATTTCTACCGATCTTGAAGTCGATTGCCGATCTGCCGTTCGCCATTATCAGGTCCTTCACGGACCAGGCGGATACTTTGAACACGCTCGCGATAAATCAGGTGGAGGCGGTGAAAACCCTTCACTCGTATCATCTGCCGGCCCCGCTGCGCCAATTCCTGACACTCAATCCGGTCTTTGTAGCCTATGCGTGGGGGGTCGTGTTGTTCGCGATCCCGCTTGTTTGCGCCGATTATCTCGGGTGGCGCTTTGACTGCGAATTCCCCGATTTGTTCGAGCGCATGCCATGGCCGGTTCGTACGATCTTGATCGCTATCCTGTTCTACGGCATCCTTTTCCTGGCACGGCGAGAGGCCAATGAATTCATCTATTTTGCCTTTTAAGCCCTGGATTGCGGCACTTGCGCTTGTAGCCGCGATCGAATGTTTCGTTCAGGTCGTCTATTCGCCTCCCCTGACGGCGCGAACGAACTTTCTGCAATTCTCGTTTGCACGGGATGAAACACCGCAGCGGCTGTTCGTGTACGACAAGCTGACAACCTTTGCGGACAGCAATCCGGCCATCGTCCAGTCCGGTGACAGTTCGGGATTCTACGGCATCGAGCCAAAGACGATCATGCGCTATTTGCCGGAAGGCATGACCTATCTCAATCTCAGTTGCTGCGCCAATCTTGGCTTCAACGGTTACTACAACGTCTTCCGCTTTATGGCGGAGCGCAATCCCGGACTGCGCTACTTCGTACTTCACATCACGCCTTACACCATGCCCAGACCGGAATTGTGGAACAATGACGGCGCAGCATTGTGGGGTGACTCAAACATCAAGGTATTCGGAGATGCGATCTACCGGGAATTCGTAAGCCCGCAGCATTATGTGTATCCGCCATCCCTTGCCTTTCGCCATGGCGTTTCAGACCGTATCTTTTATGTAGACGGGTTGCTCAGGCGGTTGGATCGTCCGCTGTTGCAGAACGAAAATTATCTGGAGTTTCTGCGTGTCTATAAATCCAACCTGGGCTGGATGCCAGAAACCGACGCGCGCGCCGGTGTTTATGCTTCTGAGTGTGACATCGCAGAATCAGAAACGTTCGACACTCATAGCCTTGGATGGAAGACCTATACCGAGGAAGTGTTGGACGCCTTTGCCGAGCTTGCAAAAAAATACGGCAAGACCCTCGTGGTGGTTTTTCAGCCCGTCGCCTGCGTCTACGGTACAGGGCACGGCAGCGAAAAAACACTCAAGGCGATCGAACATTTTCGGATTGAGCACCCCGAGGTCGAAATGCCGTTTCCGCTGATCACGACCTGGCCAGCTGATCTATTTTCCGTTCCTGCCCATATCAGGCACGAACACACCGACTTGTTAACCAAACGCCTTGGACCCGCCATGGCGGAAATCGTTGCTCGTCGCGGCCATTAAGTACGATTGGCCGGTTCAGCAACACATCGAGTTGGATGTGTGGGCCGCGCGGGCACCAAGACCCGCATCACAAGGGATCAGGAATTATCCCCAGAGGCCGCCGTTGCGCTCAAGGTCACCGGGAATAGCGGCATGGTCTGCCAGCCGGACAAAACCAGGAGGTTACCTGCAGCCGGACTTGGGCTCACCATGAGATTGGGATGCGTCGGCACCGGTGTTGTCAAGCGCTTGACGCCTTCCCGATCGATAACAAACAGAGGTTCAAATTCCGCGATATCGATATCTTGCCGCATCTCGAGATTTTTCTTAATAGGCTAGACTTTGATTTTTCTGGAGGTGCAATTGATTGCTTGCCCGTCGGGTAAAGTGTCTCTTTCATTGTTTAGGTCAAACAATTATTCTGATCTTGGCCGAAACGACCGCTCGGTAGCCTGACCTCTTTTCGGCTAGGCTCGGCGCGTGACTTACGGCTCGCGTCGAGCCGCTTTAACCTGGATACCGGATGACGACGCAACCTATACCTACCCTTTTGGACTGGTGCGGTGGTCTGGCGAATATTCAGCGCCTCACAACGCGCTTCTACGAAAAAGTGCCGCAAGATTCTGTTCTCGCGCCGGTGTTTGCGGGCATGGACCCCCATCACGCCGAGCACGTCGCAGCTTTCGTCGCCGAAGTTTTTGGAACTGAGAAGCCCTACAGCGCGATGGGCGGATCACATGCCGGCATGATCGGCCGGCATCTTGGGCGTCATCTGACTGACGTTCAACGCAAGCAATGGATTGCCCTGATGCTCGATACGGCCGACGAAATTGGGTTGCCTGACGACCCTGAATTCCGTGCAGCCTTCGTTGGCTATCTGGAATGGGGAACCCGTTTGGCAGTTCTCAATTCGCAAGACGGTGTAGCACCGCCTACCGAGGGGCTACCGATGCCGGTTTGGGGATGGGGTCCTCCTGGCGGACCCTACATAAGCAGCAGTTGAACTCCTGCGGCACCCAATATTGCGGCTAGCACGCAACGCGTCATGGTTTGCGACAACCAGCGCAGCCCAACGATTGTGCCGATCATGGCACCTCCAAGTGTCGCCAGCATGTACAGCCATGTTTCACCACTCGGCGTTTGTCCAGCGTACACAGCGCCCGCAAGGCCCACGACCGAATTTGCCAATATGAACGGCGCGGAAAGCGCGGCGGTCTGTTTCGGGGACGCCCATCGTAATGCGATTAACAACGGCGCGAGAAACACACCGCCGCCCACGCCTGTAAGTCCCGACACGAAACCGACCGCGGCACCCAGGCTGACGGCACCGTAAAACGGAATTGGCCGATCTGGCTCTCCATCGCGTGACCGGCGTAAAACCAGGATCATCGCCGCCAACAGAAGAACCAGTCCCGTGACTGTTTTGTAGAAACGTTCGTCCAGGACGATAAAGCCACCAATAAAAGCTGTTGGAAGGGAGGAAAGTAAGAACGGCCTGAGCTTAACCCAGTCCGTCGAGCTTGCGCGATTGAACAGCCAGGTCGAATATGTTGCGGCAACGATGTTGAGCAGCAACGCGGTGGGGCGCATCTCGTTTGAGGGAAACGAGGCTAAGGCCATCAACGCAAGAAAAGCGGTCCCACCTGCCTGGCCGACCGTCGCGTACAACAGGGATACCGCCCCAAATAGCAGCGCAAACATGGTATCCTTCCCTGCCGCCAGATAATTGATGTCACGGCAACGGCGGGGCTACAACTTTTGTTCTTTTAGACAGGCTGCCTACGGCACAGTGGACCATTAGGAAATGCACGATTTCCTCGAGATTGTCGGACTTTCGATTGGCTGCCTCGCGGCGACGGCGGTGGCCACGGCGATCAGTCTGCCGATCGGCACGGCTCTCGCGATTTTTTCTTCCGCGGGCGGCGTCTTGTTATCGTTTTGATCAACGCTTTTTCGGATTGCCGCCGGTCGTGGTCGGCCTCGTTCTCTATGTGACCCTCTCGCGCTCAGGACCTCTCGGGTCTCTTGAGCTACTGTTTACGCCGACCGCCATGGTTGTCGCACAGACCATCCTCGCTATTCCCATCATCACGGCGCTCGTGCTTCGAGCCTATCAGATTGACGGGCAACTACTGTTCCATCCCTCCGCCGCGTCGTCGATGTGACTTCCAATTTCAAGCTCGGTCCAAATTGCGTTTGCTCACAGGTCGTTCTTGATCTTCCTGCCGCCAAGTGATTGATGTCGCAGCAACGGAAGGGTGGCCGAGTGGTTTAAGGCACCGGTCTTGAAAACCGGCGTGCCTGCAAGGGTACCGTGGGTTCGAATCCCACCCCTTCCGCCAATATATCCAGTAACATATTGTTCTTACTTGGCTATCTAGGGTGACATGTGAGCGATCCCACATTCAAACCCACATAAATTCAACTTCGTCACGGGGACCTCCGCGCAACCCTAAAACGTGAAAGTTCTACTTTTCGTCGGCCCGCCCCCCTTGCGCCGCTCAACTTGTCTCGCGTCGACTGGCTCTCGGAGCGTTCAGCAATCTCACCTTTTCTCTCGTGGCCAGCACGACCGACTCAGGTCCTTTAACGGCTTTCGACGCATCGTCGTTCTGTTCGCCAAATGGGTCGTAGTGGATGATCGCCTCTACCTGATAATAGCGAGGCTCTTTGCCGTCAGAATCGACGTGGTATGGCTGTTCAACTAGAGCAGTCTCTTGATCCTCGATGTTGTGGAATTGTCGATACCGGCTCCACAACTCCGCGGGGGACGGAAATTGATCGAGAGAGAATTCTGCCTCGATATCGTCACCAACGGCGGCGCTCTTATTATGTGATGCAAATCCATCGCCGTTGGAGCTGAAAGCGCTCGGAATATCAAGAATTTCTGCGTATCCGAGAGCCTGCTGTAACCCGTGCGAGATTGTGAAATTGTTGTCCTTCGCTTCGACTACGGCTATCGGCAGTGACGGCTTCCAAGAGAGAACATAATCGGCAAATTTCTTCTTCTTCTTGTTTCGCGATGACAAATTTCCGCGCACGATCACAGGACCGGGCGTAAGCGTCACCTCGCGTCTAATTTGGGTAAGCGCATCCCAATTAGAGGCTTTGATTGCCGGCGTTATGAACAAATCGCAGACATCAGACTCGCTTAGCTTTAGCTTTTCCTTTTTGTCCAATCGAGTGTCCCCTCACCGCTCCGACGCATTTTCTAGCAGACCTTTGCCGAATCTCAGCTGGCGGTCGCTTGCCCCGCAAGGCTAGGTAGCAATTATTGGGTTAGAGTCGCCTTCGAAGCCAGCGCGGCTGGGGAGAGTTGATCTCAACAAAAGGGCCTAAGCTGCTGAGTTATAGGAATATCGATGAAAAAGACAAGTTAAATCAATAATATAGCAATGTTATTTGCGATCTCCGATAGGAATATCCGGCACTCGAAAACAAGCAAATCTTAGGTTGCCTACTCACCGGCCGGCCAGCGAACGTCTGGCCAAGCTCGCCATGCACCCGGTTCGACAATAATTCTGATGCTTAGCGCCAATAGGGCATCGACTAAGGGAGGCTGCGGTGGAGCTATTACCTTCATGGACGAAAGCTGGTTCGTGGTCGCTGGGCCGTGACCCCTTGGGCATGCAGGCAACCTCGGTCAGGCTATATCGAGACTTAGTGCCGGGCCTGACAAACGTGACCAACCGGCTTCGATATTATTCTTTCTATTGCTGGGTGATCCGGTATTACGAAAGGAAGGAGCACTCGGACGACGAAGCCAAATGGCGTGTCTTCATTCGGCGTGCCGAAGCTCTCTATGCTTTGGCGTCCAACGTTGTAGACCCGCAACAAAGTGATGGTCTGGCAGGTAACTTCTGGGCCGGCGCTTTCTGCCAACCGCTTCCAGCCGGTACAATCGATCTCCGGCCGTACACGGACCACCCAGGGACGAGTGGGCAGTACCTAAAGGCGACCCGCGGCAATTTCGGTCAGTTCTATATTGCCAGCATGACTGAAGTTGGTCTGCTCGATGCGTCTTCGTCCCGCATCCCGATTGTAAGCGAACCGCTGGGTCGCGACATGGCAAATGCTTTTGCTGACTCGGTCGGCCCAACCATTGATCTAATATCGAAGGTGATACGAACCGGCAAAGTCACGCGGGCAGAACTAGTTGAAATCGGTGAGGCAGCTCACCCTTCACGGATACCCGTGAATTCCCGCGAAATGACGATGCTTCGTGAATATCTGCTTGCCGCAAATGAAAAGCCCAAAAGTGGAATAGCACGGCGATCTTCAGCATGGCTTCTTCTTGATCTCATTCGACTTGGTATTCCAGCGGACGATCAGTCCGGTTTTCGACGCGCATTCTATAATCGAAATCTTCCGGACGGATCGCTTTACGCGAGTACGGGCCTGACGATTGATCGTTGGCAAGCGTTCCAGGCGAATGAGCTGTGTCACATATCCTTCGAGGCGCTGCTTAACGGAATTCTAGCTGAACTGCAGGGAAACCCGCTTGGTTTGGAGCCAAATATTCTTGTCAAAAAAATGCTCGAACCGCTTCTGACAAAGTTGAACGTCAAAGGTCGGTCCTGGGACGATTGGGCGACTGAAATCGGCTTGGAATATGCTGGATCCGAAGAAACCCTCGCCCAGCCAATCCTCTCTGCGTTGGCGGACCTAGACTTGGCGTCCAGCCAAGAGGGCCTTTCAAGTGCACTCCAACTCATTGCAACTTTATGGCACCGCTGGGGTAAAGAACACGATACGCTGCGGGTGATGATAGAACGTGACGCAGGGAAAGGTGCGAGGTCGTTGTCCGGTGTCTTGAATACGCTGAACGGGCTCGCATCCAAGAGCGTCGAGCAGGTGCTTCATCAAACTTTGCGAAGCCACTTGATCGCGGATCACCTCGCGATCGCGGGAAGGAAGCTCGCTGCCACCGGCACGTTTACCTACCACTTCACCTTGTCCGATGGAGTTCTTTCTGACGGACGACTTACTCTTTACACCTACACAAATCCCCGATTACGAAATCTCATGCGGTTTCTTCGTGATGCGGCGCTCTTTGATGGAGCGTCGCTGACTCCTGCTGGAATGAGGTTTCTAAATGAAAGCCAGCCTGTTTAAGGATCTTGCCCGTTCCGGCTGGCACTCGTCGCTGATGACGACATATTCAGTGGATCCCGCCTTCTATGATGGATCGATTGAGTATCGGCTTCGCACTTACGGCTGCGAGAACAATATTCTGATGGCCGA
Source organism: uncultured Alphaproteobacteria bacterium (assembly GCA_963790595.1). GTDB lineage: Bacteria > Pseudomonadota > Alphaproteobacteria > Rhizobiales > Xanthobacteraceae > Bradyrhizobium. The sequence goes on along the minus strand of CAWBPE010000017.1, from coordinate 214,186 downwards.
TACAGTTATGCTGAAGCGCGCAATAAACGCAACTCCCGAGGCTTTCTGTCAATCGGCGTTCAAATTTGACCCCGTATCGGCGTCCAATTTTGACCCCTTTGAGCGGCGGGTTTTGGCGGTAGCGCTCGCCTCGTCGGAGCTGGCCGGGGTTGCGGAGACGGGGCGAGCGCGAGTTGCGTGATCGTCGTCGCGGCTTTTGAATCGCCAACTGTCGTTGCCGGTTTCCACTATGTCGCAATGGTGAGTCAGGCGGTCGAGCAGCGCGGTCGTCATCTTGGCGTCGCCAAACACGCTGGGCCATTCGCCGAACGCAAGGTTGGTGGTGACGACGATCGACGTGCGCTCGTAGAGCCGGCTGACGAGATGGAACAGGAGCTGGCCGCCGGATTGAGCGAACGGCAAGTAGCCGAGCTCGTCGAGGACGATGAAGTCCATCCGGGTCAGATGCTCGGCGATGCGACCCTGCCGTCCATTGCGGGTCTCGATCTCCAGGCGGTTGACGAGGTCGACCACGTTGTAGAAGCGGCCGCGGGCGCCGGATCGGATGCAGCTTCTGGCGATTGCGATGGCCATATGTGTTTTGCCGGTGCCCGTCCCGCCGACCAAAACGGCGTTACGTTGCTGGGTGATGAAGCCGCCGCCGGCGAGATCATTGACCAGCGTCTGGTTGATGGGTGTGCCTTCGAACTGGAAGTCCTCGAGATCCTTGGCAAGCGGCAGTTTGGCGATGGTGAGCTGGTACTTGATCGAGCGTGCCTGCTTCTCGTTGATCTCGGCGTTGAGGAGATCGCCGACAATGCGTTGAGGTTCGTGCTGGCGTTTGACAGCGGTCGCCATGATCTCGTCGAAGGCGGCCTTCATGCCGTAGAGCTTGAGCTCGCCCATGAGGTCGAACAGTTGAGTACGTTCCATCAGATGGTTCTCCTGAGGTTGTCGTAACGGGCACAGTCGGCGATCGGGGCATGGCGCAATGTCAGCGCAGCGGGAGTGAGGATGTTGGCCGGCGGCGCAGGATCACGCTGGCGGGCCAGGATGTTGAGCACGACATCGGCGGAATGAACGCCGTGGGCAATTGCCTCTGCGCAGGCCGCCTCGACGGCCGGCAAACCGTCGGTCAGAACCGCGTTGAGGATGTCGACCATCTGACGATTGCCATCGTCGGCACTGGTGAGCTTGCGCCGTACACGTTCGATCGCTGCCGGCAGTACCCAATCTTTGAAGGGAGCGCCGTTACGCAAGGCGCCGGGCTTGCGAGCCAGCACCGGCACGTAATGCCAGGGATCGTAGACGGTATCGCCGCGGCCGAACGAGCGAGCATGCTCGGCAACGATGCGTCCGTCCTGGCGGATCACAATGCGGTCGGCGTAGGCATGAACCTCGACAGGTCGCCCGACAGCACTGGCCGTGACCGAGTATTTATTGTTGTCGAACCGCACCAGACAGGTCTTCGAGACCGATGCGGGCACCGCGTGGAATCCGTCGAACCGGCCAGCATAGGGAACGAGCTTCGGTCGCTCGGATTCGAACATCTCCCAGACCGTCTGTTCGGGCAGTTCCGGATGCCGGTGCGCCTTGGCGTAGGCGATGCACTTGTCCAACAGCCAGGCGTTCAACTCGTCGAGGGTTTTGAACCGCAGCCGCGGCGTGAAGAAGCGTTCACGGACAAGTCCAACCTGGTTCTCGACCTGGCCCTTCTCCCAGCCCGACGCTGGTGTGCAGGCAACCGGATCGACCAGGTAGTGGCTGCACATCTGCATGAAGCGGCGATTGTAGAGACGCCCTTTGCCGACGAAGATCGTCTCCACGGCGGTCTTCATGTTGTCGTAGATGCCGCGCACGCAGGTGCCCTTGAACAGAGCGAACGCCCGGTCGTGGGCGTCGAACACCATCTCCTGTGTCTCGCGCGGATAGCACCGCACAAACAGCATCCGGCTGTGGCAGAGCCGGACATGGGCGGCCTTCACCATCACCGTTACACCATTGAGCAGAACGACTTCATGGCTCCAATCGAACTGGTAGGCTTCTCCCGCCGCAAAGCTCAGCGGGACGTAAGCCGCAGCCGTGGATTCCCCGCGCTCCTTGCTCCATCGCCTGGCGTAACGGCGCACGGCGTCGTAACCGCCGTCATAGCCGCGCCCGCGGAGCTCCTCGAAGATCCGGATCAATGTCAGTTGCTCGCGAGCGGACTTGGCCGCGTTCCCTGCCAGCAATCCGTCGAGCTCTGCTGCCCATCGTCCCAGCTTCGGCCGCGGTTGGACAACACGCTCGTACTCGAATGAGGTCTCGCCTGACCTCAGCATGCTGATTCCGGAGCAAGTCGCCCGCTTATTCCAGGATAATGTCGCCCACCCATTCCGATTAATTGTCGCCCGGCATTCCGATTAATCCTCGCCCACCATTCCGGGATGATGCCGCCCGGGGTAGCGGGGATGTCGGAGACCTCTGCTGGCTGTGTGTAGGGTCCGTTTCTTTGGCTTTGGCTGAGGAGTGGATCGATGCCGGCGGAGAGGGTTACGATGCGGGTGGTGCGTGAAGTTCTACGTTTGACGTTTGCGGGGATTTCCAAGCGAGAGGTGGCGCGGCGTACCGGCTTGGCGTCATCGACGGTACGGGCAACGCTTGCGCGTTTCCGGTCGCTTGGGTTGACCTGGCCGCTGCCCGAGACGGTCACGGACAGCGAGCTGGAAGCAAAGCTCTACAAGAACGCCGGCAAGAAGCAGGGACATCGGCGTAGCGCCGAGCCGGACTGGGCAATTCTGCACCGGGAGATGAAGCGCAAGCATGTCACCTTGTCGATCTTATGGGACGAGTACATCGAGGCTAACCCGGAAGGGTATCGCTACAGCCGCTTCTGCGAGCTTTACCGATCCTGGGAAGGCAAGATCTCCGTCACGATGCGGCAGACCCATTTGGGTGGCGACAAGCTGTTCGTCGATTACGCCGGCGATACCGCCCCGGTGGTGATCGACCGGCTGACCGGCGAGATCAGAAAGGCGCAGATATTTGTCGCCGTCCTGGGAGCATCGAACTTCACGTATGCGGAGGCGACGTGGACGCAATCGCTTGCCGACTGGATCGGTGCACACACGCGTGCCTTCGAGGCGATCGGCGGCGTGACCCGGCTTCTGGTACCGGACAACACCAAGACTGCGGTCATTAAGGCGTGCCTGTACGAGCCGCAAGTCAACCGGACCTATACGGAGATGGCAGCGCATTACGGAACTGGCGTGCTGCCCGCGAGGCCGCGCAGGCCACGCGACAAGGCCAAAGTCGAAGTCGGCGTTCTGATCATGGAACGCTGGATTCTGGGCCGTCTGCGCAATCGGCGATTCCATAGCTTGGGCGAGTTGAACGAGGCCATCACAGAGTTATTAAGGCGGCTGAATGACGATCGCCCGATCCGGCGTCTCGGCGTGACGCGACGCCAACTCCTCGAAGACCTCGATCGTCCGGCGCTCAAGCCCTTGCCGGCCGAGCCTTACGTGTTCGCCGAATGGCGCGCCCGCCGCGTCGGGATCGATTACCACGTCGATGTCGACAAGCATTATTACAGCGTGCCGCATCGCTTTGCCCGCGCCGAGGTCGAGGTCCGGCTCACCGGCCGCACCGTCGAGATATTCGCCAGAGGCGAGCGGATCGCCGCGCACCTGCGTTCAAGCGGCAACGGCAAACACACGACCGTGCAAGAACACATGCCCTCCAGCCATCGGCGTTATGCCAACTGGACGCTCGATCGCATCCGTACAGATGCCGCCACGATAGGCCCGGCGACGGCGGCGTTGTGCGAGCTGATTCTGGAGCATCGCCCGCATCCCGAACAGGGCTTTCGGGCGTGTCTGGGGATCGTGCGGCTGGTCAAGCCGTTCGGCATGGCGAGGGTTGAGGCCGCTGCCACGCGCGCGCTCGACATCGGGGCACGGACCTACGGCTCCGTCAGATCGATCCTCGACAACAATTTGGACCGTCACCCCGACCGACCGCGCGGCCCGGACGGCGTGACGATCCTCCACCCCAACATCCGCGGCCCGCGCTATTACCATTGAGGAGACCACATGCTCATCCATCCTACCCTCGACCAGCTCAATCAGCTCGGGCTGTTCGGCATGGCCAAGGCCTTCGGTGAAGTCGCTGCGTCGGGCGACGCCGCCGCGCTCCCGCACCAAGATTGGCTTGCGCTCCTGCTTGAGCGCGAGATGGCTTACCGACACGACCGGAAGCTGACGGCCAGGCTTCGATATGCGAGACTGCGCCACCAGGCGGCCGTCGAGGATGTCGATTATCGTGCCACGCGCGGTCTCGACCGCGCGCTATTCCAGAAGCTCGCCGAGGGTCGATGGATCGACGCGCACGATAATGTCATCCTGAGCGGCCCGACCGGGGTCGGCAAAAGTTGGCTTGCCTGCGCTCTCGGACACCGGGCTTGCCGCAATAACCGGTCCGTTCTCTATCAACGCATTCCCAAGCTCTTCGCCGATCTCGCGCTGTCGCGCGGAGATGGCCGTTATGCCCGACTCCTGCGTGCACTCGGGGGCGTGCAACTCCTCATACTCGACGATTGGGGTCTCGAACCCCTCGATGCCGCCGCACGACATGATCTGCTGGAGATCCTCGAAGAACGTCATGGACGACGATCCACGATCATCACCAGCCAGCTCCCGGTCGATAAATGGCACCATGTCATCGGCGATCCGACTTACGCCGACGCTATCCTCGACCGCCTCGTCCACAACGCCCACCGCATCGATCTCACTGGCGACAGCCTGCGCCGAACCCGCGAAAAGCCCACCAAAAAAGATTGACCATCCGCAACAAGCAATGGCACAACTTCAGTAGCCAGCGAGGCCCGCGCCCTGGGCGACATCATGTCGGAATCCACGGGCGGCATCATCTCGGAATGCCCGGGCGACTTCGTCGGAATCCGCACTCAGCACCTTCCGGACCGTGTTCCGCGACACCTTCAGGTCACGGGCAATCTCCTTGATCGTCTTGCCCTTGATGAAGTGCTCGCGTCGTATCCGGGCAATTGTCTCCACGATCAGCATCCCCGACCACCTGCTTCATGACAAAGCAGGCAGCGCAACAGACCAACCTGTAGGGGGTCAATTTTGGACGCCGATCCCCCGGCTTAGGGGGTCAATATTGCAGGCCGAATGACACGCGGCTTTTTTTAGAATATCTCGTTCGGCCTTCAGCTTGGCGACCTCGCGCTTGAGCTGCGCGATCTCCAACTGCTCCGGCTTCATCTGGCCGTGGCCGGGGAACGCATGTTGCGGATCGTCCGCAAGCTGCTTCACCCAATTGCGTAACTGTGTCGGATGAACTCCAAGGTCTTTTGATGCCTGCGCATACGACACACCGCGCTGCTTGATCAGCCGGACAGCCTCAAGCTTGAACTCCCGCGTAAACTGCCTTCTCTCCATGACGCACCTCCTGTTCCATAAAACACCTAACTCGGTGTCTTCGGAACCGGGTGCAGCTCAGACACTCTATGTTGAGGCTAGCTTTTTATTCGGCCCCGACGTGGTCGAGCATCTGAGAACGATGACCCGAAAGACGAAATTCGATATCGACTGGTTTGCAGAACCGTTCCGAAGATACATGCAGCTTAAGTAACAGCGTTTTATTTAAAACAACCGTCTATAAATTCCGCAACCTGACGTATAATCTACGCTCGGGGGCGAACATGATCCAGCATCTTTTCAGCTTCAAATGCCGGTCAAACCGCGTGGATTACGCTATAAATCTGTTGGTCTATTGCGCCGTCTTGGCACTTTTCCTTTTTACAGAACCAATGGTTCATGCTTACGGAGATACTGGCGCTCTTGCCACTCTCGCCCTCATTGCCGCGATGATATGGATTTTGTTCGCTTCAATGGCGAAGAGATTTCACGACATCGGAAAAAGCGGCTGGATGGGTTTGCTCATTTTCTTTCCCCTTGGCCAAATCACGCCGCTCGTTCTGCTCGTTTATCCCGGCAGCGACCAAGACAACGAGTTCGGTAAAGTCTAAGGTTCGGTTTTCAGACTGCCGCCGATGCTGTGTGGCTAGTTCAGAAAATACTCCCGATTCCCCGTCGCGGCTTCCGCGTACTGGTCGATCGATACAATGATGGCCTGGACGTGCTGGTAGCACCATCCCTCCCTCGTGGCCCGTTGGCGCACCTCGTTCAGTGACTTGAGGAACGGCGACAGATCCGGCTCGTCGGAAAAATATCGGGGGATGCTCACCAGCTTCGACCTCCCAGCGCGGCCTTTCAGCGGCTGCTCTTTTCTCAGTCGGTCACGCTCCGCACACAGGTCATCAATCTTGGCCTGCATCCTTCCCAGAAGAAGCTCGGCCGAGGCCGTGTCGATACCGGCCCTTTGTAAACTGAGGATACCGATGAACGGCTTTGCGTTTTCCCACAACGTAAAGCGGAAGCTTGCGCTTGGCCTTCACTTACGCGCAGTGGCGGTCCTATCCCTGACCGTTGGAGGGCGGTGATTTCCTTACGCTGGCGTCCGACCTGGGCACGCATCTGCTCCAGCTCAGACCTTACGTGGTCGAGTCCCATGGTAAATCCATCAATGGCTTAGATGGGCCATAATGACTCAAAACAAGAACGATAAGTCAATGAGGAACAACGAAAAAGGCCGCCAAGCGGCGGCCTTCGGTCTCAAATGAATATGTGGCCTACGCGTGCGCAAGCTTCTTTTGAAGTTCTGACTGCTTCTGACGCTCAGCCTGCTTCGCCCGGATTTTATCCAGCGAATCCTGTGCTTGCTTGAGATGACGCGCAGCATCCTCGCCCTTTTTAACGGTTACACCGAGGGCGCGCGCGCGGTCTTCAGGCTTCTGGTCGCCCTTCTTGAGGGCGCTATCAAAGTGGTTACGAAGGCTCATTTTCAGCTCCTAGCGCTTCATTACCCTCAACTCGCTCCAAATGCGAGTGATCTTCGTCGCTCTTCCCTAGCAACCAAAACTTGCAACCGTGTTGATCCGTTCCCTCTTTTATCACGGAATATCCGAATTTGCAGAGGGTTTCGGTGGCCTGGATGTGCTTTTTCAGGGCACTTTCGCCGGGTTCAGGCAACCAAGTACTCCTGAATATGTAGTCTGGGTCGCATTCTTCAATAAGCTTCAGGTAGCAGGCACATGTAACATCAACTACAAGCTGCCGCATTTCTTCCGGAACCGCGCACCGGGATTCGTGCGGATTCATCGTCGAATACGAAACGCCATCTTGTTGATCAAAAAGGTGAATTTCGTACCCGAAGCTATGGAAATCGACGGCCATGATGCCGTCGCACGGGCTTTCCCCATCACTTTCTCGGTACCCCACATCGATGGACGTAAGCCAGCGCCCGTCCTCGCTTAGCGCGATGGGGACCCGGATGTACCAGCATCCCTCCTCGTAATTGACGTCGAGGTCGGTCGGGACGTCTCCCAGGTCGTTGATAACCGGAGACATCTTGCAGGTGAGATTAGGAAAATTCATGCCTTGGCTGCTTCGCCCCCAAGGCGCGGACATACGCGAAGATATCAGCCGCAGCAACCAGCGCGGTTAGGACGCTAGAAGCCCCCTCAGCGGCCTATCGCGCTGCAGCACATTGCTGCCGAATTGCCAGCTTCACGTCAGCGATGAAGTCGGCAGCTTGCTGCTATTTAGTGCACCGTCGCGCCTATCGCTTAACAAAATCTCGTAATTCTCAGGAGATAAGAAACCTGCGTTATCTTTACACCTTGCTGCACGTTGGGTTCGTGCTGGCCGAGACGACGCCATCTCTCGTCGTGGAGAGAGACGTGGGTTAAGTTTGAAAAATCGAAAATACCGTAGCTTTTCCAGCCTCCTTCGGTTGACCCCCCTTCCGCCAGCCTATTGTTCTCTGGTGCTCTTGTTCTCTGGTGCTCGCCGCCGTTTAAAATCTACATAAAATTCAAAGACTTGCCGGAGCGTCTGTCCTGCGGAAATATCGCCCTCGCCTAGCGCGCGCCCTTCAGCGTGCATGACGTGGTGCAGGTGATCGTGGTCCCGCGGTCGCATTTTTTGCAGGCGTTCACACACTGATCCATGATCTTTGGATTGTAGGTCGGGAATAGATCCCTCACGCAGCTGCTTATGGCACCCGTCGTGTCGGGGTCGGGAGAGCAGCCGCCCAAGGCGCCCAAGGCAAAGACTCCCACGACAGAGATTTTCGCCACCAGAACGGCAAAGCGTTTCATGCGGCCTCCGGGCTCTGATGGCACTGATGCTGCGCCGGCCCCGCCTCTCCTTCAAGCGTTAATGCCGAACCAGCTGGTTTGTTTCAGTCTATCGCGTGAACGGCCTCCCATGCGGCGTTGCTCTGCCGGCTGCGCTCCCGGATCGATCGGCGCCAGGCCCGATCCGGCTTGAGTGACACAGGTCACAGTACCAGCCAAGCCGGTCATGTACCCCTCGCCTACGCCTTAGAAAACAGGGGAATGACATGACCAGCGCAACGGACCATTGGGACACCAACCGGCTCGACGTCGTGATGCAATTTCTGATTGGACCGATCGCCCTGGCATGGGTCGTCCTGTTTGCGGTTTTGGCTGGGCTAACGAATTCAGCCTCCGCGAAGCCCACGCCTCCCCGGTTTCATTTCACGATAAATCAGGTTGAGGAGAGTTGCTTTAATGGCGGCGGGACGTTCATCGCCAGCACCGGACGAAGTGGCTATGGATGCACGGGCGCTGGCGGTACGCTTTCGTGCACCGCCAAGGCCAACTGCACCTTCACAACCAATCTTCCCGGCCTGAAAATCCGCGAAAATGCCACCATCGAAGATCTCATTCGGGCGCGGGCCTGAAGCCGCTGGCCTGCGGATGACATCAATTCGGCATAGCGTCGTCTGGATGCGTCGTTGCGGACCGGCCCACGGAAGCGTCGCGGTTCGCGATGCATTCCAAATTGTCAGGCCGCGCGAATGGACGCCAGGAAGTTGTCGACTTCACTTTTGAGATGATTGCTTTCGTCGAGCAGTTCCCGCGCTGAGCCATGGACCTGCCCGGCTGCGGAGCCGGTATTGGCCGCACCGCGGCTGACCTCGGCGATGCTGCCGGAAACCTGGGTTGCGCCCTGCGCCGCCTGCTGAACGTTGCGGGCGATTTCCTGGGTCGCATTGCCCTGTTGTTCGACGGATGCCGCGATGGTCGAAGAAATTTCCGAGATTTGGGCGATCGTGCCGCCGATCGCCTCGATGGCCAAAACCGACTGCTGCGTCGCCGCCTGCATCTGCGTGATCTGTAAGCTGATCTCTTCCGTCGCCTTCGCGGTCTGCCCCGCGAGTGCCTTGACCTCGGAGGCGACGACAGCAAAGCCCCTGCCCGCTTCACCGGCACGGGCGGCTTCTATCGTCGCATTCAGCGCCAGCAGATTGGTTTGCGCGGCGACCGCGGAGATCAACTTCACGACCTCACCGATGCGATCGGCTGATTGGGAGAGCTCCGCTATCCGCGCGTTGGTCTGACTGGCCTGCTGCACGGCGGCGCTGGCGACTTTCTGCGATTCGCGCACCTGCCGGCCGATTTCGGTGACGGAAGACACCATCTGCTCCGACGCGGCTGCGGCGGATTGCACATTGGCCGAGGATTGCTCGGATGCGGCCGCTACGGTAGCCGACAATTCCTGGGTGGTCTCGGCAGTGCTGGTAAGGCTGCCGGCGGCCTGTTCGATTTCGATCGAAGCCGTCGATACGGTCTGGACGATCTTGCTGATGGCTTGCTCGAAGCGGTCGGCAACCTGCAGCATTGCCTCTCGGCGGTGCGCTTCGGCATGTTCCTGCGCTTTGGCCTGCTCTGCCGTGAATTGCCTGTTTTCCAGCAGTTTTTCATGAAAAACGAACAGCGCGCTGGAAATCTTGCCGATCTCGTCGCGGCGATTAACCGGTTCGATCTCGCTGTCGAGATCACCTTGCGCCAGACGTTCCATCGCTCTCGCCATCGTGACAAGCGGCGTGGAAAGCCAGCGGCCAAACAGCAGCGCCGCGATCACCATCATCAGTACGGTGCCGCAGATCGACCAGAAGACGTATTGCTGCACCGAGGCGAGTTCGGTCTTGACCGCCTCTAACCGCTCATCCGCGGCTTTGCGAACCGCGATCAGGCTGGGTCGCAGGCGGTCGTAGATTTGCGCAAGGTCCTCGGCTTCTTCCGTCAGGGTGCTTTGGCCCGCCATAAAGGCAAGAAAGCTTGCCTTGTAGATACCGACGAGCTTGCTGATTTCGGTCTTGTTGTCGGCGGGTAAATCGGCTTTCGCGAGTTCGACCGAGAATTCATCGGCGCGCTTGCGCAGTTCATCGCCGTATTTCTCGTCGCCGCGCAGCATGAAGTCCTTCTCATGGCGGCGCATCATCAGCATGAGAACGGTCAACCGGGGCTGATCGTATTTTTTGAGCTGCCCTTCGACGGTGTGAACGGCGGCGCGCAATTTACCCTGCAGCCCGTCATTCTCGTTGAAGCCGATCAGTTTTTGCGCTGACACGACATTCGAGAAACGCGTTGTGTAACTGTTGATCACAGCCCGGAACGAGCTGGCCTGCCGGATTGGGTCCTTTTCCGGCAAGGCTTCGGCGAGACGTTCGATATCGCCGAGATAACCGGTCGCGGCTTTCACCGTCTCGGTGTGCGCCGCAATCTTTTTATCGTCGGGTTTCTGCAGGAATTCCGTTGCGATCTCGCGTCCCTGCAACAGGCCTTCGGACACCTTCGCCGTCTGCAAGGCAAGTGTACTGAACGCGTCGGCCTTGTGCTGGCTTTGCGCCTCGATCTGCAGGCTGACGAGATAAATCGCGCCGATGACCGTGACACCGGTCATTCCCAGCAACAATATCTGGGAACGGAGGCTGAAGTGGATCCGGCCACCAACCCCGGAGCTGCGGAAAATCTTCATGTCCAGCACGCCTCAAATGATTCACATGCTCAAATATGAGGCGCTTATTAAACTACTGAACATAAAATACTGTTAACCGTTGTGACCGTGCCGGTTTGGAGCCCGTCAGGGCCCGGATGACGGCGGCGGCAGAAATGTTGCCAGGTAGCTGGGCCGCTTCGCGTGATGAGCGAAATAGGCGGCGAGGTGCTTCGCCGACTGCACCATTTCCTTCCCTCAGGCGCGCGCTGCTTAACCTCGAGAACCGGCATCACGTAGATGTCGGCGAGTGTAAAGCTGTCGCCGACCAGATGACCACCGCCCGATCCAGTACATCGACCTGCGCCTGCATGGCCGGGAGGACCGCGCCGATCGCGGCGCGGTCGGGCTTGCCGTCCGCCCCCTTGGGAAACAGGTAGCTGAAAATGTAATTGCGTATCAAACAAGGATCGATGGCGGTATTGACGAGCGATACCCATTGCTCGACCTCCGCCGCTCCGCGCGCGTCGTCGGGGATCAGCTTTGGGCCGTCGAAAGTCCGGTCGATGTAAGTCGCGATCGCCTTTGATTCGCACAGCCTGACGTCGCCATGGCGCATGACGGGTATCTTTCCAAATGGATGTATGGCCAACACTTCGGCGCTGTGCATCCGCTCGGGCATCAAGTCATATGGCACCTGCTTTTCCTCAAGGGCCATGCGCACAATCCAGACATAACTCGAAAACGGCGCCCCGATGATCTCAATCCTCTGCATGGTGGTCTCTCCCGTTTTGGCGTGCATCGTCGCATCTCCTGCAATCCGCGACCGTGGCCGGTCCTGCAGGGCTTCGACGTCAGACGTTTGAGAGTGGTCGTAGACGACAATCGCTTTGGGAAATTTGTCAGCTTTCCCGGGTGAATCTTGGTCCTACGGGAAGATCAGTCTTGGCGTCCGTTGCCGGGATCATCTTGAGCTTGCGGCACTGCAACAAAGATCACGCCGATCCGGTTTTGCTGGATCCAGGCGACGTCGCATTCATGGACCGAGGAATTGCTCGCCATGACAAGGCGAAAGTGCGGGGGGACGAAGGCCGCGTTCTCGACGTCGATCGCGGCCCCCTCGGCCGAGATATTACGCACCACACAGCTCATGACGGAACCACCCGACGACACATAGGCCGCCTGGTTTATTTCGGTTCGCGGGTACTTTCGTCTTTCGTCCATCGGCGCGTTGGCCCCGCTCAAGCCTTCGGCAAGTCTATCGGCAAACCTTAAATAATTCGTCGGGGGCTTTTCCGGGCCAAGGAATCCGCGAGAAATCCGATTGTTCATCGCAACAACGGACCGCCTTTTACGCAGGCGCCCCCGCGTCGGCCCGGGCTTCCGCCCGTCACGTTGACAGGATAGCCTCAGCGCCACTGCCGTTGCGTAGGCGCGACCGCCGGCTCAAAATAAACAAGCGCCAGGGAAGCGCCATGTTCGAGATACTCGATCGACGGACGAGTCTGACCGCTAACCAGATCAAGATCCTTGCCGCAGCCATTATCGGCGACGCACTCGAATTCTTCGACTACTTCCTGATCGGCTTCGTGCTCGCCTTCCTGATCGGGCCCTGGAAACTCACCTTCGGCCAGTCAGCCACCGTGCTGATGAGTTCCGGCATCGGCGCCGTCATCGGCGCCTATGTCTGGGGCTGGCTCGCCGACCGCATCGGACGCCGCAAGGTCTTTATCGGCACCGTGCTCAACTTCTCCATTGCGACCGGCCTTTTGTATTTCACGCCCGACAATGGCTGGATCTATCTTTCGGTCATGCGCTTCTTTGTCGGCGTCGGTGTGGGCGGGCTTTATTGCGTGGATTTGCCGCTGGTGCAGGAATTCATGCCCTCCTCCAAGCGCGGCTGGGTCGGCGGTCTCGTGACCTGTGTGATTCCGCTCGGCACGGGTCTTGGCGCGCTGCTCGGCGCCTCCGTGGGCAGCGGCGAGTGGCGGATATTGTTTGCGATCGGCGTCTTGCCGGCGTTGCTGATCCTGCTGGTTCGCCTCTGGGTACCGGAATCGCCCCGCTGGCTGTGCCGTCAGGGCCGCTATGAGGAAGCGCGTCAATCGCTGGCCTGGGCGCTGCAGATGGAGCCCTCCGCATTGCCGTTGCCGACGGCCGCGGATGCCGGGCCGGTCATCAAATCCAACTGGTCCGATCTGTTCAAATATCCGCGCAGCCTCCTGGTCTCCTGGCTCGGCAATGCCGGTGCACAGACCGGCGTCTACGGCATTACGCTGTGGGTGCCGTCGCTGTTTGTGTTGCTGCTGAAGGTTACGCCGCAGGAAGCCGCAAAAATGATGATCCTGCTGACGATCTTCGGCTTCGTCGGCCGGGTTTCCTTTGCGTTTTTCTCCGAATGGATGGGGCGGCGCAATGCCGGCGGACTGTTGGGGTTCGGCGCGGGTGTCCTGACCATCGTGGCGGGCTACAATTACGATACGACGATCATGGGCGTGTCGGCGTTCTGGCTCATATTGGCCGTCGGCTACTTTTTTGCCGATGGCGGATTTGCCATCGTTGGTCCCTACGCGGCCGAAGTCTGGCCTTCCCATCTGCGGACCTCGGGCATGGGGTCGGCCTATGGCTTCGGCGGTATCGGCAAGATCATCGGGCCGGTCGGCCTCGCCTTGATCGTCGGCTCGGGGAACTATCTCAAGCCCGACGTGCCGCTACCGCAGATTCCGCTGGCATTCCTCTATCTCGGCTGCTGGTTTTTGATGGCCGGGGCGGTGTATTACTTCTTCGGGCTTGAGACCCGCGGCAAGTCGATCGAGCAGATCGACAGGGAGCTCGCGATCACCGCCTGATGATCGGCGCAGACCTGATCTTTGTTTAAGGAGAACCACGATGCCACTTGGCGGACTGCAACACTATACGATCGAACCTTCGGATCTGGAGCGAACCAAGGATTTTTACTGCGACGTGCTGGGGCTTGAGAATGGCGACCGTCCGCCGCTCGGCTTCCCCGGCTACTGGCTCTATTCCGGCGGCGTCGCGACCGTGCATTTGATGGGCACGCGTACGCCCCGCGAAGGCATCGTGGTGCGCGGTACGGAGAAAAAATACGAGGATACCGGCCGCCTCGACCACATCGCCTTCGCCGCGACCGATGTTGCCGGCTTGCGCAAGCGCCTGCAGTCCCGCAACGTGACCTTCCGCGAAAGCATCGTGCCGCGTACCGGCGATACGCAATTCTTTCTCTACGATCCCGATGGCGTCGGCGTGGAGCTCAACTTTCCCAAGGAATAAGGAGTTTTCCTGCACTTTCGCGATATCCCGGCCAGCGCCATGCTGGCCGGATTTGCTTTGCGAAGGTGGTTTGTCTGGCGCTCTCGGCGGACAACTCAAGTCCCGACAAGGCCATGAGCCAGCCATATCTCGGGCGCGAAGCGGTCCGCTTTTGCTCAATTTTGCATGACGAGTTGACGAGCCGCGCCGCTGCGGCAGGATAGCCGGGTGCCGCGCCTTCAACCTACCCCAGGGCATGCGTGCCCGGCTATTCGCGGCGCTTTTTGTTTTGACGCGAACCGGTATCAAGTCCGGAGCAGGCTTTCGCTCGAAAACGCTTTTTTAATCCAGCCCGCGCTCGTGGCTCAGGCGCACCATTTCCTGGATAAAGACCGCCTTTTGCTTGTCATCGAGGCTGGTAAACAGCGGCTCGGCCGCATCGGCGACGCCGCGTTGATCGACGGCACGGTCGTTGAGAAACTGGGCCTCGTTGCGCATCTGCTCGATAATATCGTCGGGCGGGTCGCGTTGGGCGCGCGCAATTCGCAGGTTGAGACGGTCGGCACCGTTATGGCCGAGATAGTGCATCGCGCTGTTGAACGCCGTCCAGTTTTTCTCCTGCTCCGGCGTCAGGTTCAATTCGGACTTGATCCGATCGATGTCGGCATCGCTGTTGGCGACGATCTGTTCGGCGCTGAGCGTCGGTGCGCCGTCCTGGGTCAGGACTGCGGGCGCTCCGGCCTTGGTGGCGGCTTTGGTAGCCTTTGTGCCTTTCGTGCCTTTCGTATCCTTCGTATCTTTGGCGTCCTTGGCGGAACCGGCCTGCTTGGCTCCGTTCGCGGCCGGGGCTTGCTGCCCGTTCTGTCCGACCCCAAGCACACCGTTGAATACGCCGACCACTCCGCCGATGGCGCCTCCCAACACGCCGCCGACCGGCCCGGCCGCCTTGTTGCCGGCTTCGGCGCCCTGCTGGACGCCCTTGACCAGCCCCTGTGCCTCGGCTGCCGGAGGCGTGCCGAGAAGCATGACAACCACGGCCCCAAGCGCAAGGCGCCGTTTCAATTGCGCAGGTGCTGCCGGTGTCAGGCGGATCATCATCTGGTCTCCTTTTCCATCGGAAATACCGCGCCAGCGCGCTTCCCCGAATCCGGACTTTATCGTTTTCGTGGCGACCAAGTCTACCGCGCCGCCACGAAGATCATGATGACGTCATGCCGCAGAAGTCGCGTACGTTCCGCCTGCCCTTTGCCATCATGTGCAACGCAACAAGGTCCCCATTCCGACGCGGGTGCCCGCGGGGATTGGCAGTGGACCTCCGCAAGAAGCACCTGCTAAACGAAGTCGCGGCGGCATACGAAAAGGCCATGCGGCCGGTTGGGAAAATCAGGCGGGGAACTCGGTAATGGCGGCCAACAAGAAGAAAATTTTCATCACGGAAACGCTGTCGCAACCGGGACGCGCGGTATTGAATGCCCGCGACGACATCGAGACCATCGAATTTCCCAACCTGATCTCGGCCAAAGATTTCGAGGCCTTGCTGGCGGAACACGCCCCGGTTCACGGCGTGGCGCTCGGCGCGACCCGGTTCGGCGAACCGGAGATCGAGGCGGCCAAGGACATGAAGGTGGTGACCCGGATCGGCGTCGGCTACGACGCCGTCGATGTGCCCGCGCTCAGCCGCCGCGGGATTCCCCTGCTGGTGGCGGGAAGCGCCAATTCCCCGTCGGTCGCGGAACAGGCGCTGTTCATGATGCTGACGCTGGCCAAGCGCGCCGTCGAGATGCACGCGCTGGTCAAGGACGGCAAATGGGCCACCCGGCTCGGCAAGCTGCCCTATGATCTCTTCGGCAAGACCGTGCTGATTGTCGGCTTCGGCCGCATCGGGACGCGAACCGCCAAACGCTGCCTCGCAATGGAAATGAACGTTCTGATCTATGATCCCTATAAGCCAGCGGCCGAGATCAAGGCGGCCGGTTGCGAGCCGGTCGCCGATCTCGATGCGGCACTCCCGCGTGCCGATTTCGTCAGCATTCATTGCCCCAAGACCCCTGAAACGATTGCGATGTTCGATGCGGCGCGGTTGCAGCGCATGAAGCCGACGGCCTATCTCATCAATACCGCGCGCGGCGGCCTCGTCAGCGAGGCGGCGCTATATGATGCGCTGGTGTCCGGTCGGCTCGCCGGTGCCGGTCTCGATGTGTTCGAGCAGGAGCCGCCTCCTCCAGGTCATTCGCTGTTCGAGCTTCCCAATGTCATCATTGCCCCCCATGTCGCCGGCGTGACCCGGGAAGCGGTCGACCGGATGAGCGAACAAACAGCGCTTAATATCCTGAGCGTGCTCGACGGCGAGCCGATCCGCCAGAACGTCATCAATCAGGATGTACTCGGCTGATCGCGCGCAAAGCGCGTTGGCCAATCCGCAGATTGGGCTCGTCGATCTCATCTCGATAACTCCATCTCAGGTATCTCAATGCCGTCAAGTCGGGAAACCTGATCGGGTGGACGAACCTGGGAAGAAGAAACGGCCGCCGGTTTGCGCACGGGCCGACAAAACTCAGCCGCATTCAGGGACAAGTAAGGAGGCCCGGCGCGGGTGGGGATTTGTTGTCTGCGCAATGGGTTGTAGGTGGAGGCTAAAATTTTGAGTCAAAGCGACCCGACCGATCATGCACTTGCGGCCATCGCCAGCATCCTCGATCAACCGGAACCCGTGCGCGAGCCTGAACAGCCCGCCGTTGAAGAAAAGCCCGCCGCCCCTGAACGGATCGAGGCGGAAGGCTATTCGAAAATGGGCCCCGGCCCGATGGAAGCGATCCGCTTTAAATGGACCGTGCGCCGTGAGGACAATGGCCAATATTTTGTCGATGAGACCATTGGCGAGAATTCCCGGCCGGTGACCAGCGGACCGATGGCGGCGGACGACGCCATCCGATTCGTCGACGATCGCGAGAACGAGGCGCGGCAACGGTTCGAGTACCTCAAAAGCGAAATGAGCGGCCGCCCCGCCGTAGCGAATGTAGTCCGCCACGACGGGCACGAAGGCGGAGAAATGTAATCGGTCGATCCGGCCAGGTTAAACCGGGTTGAAGACGCATGCGTTCACCGCGGCACGCCCAAAAAATCCTTCTTGATGAGATCGACGCCGCAATGGCGCAGGATGTCGTAAGCCGTCGTCACGTGAAAAAAGAACTGCGGTACGCTGAACGTCAGCAGTAGCGATTGGCCGGTAAAATGCCGCGTTGCTCCGTTCCGAAATGTAAAGACCACTTCTTTCTCAGCGGCAGCATCGATCTGCGCCGGTTGCAGACCGCCGATAAAGGCGATTGCGGTCGCGATGCGCGCCTTGAGCTCGGCAATATCAGGCTCGGCGTCCGGAAATACCGGCGGATCGACATCGGCCAAAAGCGCGCACGAGACCACCGCGTGTCTGATGGCTTCGCCCACCTGGCGAATGAGATTGTACATGTTCGGATACAGGCGCGTATTGAGCAGAATCGCGGGATCGATTTTCCGCGCCTCGGCATGGTCAGCCGCGCGGTCGAGCAGACCGGGCAAATTGCCGAGAAATTGCGTAAATACGCTGACGGACGCCTGGTGCATCGAGATGGTCACGGTCGCAATCCCCTTGCGTGGATGTGAAGTTGGAATAGGCCCTCGAGTGGCCACAAGTCTATGAATAGATCACGCTTGAGAATGCCCAAAAATTGACCGTGTACTCCAACGCAAGCAACCCGGTAGATTTGAACCAAACCTATTCCATCCCGACTCATACTGGGAAAGGGATGCCGATCACGTCGTCGTAAAGATCGGGGCCTAAACTGCCAAACTCCATTTGACCTGGAGGTGATAATGAAAAAGCTTTTTGCGATCGCCGCGTTTCTGCTGGCGAGCACCGCCGCCCAGGCTCAATACACAATCGACTACAACGGACAGACCATCCGCATCGATCCCGATCGCGGGACGGTTTCGATCCCCGGCGTCTATGACAATACCGGCCAGCCGGCCAAACGCCCGCGCAACAACCAGGACAGCAAGCGTCCCGCCAAGCCGGCGTCCGAGCAGGCGAAGGTCGATCCACAAACGCCCACTACGGCGCCCGCGCCTGCCAACACGGCTCCCGCGCCCTCAAGCGCGACGGCGAACGTCGCGCCCGCGAATAACGCTGCTCCGCCTCCGGCCAGCGCACCCGCGCCGCAAGCCCAGCAGGATGCGGTCCCCGCCAAACCCGCCTCGCCGCCGGTGGTCGCAACGGCGCGCGTAGCCGCACCGCCGCCCGCGCCCGTGAATCCGGCCAATTCGCCGCTCGGCATTTGGCTGACCGAGCAAAAGGAAGGCAAGATCCGGATCGAACCATGCGGCGCCAATCTCTGCGGATATTCAATCGATCCAAAAACGAACCAGAACCGCACGCAGATTTTGATCGATATGAAACCCGACAAGGATGCGAAATGGAGTGGGCACATTTTCGATCCGAAGGGCGGCAGCACCTATGATTCCACGATCGCGTTGAAAGGCCCTGATAACCTGCGGGTCCAGGGCTGCGCCTTTGGCGGCATGTTCTGTGGCGGCCAGACATGGACCCGGGTCAATTAGGCGACCTCCCGAGGGTTGTTTGAACGCAAGACCGCGACGCAGCGACAACGTTGCATGGCCCTCCCCGATGACGACCTTTCCGATCCGGCGCTAGATGACGAATGGACTTCGAGCCAGATCATTCGTTTGCCGCCAGGAGATCGATCGCTCATGGGGACTAGGCACGAGGGCGGCGATTTCATGTTCGCCGAGCTTGCGGGCGTCGATCTGAGCGGGGCCGATTTCTATTGGGCCATGTTCCACAACGCGATCCTCGAGGGCGCGATTATGGCGCGTTGCGATTTGCGGGGCGCCAGATTGATCGAAGCGAATCTGCGTCACGCGGATCTTTCCGGCGCCAATTGCGGGCTGGATAACCTCGGAGGCTCAACCGATTTCATCAACGCCGATCTGTCGGGCGCAGACCTTCGCAACGCCAATCTCGGCGGGGCCGACTTTAGCAATGCGCTCCTGATCGGAGCGGATTTGTCCGGTGCGCGCTTCGACTGCGTCTTGCGAGGGCGTGTGACGCGCTTCCATGGCGCCAATCTGACCGACGCGCGGCTCGGGCGTACGCAATTCGCGGGCGCCCTCTATGACAACAACACGGTCTTCCCGCATGGTTTCAAGCCGGACGCTGCGGGCCTCGTGCCCAGCGGCCGGAAATCCTCGGCGACCCATAAGCCCCGTAAAAAGTAGAGTAGTCTTCCGAATGATCGCCGCGACGTCGCGGGTCTATCGAATCTTAATTTGCGGCAGGCGAATGCGATGCTTCGACGTGAGGACGAAACGTCGATTTTTCGGTTCCGCAATCCGGGCATCTCCAGTTTGCGGGGATGGCGGCGAAGGGAGTGCCGGGTGGAATCGATTGATCGGGAAGTCCCGCGGACGGTTCGTAGATAAAATAGCATCCCCCGCACATGAAAAGCCGGCGGCCCGGGCGCAACGCCGCGGCGAGCGGCCGAACGACATGGCCCGTACCGACGGGGACCGGCGTGGCGACGGAATCTCCTACGCTGACATGGCCGCCTTCCTTTGCCACGAGATAGATACCCAATTCCTTGTGCCCGAAAGCTGCGCGCAGGGAACTGGGCAGATCGAGGTCACGCCGGCCGGTTTCCGGGTTGACGTTGGTGGCGCCGCAGCGGCCGTTCCGCCGGTCAACGCGAAACAGCCCCTCGCCGATCCTGATGTCGCCGCCGACCCACTCGAATTCCTCCCACGGTCTTGCACCGTCGATATAGAAATTGGCCCGAAAACGCAGAGGGTCGATCTTGATCCCCCATTGTTCCTCAAGGCTACGCACCGTCGCCAGATTGATCAGCGACATGACGTTGTCCGGCTTGTCCATGAAATGGCCGTCGCGCGAGCGAACCAGCGTCGGCGCGCTGCGCAAGGCCGGAACGAGCTGCCAGATGATCTCTTCGACCTGAGCGCACGCCTCGTCGTCGTTGAGATCGGCGACGATCAGCTGATGATTGTCCTGCGTGATAGTGAGCTGCAGGGTTTCCACGTTCAGGTTCGTCCGGACCCGCGCCAATGCTTCTTCGAGCATCAGCATCACGAACAGTCCCTTTTTGCCCCATCTGGGATGGCTGATATCGAACGGCGCTCCCGGACGAACCAGCGCGAAGACGCGGTCGTGCGGGAAAGGCTTCTTGGCCTCCAATTCGACCCGAAGCAGTGGTTGCGCGCTTAAACCCTTGATCGGGTACCGATAGATATTCTTCAGAACGGGCATAGGCGCGCCACCTTGTCGTGCGATAATCTTTCCCGAAAATGCACGGCGGGATGGCGGATTGCGTAGAGCCGGTTGCTGTCGAAGTCGCAGGACCAGATGGGGTTTTGCAGGCGAGAATGCCTGAGACATCGCAAACGGGTCGGAGAACAAGGCGGTCATATCGGTCGCGGGGTCATCGATGGCATCGTCGATCGCGTCCGACAGCCGCGCAACGCCCTTCTCGATCTGCTTCGGCGACAGCGCGGCGTAGCCGAGGATGACGGCACGGCTGGTCAGGGCGGTTTGCCGCTCGATATGCACCCGCGCCGATGGCAGTGCATAAACCCCCACCCGTGCGCGCAGTGCGAGCGCCTCGACCGTCACGGCATCCGGGATGCCTGGCGGCAGATGCCATAGAATGTGCAAGCCGCTACTCTCGCCATCGACAAGAACGTCGCCGAAATTACGCCTGAGCGCGCCGACAAGGCAGTCGCGGTTATCCTTGTAATGAGAACGTACGCGAAGAAGATGCGCGGCATAACCTCCGCTGTGCATGAAGTCGGCCAATGTCGCCTGCTCCAGCCACGGATTGCCGTTGTTGAGCAGGCGCTTTTCGTTGCAGACGGATTCGGCAATATTCTCGGGCACCACCATGTAACCGAGACGCAGTCCAGCCCCGAGGGATTTGGAAAACGTCCCGATGTAGATGGTGCAATCCGGTGCGAGCGAGGCCAGCGGTGGAAGGTGCGACCCTTGATAGCGTATATCGCAATCGTAATCGTCCTCGATGATGTAGCAGCCGTATCGCCGGGCCCAGTCGATGATTTCGCTGCGCCTTCGCGCCGACAACGTTGCGCCGGTCGGATACTGATGCGAGGGCGTCAGATAAAGCAGCGATGCGGTGCGTTGTGGCAAATAGTCGGGGATCAATCCATCCTGATCGACCGCGACGCTGGCCACCTCGGCGCCCGTAGCCTCGAAGATCAGCGCTGCACCCTGATAGCAGGGGTCCTCGACCACACTGAGCGCGCCGCGTGCAAGATATAGCCGCGACGCCAATGTAAGCCCTTCCTGGATTCCCGAGACGATCACGATACGGCTGGGATCGGCGACAATCCCCCGTGCTACCGCGAGATGATTGGCGATGGCGGTGCGCAGCGCCGGAAATCCCGCGGGATCGCCGTACTGCGTGAGACCCGCGCCGCCGCCATGCGACAGATTTTTCTGCAACAATCGGCGCCAGGTTTTCAGGGGAAACAGTTCGGCACTCGGGCGCCCCGGAAAGAAATCGTAGAGCAAACGGTTACGCAGCACCTGTGGTGAAGTCTGTGCACGCGTATGACGCAGCGGCATCGGCATACGCGACTGCAACGGGTAGGTATGCGGATCATTTGTTGGCGGGAGTGCCGCAGTAGTGCCCGGAAGCTGTTCAGCGACATAAATTCCCGATGCCGGACGTGACTCGACTATTCCTTCCATCAAGAGCAAGTCATAGGCGCGAACCACGGTGTTGCGGGATATCGCCAGTTGTTCGGATAGTCTGCGTGACGACGGCAGGCGTGTGCCCGGCACAAGCCGCGCGCAGCGGATCGCTCCGCGAATTTGATCCACCATCTGCGTTGTCAGCGCTTCCGGCCGGGACCGGTCCAGGAGAACGGAAATCTGCATGTCTACCGTTGTGCTGGTGAACTTTCCTGTCCCCTTCATGGAGCAAGGGCCGGACCAGTTATGAGTCCAGTATGCCGATCTTTGACTGGATTTACGTCGAAGTCAGCCAGTTTGTCGCCAAATTGGACTGGCTCCCTCGGTTTAGCACCAACTGGACTCATCATGCCCTGCCCGGCGCATGAGTTGCCCAGGGCTCATGCAGATTTTGCCTGAAACCTCGAAGCACCGTCTATCTGCTGAGCAAGCCGCAAAATCCTGCGCCTAACGCCAGGTCGGCTAATGGAGCCATCGCATTTTCCAGCGGCGGCTCTCATGGTCCCTTGTGGCTTCATGCGAGCGTTGCCGCACTGGCCGTGAGAGCCGCGCCGCGATGCTCCCGGCATTTCGAAACCAAAGGAGATCCCATGAGTACCGCACGAATCCGCTGGCTATCTGCCGCAGCGGCCATTCTCGCCATCGTCGGCTGTGGCTCAAGCAGCGCAAGAGCCGATGACACCATCAAGATCGGAATCCTTCATTCGCTGTCAGGCACGATGGCGATCAGCGAAACGATCCTGAAGGATCTGATGTTGATGGAAGTTGCCGACGTTAACGCCAAGGGCGGCCTTCTCGGAAAGAAGATCGAGCCTGTTGTCGTCGACCCCGCGTCGAACTGGCCGCTATTCGCCGAAAAAGCCCGCGAGCTCCTGACCAAGGACAAGGTCGTCGCCGTGTTCGGCTGCTGGACTTCGGTGTCCCGCAAGTCGGTATTGCCGGTCTTCGAGGAACTCAACGGCTTGCTGTTTTATCCGCTGGAATATGAGGGCGAGGAAGCCTCTTACAATATCTTCTACGGCAGTTCCGTGCCGGACAACAAAGCCGTTCCCGCTGTCGAATATCTCATGAGCAAGGAAGGCGGCGACGTGAAGCGGTTCGTGCTGGAAGGCACGGATTATGTCTATCCCCGCACCAGCAACAAGATCATCCGCGCCTTCCTCAAGACCAAAGGCGTCAAGGATGAAGACATCATGGAGAACTACACGCCGTTCGGCTTCTCCGATTGGCAGACCGAAGTGGCGGCGATCAAGAAATTCGGCTCCGCCGGCAAGAAGACGGCGGTGGTTTCCACCGTCAATGGCGATGCCAATGTGCCGTTCTACAAGGAACTCGGCAATCAAGGCGTCAAGGCGACCGACATCCCGGTAATTGCGTTCTCGGTCGGCGAGGAAGAACTCGCCGGAGTGGATACCAAGCCGCTGGTCGGGCATCTTGCGGCCTGGAGCTATTTTCAGTCGGTGAACACACCCGAGAATAAGGCGTTCATCGAGAAGTGGCGCGCCTACACCAAGAACCCCAAACGCGTCACCAACGATCCGATGGAGTTGGCCTACATCCTGTTCCACATGTGGGTGCAGGCTGTGCAGCAGGCCGGCACGACCGACGTCGAGGCCGTCCGCCAGGCGATGATCGGTCAGAAGGTCAAATCACCATCGGGCTTTGAGGTCGTGATGGGCAGCAATCATCACATGGCAAAGCCTGTCATGATCGGCGAAATCCAGGCTGACGGCCAATTCAGTATCGTTCACAAAAGCAAGGCTTTGCCGCCCAAGGCCTGGAGCCCCTATGTCGAGGCCAACAAGGGCAAGGTTGCCGATTGGTCCTGGCCCTGGGTGTGTGGTGGTTGCACGACCCCACGTTTTGCGTCGAACTGATCTCCCCAGTTACGCAGCGGTCGTGGAGTGAGGGGCCCCGCCTTGGGCGGGGCCTCTAACGTTTCTGGGCGACTATCAGCCGACCTTGGCGGTATATTCCGCGTCTGTCACCGGCTCCATCCAGGTCGAATAATTTCCCTCCAGCGATTCCTGCATCGCGATGTGGGTCATGCGATTGGTCGGCGTACCACCGTGCCAATGTTTTTCGTTCGGCGGAATCCAGATGGTGTCGCCGGGGCGGATTTCGATGATCGGACCGCCTTTGGTCTGAAACCGTCCGATGCCCGAGAGCACATACAGCGTCTGGCCGAGCGGATGGATGTGCCAATTGGTGCGCGCCCCCGGCTCGAACGTGACCTTGGCCGCAACGATCCGCGCCGGCGCTTCGGCCTGGATGATCGGGTCGTTCCAGACCGTGCCGGTAAAATGCTCTGCCGGTGCGCGACGGGTCGGCCGTGAGCCTGCGAGATCAATCTTCATGGTGTTCCTCCTTTTTGCGGACGCTCTTCGTCCGGATTATTTTTTCGACGCGGCGTAGCGCGCCTTGGTTTCGGCGTTCATCGGATAGAGGCCCGGCAGTACCGCGCCATTGTTCACCTCGTTGACGATCCAGGCTTCCATGCGTTCCTGCTCGGCGCCTTCGGCCAGAATAAGATCGAGGAACGCCTTCGGGATCACGACTGCGCCATCCTGATCGGCGACGATGATGTCGTCCGGGAAGATCGCAACGCCACCACAGCCGACCGGTTCGCCCCAGCCGACGAATGTCAGCCCGGCCACCGAGGGCGGCGCGGCGTAGCCATCGCACCACACCGGCAATCCGGTACCGAGAACGCCTTCGAGGTCGCGCACCACGCCATCGGTCACCAGGGCCGCGACCCCGCGCTTGACCATGCGGGCGCACAGGATGTCGCCAAAGATGCCGGCGTCGGTGACGCCCATGGCGTCGACCACCGCGATGCAGCCGTCCGGCATGGCTTCGATCGCCGTGCGGGTCGAGATCGGCGAGGACCATGATTCAGGGGTCGCGAGGTCTTCCCGCGCGGGCACGAAACGCAGCGTAAAGGCCGGCCCGACCAGCCGCTTCTGTCCGGGGCGCAGCGGACGCGAACCCCGGATCCAGACGTTACGCAGGCCCTTTTTGAGGAGAACCGTGGTGATGGTGGCGGTGGTTACTTTGGAAAGTGTCGCGATCGCTTCGGGGGTCAGGGACATCGAACAGGCAACTCCGGTGGGGATGGATCAGGCGGGCGCATCTTGCGGGGCGCGAGCGGCGCGTCAAGGGGCGTCGCTAGCGCCGATATGGGAGGCTGCATTGCTTGTCGTCATCATCCCATCTTATCAACGGGATGCGGATTAATTTATTGAACTTGCAAGACGATTTGCCAAGCCGATTTGCATGAAGCGAATTCCACTTCGCCGCAAAACGCGCTAGAGCATGGCCTTGATTGAAGAGCTTTGAGGCCCATGGCCGCGACATCAGCCCCACCCCGCCTTTTGCCGAGCGGCGACAGCGCCATTACGGTAGAATTCAGCCGCACCATCGATGATGCCGCCAACCAGCGTGTGCTGGCGCTTGATCGCACTTTGGCGCGGGAGCCCGTGGCCGGCGTGACCGAGGCGGTGCCGACCTATCGGTCGCTGCTGGTGCATTACGATCCTGTCCAGATCGATTTTGTCGCGCTGAGCGAGAAGCTCGCGGCTCTGGCCCAGCTCCCGGTCCCGGCCGCGACCAAAACCCGGCGCTGGCGCCTTCCCGTGGTCTATGGCGGCGAGCATGGCATCGACCTTGAGGATGTCGCCAAAACCCTCAAGACCACGCCTGACGATATCGTGGCGCGGCATACCGCCGGCGATTACCGCGTCGCGATGATCGGCTTTACGCCGGGATGGTCCTATCTCAGCGGCCTGCAGGAATCGCTGCATATGTCGCGGCGGCAGAACCCGCGTCTGTTGACCCCGGCCGGCACCATTTCAATCGGCGGTATCCAAACCGGCGTGCAATGTCTGGCCGGTCCCAGCGGCTGGCATTTGCTGGGGCAGACCGCCGTTCGAACGTATCAATTGCATCGCGATCCCACCTTCCTGCTGGAACCCGGCGATTACGTCACGTTTTCTTCGGTGGATGCGAAAACTTTCGCGGAACAGGATCGCGCGGCCGAGAGCGGCGAGATCGTCGCTGAATTGATGTCCTCATGAGCAAACTTGTTATTTCAGCGATCGGCCCTTCAAGCTCCGTGCAGGACGGCGGCCGCTTCGGCGCCCAGCGTTACGGTCTCACGCCAAGCGGTGCGATGGACCGTCTTGGATTGGCTGCCGCCAATTGCCTGGTCGGTAACGCGCTGTTTGCGGCCGGAATCGAAATCGGCCCGTTCGGCGCCGCGTTCACGGCGCGTGAAGGTGCGGTGCGTGTCGCACTCGCGGGCGCGTCGCGCAATGCCAATATCGCGGGAAGCGCGGTCGCTCCGGATGTTTCGGTCACGCTGGCCGATGGCGAGACCTTGAAGGTTGGTTTTGCCCGTGACGGATTGTTCAGCTATCTGGCGATCGAAGGCGGCATCGCGGGCGAGCCGGTGTTCGGCAGCATGGCGGTGAATGCCCGCGCCGGGCTCGGCAGCCCCTATCCGCGTCCGCTGCAGGCTGACGATGAATTGCAGGTCATAGCCGCGAGCGGAACTGGCGAGCGACGGATCGAGCTTCCGCCGGTGGTCAAGGCGCCGATCCGCGTCGTGCTGGGTCCGCAGGACGACGAATTCGCCGACGAGCAAAAAACGCTGTTTCTGGACAGCGAGTGGAAGATCTCGGCGACCAGCGATCGCATGGGCTATCGGCTCGAAGGCCCCGCGATCAAACATCTGCATGGCCACAACATCGTCTCCGACGGCACGGTGAGCGGCAGCATTCAGGTGCCCGGCAACGGCGCGCCCATTGTGCTGATGTCCGACCGTGGCACCAGCGGCGGCTATCCAAAGATCGCGACCGTGATCTCGGCCGATCAGGGCCGCTTTGCCCAGATTCCGGCTGGAACCGGCTTTCATTTCAAGGCGCTCAGCATGGCAGAGGCGCAGGCGGAGGCGCGCAAATTTGCCGAGTTGCTGCGCACCCTGCCCGATCGCTTGCGCGCCATCGAAAATTTTGATCTCAACATCGAGGCGCTGCAGGATGCCAACGTCGCGGGCGCTGCCGTCAGCGCCATCGACGCCAGGACGTGGCAGGTTCTCTCGCCGGCAGATGTGTTGACGCAGGATTAGTTGCGGACCACTCGTTTCGAACCACCAACAAGCGGACAAGAAAACATGAAAACAGTCGATCTGAACAGCGACCTCGGAGAAAGCTTTGGCGCCTGGGAAATGGGTAACGACGCCGCGATGATCGACGTTGCGACATCGGTCAACGTGGCCTGTGGTTTCCACGGCGGCGACTACGACACCATGCGCAAGACCGTCGAGCTCGCGAAGGCACGCGGCGTCAGCGTCGGCGCGCATCCAGGCTACCGCGACATTCACGGATTTGGCCGCCGGCCGTTTTACGGCATGAAATCCTCCGAGATCGAGAACCTCGTCGCCTACCAGATCGGGGCGCTCCAGGCGATCGCGACCGCGGCGGGCTACAAGGTCACCCACGTCAAGGCGCATGGCGCGCTGTCGAACGTGGCCTGCGAGGAAGACACCACGGCGCGCGCGATTGCCGCCGCCATCAAGGCGGTCGACTCCAGCCTGATCTTTGTTGTGCTGGCTAACACGAAATTAGTGCAGGCGGGCGAAGCCGCTGGTTTGACCTTGGCCCACGAAGTATTCGCCGACCGCGCCTATGAGGACGACGGCACGCTGGTGTCACGCAAGAAGCCCGGTTCGGTGCTGCATGATCCGAAACAGATCGCCGACCGCGTGGTGCGGATGATCCAGGACGGCGCCGTGATATCGGTGACGGGCAAGGTGATCAAAATGCGCACCGACACCGTCTGCATCCACGGCGATACGCCGGGCTCGGTCAATATCGCCCGTGCCGTGAAGCAGGCTCTGAAAGACGCAGGTATCGACGTCGCGCCGTTCAAGACGGCGAAGTAATCCCAGAGTGTTTTCGAGCGAAGTGGGCACCGGTTCGCGTGAAGAAAACGCGTCAAACAAAAGACTAGAGCCGATCAGGCTCTAGAACGGGTGAATCGAGAGCGTGCCGAACAACACGGCCGCGATGAGCGCAAACGCGCTATAGAACGCCGCCGCATGAAATCCTGTTCCAGTTCGCCGGGACAGGGAACGCGCGTACAGGTGAAGACGGGCTTCCGCCGATAATTCGCGCATGGTGGATCTCCAACGCAGCATGAACGCTAACAGAATATCGTTCGTGGCTGGATGCAAGATGTCACGGGAAATAGCGATACGAATGCTTCGACAGACTCCCTTCGCAGGGAAAAATTCTCTGCGACGGAGTCAGGCGAGAATTTTATTCGCTCGGATTTGCGTCTTATTGGAACCGGTTCCCGCGTTTAGTAAACGTCCTGCTGGAACCGGCCCTTCTTTTTCAGGTCGCCGACAAAGCTGACGGCCTCATCCGTCGATCGCGCGCCGTGCTGGGCGACGATATCGACCAGCGCGCGCTCGACATCCTTGGCCATCCGCTTGGCGTCGCCACAGACATAGACATTCGCGCCCTCGGCAAGCCAGGTCCACACTTCGCGACCGACTTCGCGCATCCGATCCTGCACATAGAATTTCTTGTCGCCGTCGCGTGACCAGGCCAGCGACAACCGCGTCAACAGACCCGATGTTTTCAAGGCGTTGAGTTCGTCGGAGTAAAAGAAATCGCTGGCGCTGCGCTGATGGCCGAAGAACAGCCAGTTCTTGCCCGGCGCTCCCGTCGCCTTGCGATCAAGCAGGAACGCACGGAACGGCGCGACGCCGGTGCCAGGCCCGATCATGATGATCGGAATCTTGGGATCCTCCGGCAACGCAAAGCCATGCGCCTTCTGGACATAGACCATGACGGGATCGCCGGGCTGGATGCGTTCGGCGAGGAATACCGAGGCCAACCCGAGGCGCTTGCGCTTGCCGATGACGTATCGCACGCAATCAACCGTGAGCGACAGCTTGCCCGGCGTGGCATTGTGCGACGACGAGATCGAATAGAGCCGCGGCTGCAGCGGTTCCAGCGCTTCGACAAAGGCTTCGGGGTGCGGACGCACGCCGGAGAATTTTTGCAGCGTCGCCATCACGTCGAGGGTCGCGGCATCGCCATCAGGGTCTTCGCCCTGCGCCAGTGCCCGCGCCTTTTCGCGTTGCGCGCCGCCGGTGACGAACGAGATCAGCTCGAACAGCGAATCCGGCGCGGGTGCCAGCGACACTTCGTCGGTCAATACCTCGCGCAGCGTCCTGCCGCGGATCGGGGTGGTATGCAGAGCGCCAAGCAAGGCGATGATCTGATCGACATGGCCGAGATCATTGCGCGCGAAGATTCCGAAGGAATCGCCGACGACGTAATCGAGACCACAACCGCTGAGATCGAAATCGATGTGCCAGGTTTCTTTTTCGGAGCCTGTCTTGTTCAACAGCCGGCGCGACACGAACGTGGCCTCTATCGGATTGTCGCGGGAGCGGCCGGGTTCTACCGCAACCACAGGCGCAGCCGGCGCGGCTGCCGGAGTACCGGTCGCTGGAGCTGGCACCTTTTCCAACTCCTCGTTCAGTGCTTTGAGCATCCGGGCGGTTTCTTTGCCGCCGGGAACACACAGATTGAGCCGCCCTTCCGCCTTGGTCGCGATCGCGTCGGAATAATCGTTGCAATTATAGCCGCATTGGCCGCAATCCTGTTGCGCCATCGCCGCCATCATGCGCCGGCGCATCGGGCGGCCTTCGGCGAGCTTCATGCGATCGGCAATCGGCATGGTCTGGTCGTGCCAGGGCGCTTCGCCGTCGTCGCCATCGCCGGCAAGGACGGCAGCGCCCTGCTCCGCCGACAAGGGCGCGGCACTGTCAGGTGAAAGCAGTCCGGCAAAAAAGCCATTCAGCCAGGAGCGTTGCGCTTCGGAGAACGGCGCGCTGGTGGGAATGATTTCGATCTTTGGCGGAGGTGTCATCTGGTTCATGTGGAGGCCTCCGCATCCGCCAGTTTGCGCAACGTTTCGCCGTCGTGGCGGCGCGCAAATGTCAGGAAGGTTTCATCCGGCGAGGTACGATGCGTGAGGTACGCTTTCAGCAATTTCTCGACGGTCTTCGGCGCGTCTTCGGCCTTGAGGTCGTGATAGACCTCGTGACCGACATCGGCATTGGGGCCGAACCCGCCGCCTGCGAACAGATGATAGCCCTCGACCGTGTCGTCTTCCTCGCCGACGGGCACCTTGGCGGCGATCAGGCCGATATCGCTGATGTAGTGCTGCGCGCAGGAATGGTGACAACCGGTCAAATGGATGTTCAGCGGCGTGTCGATGTCGACCCGCGGCTCGCACCAGTCGCCGATCTCGGCAGCGTGGCGCTTGGTATCCGAGGCCGCGAACTTGCAACCGGCATTTCCAGTGCAGGCAATCAAGCCGGCGCGGATTTGCGTTGTCGTGACCGCCAGTCCGATCTTCTCGATGGCTGCCGTGGCAAGTCCGACATTCTCGTCGCGCACGCCCGGGATCAACAGGTTTTGCCAGACCGTCAGCCTGATATCGCCGTCGCCGAGGTCGCGGGCGATTTTGGCGAGGCCGCGCATCTGCTCGCAGGTCACTTTACCGAGCGGCAGCGAAATGCCGATCCAGTTGAGGCCATCCTGCTTCTGCTTGTGGACGCCGATATGCGCCATGCGATCGAACCCCGGACGTGGTGCAAGCGCTTCGGCAGGCACGCGGGTAAAGGCGTGACCAAGCTTCTCCTCGACCAGCACAAGGAACTTGTCCATTCCCATGCCGTCGATGACATATTTCAGGCGCGCCTTGAGCCGGTTGGTGCGATCGCCGAGATCGATGAAGACCCGCACGATGGCATCAGCCACCTTGGTCGCATCCGCCGGCTTGACGATAATGCCGGTGTCCTTGGCAAAATCCCGATGGCCGGTGATGCCGCCAATTCCGAGGCGAAACCAGATTCCGGGTTCGACACCAAAACCGTCCTTCACCTCGACCGCGGCGAAGGCGATGTCGTTGGTGTCTTCCAGCACCGCGATCTTGCCCGCGCCGTCGAACGCGACATTGAACTTGCGCGGCAATCCCGTCAGCGAGCGGTCGTTGAGGATGTGGTAGTGCCATTCGCGGGCGTATTCGCGGGTGTCGATCAATTCCTGCGGATCGATCCCGGCGGTCGGCGTACCCGTGACATTGCGGATGTTGTCGGCGCCGGAACCGCGCGAGCACAAGCCGAGATCCTGAATGCCTTCTATCAATGCGACCGCGTTCTTCGGCGGAATTTCACGCACCTGCAGATTGGCGCGGGTCGTGACATGGCAAAACGGCCCGCACAGGCGCTCGGCGAGATCAGCCATCCCGGCCAATTGCCAATGCGTGAGGATGCCGTTCGGTATCCGCAGCCGGCACATGTAGGAATCCTGCGCCGGTGCGACATAAAACAGGCCGTAATAGCGCCAGCGAAAATTATCTGCAGGCGATGGCGGCGCATTGTCGAGCGCCTGCTGCTTCAGCCGCGGATAGGCATCGAACGGATGCTCCTCGCGCTTGAACTTTTCCTGGTCGACGAGTTTTTTGCCGGACGCCAGAACCTTGTCCTGCGCCTTGAAATGCGCCGCATCAGGTCCGATCGGCTCGGCGCTGGTTTTACCCGCCGCGTTGCCGCCGAGGCCGCGCCCGACCCGGCTGATCTGCAGACCCGTGGTAAAACCTTCGAGGTAGCGCTTCTGCTCGTCGGTAAAGTCGATTGGGAGGGTTTCTAGTTTCATAGTGGGTGACGAAGCTCCTGCGGCCACGACCGGTGGGCGCCAACGGGGAACGGAATGTGACCGCGCAGGAATCAAGCTGACGGGGATCGCCGGGCTCAATTCCAAGGTGCGGACCTACCAGCCTCGTTGCTGCGGAAATCCATCTTGGACATAGACCAGCGGGCATCTGCGACGGCTGGCTGCACTGCAACATTCAAGTTGCGTGCCATGCGCTCGAATATAAATTAACTATTATTTTCAGTAGCTTATGAAAAGATAGGCGGAACCACAGGGTTCGCGCTGCCGCCAATCGTAAACAATCAGCCTAAAAATTAGCCTACTGGGACCTGTGCCCAATATTGCTTCAGGATTTCCGGCGTCCGATCCGGAAGGCAGCCAGATGGCCCGCGATGTCGTCGGCGTTAAACGCCGGCCCGGCAAAGGCCCCTACCGCATCCGATCCATCGGCGGGCTTGGCTGGGAGCCCCAACGCTGCGTCGTAGAGATCGGCCCGGAACACCGCCTTTGCGGTCTCCAGCGCCTCCGGGCTGAAGGAGGCCTGCCCCCAGCGGACCATCTGCGCGTAGAGCCAGGCGGCCTGCGCCGGATCAGGCCGCGGCGCGTCCTCGCGTCCGACCAGCAGATAACGGCTGCTTTCGCGCATGGTGCCATCCGGCGATATCTTGAGGCGGCCATCCAGCGTTCGCTGGATCACCTCCGAATCGACCCCGATGCGTTCCGGCTGCGCCAGCATGCGCGCGACTTCAGTGCGATTATGCGGCTGTTCGATGAACTCGGCCGCGTGAAACGCGGCCCGGACCAGCGCGGCAACGATTTGCGGGTTCTTCTCGGCCCAGCCTTGCCGGATCGCGAGCACCTTTTCGGCGGCGCGCAGCAGAATATCCGAGACGAAATGCAGGATGTCGCCGACGCCGCGATCGACCGCGATCGAATTCCAGGGCGCGCCCACACAAAACCCGTCAATCTGCCCGCTGGCGATGCTGTCCACCATGTAAGGCGGCGGCAACACCACGAGACGCACGTCCTCGTCGGGATCGACGCCGCCGGCGGCCATCCAGAACCGAAGCTGATAATTGTGGGTCGAAAACGGGAATGTCATGCCGAAGGTCAGCGGTTCGGCGTTGTTTTTACGCCGCGTGGCGACCACGCGTGACAGCGCCAGCGCCGTGGCCATCGGATCGAACGGATCACCATCAAGCTCCGCCATGATCGCAGCATAGAGCGCGGGTGAAACCGTAATCGCATTGCCGTTAAGGCCCAGATTAAAGGGCGCTGCGATCGGAACCTTGACGTGGCCGATGCCGAGGCTGGAGGCGATCGCGACTGGCGCCAGCAAATGCGCGGCATCGAACATCCCGATGTTGAGCTTGTCGCGCACATTCGACCACGACACTTCCCGCACCAGCGTGACGTCGAGCCCCTCCGCGGCCGCAAATCCCTTGTCGACGGCAACAATCAGCGCGGCGGCATCGACCAGCGGAATGAATCCTATGTGCACCGGTGTGGTCATTTCAGCAACTCCGACGCGGTCAGGATCGACTGTGCGATCTCGCCGATCTTCTTTTTCTCACGCATCGCGGTCGATCGCAGCAGCACATAGGCCTCGTCTTCGGTCAGCCCCTTCAGCTTCATCAGGATTCCCTTGGCGCGGTCGATCACTTTGCGGTCCTCAAGCGCGGATTTGGCGCGTTCGAGTTCGTCCTGCAGCTTGGAAAACGCGTTGAAGCGCGAGATACAAAGATCGAGGATTGGTTTGAGGCGCTCTTTCTTCAATCCGTCGACGATATAGGCGGAAACGCCGGCATCGACGGAGGCCTGGATCGACGCCGCGTCGCTTTGATCGACAAACATCGCGATCGGCCGCCGCACCGCGCGGCTGACCTGGAACATCTGTTCCAGCACGTCACGGCTGGGGTTTTCCAGATCGATCACGATCACATCGGGATCGAGCGCATAGATCCGGCTGAGCAGGCTCTGCATCTCGCTGATGTGCACGACGCTGGTAAAGCCCGCCTCCCGCAGCCCCTCCTCGAGGATCGCGGCACGGATCGGGCTTTCGTCGACAATAACTATCTTGGGAGACGACTCGGCGCCCATCGATCACTCGCATTCCGACAAATCATCCATAGCATGCCGCAAGCGAGCTTGAAGCCTTGTAATTATGAGTAATTGGGACTAGTTCCTGCCTGTCAATCAGGCAGATCAAACATGCAACAGGCCGCCGCGCCCAAAGTCAGCTTTGTGTCTTTGGGGTGCCCCAAAGCGTTGGTGGATTCCGAGCGCATCATTACGCGGCTGCGCGCGGAAGGCTATGAACTCGCGCGCAAGCATGACGGTGCCGATCTCGTGATCGTGAACACCTGCGGCTTCCTCGACAGCGCCAAGCAGGAATCGCTGGGCGCGATCGGCGAAGCCATGGCCGAAAACGGCAAGGTCATCGTCACCGGCTGCATGGGCGCGGAACCCGAGCAGATCGAGGCCGCCTATCCCGGCGTGCTGTCGATCACCGGCCCGCAGCAATATGAAAGCGTGCTCGACGCGGTCCATCGCGCGCTGCCGCCGGTTCACAATCCCCACATCGATCTGGTGCCCCCACAAGGCATCAAGCTGACGCCGCGGCACTATGCGTATCTGAAGATTTCCGAAGGCTGCAACAACCGCTGCAGCTTCTGCATCATCCCGAAGCTGCGCGGCGATCTGGTATCGCGTCCGGCCGGTGACGTGTTGCGCGAGGCGGAGAAACTGGTCAACGCCGGCGTCAAGGAATTGCTGGTCATTTCGCAGGACACGTCAGCCTACGGCGTCGATATCAAATATGCCGCGAGCCCGTGGAAGGATCGCGAGGTCCGCGCAAAATTCTTCGATCTGGCGCGCGAGCTCGGCGAATTCGGCGCCTGGGTGCGGCTGCAATATGTCTATCCCTACCCGCATGTCGACGAAGTCATCGGCCTGATGACGCAGGGCAAGGTGCTGCCCTATCTCGACATCCCGTTCCAGCATGCGAGCCCGGAAGTTCTCAAAGCCATGAAGCGTCCCGCCGCACAGGACAAAACCCTGGCGCGGATCAAGACGTGGCGCGAGCAATGTACCGATCTCACGCTGCGTTCGACCTTCATCGTCGGCTTTCCCGGTGAGACCGATTCCGATTTCGCTTATCTGCTGGATTGGCTTGAGGAAGCCGAGATCGATCGCGTCGGCTGCTTCAAATATGAACCGGTCGCGGGCGCGTCGTCGAACGCCATCGGCAACGCCGTTCCCGAAGAGATCAAGCAGGAACGCTGGAACGCGCTGATGGCGCGCCAGCAGACCATTTCGACGCGACGGCTGAAGCGCAAGGTCGGCACGCGCCAGCAGGTCATCATCGACGAGGTCGGACCGACCGTCTCAAAGGGCCGCTCCAGGGCCGATGCGCCTGATATCGACGGCGCGGTCTACCTCTCCAGCCGCCGGCCGCTCCGCGTCGGCGAGATCGTCTCCGCGAAAATCGAACGCGCCGATCAATACGACCTGCACGGCAGCGTCGCGGGGTTTTAAGAATTTACGGCTTCAAAATCGACGCGCCGGTGGTGGCCCGGCTTTCCAGATCGATGTGCGCCTTGGCGACATCCTTCAGCGCATAGGCATGGTTGATCGGCACATGCAGTTTGCCGTTGATGACGGCCGCGAATAGCGTATCCGCCCCCTCCAGCAACTCCGAGCGTTTGCCGACATAGTCGTTGAGCTTCGGCCGGGTCGCGAACAGCGAGCCGTGATTGTTGAGCTCGGCGATCGAGAATGGCGGCACCGGACCGGACGCATTGCCGAAGCTGACGAACAGGCCACGCGGCTTGAGGCAGGACAGCGAGCCCGGAAATGTGGTCTTGCCGACGCCGTCATACACGACATCACAGAGTTCGTTGCGGCTGATTTGTTTGACCCGCGCAACAAAATCCTCCTCGTTGTAGAGGATGACATGATCGCAACCATTGGCGAGCGCGAGGTCGGCCTTGGCCTTGGAGCCGACGGTGCCGATGACATGCGCGCCCATCGCCCGGGCCCATTGGCACGCCAGCAACCCGATGCCGCCGGCAGCGGCGTGAATCAGTACCCGGTGGTGCGGCTCAACCTTGAAGGTCTTGTGCAGCAGATACCAGACCGTCAGGCCCTTCAGCATCAAGACAGCGCCCTGCTCGTACGTGATGTGGTCGGGCAGCTTGACCAGTTTTTCCCAGGGGATGTTGCGCTCGGAGGCGTAGGCGCCGAGATTGAAATAATAAGCGACGCGATCGCCCGGATGGAAATTGGTCACGCCGGGTCCGACCGCGAGCACCTCGCCGGCGGCTTCGTTGCCGGGGATGAACGGCAGTCCCGGCGCCTTGTAGAGGCCGGTGCGAAAGTAAACGTCGATGAAGTTCAGGCCGACCGCATGCTGGCGAATCCGTACCTCGCCGGGACCCGGCGCGGGCACATCGACTGCCTCGTAAACCAGGGCTTCCGGGCCCCCCACCTTGTGCACACGCACGGCCTTGGTCATATCAGGTTCTCCCTTAGCAGGCTCTTGCGACGAAGCGAAAGCCATCGGGCCGGCATTGTCAACTCAGTGGCCGGCGCCGGCCGCCGCGATCAATTAGTTAACGGTCTTTTTGCGGTTGCGGCTGGCGAGAACGTTGAACAGTTCGACCGCGGCCGAAAACGCGATGGCGAAATAGATGTAGCCGCGCGGAATGTGAAACTTGAATCCGTCTGCGACCAGCGCCACGCCGATCAGCACCAGGAACGCCAGCGCCAGCATCTTGGTGGTCGGATGTTCCGCCACGAAGCGTGCGACCGGACCCGAGGCCGCATACATGATCAGACAGGCGATGATGACGGCCGCAATCATGATGGGAAGTTCCTGCACCATGCCGATCGCGGTGATGATGGAATCCAGCGAGAACACCATGTCGATGACGATGATCTGGATGATTACCCAGAAAAAGGCGCCGGCTTTCGAAGCGCCTTCATGCACTTCGTCGCGCGCTTCCACCTCGTTGTGAATTTCGTGGGTCGCCTTGGCAATCAGAAACAGTCCGCCGCCGATCAGGATGATATCGCGCCACGAAAACGCGATGCCTTTGACGGTGAAGACGGCCTGCGTCATGCCGATCAGCCACACCAAAAGGCTCAGCAGTAGAATCCGGAACGCCAGCGCCAGCGCCAGCCCGATCTGGCGCGCCCGCTTCGCCTGCGCCGGCGGAATACCGGAGACGAGAACCGACAGGAAAATGATGTTGTCGATGCCGAGCACGATCTCGAGTGCCGTCAACGTCAACAGCGCCGCCCATGCCTCCGGGCTGGTCAGTAATTGCATCATGCGTTGAGCGATCGCAAAAGCCGGATCGCCGCATCGCTTGCCACGACATAGGCCGCGATCAGGCAGAGCCCCACGGTCACGGCAATATTGACGTGGAAATCATTGACCAGCGCGATGGCCGCGAGCACGCCCCCGACGCCCATCAGCAACAAGGTCAGCCAGCGCAGCCGCACTACGCGGACGGGATGAATGACGTGGAACGGCGCAAATGTCAGCCCGATCAGAACCGCGATGCCGAGGCTCGACAGCGCCGGCGGCAAATGCAGCAGGAACAGATAAAATGCCGCGATATTCCACAATCCTGGAAAGCCGCGGAAATGATTGTCTTCGGCCTTCATGCGCCGGTCCGCGAAATAGAGCGCGCCCGACACGGCGATGCCCGCCCCCAGCAGCGGTGCGGCCAGCGGCAACAGCAGGCCGCTGGCGGTGATCGCGTAAGCCGGCACAAACACATAGGTGACGAAATCGACCACCAGATCGAGCACTTCGCCTGACCAATTGGGTTGCAGACGCACCACATCCAGCCGCCGCGCGATCGGACCATCGATCCCGTCGATCACGAGTGCTATGGCAAGCCACCAGAACATCGCGGCCCAATGCTCGCGCACCGCCTCGAGCAACGCGAGCAACGCGATCCCGGCACCCAGAGCCGTAAAGACATGCACGGAAAACGCAGCCGCGCGCATCAACGGCGGCGCTGATGTCAACGAAGAATCTTGCTGGTTTACCTGGTCCATCTCACGATCAGTGCTAACAGGAATCGCCTCGATTTGTACATCCGCGGTTGCGGCGTTCAGCCGCGCAATTCGACGAAAGTAAGAGACACTAATGCGGGCTTGAAAATGCCGCCGGGAACGTCAATTGTCCCGGCATGAACGATGCATTTGTGACAATAGGTGTGACAGCTGGTGTGACACCCGGTTCTGATATCTATGATGTCGTCATCATCGGCGGTGGCCCCGCGGGATTGGCGGCGGCGATCGCGGTGGCACAGACCGGCGCAACCACGGCGTTGATCGCCCGTCGCCTGCCCTATTCCGACAACCGCACCACGGCGTTACTGGGCGGTTCCGTTGATTTGCTGCAAGCGCTCGACGTCTGGCCACGCGCCCAGGGCAAGGCAGCGGCGCTGCGCGTCATGCGTCTGGTCGATGACACCGGCCGCCTGATCCGGGCGCCCGAGGTTCGCTTCTCCTGCGATGAAATCGGGCTCGATGCGTTCGGCTACAATATCGAGAACCGCGTGCTGCTCGCCGCACTGGAGGAGCGCGCCGCGGAGATTGCCGGTCTGACGCGATTCGACGACGAGGCGGCTACGGTCAGCCCGCAAGACGATGTCGTCGCGATCCACACCGTCCAAGGAAAAACGCTGTCGGCGCACCTCGTGATCGGCGCCGATGGGCGGCAATCGCTGTGCCGCGATGCCGCCGGCATCGACGTTAAGCGTCGCGAATTGCGTCAATCCGCGCTGACCTTCAACATCGGCCATTCCCGGCCACATCGGAATATCTCGACGGAGTTTCACACCCCTCAGGGTCCGTGCGTATTTGTGCCGCTGCCCGGCAACCGCTCCAGCGTGGTGTGGGTCGCGGAGCCCGGGGAAGCCGAGCGCCTGCTCGCGTTGAGCGATAGCGAATTGTCGGAGGCCGCGGAAAAACAATCGCACTCCATTCTCGGACGCATCTCGCTCGAACCCGGACGGCATTTGTTTCCGCTGGCGATCGAGCAGCCCAGGCAGTTTGCGCAAAATCGCATCGCGCTGGTTGGCGAGGCCGCGCATGTGCTGCCGCCTATTGGCGCGCAAGGCCTCAATATGGGGCTGCGCGATGCCGCCGATATCGCCGAGATCGTGCGCAGCGCGATCGCGGAAAACGAAGACCCGGGCGCATCTCAAGTGCTGAAGCGTTACGGGTCGGCGCGGCGCGCCGACGTTGCCAGCCGGACCCTCGTCATCGACATCGCCAATCGTTCCCTGCTGAGCGCGTTCCTGCCGATGCAGTCATTGCGTGCGGCCGGCCTGCATCTGATCGGCTCGTTCGGGCCGCTGCGCCGGCTTGCGATGCGCGAAGGATTGGCGCCGTCCTGGCGGTCTGTGCGAAAAGGTCAAGTTTCTACGGAAACACCAGCCGCCCCGTCTGAATGATCCACATCACGCTCGTCAGCGTGATTACGGAGGCGAAAGTCCCGAGCAACACAGCCACGGAAGCGGGCTCGATCCAGCTGTCGTTCTGCCGGGCGATCACAAACACATTCAGCGCCGGCGGCAGTGACGCCATCAAGACGGCGGTTGCCGCCCACGGCTGCGGGAAAGGCCCGAGCAGCAGCATCAGCCCGAAGACGACAAGCGGATGGATCAGGAGTTTTATCGCGATCACTCCGGGCACTTCCCAGGGCACCCGGCCCAAGGGGCGTAGCGCAACCGTTACGCCGAGCACAAACAGTGCGGTCGGCGCGGCGGCGTTCTGCAAAAACAAAAGCGTATTATCGATCGCAACCGGCGGATGGATGTGCAGCGCTGCGGCAAGCGCCCCCGCGCAAGCCGAGATGATCAACGGGTTCAGCACAATCTGACGGACCACGAGACCGATCACATGCAGCCAATGCCGGCCCTCTCCGCTCGTCAGCGCGATCAAGAGCGGCACGATTGAAAACAGAAAGATGCTGTCGCAGCAGAAGATCAACGCGGTCGGCGCGGAGGCCTTGGCGCCGAGCACGGCTAGCGCCAGGCCGGGCCCCATATAGCCGATATTGCCGTAGCCACCGGAAAGGCCGGCCAGCGTTGCCTCGCGGAACGAAAGCCGTCCGATCAGCCGGCTCGCAACCAGAGCGAGGGTGAACGCGCTCATCGTTCCGAGGGTGGTAGCGATCAGGAACGGCGGGTTGTTGAGTTCCTCAAACGGTGTCTTTGCCGTGATCATGAACATCAGGGCCGGCAGCGAGACGTAGAGCAGGAAGAAGTTCATCCAGGCCAGTCCCTGCTCCGGCAGGCCCTTGGCCTTGCCACAGGCGTAGCCAATAAAGATCAGGCCGAAATACGGTAAAGCGAGATTGAGGACGGCAATCATTTAGAGCGTTTCTTTTCAGCGTTGACGGCCCCGATCTGCGCAGGGGACGGAGCTGCCACAGCAAGGTTAATTCGACCGTTTGCCTCTAGCATCGGCCACAATCATGGTCTATTCGACGAGACATGATAAAAGCGCGGACCGCCAAATTTCAGATCGGGCAGATCGTCCGTCACCGGATATTTTCGTTCCGGGGCGTGATTTTCGATATCGATCCGGAATTCAACAATACCGAGGAATGGTGGTTGTCGATCCCCGAAGAGGTCCGGCCTCACAAGGATCAGCCGTTTTACCATCTGCTCGCTGAAAACTCCGAGTTGGAATACGTCGCCTACGTTTCCGAGCAGAACCTGTTGCCCGATGAGTTCGGTGAACCGATCCGGCATTCGCAGGTCGCCGAGATTTTCGTGAAGGACAAATCGGGCGGCTATCGCCCGCGCAATCCGTCGCTGAACTAGCACACGGTTGCCTGCACAAGCAGGCCTTGGCCTTCGCAAAACCTATTCAATAAAAAAGGCGCTCGATCGGAGCGCCTTTTTCGTCGATGAGAGTTCCGGTTTTTACTTTGCCGCCGGAGTGGCTGGCGGCTGGGTGGCCTCGAGCTTCTTGCGGGCCTCTTCGGCGCGCTTTTGCAGCTCTTCCTGCAGCTTCTTCTGGGTTTCCTCGAATACCTTCGGGTCGGTCGGCGGACCGTCATAGGCCTTGGCGAATTCGGCCAGCGGCAGTGGCAGCGTCAGCGGGGCACCGTTGGAGTTGATCGCCTGCACCACCAGGTTCTGGCCCTTCTTCAGGTTGGCCAGCATTTCCGGGGTGACTTCGTAGTCGGACATGCAGCCGTTCTGGAAGCAGATCACATAGGGGCTTTGCGCCGGCGGGTTGTTGTCAATGATGACGCGGGTGCCGTGAACCAGCTGCATGCCGAGCGGCAGCGTGACGCGCAGGATTTTCTTGGGCTCGCCTTCGGGCTCGATCACGACGGCCGCGATCACCGGCTGGCCGGACTCGATACGTCCGTCCTTGCCGGTAAAGCAAACCTGCTTGGCATTGGCGTCCTGGCCCTTGAGGCAGAATTTGGTCCAGGGCGCGTAGATCAACTGAACCTGCTCGGACTGAGCGCCGGCGGGGGGCGCGCCAGCCGCGGGCGGCGCTGCCTGAGCGGACGGTGCGGGCGCCGCAGGGGCGGCTTTCGGTGCGGCCTTCGGAGCTCTAGCCTTCGGCGCGGCGGTGGGCGCACCGGGGGCAGGCGCCGGGGTCTGAGCCTGGGCAGCGGGGGCAATCAACGCGGCACTCAGGGTCGTTGCCGCAAGCAGGGCGAGAACCCGCCCACGCGGCCAGACCGGCGCGGCCAAGATACGGAAATTCATTGCGGAAAACCCTTTCTGAACGGGAGCGCCCGAAACCGCTGCGGGCACCGACACCTAGCCGTTTGGGCGGCTGTCTCCTTGCCAATTGAGGCAGATGCGTGACAGGCCCTGCCGCCTTGGTCAATTGCACGTCTTCATACAGGCGCGGACGAAAAGATCAATGCCGACAGGTGTCTTTGGCGCATGTCGCAGCCGGATACTCAACCCGTGGTAAAACCCGTCAGTGAGCCATTCCGAATCACATCAGGGCGTCATGTCGCGGGTTCCGAAGCGCATCAACATCAGCGCTTTTGTCTGCGGCGTCCTCGCCTTTGGCCTCAGCTTTGCGCCCGGCGTCAACAAGGTATGGGCGGAGCCGAGCTACGCCATCGCTATGCATGGTGCACCGGCGTTGCCGGGCGATTTCACCCACATGCCCTACGCCAATCCCGACGCCCCGAAAGGCGGCCGGCTGGTCCAAGGCCTTCTCGGCACCTTTGACAGCCTCAACCCCCTCATTGTCAGGGGTCTTGCGGTGCAGCAAATCCGGGGCTTTGTGGTCGAAAGTCTGATGACGCGAGGTAACGACGAGGCCTTCACGCTCTACGGCCTGTTGGCGAACAGCGCCGAAACCGATGACGCCAGAAGTTACGTCACCTTCCACCTTAATCCGCTGGCGCGCTTTTCCGACGGGCAACCGGTCACGTCTGACGATGTGCTGTTTTCATGGGCCCTGTTGCGCGACAAGGGACGCCCCAATTATCGCCAGTATTACGCCAAGGTTACAAAGGCCGAGGCGCCCGATCCGCTCACAATACGGTTCGATTTCGGCGGCATCTCCGATCGCGAACTGCCGTTGATTCTCGGCCTGATGCCGATATTGGCCCGCCACGCCGTCGATCCCGCGACCTTCGAGGACACCTCGATGACGGCGCCGGTCGGATCCGGCCCCTACCGTGTCAGCGCCGTGAAGCCGGGTGCGAGTGTGACGTTGACCCGCAATCCCGATTATTGGGGCCGGGATCTCCCGATCAATCGAGGCCTGTGGAATTTCGACGAAATAAGATTGGATTTCTATCGCGAGGCTAACGGCCAGTTCGAGGCCTTCAAGCGCGGCCTCTATGATTTCCGCGTCGAGACCGAGCCGCTGCGCTGGCACGACGGCTATGATTTCCCGGCCGCCCGCGCCGGCGAGGTGATCCGCGACACTATCGAAACCGGCACGCCCAAGCCGTTTGAAGGCCTGGTGTTCAACACACGACGTCCGCCATTTTCCGACATCCGGGTGCGTCAGGCACTGACGCTGCTGTTCGATTTCGAATGGATCAACCGCAATTACTTCTTTGGGCTCTATGGCCGCTCGGCCGGCTTCTTTGCCGGCTCCGAACTGTCGGCCTATGGCCGCGCACCGGACGAGCGCGAGCGCGAATTGTTAAAGCCCTACGCGTCGCATATGCCGTCGGACATTCTCGACGGCAGCTACCGCCTTCCCGTCAGCGACGGCTCAGGCCGCGATCGCGTCACGTTGCGCGCCGCATTGAATTTGCTGTCCGAAGCCGGTTACGACCTCGACGGCACGGTGTTGCGACAACGCGCGACCAAAAAGCCCCTTAGCTTCGAAATCCTGGTGACCACCCGCGATCAGGAGCGAATTGCGCTGGCTTTTGCCCGCGATCTGAAACGCGCGGGTATCGAGGCCTCGGTGCGCGCGGTCGATGCCGTTCAATTCGATCAGCGCCGGCTCGGATTCGATTTCGACATGATCCAGAATCGCTGGGACCAATCGCTTTCGCCAGGCAATGAACAGTACTTCTACTGGGGCAGCGAGGCCGCGGACAATCAGGGCACGCGAAACTACATGGGCGCCAAAGACCCCGCCATCGACGCCATGATCGCAGCCATGCTGGCGGCGCGGGAACGTCCCGCCTTTGTCTCGGCGGTGCGCGCGCTGGACCGGGCGCTGATGTCGGGATTCTACGCTATCCCGCTTTTTAACATCGGGGAGCAATGGATCGCGCGCTGGAATCGGATAGAACGACCGAAGGCTACCGCGCTGACCGGCTATCTGCCGGAGACGTGGTGGTACAGGCAAGTTCCTCCAAATCTTCCCTCACTCCAAGTGAAGCCGTAAGTG
Organism: uncultured Alphaproteobacteria bacterium; assembly: GCA_963790595.1. Lineage (GTDB taxonomy): Bacteria > Pseudomonadota > Alphaproteobacteria > Rhizobiales > Xanthobacteraceae > Bradyrhizobium. The sequence goes on along the minus strand of CAWBPE010000017.1, from coordinate 170,678 downwards.
AAGCCGTGATCCAGACCAATGTATCGCCAACACTTGATGGACTGTTTCGCCGGGTTCTGGCGCGGCAGCCGGATGCGCTGGCGTTGATTGACCCGCTCAACAAGCCGCGTGTCACCGGCCAGGCGCCCAAACGCCTGACCTTCGCGCAGGCCGATCGGGCGATCTCCGCGCTGGCGGCGTACTTCATCGAATCGGGTCTGCCGGTCAATTCTGTGATCGCGATCCAGCTGCCGAACACCGTCGAGTTCATGCTGACGGTGCTGGCCGCGCATCGCGCCGGGTTGATCGTCGCCCTGCTTCCGCAACTCTGGCGGCAGGCGGAATTGACGGTGGCGCTCAATCGCACCGGCGCGCGCGCGGTCGTGACCATGAGCAAGGTCGATGGGGTCAACCATGCCGATCTGGCGATGAACGCCGCGGCGGAAGCCTTTTCGATCAGGCATGTCTGCGGCTTCGGCACGGATTTGCCGGAAGGCATGGCCTCGCTCGATCTGGCCATCGCCAACGGATCGACCACCTCGCGCGCGGTCACGCAGGATGGACGTCGGGCGGCGGTGATCTCGTTCGACGTGATCGCCGACGGATTCCGGGCGGTCCCGCGCACGCATCTCAATCTGATCGCCGGCGGTCTCGCGGTGTTCCTGGAGAGCCGGGTGCCCCAGGGCGCGGTCTTGATGTCGGCCTTCACGCCGTCATCCTTTGCGGGCCTGACGTCGTCGCTGCTGGTCTGGCTGTTGTCGGGCGGAACGCTGGCGTTGCATCAGCCGTTCGATGCCGATGCGCTTGAACAGCAGATCGTTGAGGATTCCTGCGATACGCTGATCGCTCCCGCGCCGCTGGCGTTGCGCTTGACCGAGATTGATATGCCCTCGCGTATGCCGACGCTGCGCAATGTGGTCGCTCTCTGGCGTACGCCGGAACAGGTCGCGTCGAGCGCGCAGTGGACCGTCGAATCCGTTGGCTTCACAGACATCTACCTGTTCGGCGAAGCCGGACTGTTCGGCGCCGCCCGTGCGGCGGATGGTTCGGCCGCTCCGATCAAGCCGGGACCGCACGGCGCGCCGCGCGACGTCGCTGGAACCTCGATCGCCGGCGAAACCCTGCTGACCCCGAGGGGAACTCTGGCCTTAAAAGGCCCGATGGTGACGGTCGCGGCTTACGCACCTCCGCTGCCGCCCAGCGATTCCCTGATCGCGCCGCCGCCCCGCGATTATGTCGACACAGATTATGCCGCGCGGATCGATCGCGCGACCGGCGCGATCTGCATTACCGCGCCACCCTCAGGCATTGTGGCCGTTGGTGGCTATCGATTCCTGTCGCAGGACCTCCAGCAATGGGCCAAACGGCTCGGACAGGGCGCACTGTTGACCGCGTTGCCCGACCGTTTGAGCGGTTATCGCCTCGCCGGACGCGCCCAGGACAATGCGCGCGGCCGCGAAGCCCTGAGCGAACTCGGGCTTAACCCCCTGATGGTGGAAGCCTTTCGCGACCGGACCAATCCGGCCTGATCGAAATCAAGCCACTTCGTTGACGCGACATTAAGACCGGCAAACTAGGATCGCGCTTCCCGCGTTGATCCGAGTTTCAAATGTCCCAGCAAGGCCCGATCCTCGCCGTATCGACCGCCGGACAGCCGTCTCTCGCGGCATCGCTCGACGAAGCGAAGATGTTTCCGGTCGTTGAGACCAATTGGGCCGAGGCCTCCCATGCGGTCGCGCAATTGCAGCCAGCCGCGGTCCTGGCCACGATGTCCGAGGCCGTGCAACCGGGCTTCATGGCCCTGGCGAAACAGATCGCCGCACGGCAGCCCTATCTGCCGTTGATCGCGATCGATCCCACGACGACGTTGCCGGAAAACGTCATTCCATTCTCACAAACCGAAGGCCATCCCGATCGCCTCGCCGCGCGTCTGCGCGCCGCGTTGCGGATCCGCACCTTGCACGCCACGGTGATGCGCCGGCTCGACGATGAACCGGCATCGCGGCCGCCTTTGGCTGAAATCGATCTGGTGCGCGACGCCACTGTTTTGTTGATCGGCCGTGGCGCGGCCTACCCTGCACTGTCCGTCACGCTCGGTGAGCGAATGGGCGTGGTCGGCGCGCTCAGCATCGAAGCCGCCGCCAAGCATCTCAACACGCGCGACATCGACGGCATCGTGCTCGGCGAAGGTTTTAGTACACGCGTGGTCGATGCCTTCCTGACCGTGCTGGCCGAGGATTCGCGCTTCCGCAATTTGCCCATTATCCTGACATCGAATGAACTGGCGCCGGCCTATGATCTGGCCAACCTCGAAATCATCGTCGGTGAGCCGGCTTTTGTGGCGGCCAATGCGCTGCCGCTGATCCGCCAGCACGCCTTGGAAGCGCATCTCAGCCGCACATTACGCTCGATCGATGCCGGCGGATTGCTCGATCCGCAGACCGGCTTGCTCACCTCGGCAGCATTCAACCGCGACTTTGCGACGTCGGTCTATCACACATTGCAGCGCGGCGGCGGCTTGTCGGTGGCGCGCTTTGTGTTCGATCCGGGCTATCCGCGCGCGCAGATCGACGGTGCTCGGATTATCAGCCGCCTGATGCGGCAAATGGATTTCGGCGCCGTTCAGCCGGACGGTTCCGTCATCGTGGCGTTCGCGGAGACTGATCTGCGCACCGCCCATATGATCGGGCGGCGGTTGTCCAGCGTGATGCGCCACACCACCCATGGCAAGCGCGATACGCGCTCGGAACCGACCGTCACGCTTGCGACCATGATGCCCTCGGACACGGCGCAGTCGCTGCTGGCGCGGCTTCACGAAGAAGCGCGCCGCGCCGCGTCCTGATCGTTCCAAAATTAAATTTCGGAACATTTATTTCAGCCTCGCATTTGTAGATCAGCAATTCTGCAATGGAGGACATTATGAAGAAAATCGTACTTATCGCTGCTTCCCTCGCTTTACTGGCAAGCCCGGTACTCGCCGAAGACGCCAAGACGGTTGGCGTCGCGCCGGCCGATGCCAAGTTCTCGACGGTATCGAAAGACGAGATGTTCAGCTCGAAGCTCAAGGGCCTGAACGTTTACAATCAGAAGGATGAATCGATCGGCGAGATCACTGATCTTGCGATCAAGAATCATCAGGTGGATGCGCTGATCCTGTCGGTCGGCGGGTTCCTCGGCATGGGCGAGCATTACGTCGCGGTGTCGCCGGCCTCGGTCAACGTTCACTACGACACCAAGAACGACAAGTGGCTGGCGTCGATGAACACCACCAAGGACGCGCTGAAGGCGGCGCCCGAGTTCAAATATCCGAAGTAATTGGTGCTTTGATTGATTGAGAGACAGTCGCCGCACCATGCCGGCGGCTGTCTTTCGTTCGTTTCTGTCATTGCGAGGAGCGGAGCGACGAAACAATCCATACTTCCCTGCGGCCCGATGGATTGTTTCGCGGAGCCTGTCATCGGGCGCGCGTTCGCGCGACCCGTTGGCTCGCAATGACGAGCTACGCCGCCTTCTTGTTTTCCGCGAGATTGGCGAGCTGGCGCAGGATTTCGGTCGTGCCCATCAGCCGCTCTTCCGGCGTCTCCCATTCCTGCAGGAACACCACCTTCATGTCCGGGCGTACCTTGGCCGCCTGGCCGTGCTGACGGATGAAATAGACCAGACGGTCCGGCTGCGCGAACTTGTTGTCGCGGAAGCTGATCACCGCGCCCTTCGGCCCGGCATCGACCTTCTCGACATTGGCGCGGCGGCAATAGCCCTTGATGGCGGCGATCTTGAAGAGATAGCGCACTTCATCGGGCAACACGCCGAAGCGGTCGCGCAGTTCCGCGGCGAAATTGTCGATCTCGTCGTCGGTATCGAGATCGGCGAGCCGCCGGTACAGCGATAGCCGCACCGAGAGATCGGCGACATACTCCTCCGGGATCAGCACGGGCATGCCGACGGTGATCTGCGGTGACCAGCGGTCCGCCACGGGTTCGACCACGCCGGCCTTGAGGTTGAGGATCGCCTCTTCCAGCATCGATTGATACAGCTCGAAACCGACTTCCTTGATGTGGCCGGACTGTTCCTCGCCGAGGAGATTGCCCGCGCCTCGGATATCGAGATCGTGCGAGGCGAGCTGGAATCCGGCGCCGAGTGTTTCCAGCGATTGCAGCACCTTAAGCCGGCGCTCGGCTTGCCCGGTGATCTTCTGCTGCGCCGGCAGCGTGAACAGCGCATAGGCACGCAGCTTCGAGCGCCCCACCCGCCCGCGCAATTGATAGAGCTGCGCCAGCCCGAACATGTCGGCGCGATGCACGATCAGCGTATTGGCGGTGGGAATATCGAGGCCAGATTCGATGATCGTGGTCGACAGCAAAATGTCGTATTTGCCGTCATAGAACGCCGACATGATGTCTTCGATGACCGTCGGCGGCATCTGCCCATGGGCGACCGCGACCTTCATCTCCGGCACGTTTTTCTCGAGGAAATCCTTGACGCTGGCGAGGTCCTCGATGCGAGGCACCACATAGAAGGCCTGCCCGCCGCGGTAGCGTTCGCGCAATAGCGCCTCGCGGATCATCAGGGGATCGTGCGGCGCCACGAAGGTGCGAACCGCGAGCCGATCGACCGGCGGCGACGCGATGATCGAGAGATCGCGCACCCCCGTCAGCGCCAGTTGCAGCGTGCGCGGGATCGGCGTGGCGCTGAGCGTCAGCACGTGCACCTGGGAACGCAACGCCTTCAGGCGTTCCTTGTGGCTGACACCGAAATGCTGCTCCTCATCGACAATGACGAGGCCGAGATCCCGGAACTTGATCGACTTGCCGAGGATGGCGTGGGTGCCGACCACGATATCGACTGCGCCTTCCGCCAGCCCCTTCTTGACCTGGGTCATTTCCTTCGGCGCGACCAGGCGTGAGGCTTGCGCGACATTGACGGGGAATCCCCTAAATCGTTCGGCAAAATTCTTGCTGTGCTGGCGCGCCAATAGCGTGGTCGGCACCACGACGGCGACCTGTTTGCCGTCGAGCGCGACCGCAAAGGCCGCGCGCAGCGCCACTTCGGTCTTGCCGAATCCAACGTCGCCGCAGATCAGCCGGTCCATCGGCCGGCCGCTTTCAAGGTCTTTCAAGGTCGCATTGATCGCGCCGAGCTGGTCCTCGGTTTCCTCGTAAGGGAAGCGCGCGCAGAACTCGTCATAGACATGCGGCTGCACCGGCATTTTCGGCGCTTCATGCAGATGCCGCTCGGCGGCAATCTTGATGAGCTCGCCCGCGATCTCGCGGATGCGGTTCTTGAGTTTTGCTTTGCGCGCCTGCCAGCCGCCGCCGCCCAAGCGATCGAGTTCAACATTGGCGTGGTCGGAACCGTAGCGCGACAATAGTTCGATGTTTTCGACCGGCAGGAACAGCTTGGTCTCGGCGGCGTAATGCAGTTCGAGGCAGTCATGCGGTGCGCCGCCAACTTCAAGCGTCTGCAAGCCGACAAATCGCCCGATGCCGTGTTCGACGTGTACCACGAGATCGCCGGCGGCCAGACTCGTGACCTCCGAGATGAAATTATCGAGCTTGCGGGTCGCCTTGCGCGGCCGCACCAGACGGTCGCCGAGAATGTCCTGTTCGCTGATGACGGCGACATTGTCGGTCTCGAAGCCGGATTCCATGCCGACCACCGCCAGCATCGCCTCATTGCGTGGCGTCGCCTGCACCGTGCGCCAGGAGTTGACGCTGGTGAGATTCAGCAGCTTGTGGTCTTTCAGCATGCTGCCCATGCGGTCGCGCGAGCCTTCGCTCCACAACGCGATCACGACTTTCTTGCGCAGAGCCTGCAACGCCAAAACGTGAGCGACGACGGCCTCAAACACATTGACGGTGCTGTCGGCGCGCTCCGGCGTGAAGTTACGCCCGGCCCTAGCCCCGGCATCGACCACGCCGGCGCTGCCCTCGGGCACTGCGAACGGCGTCAGCCGCGCCAAGGCGGCCTGATCCAGCCGCTTCGTCCACTCGTCTTCAGTCAGATAGAGCCGATCGGGCGACAACGGCTTGTAGATGGCGCCGCCGCCGGGATGCTCCATCGCCTCGCGCCGGGCTTCGTAATAATCCACGATCTGCGTGAAGCGTTCGCGCGCGGCGTCTTCGCCCTGCGGCTCGATGGCGACCGGCGCCTCGCCGAGATAATCGAACAACGTGTCCATCCGCTCGGCAAACAGCGGCAGCCAGTGCTCCATGCCGGGATGGCGGCGGCCTTCGCTGACCGCTTCATAGAGCGGATCGTCACGTTCGGGCGCGCCGAAAGCCGCGACATACCCCATCCGAAAGCGGCGGATGGTCTCGGTCACGAGTTGAAATTCGGAGATCGGCACCAGATCGAGCGCACGCATATCGAGCAGCGTGCGCTGGGTTTCCGCGTCAAATGTGCGGATCGATTCCAGGGAATCGCCGAAAAAGTCAAAACGCACGGGCTGTTCGAGCCCGGCCGGAAACAGGTCGAGGATACCGCCGCGCACGGCATATTCGCCGGGCTCGCGCACGGTCGAGGAGCGGTTGTAGCCGTTGTGCTCCAGCCACGACACGATCGAATCCATCGGCACGACATGACCGGGCGCAACCGACAATGCCTGCGCCGCGACCAGTTCGCGCGCCGGCACCCGCTGCACGATCGCGTTGACCGTGGTCAGCACGATCATCGGCTTCTCGCTGCCTTGAAGCCGCGATAGCCGCGCCAATGTGGTCAGCCGCTGCGCCAGGATGCCGCCATGCGGCGACACCCGGTCATAGGGCTGGCAGTCCCATGCCGGAAACAGCAGCACCGGCAGATCCGGCGCGAAGAATTCCAGCGATCGCGCCAATTGCTGCATGCGCGCGCCGTCGCGGCACACCACGGCCAGACTAACTGCCGGCGGTTTCGGCCGCGCAGCGACCGCGCGCGCCAGGTCCGAGACCACGAGGCCCTCGGCGCCCTCCGCGACATTGGCAAAGGTCAGCGCGCGGCCGGGGGCGAGCTGTTGCGCGGGCGATTGGGTCGGCGCCTTCATGCGCCGTAATCCGTCGGACGAAACGCCTTGATCCGGTCGAACAGCGCGCTGGCATATTCCGGCGCCAGCGGCACATTCCCGGTCAGCGCGGCGTAGAGATCGGGCTCAGGCACCTCGATCAATTGCTCGAGCAGACCCAGTTCCTCGTTCGTGAGATCGGCAATCTCGGCATCGGCAAAGCGGCCGAGAATGAGATCCATTTCCCTTGTGCCACGATGCCAGCAGCGAAATAGCAGCCGCTTGCGGCGGTCATCGAGGCCGTCGCTCGATCGTGTCGATCCCGTCATTTCCGATTCCATTTCGAACGCCAAAAGCCCGGACGTGCCGGGCGGGTTGATATAGCGATCAGAATGAGCGTTGTCAGCCCTCCCGTTTACCCAATTATCAACGACAGCGCCATTGCCGGGCTTGACCCGGCAATCCATCACCTTTTGAAGAGGATGGATGCGCGGGTCGAAGCCCGCGCATGACGAGTTGTGAAAGCTCTCAATGCGCCCTGCTCTGCTCAATCCCCTGTTTGCGCCGGTCACGAGTCTGGGTGGCGTCGGGCCGAAGCAGGACAAATTGTTCCGCTATCTGCTCGGCCGCAGCGAGACGCCGCGGCTGGTCGATCTGCTGCTGCATCTGCCGGCCAGCGTGATCGACCGGCGCGCGCGCCCGAAAATCCGCGACGTACTGCCCGGAACCGTGGTGACGCTGGAGGTGACGGTCGACCGGCATCGGCCGACGCCGGCGCGCAATCATCGTGCGCCGCATCTGGTCTATGCCAGCGACGACACCGGCGACGTGGTGCTGACTTATTTCCGCGCCCAGCCGGGTTTTGTCGAGAAACTGCTGCCGGTCGGCGAAAAGCGTTACGTCTCCGGCACCGCGCAGATGTACGACGGCACCCTGCAGATCACGCATCCCGACCGCGTCGTCGACGAAGCCGGCTTTGCCAAACTATCAGGCATCGATCCCGTCTATCCACTGACCGAGGGGCTGGCGCTGGGCTCGCTGCGGCGGGCGATGGTGCAGGCGCTGCAAAAGCTGCCGGACTTGCCGGAATGGATCAGCCCCGAGGTGATCCGCCGTTGCAAATTTCCCGATATCAAGGAGGCGCTGAACCGCGTCCACGTACCCGTCGAGCTGACGGATATCCTGCCCGGCGAGCCTTTCTGGTCGCGGCTGGCCTTTGACGAACTATTGGCGGGTCAATTGGCGCTGGCGCTGGTGCGGGCGCAATTGCGCCGTCCGGCAGGCGATCGCCATGCCGGAGACGGCCATCTGCGCAACAAGATCATCGATGCGCTGCCTTACGCGTTGACGACGTCGCAGCAGCAGGCCGCCGCCGCGATCTCCGACGATTTGCGCCAGCCGCTGCGCATGTTGCGGCTGCTGCAGGGCGATGTCGGCTCGGGCAAGACCGTGGTCGCGCTGTTGGCCGCCGCGGCGGTCACCGAGGTCGGCAAGCAGGCCGCGTTGATGGCGCCGACTGAAATTCTCGCGCGCCAGCACATCAAGACCATCACCCCGCTGGCCGAGCGCGCGGGCCTGCGGGTCGCGATCCTGACCGGCCGCGAAAAGGGCAAGGAGCGGCGCGAATTGCTGGCGCGGCTTGAAGCCGGCGAGATCGATTTCCTGATCGGCACCCACGCGCTGATTCAGGACGACGTCGTATTCAAGGCGCTGGCGTTGGCTGTCGTCGACGAGCAACATCGCTTCGGCGTGCGCGAGCGTCTGGCTCTGACCGCCAAGGGCGACGCGGTCGATGTGCTAGTGCTGAGCGCGACGCCGATCCCGCGCACGCTGGTGCTGACATATTTTGGCGACATGGACGTCTCGGAATTGCGTGAAAAACCCGCGGGCCGCCAGCCGATCGATACCCGCACAGTGCCGAACAGCCGTCTCGAGGAGGTGACCGAGGCCGTCGGCCGCGCCATTCATGCTGGCAAGCGCGTGTACTGGATCTGTCCGCTGGTGGAGGAATCCGAAGCCGAGGGCATTGAACACCTCACCAACGCGACGCAGCGCTTTGAGAGCCTGCAACAGCGTTTCGGCGACCGCGTCGGCCTCGTGCATGGCCAGATGAAGGGCACCGAAAAGGACCGCGTGATGGGCCAGTTCGCCGCGGGCGAAATCGGCCTTCTGGTTGCCACAACCGTGGTCGAGGTCGGTGTCGACGTGCCCGCCGCCACCATCATGGTGATCGAGAACGCCGAGCGTTTCGGGTTGGCGCAATTGCACCAGTTGCGCGGCCGGATCGGGCGCGGCTCCGAGGCCTCGACCTGCCTGCTGCTCTACAAGGAGCCACTCAACGAAATGTCGACCGCGCGGCTGAAGGTGATCCGCGAAACCACCGACGGCTTTCGGATCGCCGAGGAAGATCTAAAACTGCGCGGCGAAGGCGACGTGCTCGGCGTCCGCCAAAGCGGCCTGCCCGGTTACCGCATCGCGCGCTCCGAGGTGCATGCGCAGTTGATCACGCAAGCCCGAGACGAAGCGCTGCGCATCCTGAAGGACAATCCGAAGCTGAAGGGCGAGCGTGGCGAAGCGCTGCGCTGCCTGCTGTATTTGTATGAACGGGATGAGGCGATACCGCTGATTGGCGCGGGGTAACCGGCCGCTTCTTGCATTTTGGGGCGGGGCATGAAAACAGCGTGATGAGCGGTATTTGAACAGGCGGATCTCTTGCGATGGCCGTACAGGACTCCCGACTGCTGCGCGTGATCGACCTCGCCGGCACCTTCGTGCTGGCTATCCAGGGCGCGTCGATCGGCGCCGAGAAGAATCTCGATTTCCTCGGCGTCATGGTGATTTCGCTGGTCACCGCGATGGGCGGCGGCATCGCCCGCGACCTTCTGGTCGGCGAACACCCGCCGGAAGCGTTGCGCGGCTGGCCGATTCCGGCCGTAGCACTTGCCGGAGGCCTGTTCACGATATTTTCGTACCACGTCATCGAGCAGGTGCCGGAGATCTCCTTGCTGATGGTCGATGCGTTGGGCCTGTCGTTGCTCGCGGTTTCCGGCATCGAAAAGGCGATGGAATACAAATTGACGCCGATCGCTGCCGTCATCATGGGCGCGATTGCCGGCACCGGCGGACTGACCATGGGTGAAGTTTTACTGGCGCAAATCCCGACGATCCTGCGGGCCGATTTTCTGGCCTCCGCGGCCATCCTCGGCGGCATCGCGATGGTGATCGCGCGCAAGCTCGGTCTCGGCGCCAATTGGGCCGCTCTGCTCGGCGGCGGCACCTGCTTCGTGTCGCGAACCATCGCGATCTGGCAACACTGGCAGTTGCCGACACCGCATCTGCATTAACCGACGACAACGCCGAGCGCTAAGGCTGGCGAGCTGCTTCAATCCACCTTCGCCGGTGCCGGCTGCAGCGGGGATGCATTCGCCACCCGGGCGGCATTCGCCATGCCGGCCAGTGCAGCGACTTTCTTCTGCGGGTCGGAGCCGGGCTGCACCACGCCGGCGGACATGATCAGGGTGGCGGCGTCTTCGGCGCTCATTTCGATTTCGATGATCTTGCTCTTGGGCACGTAGAAAAAGAAACCCGTGGTCGGGTTCGGCGCGCACGGCAGGAACACCGAAATATGCTCTTCCTGACCGGGAAGGTTGTTGGCGATCTCCACGCTCGGCGATTGCGAGATCAGCACGATCGACCACATGCCCGGCGAGGGAAATTCGACCAGCCCGACCCGGCGGAAGCTAGATCCCGAACCCGAGAACAGCGTTTCGAACACCTGCTTGAGGCCGCGATAGATCGCGCGGACCACCGGCATCCGCCCGAGCAGCTTCTCGCCGAGATCGACCAGCGTGCGTCCGATCAGATTGGCGGTGAGGAAGCCGAGCAGCGTCAGCGCGATCACGGCGACGATCAGCCCGGAGCCCGGCAGCCCGAACGGCAGATAGGTTTCCGGCCGGTAGGCGATCGGCACGAACGGCCGCACCAGGCCATCGACCCAGGTCACGAACCACCAGGTCAGGTAAAAGGTGATGGCAATCGGGCCGGCCACGATCAGGCCGGTGAGGAAATAATTCCGAAATCGGGCCATAAAACCGCGCGGCGCGTCCGGCGGCAGTTCAGTCGAGGGCAGATCGTCGCGGTTCATAAGGGTTCCAGGTCGGCCGGAGCGGCCGTTACATCGTGCCAGCTAAGCCATCCTAGCAGACTTTTGAAGACCCTACCCGGCCGCCGCCAAACGGCGTTTATGGGTCGGTTATTCCACCGTTACCGATTTTGCGAGATTTCGCGGCTGATCGACGTCCGTGCCCATGACCACGGCGGTATGATAGGCCAATAGTTGCACGGGGATGGCATAGACCATTGGCGTAAAGGTGGCAGCCATGTCTGGCAGCACGATTGTTACCAGCGACTGGATGGTGGCTTCCGCCGCCCCCTTGGCGTCGGTCATGAGAATAATTTTGCCGCCGCGGGCAGCCACTTCCTGCATGTTGGAAACGGTTTTCTCGAACACCCGGTCGAACGGCGCGATCACCACGACCGGCATGTTCTCGTCGATCAGCGCGATCGGCCCGTGCTTGAGTTCGCCGGCGGCATAGCCCTCGGCGTGAATGTAGGAAATTTCCTTCAGCTTCAGCGCGCCTTCCAGCGCCAGCGGATAGCTGGTGCCGCGGCCGAGATAGAGCACGTCCTTGGATTTGGCGATATCGCGCGCCAGTTTCTCGATCTGCGGCTCAATCGTAAGCGCGGCCGCCATCAACCGCGGAATTTCCACAAGGCCATGCACGAGCCTGGTCTCATCGGCGTCGGACAATTCGCCGCGCGCCTTGCCTGCCGCGATCGCAATCGCGGCCAGCACCATCAGCTGGCAGGTAAAGGCCTTGGTCGAGGCGACGCCGATTTCCGGACCGGCCAGTGTCGGCATGACGGTCTCGCTTTCGCGCGCGATGGTCGAGGTCGGCACGTTGACGACGGACAGCGTGTGCAAGCCTTGCGATTTTGCGTAGCGCAGCGCCGCCAGTGTATCGGCGGTTTCGCCGGACTGCGAAATGAAGATCGCGAGATCCCCCTTGCGCAGCGGCGCCTCGCGGTAGCGGAATTCCGAGGCGACATCGAGCTCGACCGGCACGCGGCCCAGCCGCTCGAACCAGTATTTGGCGATATAACCGGCATAGCTCGCGGTGCCGCAGGCGGTGATCGAAATTCGCTGAATATCCTTGAAATCGAACGGCAGCTTCAATGGCAATGCGACTTGCTCGGTCGCCATATCGACGTAACGCGCCAGCGTGTGGCCGACCACTTCCGGCTGCTCGTGAATTTCCTTGGCCATGAAGTGGCGGTAATTGGCCTTGTCGACCAGGAAGGACGATGCGCCGGATTTCAACACGTCGCGATTTACCACCGAGCCGTGCTCGTCATAGATCACGCCGACTTCACGGCTCAAAACCACCCAATCGCCGTCCTCAAGATAGCTGATGGTGTCGGTAAAGGGCGCCAGCGCGATCGCGTCGGAGCCGAGATACATTTCGCCGTCGCCATGACCGATCGCCAGCGGCGAGCCCTTGCGGGCGCCGATCATCAGGTCGCCATGGCCTTTGAACAGGAACGCCAGCGCAAAGGCGCCGCGCAATTGCGGCAGCGACGCCTTCACGGCTTCCTGCGGCGACATCCCTTTGAGCAAATAGGATGTGACCAGATGCGCCACGGTTTCGGTATCGGTCTCGCTGGTGAATTTGGCGCCCTGCGCTTCCAGCATTTGCCGCAGTTCGCGGAAATTCTCGATGATGCCGTTGTGAACCACCGCGACATGCTCGGTCGCATGCGGATGCGCGTTGTTCTCGGTCGGCCTGCCGTGGGTGGCCCAGCGGGTATGGCCGATGCCGGCGAGACCGTCGAGCGGTTGGGACTTCAGGCGTGATTCAAGATTGCGCAGCTTGCCTTCGGCGCGGCGGCGCACGATTTGATCGCCCTCCAGCGTCGCGACCCCGGCGGAATTGTAGCCGCGATATTCCAGCCGCTTGAGCGAATCCACGATCTGATCCGCGACCGGAGCGCGCCCGAGAATGCCCACAATGCCGCACATGCGGATCAATATCTCCAAATCGACGAAAATCGCCAGCATCTCTTAACGAGAATTGCCGACGCCCAGATACTCAATAATTATTGCCGATTGAGACAGCGTTAAGCGGAAAGCTTAACAACGCCTGCCATTGTCAGCCTTTCGGCGTCTTGCTGCGCATCTTGATGTCGCGATATCGCTTGGCGCCGCCTTCGCGGGTGGTTTGCTGGCTGCGCTCTACCGCCAGCGCATCATCGGGCACGTCTTTGGTGATCACCGAGCCCGATCCGATATAGGCACGCTTGCCTATTTTCACAGGCGCAACCAGCGAGGAATTGGTGCCGACAAATGCGCCCTCGCCGATCTCGGTCTTGTGCTTGGAGAAGCCATCATAATTGCAGGTGATGGTGCCAGCGCCGAGGTTGGCACCCTCGCCGACATGGGCATCGCCGACGTAAGACAGATGATTGACCTTGGCGCCGGCTTCGATGACGGCGGCTTTGGTCTCGACGAAATTGCCGATCCGCACGCCGTCGCCCAGCGCCGTCCCCGGCCGCAATCGCGCATAGGGACCGATGAAAGCCTTCTTGCCGATCGAGGCCTGCACGATATGCGAGAACGAATGGATCACCGCGCCGTCTGCGATCGACACGCCCGGACCGATCACCACGAAAGGCTCGATCGTCACATCCTTGCCGAAGCTGGTGTCGGCGGCGAGATAGACCGTTTCGGGCGCAATCAGCGTCACACCGGCGTCGAGCGCGGCCTTGCGCAAGCGCGCCTGCATCACCTGTTCGGCCTCGGCGAGCTGAGCCTTGGTGTTGATGCCGCGCACTTCATCCTCGCTGGTCTCGATCACGACGGCCTCCAGTCCCAGGTCTCGAACGATCGAGACCGCATCAGTCAGATAATATTCGCCCTTGCTGTTGGCATTGCCGATCTTGTCGATGATCGCCAGCGCCTTGCGGCCGTCGAACGCCATCACGCCGGCATTGCACAGCGTGATCGCGCGCTCCTCGGTGCTCGCATCGGCCTGTTCGCGGATCGCCACCAACTGGTCGCCCTCGACCACGAGCCGGCCGTAGCCGGTCGGATCGGCAGCATGAAAGCCGAGCACGGCGAGTGCCGCGCCATTCTTCAGGGGCGCGCGCAGGCGCTCGAAGGTCGCAGCCGAAATCAACGGCGTATCGCCGAACGCGACCAGGAGATCGTCGGCGCCGTGCGCCATTACCTCGCGCGCGGCCAGCACCGCATGCGCGGTGCCGAGACGCTCATACTGGATAAAGGTCTTCGCGTCCGGGCGCACGCGGGCGACCTCGTCGGCCACCGCCTTATGGTCGGGACCGATCACCACGGCGAGCGCCGCGCCAGCTCCCTTGGGAGCGGCGCTGAGCACATGGGCCAATAATGATTGGTTGGCGACGGGATGCAGGACCTTCGGCAATGACGAGCGCATGCGCGTGCCCTCGCCTGCCGCGAGCACGATGGTCAGGCTGGTCCTGCCTGTCTTGCCGGTCATCCGAATCCTCAAACGTTGCAGCCGATATTACGCTGGCGCCGTCATAAAGCGTTTTCGTCAGGCATGGAAACGATTCGGCATCCGGGAACGCCCGGATTCAGGAACAAGGCCGATTTCCTGTTAATGTTTGCAGAATGATTTGGTTAGGGCTTCAGGGGGCCGCAAACTTCTAATGGCAAAGGATGCCGACAATCTGGCTGATCGCTTCGAAACCGAGAATACCGGCGGCTTGCTGTCGGGATTCCTGGCCGAGGAGGATGAATTCGACCGGCGCGCGCTCTGGCGGCTCGGATCGTGGGCGGTTGGTACGATCGCTGCCATCACCATTGCCTTCTTCGCCAACCAGTCATCGATCGGATGGCGGCGCGACCAGATCGCCGCCGCCGATCTGGCGCGACAGGCGCAGCAAATTCAGACCGTCGCCAGGGAAAGCCAGAGCGAAGCGCGGCGTCTCGCCTCCGCCATCGATACGCTGAACGGCGACCGCGACCGGCTGTATTCCCGCGTCAATGTTCTGGAACAGGGCATGGATTCGGTCACTGGCGCGATCGCGCGGCAGGGTGCCGCGTCGGCTTCGCCGCAAGCTTCTTCCCAAGGCTCGTCTCAAGGCTCGTCTCAAGCCGGTGCGACACCGGCGGTTTCCGCCCCCATGGTGGTGGCCGCACTGACCGAAGTGCAAAAGCTGCCGATCGGCCCACCCGTCGCCCCGGTCGCGACGACCGCGCCCGCAATGGCCGCGATCCCCATCCCGGCGAAACCCGTTGCAACCGCGGCAACGGTAACGCCTCCAGCGGACAAGCCATCCACTGTGGCGACTGTTACAGACCCTACCCCGGCTGCGGCGTCGCCGATGGCCCAGGCACAGCCATCAGCGCAGGCCCAGGCGTCTTTAAACCAAACGCCTTCAGGCCAGACACCGTCAAACCAAGCACCTGCGAATCCGCCAACGGCAACCGTGCCGCCGCCGCTGATGGAATCGAAATCGATGATGGGGCCGCCCGATCCCGCGGCTGGAAAACTGATCGAGCCGCCGACCGCACTGTCATCGCCCAGTACATCTCCAAAGACCGCCGCTGCGCCGCCGGCGCCGCAGAAGCCGGAGGCCGTGGCGTCAGCCCCGCCCGCCGCCGCTGATGACGGCCCGGAAGCAACGGAGTCGATACCCAAGGTCCAGCGCACGGAATTCGGTGTCGATGTCGGCGGCGCCAATTCGGTCAGTGGCTTGCGTGCGCTGTGGCGCGGGCTTCTCAAAACCAGGGCGAATGCGCCGCTGGCGGCGTTGCGCCCGATCATCGTGATCAAGGAGAGCAGCACCGGGCTTGGCATGCAGCTTCGGCTGGTGGCCGGACCGCTGACCGATGCGGCCGCGGCGGCGAAAATCTGCGCCGGCATGACGGCAAACGACCGGCCCTGCGAGCCCACGGTGTTCGACGGCCAGCGCCTGTCCCTGACCGGCAATGATCACGATCAGCCGGCCCCGACGACGCCCACGAGCAAGCCGTACTCCCACAGCCGGCACGGCAGTTCCAGGCATTCCGCCGCGCCCAAAGAAGAGCCGGCGGCGAAACCGGCACCTTCGATGCTGTCGTCGATCTTCAGCCGTTGATATCAGGCGCGCATCGAGACCGTTGCCATAAATCCCGTCATTGCAACGGTTTGAGGTCGACTTCGCAGGTTGTTTCGCCGATATGACGGACTTGCTACCGGCGCCGGGTTGTCCCGATCCGGATTTATCAGCATATTCGGCGAACCGAACTCGACCTCAACGCCCACCAGCCGGAACATGATCCCGTGAAAAAAACACCCTTTCGGCTGACGCCCTATCAGGTGCAATGGTTGATGGTGGTCGGCTTCCTGACCGTCGGCTACGCGCTCTATCTGCGCTATCTCGCGATCGAGTTGTCGACGGTGTCGCTGGCCTGCGATGCCGGCTTGCAGAGCATGCTGTGCCAGGCCCGCAGCCTGGCGACCGTGCTTTACAAGAATTCGGTATTCGGGATCACCGCACTTGTCATTGCGGTCCTCAACCTGATCCGGCCGTCGATCGTCCTGATGACCGGCGGCGTGATCGCCGCGGGGCTTGGCATCGTGCTCTACAATATCGAATTGTCGGGGCTTGCGATCGGGCTGCTTATTTTGGGATTTGCACGCCCCGCGCCTGCCACAGCGTAAGCCCGAGCAGCAAATACAGCGCGCACGTCCACATCGACTGCCAGTTGTTGAATCCTTCATTGACCAGCGTGAACAGCGCCGCCATCGCAAACAGGCCGGCGAATACCGCCTCGGCGATCGGCCGCGGCCCTTCCTGCGGACGGTTGAGCAGCGTCAGCAGCGCGAACGGCAGCACCGCCATGGTCAGCGCGGCGAACGGAAAATCCTTGTAACGGGGATCGAACACAAACCCGAGCGCGCTCTCCGCGCCGACCAGCACGGTCACGATCAGCGTGATCCCTAACAGAACCGCCGATACCGATCGGGTTCGGTCCTCGCGCGGACCCAGCAATTCCAGAAAGGTCGGCGGCGCCCGGCCCGACATTAATGCGCTGGCGCTCAGCACCGGCGCGGCCACGCCCGCCGCCAGCAAGGCGCCCCAGCGCAGCCAGCCGCCGAACCCGTAGCTCTCGTAAAACATCTTGTCGGCGGCGACGCCGAGCAGAATGCCGGACGCGGTCGCGAAGATGCCGACCGCGATCCAGGATGCCAGCCGCGGCGTCCATGGCCGGCGGCGCAGCGTCAGCCAGGCCGCGCCGAATATGCAAAAGCTCAAGCCCATGCCGCAGCCCATCTGCAGCTTCCAGAGCGGATAATTGCTGATGGCCACACCGGGCGGGTATTTCAACGCGCGCTGCACGGAATCGAACAGGCCCCAATAGCCGCCGACGGTGCCTTCAAGCTCGCGTTTCCAGGGCTGGTCATAGGCTTCGATCAGATTGACGCGAAAGCTCTCCCGCTTGGCCAGATCGAGGATTTCAGAAACCACCCGCGCCTGATTGGTGCGCGACGGCAGCGCGCCTTCGCGCATCCGTCCGGCACTCGGCCAGCCGGTCTCGCCGATCAGGATTTCCTTGTTGGGAAAGGCCACCGCCATCCGCTTGCGAATCGCATCGACATGGGCGGCGGCGTATTTGGCGCGGATCGGAAAGTCTTCCCAATAGGGAAGAATGTGGATGGTGACGAAATCGACCGCTTCATAGACTTCGCGGTAGCGCAGCCAGAATTCCCAGACATCGGCATAGGTGACGGGAACCGGCGCGATCTGGGCCTTTACCGAGCGGATGGTTGCCGCGAGGTCGGTCGAGGTCATCTCCCCGCGCAACAGCACCTCGTTGCCGACCACAACCGACGTAATGACATCGGGATATTGTTTGACGAGGCCCACCACGGTCGAAATCTGGGCGAGATTTTTCGCGCGGTTGCTGCCGAGCCAGATCCCCTGAATGACCTTCAGCCCTACTTTGGAGGCAACTTCAGGAACCTGATCGAGGCCGCTTTCAATGGAGTACGTGCGCACGCAGTCAGAGATTTTGGCCAGCTGAGCCAGATCTTCGGCAATCTGCTCGCGCTCGATATGCGTGGCCGGCGATAGCGGCGTCTGGGCGCCACGGAACGGCGCGTAGGACACGCCCTATCAGGTGCAATGGTTGATGGTGGTCGGCTTCCTGACCGTCGGCTACGCGCTCTATCTGCGCTATCTCGCGATCGAGTTGTCGACGGTGTCGCTGGCCTGCGATGCCGGCTTGCAAAGCATGCTGTGCCAGGCCCGCAGCCTGGCGACCGTGCTTTACAAGAATTCGGTATTCGGGATCACCGCACTTGTCATTGCCGTCCTCAACCTGATCCGGCCGTCGATCGTTTTGATGACCGGCGGCGTGATCGCCGCGGGGCTTGGCATCGTGCTCTACAATATCGAATTGTCGGGACTTGCGATCGGGCTGCTTATTTTGGGATTTGCACGCCCCGCGCCTGCCACAGCGTAAGCCCGAGCAGCAAATACAGCGCGCAGGTCCACATCGACTGCCAGTTGTTGAACCCTTCATTGAACAGCGTGAACAGCGCCGCCATCGCAAACAGGCCGGCGAATACCGCCTCGGCGATCGGCCGCGGCCCTTCCTGCGGACGGTTGAGCAGCGTCAGCAGCGCGAACGGCAGCACCGCCATGGTCAGCGCGGCAAACGGAAAATCCTTGTAACGGGGATCGAACACAAACCCGAGCGCGCTCTCCGCGCCGATCAGCACGGTCACGATCAGCGTGATCCCTAACAGAACCGCCGATACCGATCGGGTTCGGTCCTCGCGCGGACCCAGCAATTCCAGAAAGGTCGGCGGCGCCCGGCCCGACATTAATGCGCTGGCGCTCAGCACCGGCGCGGCCACGCCCGCCGCCAGCAAGGCGCCCCAGCGCAGCCAGCCGCCGAACCCGTAGCTCTCGTAAAACATCTTGTCGGCGGCGACGCCGAGCAGAATGCCGCACGCGGTCGCGAAGATGCCGACCGCGATCCAGGATGCCAGCCGCGGCGTCCATGGCCGGCGGCGCAGCGTCAGCCAGGCCGCGCCGAATATGCAAAAGCTCAAGCCCATGCCGCAGCCCATCTGCAGCTTCCAGAGCGGATAATTGCTGATGGCCACACCGGGCGGGTATTTCAACGCGCGCTGCACGGAATCGAACAGGCCCCAATAGCCGCCGACGGTGCCTTCAAGCTCGCGTTTCCAGGGCTGGTCATAGGCCTCGATCAGATTGACGCGAAAGCTCTCCCGCTTGGCCAGATCGAGGATTTCAGAAACCACCCGCGCCTGATTGGTGCGCGACGGCAGCGCGCCTTCGCGCATCCGTCCGGCACTCGGCCAGCCGGTCTCGCCGATCAGGATTTCCTTGTTGGGAAAGGCCACCGCCATCCGCTTGCGGATGGCATCGACATGGGCGGCGGCGTATTTGGCGCGGATCGGAAAGTCTTCCCAATAGGGAAGAATGTGGATGGTGACGAAGTCGACCGCTTCATAGACTTCGCGGTAGCGCAGCCAAAACTCCCAGACATCGGCATAGGTGACGGGCACCGGCGCAACCTGAGCCTTTACCGAGCGAATGGTTGCCGCGAGGTCGGTCGAGGTCATCTCCCCGCGCAACAGCACCTCGTTGCCGACGACGACCGAGGTAATGACATCGGGATATTGCTTGACGAGGCCGACCACGATCGAAATCTGGGCGAGGTTCTTCGCCCGGTTGCTGCCAAGCCAGATTCCCTGAATGACCTTCAGCCCCACTTTGGAGGCAACTTCGGGAACCTGGTCGAGGCCACTTTCAATGGAGTAGGTGCGTACGCAATCGGAGATCTTGGCCAGTTGAGCCAGATCTTCGGCAATCTGTTCCCGCTCGATATGCGTGGCCGGCGAGAGCGGCGTCTGCGCGCCACGGAACGGCGCGTAGGACACGCAGAGCAGCTTGGCGTTGGGATCGATCGGCGCGCGCACCAGCGTAATGGGCGTGCTGAGCCACCACCACACGCCGGCGATCGCGCCCAGCGATATCAGGAGAAGCGCCAGTGGCGTGCGAAGAGAAATCGGTTCCATCCTCCGGGCGAGGCTCGTCGCTTACCCGGTCGCCGGGCGTCTGCCAAGGGGCGCGACAAAGGGCCGACCTGCACGGGCTTTACCACGCCGCGATAAAGTTGTGAGTTTGCTGGACAAAATCCGAAATGTCCGTCATGGGAATCTGTAACTGTCTCCGCCGTATTGGGGACCTATTTGAACGGCATCAAAACCGGCTGGGTCAGGCTGGTTGGTAACAAAATCGGGGAATTTATGCGTCGAGGTGTGCTTGAGTTGAAAAGTACGGTTTTGCGCCACCTCGCCGTTTCCGGCCTCGCCTTTCTGATCGGTATTGGCCCCATGGCTACTGGCGATGCTTTCGCCCAAAGCGGCAGCGCCCAGGACCAGGCCCCCAAGCCCGGAGCCACCAATGCGCCCGCGGCGGCGGATGCCGCCAAGGACAACCAGCGCAAAACAGACGAATTCGTCGAGGCGGCGCAGGCCGTCAATGGACCGGCCGGAAACCCCGAATGCGTCTGGCTCGGCCGCCGGGTCGTGCGCCTGATGTGGCTCGACGATCTCGACACCGCGTTTCGTCACCTCGATCTCTACGACCGGTTCGGCTGCCCGGGCGGCCATGTGCAGGCGACGTTTCGCTGCCTGACCCGTTTCGGCGGCCAGATCGACCCCAAGGTGGCCGAGACGCTCAACAGCCGCGTGCACGCCTGCTGGATCAATCCCGGTGCGCAACCGCAGGCCGCTGCCGCCGCCACACCTCCGGCCGCGCCAACAACGGCCGGTGCAGCGGCACCCGCAACGCCGGCGGCGACGCCCTCGCCGACCGCTTCCCCCGCACCGGCCGCCAAGTAACTCTCGCAAGTCGTTCTAAAGTAGTTCCGGCGACACAGACGCGATCCGAGATTTCCAGCATTCCGGCTCGCTGACGCCCTCAAAACGCCACGGCGTCATAAGAGTTGTTTAATCGCGTGGCAGATATATGCTTGTGCTGCCGCTGACTTGGTCGGATCTCGGGGACGGATCCGCTTCCCTGCCATATTGCCCCCGTATGGTTTGTCGCGATGCGCGCCGTCGTCGCCGTTTTGTTGTTTGTTGCCGCCGCTCACGCCGCGTTTTGGGGGCTTCTCCAGGAGAAGCGATCAGCACCGGAGTTCCGCGGCATATTGCCGAGCGCTTCCTATGCGCCGTTTGAACCCGGTCACGTCGTCGCCGACACGGCAGGCGATTCCGAGAAGGTTCGCGCCGACCTCAAGAAGCTTTCGACCCTGACGCGGGCGCTGCGCCTGTACTCTTCGACCGAGGGCAACGAACTGGTGCCGCCGATCGCCGCGGAATTCGGCATGAAGGTCACGGTCGGCGCCTGGATCAACAAGAACACTGAGCGCAACGAGCGCGAGATCGATGCCGCGATCAATCTTGCCCGGCGCAACAGCAATGTCATCGGCGTCGTCGTCGGCAACGAGACGATTTATCGCGCCGACCAGAAGGTCGAAGACCTGATCGAGCTCATCAAGAAAGTAAAGAAATCCGTCAATATCCCTGTAACGACAGGTGAAATCTGGAACATTTGGCGCGACAATCCGCAGCTCGCTTATTCCGTGGATTTCATTGCTGCGCACGTCCTGCCTTACTGGGAGAATTTCACGGACAAGCAGGCGGTCGACCAGGCCGTCGCGATGTACCAGCTCTTGCGCGACCAGTTCCCGGGCAAGCGGATCATGATCGCGGAGTTCGGCTGGCCGAGCGCCGGCTACAATCTGCGCAACGCCGATCCCGGCCGGTTCGAGCAGGCCGTGGTGCTGCGCAATTTCGTATCCCGCGCCGAGGCCATCGGCATGGAATACAATATCGTCGAGGCGATTGACCGGCCCTGGAAGTTCTTCGAAGGCGGCGTCGGGCCTTATTGGGGCATGCTGGACGCTTCCCTCGAACCGAAATTTTCCTGGACCGGCCCGGTCGTCGACGAGAACTACTGGAAGCTCGCGACCATTGCGGTTCTCGTCGGCATCCTGATGTCGCTACCGATCCTGGGGCTTGCCGGGGCCACCGCCATGCAAGCGCTGCTGCTCTCGGCCGCGGCACATGGCGTCGGCGCATGGACCGCGACCGTCTTTGCCTACTGGACCGGGCACTACTTCATCTTCGGCTCAGCCTTTGCCTTGACGCTGGGCCTGATCCTGCTGGTTCCGCTGGTCTTGATCGCGATGGCGCGGATCGAGGAAATCGCCGCCGTAGCCTTCGGCCGGCCTCCGCGCCGCCTGCTGGTCAAGAGCGCGACCGTCGCGCCGGCCACCATCGGCGAGTCCGTCACCTTCCCAAAGGTCTCGATCCATATCCCCGCTTATTTCGAGCCGGTGGACATGCTCAAGCAGACGCTCGATGCGGTGTCCCGGCTGGATTACCCGAATTTCGAATGCGTCGTGATCATCAACAACACGCCCGACCCTGAATTCTGGCAGCCGATCCAGGATCACTGCCGCACGCTTGGCGAACGCTTCAAATTCATCAATGCCGAGAAGGTCCAGGGTTTTAAGGCCGGTGCGCTGCGCATCGCGATGGACCGCACCGCCGTGGATGCCGAGATCATCGGCATTATCGACGCTGATTACGTCGTGCAACCGGACTGGCTGAAAGATCTGGTGCCGGTGTTCGCCGATCCGCGCGTCGGCCTGGTGCAGGCGCCGCAGGAACATCGCGACGGCGACCGTTCCCTGATGCATTACGCCATGAACGGCGAATATGCCGGATTCTTCGACATCGGCATGGTCCAGCGCAACGAGGCCAACGCGATCATCGTGCACGGCACGATGTGCCTGATCCGGCGCGCCGCGATGGAGATGGCCGGCGGCTGGGCCGGCGATACCATCTGCGAGGATACGGATTTGGGCCTCGCGATCATCGAGCACGGCTGGCTGACGCATTACACCAATTACCGCTACGGCCACGGCCTGTTGCCGGACACATACGAAGCCTTCAAGAAGCAACGCCACCGCTGGGCCTATGGCGGCTTCCAGATCGTCAAGAAGCACTGGCGGCGCTTTCTGCCGGGCGCGAGCCGGCTCTCGCCCGACCAGCGCCGCGAATTCGCGCTGGGCTGGCTGAACTGGCTCGGCGCCGAAAGCCTCGGCGTGGTGGTGGCGATCCTCAATCTGATCTGGGTGCCGATCGTCGCCTTCGCCGACATCGCCATTCCCGACCGGATCCTGACACTGCCGATCATCGCCTCCTTCGTGGTCTCGCTGGTGCACTTCGTCTCGATGTATCGCGCGCGCGTAAACATCAAATGGGGCCAGATGCTGGGCGCGATGATCGCCGCGATGTCGGTGCAATGGACGGTGTCGCGCGCGGTCGCCAACGGCCTGATCACCGAACATCTGGCATTTGCGCGGACGTCCAAGGGCGGGTTTTCACTGATGTCGGTCGAGTTCCAGGCGTTCTGGGAAGCCGTGATCGGCGTGCTCTTGCTGATCGGCGCCGCCGTGCTGGTCGTGACCAACAGTTACAAGGAAGTCCGCGAAATCTATATTTTCGCCGGCGTGCTGGTGCTCGAAAGCCTGCCGTTCCTCTCGGCTGTAGCGATCGCGATCCTCGAGAATTCGCGGATCAATTCGTTCCCGTTCTGGCGCAATACCGGCATCCGGACCGCCGAACTGATCGGCCTGCGTCCGGTCGCGATGCCCTCGGTGGTCAACACCTCCCAGCCGGTGGCTTCTGAGGTTCGCCGGGAAGCCAACTGATCGCAGGGAGGCGTTTTTCCCGCGGCGGCACGCTTGAGGAAACCTCGCTAAAATACCGGACTGGCGTGGAAATCCGGGTTTTCCCGCCCAATATTTGCGCGCTTTCGCGCTATTGACCCGCACCCGGCCGCCCCCTACACAGCGCGGCAAGTGAGCGCGTAGCTCAGGCGGTAGAGCACGTGACTTTTAATCATGGGGTCGAGGGTTCGAGTCCCTCCGCGCTCACCATGAAAATCAGATACTTAGATAACTTCCGACGATTTGCCTTCGTGCTTCGCGTCAGTCCTGGAAGCACGCGTGCATACGTGGCCGCCAGACATACCCGCCACCACACGGAGGTCGGGGATAGGACGTTGCAGGACATTCGTTCCGGACGTGCGCACCGCCCCAACCATCGGCGACGCACGCGCCGTTGGTTGTGCTGTGACAACCCGGGCCACATCCGTCCGCGGCGTTAGCTGAGCCAATGCCCGAAACGAGAGCCAAAACAGCCACGATCAAGACCATTTTCATATCGCTCTTCTCCCTGGATATGCGGGCAGCGACGCTCGGCAAAAGCGGGATGTCCCGCGCCCTGCCCAGCGCATTCTTTCCGAGATTTGCGATGTTCTCAAGACGGCGTTCACGGGCGGCTCGGATCACAGCCGGCGGTATCGTTCGCGGGATCAAAAATGAAGTAGCCTGACCATATTGCAGGTAACGACTATCAACGCAAAAAAATGGGAGGACTCTCCATGTTCCGCTTAGCAACCATCTTCTTCATCGCGATGGCGTCCACGGCGATGGCGCAGACCAACCGGACCGAGTTGAAGCGGGCCGATCTCACCGGCACCGACAAGGAAATCATCATCGCCGTTCTCGAGGTGCCGCCCGGCAGCACCATCCCCAAGCATACGCACCCCGGCGAAGAGGCCGTGTATGTATTGGAAGGCGCGACCTTGCAGATGCCCGACGGCAAAGAGATCGTGCGGCCGGCCGGACAGGCCGGGGTCAACGTCCGCGACGTGCCGCATGCCGGCTACAAGGTGATCGGCGACAAGACGCTCAAGCTGCTGACGGTGCATATCGTCGACAAGGGCAAGCCGATGACGGTGCCGGCGAATTAAAGCGTTTTCGAGCGAAGTGGATACCGGTTCGCGTAAAGAAAACGCGTCAAAATAATAAGGATCACGGCCGCGCGAGGCCGACCGTCGAGGGCTCGGCGGCCGGCACGGTCTGCGGCACAATCATGTGAACCGGCAATTCCGTGGGCGTCACTGACGCGCCGGCCTTTGTCGCGATCGCCGACGTGATCATGCCGTCGCCGTGACTCAGCGAATTGTTGCGAATATCCGACCACAGGCAAAATGCGCCCAGCGCCGCCACAACAGTGGCGATGATCACGGGGATCAGCTCGCGGCGTTCATTGTTGGCCGGCATCGTCTTGCTCTTCGTTCGTTTGATGGTTCGACTGGTTTGATTGATTCGACTGATTAGTCGACTGGTTCGACAAGTGCGAACTCTCGGGAACGTCTTTGCCCGGATTTGTTTCAAATCAGTTAACGCTGTAATGCAGCAACGCACGATCACCTTCAAATCAAATATTTGAAGGCTCACATTCGTATGATGCGTGGAGAAAGATGATGTCTCGGGAGAGATGATATCTTGGGGAATATGTCTTCAGGAAACCGCAACTGCCGGAATCACCGGAGAACCACAACTGCCGGAATCACCGGAGAAAAGCAGATCAGTCCTGACTCATCCAGATTCTAATGTTGTCCGTCCTCGAGGCCGTATTCCCGATAGATGGTCAGCGGATCGACGTCGGGAAACAGCCTGCATTTCGCCTGGGCCATATGCAGGTTGACCGTTCCGGGCTGGGAGCCTGCTGTCAAAAGCTTCTTGACGTCGTCCATATGCGCACGCGGTTGATGTTTTGCCGGAAGCTGCTCCAGCGCGACCAGCGCCGTTGCCAGCGCTTCCGTTACCACCCACTCGTCGTGGCCTGTGATTCCCTTTTTTGACATGTGGACCATCCCCGAATTTTGTCTGTCGCAGGAAACCCAGCGTCGCTTCGGCAACTTCCAGAACTGCCCTCAAATCCTGATACTTGAAACCCAGATACTTGGCCGGCACACAAGCAGTGTGCACAGGACGGATGCTTTACGTCGATCTCGACATTCTGATGACGCGTCAGCCTACGCAGCGCTGCGGCTGTGGGGAAGGTGCGGTGGCAAAGAAAACCCGCCGGCGTAAGCAGCCATCGTCGAGCCGTCTGGCCATCGCCGGGATCGAGGATTAGGTTTCAGAGGTTAGCCTTTGAGGCCATTCAGGCTTTTCGGCGCGAGTCCATGTCGGCTCGCAACGCCAGAAGCTCCTTGCGGGCGGCGGTCTCCGCCGAGCGCTCGATTTTCCGGTAACGGGTCACAAGCGACACACCGAATGCCGTGAGCACCGCGCCGCCGCCATTCTTGCCGCCGGTTTGCCGCTCGACGGCGGGCCGTCCGCAGATGTGGTTGATCTCATCCACGAGATCCCACGCCCGCTTGTAGGACATGTCCATCGCGCGACCCGCGGCCGAGATCGACCCGCAGGCGTGGATCGCTTCAAGCAACTCGATCTTGCCCGGCCCAATGCGTCCTTCCGAATCGAGATCGATGCGAACGCTGAGCGATGGAAGCGATGTTGCGGAAGACTTTTGCATGTCCGGCTGGCTCGAGTTCGTTTGCTGCCATGACACTACCGCTTCTGCATCGGCGGCTGCAATGGCCGAACTGCCCTCGTTGCCGTTTCCGAACCGGAACAGCGTTGAGCTTCAGGCTAACTGATGCCGGCAGGCTCATCGCCGGCAACAGGCGAGCACCCCTTCGGCGCTTGCCTGCCCGATATGTAAGGCCGGCTCAACGCACGCGTTCGGATCGATTTTAATAACAACCGCGCGGATCGACCTGAACGTATTGCCCCGACGGATATCGATAGTAGCAATTGCCTTGCGCCAGGTAATAGCCTGCCCGCGCCGTAGCCTGGGCACCGGAGATCGCGCCAATTGTTCCACCGGTAATCGCACCGGCGATCGCCCCGCCCGGCCGTCCGGAGATCAGGCCACCCAGCAGTCCGCCCACAATGGCGCCGCCGACCGCGCCCGAGGCTGCATCCGGCGGACCCGGAGGTGGCGGCGCGTAAGCACCAGGCGGCGGCGGATAAGCTCCGGGCGGTGGATAACCGCCCACGACCGTTCCATCATCCGGTCCATCCGGACCGCCACCATCGTCGACGACTTCGAGGTCGGACACATAGGCCGGCGGACCGTCCATCTGTTGCGGATAAAAATACCAGGCGCCGCCGACATCCCACCACCAGCCATAGCGCCCATTATGCATTTCATGGCGCCAGCGTCCGCCTTCCCAGGCCATGCGGCCGTGATAGGCGTGGCCGCCGAAATTGCGGGCCGGTGCGCCGCGTGCGAAACGCCCGCCCTCGGGCCCCCGGCCCGGCACACCTGCGGGGCGTCCTGGACCTCCGGGGCCTGCTTGTCTTGGAGCTGCTTGTCCTGGAGCGGCCTGTCCCGGACCTGCTTGCCCCGGACCCGCTTGTCTGGGACCCGGCTGGCCTCCGCCCGGCGGATGAGAGCCCTGGACTGCTGGCTTGGCCGGGCCACCCTTCGGCGGGGGTCCTTTCGGGGCTTCCTGCGCCTGCGCCGACAGCGCAAACGCGGTCACGAGCGACACCAGAGGAAGGATGATCCGCGAGCGCCTGGACGTGCTCTTGAACGAGCTCTTGAACGTACTCTTGGATTTGTTTCCGGATGTGTTCATGTTCACGCTGCCTCTAATGCCTTGCTGCAGGTCAGAAAAGCCGTATTCAGAAAAGCCTTATAGAGCGATATTGGAAACAGCGTCGCCGCAAAAAACCGCTCGATCGATAATTTCTGCGACATTGCTACGGGGTTCGCGCATTTTGTCTTGTTAAAAATCAGTAAGATCGCGTATCGAGCGCTCATTCTTCCGTCTTCCCGTCCAACGCTTTAATCCGCAAGCGCGGCGAGATCGCGGCAGCCAAAAACGCGCTGGCGAAGCCGAGCCGCGCCTTGTAGAGAGCTTCCACTCAAGGCTTGATCAGGAGGCTTGGGCCATGTTCTTGGGCTCGAGGCTCGGGCCAAGTCTTGAGTTTGAGGCAAAGGGGAAAATGACATGAAGAAGTTACTGGCGCTGATCGTCGTGCTGTCCACAGCGGTAGCCTTTGCGCAAACCCCGCCTCAAGACGACGGCGCAGAGACGGCGCCCGCGCCAAAAGCGAAACCGCACAAGAGCGCCCCGGCCGCATCCAACCGGTCGATCGCCGAGAAACTTCAGGACTGTCTCACGCTCGACGACGGGACCAAGGATCGTCTGGATTGCTACGACGCCGTCATTCCGCCGAAGCCCAAGCCCAATCCGCCTGCCGCCAAAGGCGTGATGGACTGCAAGTTCCTGAAAGAGCAGGATGAGCGTCTGACTTGCTTCAACGGATTCGCCGAATCGATTCCGAAATTCGGGCGCGATAAACCGGGCAGCAAAGCGGGCATTAAACCGAGTAAATAAATCACGTCATCACGGCCAAACAATCCTGCTTTACGGCATATCCCGGCGTGGCTCATCCGTGAGGCGCAACAACAGCTGAGGGAGAAACGAATGAACAAGCTCGTCGCTCTTGCTTTCATCCTGGGACTATCGGGCAGCGCCGTGCAGGCCTTGCCGCTGGCGCCGGACCTGACTCCCGACAGCATGGTCATCAAGGTTGCTGAAGGTTGCGGTCGGGGCTTCCACCGCATTCCGGACGGCGCTTGCGTGCCGAACCGCGGCGACATCGTCGTCGCTCCCGGCGTGGTTGTCGTGGAGCCGGGCCGCGGTCCCTGCGGCGGCGCCGGACGTCATCGGGTCTGCTACCCGGACGGCCGTTGCGTGATGGTCTGCAACTGATCCGCGCGCCAAACCGCTGCTATTACGACAGGAAAGACCGCCTCTGGCGGTCTTTTTTGTTTGAAAAGACCATGTTCTCGGAGGTAATGACCCGACCGCACCCTTGGCACATGTCTGGCATGGCCGGGGCCTGTTGATAACCCGCTGCCGCCATTTCCGGCGGCGTGACAGACGCCTGCGACGTGTTATCGACGGGGCGGATGTCCAACCCTGACGGAAGAAACCTTATGCGGATCACCCTCGTCGGCTCCCGCCATTTCGGCGTGACGACACTGGCCATGCTGCGTCAACGCGGCGTCGATATCGTCAGGGTCGTGGTCGCCGACGCCGACGACCGGCTTGCCGCAGCGGCCAGCGCCGCCGGCATCGAAGTCACCGTGCAGGCCGATCCCAAACTGGTCGTGACCTCGGAAATCGCTGACGGGACCGACCTGATCGTCACCGCGCACAGCCATGCCCGCATCAGCCGCGAGGCCCTCGCTGCGGCACGGCTCGGGGGTATCGGCTACCACCCCTCGTTGTTGCCACGCCATCGCGGCATCGCGGCCGTCGAATGGACGATCCGCGAGGGCGATCCGATCGCCGGCGGCACTATCTACCATCTGGCCGACCGCATGGATGCCGGAGCCATCGCGGCGCAGGAATGGTGCTTCGTCAAAAAGGGCGAAACCGCCCGCGAATTGTGGGAACGCGCGCTGGCGCCGCTCGGCCAGAAGCTGCTCGGCGAAGTCGTCGATTACGCCAAGGCTCACAACGCCCTGCCCGCGACGCCGCAGGACGAGCAGTTCGCGACCAAGGCGCCAAGCCTGTCCTGAGAAGCCTGTCCTGAAAAGCCTGTCCTGAACGAGGCTTCCCTAACAGGACTCTCTCATTAGATCTGTCCGATCCCGACCTTCCGAATCGGCTGCATCAAACGGCCGCCTGCGAGCGATTCCCGGCAGGCCGCATTTTTTCGTTCCAGACGCGGAACCAATTCTGCCTTCAAATCTTTGTTTCGACGGGAACTTTCGCGCCTGTTGCGTTGCACCAAGTTTTCAACACATTGTCCAGAAATAAGCCGGATCATCACAAAATCGGGGATTATCTTCATGCGCCATCATCGCATCCGCGACGCTTTTTTGGGTTCCGCTCTCCTGGCCGCGACCGGTCTTGCTGTCACACCCGTGATCGCCCAGACGCCCTATGATGGGTTGTGGGAAGTCACGATTGTGACCAGGTCCGGGTCTTGCGAGCCTTCGACGCACTCGACGCTTACGGTCGCGGACGGTAAGATTACGGCTCCCGGCGCTGATGTTTCCGGCAGCATCGGGCGGGAGGGACTTGTGCGCGTATCCATCCATGGTGCATATGCGAACGGTCAACTCAGTGGCAATGCCGGACGGGGGAAGTGGAATGGAGCATCTGCAGGCGTACCGTGCAGCGGACATTGGGAAGCGTCACGGCAATAAGGTTGCTCCCCTCGCAATTGCGCGTCGGCTGATATTCGCGGTCGTTACCCTGTTGGCGGCTTCGGTGTTCAGCTCCGCAAGCCATGCGCAATCGGGCCCGTTCGCCGGCATGGCGGGCACGTGGTCCGGCGGTGGCAGCGTCACGCTGGACGACGGGTCGAGCGAAAGAATTCGCTGCCGCGCCACCTATGCCGTGGGCGAAGGCGGAGCCGGCCTCAATCAGTCGCTCACCTGCGCCAGCGATAGCTACAAATTCGCTCTGAGCACCAATGTCACCGCACAGGGCGGCTCACTCTCCGGAACCTGGAGCGAGACCAGCCGCAACATCAACGGCATGATCCAGGGACGCGGCAGCAACGGCAGCTTTGAGGTCGTCGCCACGGCGCCCGGATTTTCCGCGAACATCTCGCTCACGACGCGCGGCAACAAGCAGTCCGTCGTGATCAGGCCCGACAGCCAGTTCAAGGGCGCCTCGATCTCGCTGACGCGTTCCTGACGGCCTCCGTAACGAACCAGATCAGTTCAAAAAAAGCCGGCGGGTAACCCCGCCGGCTTTTTTATCTACGCGCTCGTTTTAATTAAGCCGCCGGAACGAATGCGGTGACTTCGATCTCGACCTTGGCCCTGACATCGACCAGCCCGTCGATGTAGAGCAGCGTCGAGGGCGGGAAATTTCGTCCCAGCGTCTCGCGCCACGCCGCGCCAATGCCGGCGCCTGCCGCCTCATATTCGCTGCGGCTGGTCAAATACCAGGTCAGGCGAACGATGTGCTCGGGTCCGGCGCCGGCCTCCGCGAGCAGCTTGATGATCCTTCGCAGCGCAACAGCCACCTGCGCGGCCATATCGGGCGGATAGTCGCCCTTTTCGTCGCCGCCGGTCTGGCCCGCCAGCACGATCCATTGGCCGGGGCCGTCGAGCGCAACGCCATGTGAAAAGCCGCGCGGCTTCGACCATTCGGCCGGTTGCAAGACACGCATCAGCAGGTTCTCCTCGTTTTGGGAACGACCAGCAGCAGAAACAGCGAAATCCTTAGCACCGATGGCGCAGCCGCTCACACCCCAAAGTGGCGCGCAAAGCTGCATCGGCAGATCTGCCCGTTGCAAATCGGCTAGATGTCGCCGATACCCCCTGCCCGCTCTCCCCTCCGCGGCGTTTGCACAACCCGAAGACTGGCACATCCCGCTAAATGGACCGAACACCTTCCAAACCGAAGGCCGCGCTATGGATGGCGGGCTGGCTCTGCTTGATGCTGACGGTGGCGGTCGCCGGTCGCGAGTTGTTGCGTGAGGTGAATGTGTTTCAGCTCATGCAGATGCGCTGCATGCTCGGCTTCGTGATGCTCTACCCGCTGATCCTCATGAGCGGCGGCTTCGCTGCGATGAAGACGGCGCGGCCGCTACAGCAAATCTCGCGCAGTCTCATTCACTATCTGGCGCAACTCGGCTGGTTCTTCGCGCTGACACTGATTCCGCTGGGACAGGTGGTTTCGATCGAATTCACGATGCCGATCTGGACCGCGATCCTGGCCGCCAGCTTTCTCGGCGAGCGCATGACGGTCTGGAAGATCGCCGCGATCGTGCTGGGTGTGATCGGCGTTATCGTGATCGTTCGTCCCTCGACCGGCGAGGTCAATTCCGGCCAGCTGATCGCGCTTTTCGCCGCCGTCGGGTTCGGCATCTCGGTCGCGATGCTCAAATCCCTGACCCGCACGGAATCGACCGTCGCGATCATCTTCTGGATGCTGGTGATCCAGAGCGTGGCCGGCCTTGTTCCGACGATCTACACCTGGGTATGGCCCTCGGCCGCCGTGTGGGGATGGCTGGCCGTGGTCGCCTTCTGCGGCACGTTCTCGCACTACTGCATGGCGCGTGCGATGCTGCACGCCGATGCCACCGTGGTGCTGCCGATGGATTTCCTGCGCGTGCCGCTGACCGCAACCATCGGCTGGCTGATCTATGCCGAGCGGCTCGATATGTTCACGGTGCTTGGCGCGGCGCTGATCCTCACCGGCAATCTGCTGAACCTGAAAAGCCCCGGTCCCGTGGCCGCGCCTGTAAGTGCCTGATCGTTGCGCCTAAGCGGATCGGGCCTGCTATTTTCCCGCCGCTTTTCGAAGCGCGTCGTTGATCCGGTCCTGCCAGCCGGGCCCGCTTTCCTGGAAGTGTTCCAGCACATCCTGATCGATCCGCAGCGAAACCATTTCCTTCACACTCGGCAGCGCGGTTTTCTTCGGCGGCAGTTCCGCCGTCTTGGTGGTGACCTTCTTGAACACGGACTCGGCTTCGGTGCGCGCGTCGTTCAGCGTTCTCGGTCGTCGCGGTTGGTCAGGCACAGATTAAATTCCTTCAAACAAGGCGGTCGACAGATAGCGTTCGGCGAAGGACGGCACAATCGCCAGAATGGTCTTGCCGGCGCTTTCCGGTCGCTTGCCGATCACCAGCGCCGCGGCGATCGCCGCACCCGAGGAGATGCCGCCGGCGATGCCCTCATTGCGCGCCAGCGCGCGCGAGGTTTCGATCGCGGTCGCGCTGTTGATCTTGACGATCTCGTCAATGACGGAACGATCCAGAATATCGGGCACGAAGCCGGCGCCGATGCCCTGGATCTTGTGCGGGGAATGCTGACCGCCTGACAGTACCGGGCTTTCCTCCGGCTCGACCGCGACGACCCGCAGCGACGGCTTGCGCGGTTTCAGCACCTGTCCCACCCCGGTGATGGTACCGCCGGTGCCAACGCCGGCGACGAAGTAGTCGATGTTGCCGCCGGTGTCGTTCCAGATCTCCTCCGCGGTCGTGCGGCGGTGAATTTCGGGATTGGCGAGGTTCTTGAATTGCTGCGGCATGACCGCGTTGGGCGTCGTGCGCACCAGCTCTTCGGCGGTCGCGATCGAACCCTTCATGCCCTGGGCAGCCGGCGTCAGCACGATTTCGGCGCCGAGAAACGCCAGCATCTTGCGGCGCTCGATCGACATCGATTCCGGCATCACCAGCTTCAACCGGTAGCCGCGCGAGGCCGCAACGAAGGCGAGCGCGATACCGGTATTGCCTGAGGTCGGCTCGATCAGCACGGTATCGGCATTGATGAGGCCGGCCTTCTCCATCGCGATCACCATCGCGGCGCCGATGCGATCCTTCACGCTGGCGGCGGGATTGAGATATTCCAGCTTGGCCAAAATGGTCGCATGCACGCCGTGCTGCTGCGGCAATTTGCGCAGGCGCACGATCGGCGTATCGCCGACCGCTTCCACAATACTGTCAAAAACCCGGCCCCGGCCGGGACGGTGCACTGCACCCGTTGTTGACGATGGCTCCATGAGAGACTCCTGTGGCCGCGATCGGTGATGTAAAAAGGCTCTGCGACAAGCGCTTCCCGGCATTAGGGGCTGCGCGCGTGCATTGCGCAAGTCGAAATCGCTGCGGCAAAAATTCGCTGCATCGCAAAAATCAAAGTGACTCTAAATTACGCAAAACCAACGCATTTGTGTTGCGACATGTTCAAACAAATCGGTGTATGGTTGCGCTTGAGGTTCAGATCGCAAGGAGGTCACGATGCCAGCAGTTGCTGAAGTCCGCTCGACCGTCGCGCATAACCCCGATCCCCGTGGGTGCGATCTGCCGACCTGCCCGGTTTGTGCGGACTCCATGGTAGCCGCTGAAGCGTCCGCCTATCTGGCCGACAATTTCGTCAGCTATCTGTGGACCTGCGATACCTGCGGCTATGGTTTCGTGACCAAGCACGCGCTCAAGCGCATGGTTTGTAATTGATATCTTGCGGATAAGTTTTCGGTAATTTTTTAGCCAGTCACTTATCAGCGCATCACGTATCAACGCGGCGTGACGTCCCCTTGCGCCCAGCCGGCGCGTGTCCGCGCGCGAAAATCCTCGAACGTTCCCGCTGCTATCGCATCCCTGATGCCCTGCATCAGGTGCTGGTAATAGGCGATGTTGATTTCCGACAGCAGCATCGCGCCCAGCGTCTCGCCAGATCGCACGAGATGATGCAGGTAGGCGCGCGAATAGCCTGACGTCGACGGCCAACTGCTTTCCTCGTCGAGCGGCCGTGGATCGTCGGCATGGCGGGCGTTGCGCAGGTTGATCTGGCCGAACCGCGTGAACGCCATCCCGTGACGGCCGTTACGTGTCGGCATCACGCAATCGAACATATCGACGCCGCGCGCGACCGCTTCCAGAATGTCATCGGGCGTACCGACGCCCATTAAATAACGTGGACGGTCCTGCGGCAGGATCGGCTCGACCTCCTCGATCATCGCCAGCATGACCGCTTGCGGTTCGCCGACCGCGAGACCGCCGATCGCGTAACCGTGAAACCCTGTGTCGACCAGGCCGCGCGCGCTGGCCTGGCGAAGTGCGGGCACATCGCCGCCCTGCGCGATGCCGAACAGCATATAGCCCGGCGGCGCCGTCTCGAAGGCGCGCTTGCTGCGCTCGCCCCAGCGCAACGAAAGCTGCATCGCCCGCTCGATATCGCCGTGCTCGGCCGGCAGCCGCACGCATTCGTCGAGCTGCATCGCGATATCGGAGCCGAGCAGCCGCTGCACCTCGATCGAACGCTCCGGCGACAATTCGACCTTGGCGCCGTCGATGTGCGAGCGAAAGGTCACCGCGTGTTCGCTGAGCTTGCGCAGCTGCGCCAGCGACATCACCTGGAAGCCGCCGGAATCGGTCAGCATCGGCCCGTTCCAGCCGGTGAAGCTCTGTAGTCCGCCGAGTGCTGCGATCCGCTCGGCACCGGGCCGCAGCATCAGATGATAGGTGTTGCCGAGCACGATATCGGCGCCGGCGTCGCGGACCTCGCGCCAGTGCATGCCCTTCATCGCCCCTGCAGTCCCGACCGGCATGAACGCCGGCGTCCGCACCACGCCATGCGGCGTGGTCAGCCGGCCGGTGCGGGCCTTGCCGTCGGTCGCGGCGAGATCGAAGAAGTTAGGAAGACTCATCTTCTAGCTCTATCAGGAATCAGCAGGCAGGCGTCGCCATAGGAGTAGAACCGGTAGCCATCCCGGATGGCGTGGGCATAGGCCCGTTGCATGGTGTCGAGGCCGGAGAAGGCCGACACCAGCATGAACAGCGTCGAGCGCGGCAGATGAAAATTGGTCAGCAGAATATCGATCGCGCGGAACCGATAGCCCGGCGTGATGAAGATCGAGGTCTCCCGCGCGAACGGCTGGATGATGCCGTCTTCCGTCGCGGCACTCTCCAGAAGCCGCAGCGACGTGGTGCCGACCGCGACGATGCGCCTGCCTTTGGCGCGCGCCGCATTCAGCGCGCTGGCCGTATCGGCTGAAATGGTGCCCCATTCGGCATGCATCTTGTGACCCAAGGTGTCCTCGACCTTGACCGGCAGGAAGGTCCCTGCCCCGACATGCAGCGTGATCCTGTGGATCCCGATGCCGCGTTCACGCAGCGCATTTTCCAGCGCCGGTGTAAAATGCAGACCTGCGGTCGGCGCCGCCACCGCGCCTTCGTTCACGGCGAACATGGTCTGGTAATCATCCATGTCGCGCGCGTCGGGCGCACGCTTCGAAGCGATATAAGGCGGCAGCGGCGGGCTGCCGAGATCGGCGATGGCCTGGTCGAGCGTCGGCCCGTGAAAGCCGAACGACAGCGTGATTTCGCCGTCCTCACCCTTGTGTTCGACCTGCGCATCCAGATGGCCGAGCAAGCACACCTTGCCTTCATTGCCGAACCGGACCACATCGCCCTGCGTCAGTTTCTTGGCCGGCTTGACCAGCGCCTGCCAGCGCGAGCCGTCGAGGCGTTTGATCAGAGTCGCCTCGATCTTTGGTTCGGTCTCGCGGCCGATGCGGCGGCCTTTAAGCTGGGCCGAGATCACCTTGGTATCGTTCACCACCAACTGATCGCCGGGCGCGAGCAGCAACGGTAGATCCGCGACAGTTCGATCCTGCAAGCCGGCATTGCCCTGCACGACCAATAGCCGCGCGGAATCCCGCGGGCTGGCCGGGCGCAGCGCGATATTATCCGGGGGGAGTTCGAAGTCGAAGAGATCGGTGCGCATGGATCAATGCTTTGCGGCGCACCTCATCCTGAGGAGCGGCGTCTTCGCCGCGTCTCGAAGGATGAGATTGAACGCTGGATCATGGTTCGAGACGCGTGCTACGCACGCTCCTCACCATGAGGGCAGTTTACTCCGCCGCGTCGAGCGCCATGTGCGCCTTGACGATCTTGTCGGGATCCTTGACCGGCTCGCCGCGCTTGATCTTGTCGACGTTTTCCATGCCGGACGTGACCTTGCCCCAGACCGTGTACTGGTTGTTGAGGAACGAGGCGTCGTCGAAGCAGATGAAGAACTGGCTGTCGCCGGAATCAGGGCTGGCCGCGCGCGCCATCGAGGTGGTGCCGCGGACATGCGGTTCCTTGTTGAATTCCGCCTTGAGCTTCTTGCCGGAACCGCCGGTTCCGGTGCCCTGCGGACAGCCAGTCTGCGCCATGAACCCGTCGATCACGCGGTGAAATACGATGCCGTCGTAAAATCCCTCACGCACCAGTTCCTTGATCCGCGCCACATGGCCGGGCGCCAGATCGGGCCGCATTTCGATGGTGACGGGGCCCTGGGTGGTTTCGAGGATCAAAGTATTTTCGGTATCAGCCATGCTCTCTTCTCTATGGGTTGGGGTGGAAGTTTCCCGTTGTGAAATAGGATCCGGAGCGGACGGCCCGCAATCGCGCCGCCCATCCCTTCTGTAAATGGCATCGGCGTGCAGCGCTGCAACGTCTCCATGACCGCAATCCGGTACTTCAGCCGGTCGTTGTCATCGGCCTGTTCCGATTCATAGGTGATCTTCGGATGCCCGAAGATGTTGCCGCCGCGGTTGAAGCTCACAATCACGGTAATGTCGATACCGGGATGGGCGCTCATCGGCGGCGGCGGTTTCCAGCAGGTTCGAAGCCGTTCAAAGACGTCACGCAGTGTGTTGACCTCACCGGGTTGCGCCTGCGCCGAGACCGGCAACATCAACAGCAGCGTGGCCGCAAACCGAAACGTCGGTGTGCGACGCCGCGCCACCGCCGATCACTTGATGTCGGATGCGACTTGCACCTTCACCATCTTGTCCGGATCGGGCACCACGCCGCCCGACGAACCCGGCGGGG
Source organism: uncultured Alphaproteobacteria bacterium (assembly GCA_963790595.1). Taxonomy (GTDB): domain Bacteria; phylum Pseudomonadota; class Alphaproteobacteria; order Rhizobiales; family Xanthobacteraceae; genus Bradyrhizobium. The sequence continues at coordinate 133,356 of CAWBPE010000017.1, read as the reverse complement.
CCTTTTTGAGCTTGTCGATCACGTCCATGCCCGACACCACCTCACCGATCACGGTGTACTGGTTGTTCAGGCTCGCTGCGTCGGCGAACATGAAGAAGAACTGCGAATTGGCGGTATCGACGCTGTCGCCGCGCCGCGCCATGCCGACAATGCCGCGCTTGAACGGAACATTAGAAAATTCCGCCTTCAGATTGGGATATTTCGAACCGCCGGTGCCGTTGAAATTCTGGCCGTCGCCGGTTTGCGCCATGAAGCCATCCATCACGCGATGGAACGGTACGTTGTTGTAATAGCCTTCGCGGGCCAGCTGCTTGATCCGCTCGGCATGCATGGGCGCCAGATCGGTTCGCAGCTTGAACACGATGCGGCCCTTGGTGGTGTCGATGACGATCGCGTTCTGCTTGTCGAGGCCGGCAGGAAGCGGTTGCGCGCTGGCGGGTGCCACGGCGATGGCGGGGGCCACGCAAACCAGCGCGGCGAGAACGGCGAGAATTCGGATCATGAAGGCTCCAAAAGGGTAAAAGCTAGCCGGCGAATTTGGTCTTGAGACGTTTGGCGACGGCCTTGGGGACGAAGTTCGAGACGTCGCCCCCCATCCCCGCGATCTGACGCACCAGTGTGGCGGTGATCGGGCGGACGGTCGGCGAGGCCGGCAGGAAAACCGTCCGGACTTCCGGCGCCATGGTCTCGTTCATGCCGGCAATCTGCATCTCGTAGTCGAGGTCGGTTCCGTCCCGCAGGCCGCGGATCAGGATGGTAGCCCCGGCCCGCTTCGCGGCTGTGACGGTGAGGTCGTCGAACGTGACACAGTCGAAGGCGCATCCGGCGCTGGCGGCGACCGGTCCGAACACCTCTTTGACCATTTCCAGGCGTTCATCGGTCGAAAACAGCGGTTTCTTGCCCGGATGAAGCCCGATCGCGACCACCAGCCGGTCGCACAGGCCGACGGCATGCCTGACAACGTCCAGATGGCCGTTGGTGACGGGGTCGAATGAGCCGGGATACAGCGCGATACGGGGCATAAATCCGTCTACCCCGCCCCGGGCGGCCCCGCAAGCCGGTCCGGTTCCCGGCTTCGGCCCGTAAAGTCAGGTTTTTATATTTTGTCGGCCACTGAACCAGTTAGGGGGCCGGCGCGTCTTCTGTGCGAACCGGCTTTGTTTCGTCGGAAACAGACGAAGAAACAAAACTCCGGCGGGATGAAACCACTTTTGTATCCGGCGAAGACATCCGGAAACCGGCGCTGCGTATCACCTACCCAACGAAACGACGGGCCAATGGCCCAGCCGAACCGGGCCAAAGGCCCAATGACAGGGGACCGTCATGATCAAGACTTTTTCAGCTCTCGCTATCGCCGCGTTCGTCGCCGCTGCCCTCACCGTTCTGCCCGGGTTTGCTCCGCAAGTTGAAGCCAGCGTGCCGCACGTCCTCGCCAAGGGCGACCGGCTGGATATCCACACTGTAGGCGCGGGTTGCTCGCAGAAGGCATGGCCGAACTTCGAGGCGTCCTGCCTGCGCGTTGCCGGAACCAAGAACAGTTCGATCCGGGAAGCCCGTCTGGTGACGGCCGACCGCACGCCGTAGAGTTTCCTAGCTTTCAAGCCGATTTGATTTGAGGTCCTCAGAACACCCTCTGAGGGCCTCTTTCGATTCCAAAAGAAACGGCGACGCTGCGGCACATTCAGCGTGAGGCGATGTTGTCGCTGACGGCTTCCACAAATCCGATGGTCAGATCGATGAGGCGTTTGTCCAGCGGCGGAGCCTGGGACGACACCTTGGCCACGACAATTTCGTTGGTCCGATCGACGAATACATTCTGGCCGTAAACGCCCAGTCCGAAAGCGATCGCGCGATCGCGTAGAACGTACCACATGTTGCGATAGTGCATGGCACGGTCGCCCATGTACGAAATCATGTCGCCATCACGCCAGGCTTGCGGATCGCCATTGTCGAACATGTCCGCGATCCAGGCCGCCGGTATGATTGCATGGTCGTTCCTGCGGCCGCCTTGCACGATCAGCTGACCGACCCGCGCCAGGTCGAGAACGCCGGTGCATATGCCGCCAGCGCAACGGGGCGCGCCGAGACGGTCGACCGTGATATACGCGGAAGCCTGAGCGCCTATCGGCTGCCAGAGCAAGTTGCTGATGAGATCAGCAAACCGCGTGCCTGTTGCACGCTCCAGGATCCATCCCAGCAGGTCTGTATTGGTCGACACATAGTGGAACGGTCCGCCGTCGGGACCCGCTCTGTCCTTCAGGCTCGACAGAAAACGTCGCAGATCGCTCAGGCGCTCACCCGGCGCGAGCGGATTCCAGTTGGTCGATTTGCGGTATTCAACAATCGGGCCTGAAGTCGCGAGGTAGTCTTCGTCAAAATCGAGGCCGACGCGCATGTCCAACACGTGACGCACCGTCGCATCGGAATAAACCGAGTTCTTCAGCTCCGGAATGATCGACACGACCGTTTGCTCCGGATCCAGGGTGCCCTTGCCGATGAGGATGCCGGCAACGATAGCGGTCAACGACTTCGACACCGACATCAGAATGTGAGGCGTATTCGCAGTCATTCCGTTGCCGTAATGCTCGAAGATCACCTTGCCGCGGTGCAGGATTGCGAGGCCGTCAGTGTCGGTGTCCGCAATGAATTGATCGAGCGAATAGGTCTCGCCGTCGCACTGGAACGAGAACGACGAAAAATCCTGATGCGCGGATTCGATCTGCCAGACGCCGCCCGGTGAATGCGCGATGTCGGCCGACGGAACGAGTTCCCGCACGTGCTGGAAGGACCATTTGAGGTACGGAGCGGTGCGCCAATTTGCCAGCGTCGCCTGATCGGATTCAACCGGGGGAAAACCCGACATGAGTAGAGACGACGACATCGGCGAATTCCCCGGGAATAATGGCCTATACGTCCTTTCGGCCGCAGCGTGACGGTAGATTGTTTGCTCCATGCTATGCAAGGCGGCACTCCCTGGGAGTACCGCCTTGCATGTTACACGCGGTGGACGCGTCGCTGCGATCCGATGAACTAGGCCGCTTTCTTGATGAGGCCGAGCTGCGTCAAGGCTTCGACGCCGTCGTCGAGACCGATTTCCTCGACGATCTTGCCGTTCTTGAGCTGCAGCACCGTCGTTCCCGTGAAGGTCATTTTGCGGCCGGTGTTGGCCGGCAGGCCTCCAATCAGGAAGTCATCGAACGCGGGACCGGTATGCGTGCCGCCGCCTGCCCAACGACCGACGACATAGTCGCCTTCCGCGATAAGATCAGCGACGCCCCAGAAGTTGAGATCCGGGAACGCCTTCCGGAAGTCGGTCATGAAGGCCTTGATGTCGTCGCGGCCGCGGCGGGGTTCGTGCAGCGAATACTGCAACAGCATGTCGGGCGCCGCGAGTTCGTCCACAATATCCAGATTGCAGGTCTTGCCCCAGAAATCCGTGAACCAGCGGCCGACGATGGCCTTGTTGTCATCTTCCTTCGACATTTCTTGGTCTCTCTGTTTGTTGCCATTTGTCAGGAGGAAGCATCGAGCTTCCGATGGTGAAGCTAAATAAACCGCGTCGCGTCAGCGCTCCGTTTCGTGCTTCTGAATCGGAGGATTTATTTGGTTCACGAATTCACCAGTTCGGCGGTGCGGGACCGCGCGATATCGGGCATCCGGTAAATCTCCTCGGGGATCTTCGCCAGCGTCGATTCATGAACTTCCCCGCCGAGGCCGTAATATCGCTGGAAGCTCATCATCAGCGGCCGCCACTTGTCGGGGTCGACCCGGTTGGGCAAGCCATCCATCGCGATATCGGGATGAATGTGAACGCGCGTGACGCGGACTTCGAAGGAAACGATCTTGCCGCGGGTAACATCATCGTCTTCCATGAGGTCGTGTTTGGCGGCGACGACGGCTTCCATCTGCACCGGGCATTCCAGCGCACGCGGCGGCGTCACCGTCAGTGACGGGACGGCTGTGAGCCCGGCCGTCTCGAACTTGCGCTTTTCGTAGGTATAACCTCTGGCCAGCTTCACAGGAGGAACCGGATTGCTGCCGGTCAGGCACGCCAGACGGTTGACCGCCGCGACATTGTCCACGGACGGCAGGTTGAGAACGCACTGGCCGGTGCGGATCATGTTGAGCGTGGTCTTGGAGGCCGCATTCAAACCGAGGATGCAGCGCCAGCCCAACCAGAATGCCGACGACATGGGGGCGAGATTGGCGGAGCCGTCCTCGTTTTCGCTGCTGATCAGCACGACCGGCGTGCCGAAATAGAGAATGGACGGTTCGCTGACGATGTGGGGGGCATTCATTTCTTTGGTCTCTCCTTCATGTGAAGACTGGAGATTGACCGGGATGCCTGAGACAAAAACTCCGCTTTTTGCTTTGCAATCGGAAAGGCTGGCGGACGAAAACGCCGTCTGTTCGGAATTTGCAATTTACGCCTGGGTTGCCTCGCGGGCGATCAACTCGCGCTTGCGCTCGACGCCCCAGGCATAACCGGACAACGCGCCGTCATGGCGCACCACCCGGTGGCAAGGGATCGCAACCGCGATGTTGTTGGCGGCGCAAGCGCCGGCCACGGCGCGAACCGATTTCGGCGCGCCAATGCTGTGAGCGATTTCGGAATAGGAGGCGGTTTGCCCGACGGGAATGTCCTGCAGCGCTTGCCAGACGCGACGCTGAAACGCGGTGCCGCGCACGTCGAGCGGCAGGTTCAGGCCGATGCCCGGCGCCTCGACGAAGCTGACCACGCGGGCGACCATGGACTCATAGTCCGTGTCGCCGCCGATCAGCCGTGCCTTCGGAAAACGATCCTGAAGATCCCGCACCAGTCCGTCCGGATCGTCACCGATCAGGATCGACGCCACACCCTTGTCACTTGAAGCCACCAATATGGCCCCCAGCGAGGATTGCCCGACCGCGAAACGGATATCTTCGTTTGCCCCTCCGCCGCGATACTGCGTCGGTGTCATGCCCAGCATGTTCCTGGATTTTTCATAAAACCGCCCGCTCGAATTGAATCCCGCGTCGTACATCGCAGCGGTCACACTTTGTCCCCTGGCGAGTTCATCGCGGACGCGGGAGGCCTGATAAGCCCCGGCGTACTCTTTCGGCGTCAGGCCCGTTACCCTTTTGAACAGGCGATGGAAGTGGCTGGTGCTCAGATTGGCGGCCTCCGCAAGACCCGTCAATGACGGGACTTCTTCGCTCTGTTCGATCAAACGGCACGCCCTGGCGACGATCGCCGCGTTCTCGACATCGGCTGACGGGCCATCGGGATTGCAGCGCTTGCACGGCCGAAAGCCGGTCGCCTTCGCCTCCGCCAGCGAGCCGTGAAGGCCGACATTCCCGGGATTTGCGGCGCGCGAGGGACACGATGGCCGACAGTAAACCCCCGTGGTTGCAACCGAGTACCAGAATTGCCCGTCGGCCGAACGGTCGCGCGCCAGCACGCGCGCCCAGCGCGGATCAGTCTCAACCGCCGCCTCCGGTCTAATCGATGCAGCTTGCGATTTTGCGGTCATTTTCGTTCCTTCGTGAGTCCCGGGCCTCGAACAGGGATTTGCCCGACTCCGTCACCCCTCCCCGGTTCTTGCTCTCAAACCGAAATGGCTGGGTTCACGGTCGCAGCCCGGACTGTTGCAACGGCGTCTGCCCCTTCCATCGCGCTTCTTTGGAGCCTGAACCACCCGCTTTCCGTTCGAGGCCAATGGCCCGCCGTAAGGCAGCAGCTTTCGCGGCCAAACCATCGCTGTGGTAATTTGCGGCGCGACGTCGCACACTGCATCCAATGGCGCGCCAGCCGGCACTCAGCCCGCCGGCGCGGATCCGGGGGGAATGCCAGTGACAGTTACACCCGTAGCCGCTTCAACCAGCTCCAATGCACTTCCACTCACTGCCACGATCGGCGCGCTCGGAGTCGTCTACGGCGACATCGGCACCAGCCCGCTTTATGCGCTGAAGGAAGCGGCCAAGGCCGCTGCCCATGGCGGCGCAATCACGACGGATGCGATCCTCGGCGTGGCCTCGCTGATCCTGTGGGCGCTGATCCTGATCATCTCGCTGAAATACGCACTGTTGATTCTACGCGCCGATAATCGCGGCGAAGGCGGCATCGTCGCGCTGCTGGCGCTGCTTTCCGCCCGTAACGCCCAGCCCGGAACATGGCGGGCGCAGCTTCTGATCGTCGGCCTGGTCGGCGCGGCGTTGCTTTATGGCGACGGGGCCATCACGCCGGCGATCTCGGTCCTGAGCGCGATCGAGGGCCTGAAGGTCGATGCGCCGTCACTGGCGCCCGCCGTGGTGCCGCTGACCATCATTATCCTGATCGGGCTTTTTATCGTTCAGAAAAAAGGCGCCGGCTTTATCGGCAAGATCTTTGGGCCTGTCATGCTCGCCTGGTTCCTGGTCATCGCGCTGCTCGGCATCCATGGCATTGTCCAAGCGCCCGGCGTGCTCGCGGCGCTCAGTCCGCTTTATGCCTTCGAATTCCTGATCCATCAGGACTTCCACGTCAGCTTCGCCATCCTCGGCGCCGCCTTCCTCGCAGTGACCGGCGGCGAAGCGATGTATGCCGACATGGGCCATTTCGGCCGGGTGCCGATCCGGCTCGCATGGTTCGTGGTGGCGCTTCCCGCCCTCGTTCTCAACTATTTCGGACAGGCGGCCTTGCTGATCACCGATGCCAGCGCGATCGACAATCCATTCTATCAACTGGCGCCGGACTGGATGCATTACGCGCTGGTCGCCTTCGCGACGGTCGCGACCGTGATCGCCTCGCAGGCGATCATCTCCGGGGTGTTTTCATTGACGCAGCAGTCGATCCAACTCGGCTTCCTGCCGCGCATGCAGATCAGGCACACCACCTCGAGCGCCATGGGCCAGATCTATGTGCCGCTGGTGAACTGGTTGCTGGCGGCGGCCACGCTCGGCGCCGTCGTCGGCTTCGGCACCTCGGATGCGCTGGCGGGCGCTTATGGCATTGCGGTCTCGCTGCTGATGGCGATCACCACACTGCTCGCGGCGCTGGTCGCGATCCAGTGGGGTTATCCGCCGGTTATCGTGATCGCGGTGAACGGCTTCTTCTTCGTGATCGACTGCATTTTCTTCGCGGCGAATTCCACCAAACTGATCGAGGGCGGCTGGTTTCCGCTGCTGCTGGCGGGGATCGTCGCGTTTCTGATGCTGACCTGGCGAAGCGGCGTGAAGCTGGTCGAACGGGCGCGCGGCGCCCTGCGCCAGCCGGAAGAAGATCTGATCGAGACCGCGATCACCAAATGCCATGCGCGGCTGTCAGGAACCGCGGTGTTTCTGGCCTCGGCTCCCAAAGGCGTTCCGCTGGCATTGACGCAATTCGTCAAGCACAATCACGTTCTGCATCAACGCGTGGTGCTGGTCACGGTGCTGATCGAGGAAGCCCCGCGCATCCCGAGCGAAGACCGGGCCGAAATCATCGAGGTGATCGAGGGGATCACACGGGTGATCCTGCATTACGGTTTCATGCAGTACCCGACGATCTATGAGGGTCTTCAACTGGCCTGCCAGCAGGGCAAGCTGCCCGGCATCGATCTGACCGACATCACCTATTACATCGGCCGCGAAACCATCATTCCGAGCCAGGATGTGGCGGGAATGGCGCTGTGGCGAGAAACCCTGTTCGCATTCCTGCAGCGCAACGCCGAACGCTCGGCGGCGTTCTTCGGCGTGCCGCCCCGCCAGGTGGTCGAGTTCGGCACCGAGATCGAGATTTAGATCGCAATAGCGCGCTTCGAGCCAGCCTCACGCGGCTCGCACGGGCGCAGTCACGGCCTTGACACGCGCTAATTCGTCGGGCGTGAGCGCATCCTCGATGATCGCGTTGAAGGATCGTGCCGCCGCGATGGCGCGCGCCGGCGCATCCGGTTCGGAATCCGGCCCGGTCAGGCGGAACGAGGCCGGCGACAACGGACCGAACCATAATGCGCGTTCAAGCGCCGGCCAGGCCTCCGGACGCGGCTCAACGCCCGCATGGACAGCAAATAACGTTGCCAACGCATGCATGGGAACATCGCGCGGACCACTTCGACGTGCTCGTGTCGCCGAAGCGCCCTCTTGCATGGTTTCGGGCGATGGCATCGGCCGCAGCCCCGCCCACACATAGGCAAGCCAGCGCGCCTGCAATTCAAGCACCGGGAAATAAGGACCCACCAGCGGATAAAGGCCGATGAAACCGAGCCCGTCCAGATCGGGATGCAGCGTATGGTCGTACAGGTCGATGTGGTAACCGTCGAGACCCAGGCTCGCCGCGATCGTTTCGCTTACGAACGGCAGCGTGAGCCTGAAGCCGGTGCCGAGAATGATCGCGTCGAACACGCCGCTCGATCCGTCGGCAAAGTGCACGGTCTGGCCATCGACCGCTTCGATCCACGGCTGCGGCTCAATGCGTCCTTCCGCCACCAATGCCAGATAGTTTTGCGACTGGGTCAGGCCGGCGGCGAAGATGTTGTCATCCGGCTTCGGCGCACCGAATTGCTCAGGACTGCCGCAGTTCTCCAGGACCATTTGTTTCATTGCCGCCGCGATCGCCTCCGGCGGCAGCACGCGCCCGGCCTGCGCGGCGAAACGGGTGAAAGCCACATGATCCGTCGGCACGCCGGCAAGGAGTTTTTGCAACACATAGCGCTGGCGACGCATGGCGACGGAGACCCTCGCCGCGCCCGATGCCGCCAACTCGCTTGCGATTTCAAGCGCGCTGATCGAACAGCCGGCAACGAGCACGGATTGCCCGCGATAAAGCTCGGGCCCGCCATATTGGGAACTATGGCTGGCGCCGCCGCGGCCGGCAAAACCACTTAGCCCGGCGATGGCGGGCATGTCCGGTGTTGTACAGCAGCCGGTCGCGACCACGACCCGCGAAAACAATTCCGATGCGCTCCTCTCGCCGCATCGCGAGCGAATGATCCAGCCCGCACCGGGCCCGCGATCCAGCCCTTCGACGGAGGTCGACAGGCGAAGGTGAGGCGTAAGGCCGCCCGTCTCGGCATATCGCTGCAAATAACCAAGCATATCGACGTGGCTGGGATAGACGTTGGTGCCTGAGGGGTGATCGAGATCGCTGAAAGCCGTCAGCACCCGGCTTGTATTGGTGCGCATGCCCGGCCAGACCGCGCTCGCCGGCGAAGCCACATTCCATTGCCCTCCGACCGCCGCCGCAGCTTCGAAGATAACCGGCTCGAAGCCGTGCAGCTTGAGGAAGCGCGCGGCAACCAGGCCGGCGGGGCCGCCGCCGATGACGGCGACGGCGTGTTTGGGCATCTGGATCGGATCGAGAGAAGCACTCATAGCGTCAGTCCTTTGCATGTTCAGCCGGAACTATAGACTTCTCCAGAATGCGGCGTTCCTAAATGATTCCTAAGCGCCCGCTCCCTTTTACTAAATAATTGCTAACCGCTAGAGTTGTCACATGCGGGAAACAGAACCAAATCCGATCGACGCGGCACTGGCCGCCTTCATGGAAAGCCCGGTGATGATCATCGTGGGCAGCTGTGACGACGGCCTGATACCACAGATTGCCCGAGCGGCCGGCGCGATCGTGGATCGCGCCAAAGGAAGCATCGATCTCATCGTCTCAGGCTGGCAATGGCCGCAGACCATCGCCGACGTCCACCGCAATGGACGGCTCGCCGTCACCTTCGCACGGCCCGCCGACTATGTTTCATACCAGGTGAAAGGCAGCGCCGCGGTCATCCCCGCTTCCGCCGCTCATCGGCAATGCGCGAGGCACTACATCGAGGCGATGACGCAGACGTTCACAGGGCTCGGTCTCGATCGGGCGGTCGCGGCGCCGTGGCTCGTCGACCTGGAGCCGCAGGTCTTGCGCCTCGCGATCGAGATGATTTTCGTGCAGACGCCCGGTGAGAAAGCCGGCCGCGTGCTTGAGCCGTCTCGATGACGGTCCGCCTGCGCGACCTCCAGGTCTGTTTCGAAGGCGTCATTCCTTCGATTATCGCGACGGCGTCGCCAGACGGCGTTCCCAACATCTCTTATCTTTCTCATGTCGCGCTGGTTGATGACGAGCATGTGGCGCTCTCGGACCAATTCTTCTCAAAAACCGCCGCCAACATCCGCGCCAACAACAATGCCGCCGTCATGCTGGTTGATCCGCGTGATGGCAGCCAATACCAGCTGTCCGTGATCTTTGAGCGCTCGCTCGATAGCGGCGCGCTGTTCGAAACCATGGCGGCCGAGCTCCGTGCCAGCAGCGCGCAAATCGGGATGGCCGACGTGATGCGTCTGCGTGGCGTAGACGTTTATCGCATTGCGTCCGTAGAGGCCGTTCCGTCCCCGGGCGCGGCGATTGCACCCGCGTCCCCGATGGCGAGCCTGCATCTCGGCGCGGCTGCGGTAATCGCCGGCCGGATTGCCGAAGAAAGCGAGATCGAAGCGATCGTCGACGCGGTGCTGGATGGCCTGCGCGACGGCTTCGGCTACGCCAACACGATGTTGCTCGTGAAATATCCCTCCAGCGAACGCCTGGTGACCGTCGGCAGTCGCGGCTATTTGTGGACCGGCATCGGCTCAGAAGTGGCGATCGGTGAAGCGACGATCGGGATGGCCGCGGCCGAGCGCCGCGCCGTCCGCATCAGCGACATGAGCCGCATTCGCCGGTTCGGTGCCGCCATACGCGCGTCGGCAGTGGACGAGAACCACACCCGTACCATCGCTTTGCCGGGAATACCCGATGCCATGAGCCAGATGGCGCTGCCGATGATTGCGGGGGGCGCCTTGCGCGGCGTACTTTTTCTCGAAAGCGAAGAACGTCTCGCTTTCCCCAAAGACGTCGAAACGGCGCTCTCGATCGTGGCAAGCAATGCGGCGGCAGCCCTTACGCTCGCCGACACGACGAGCGGCAACGAGCAGTCGCTGGTCACGTCCCAAGGCAACGGCGCTCTGGCGGGACGACCCTTTAGCGTGGTTCATCACCTTTTCGACGACAGCGTGTTCATCGACGGCGAATACTTGATCAAAGGCGTTTCGGGGCGGCTCCTGGTGCATCTGCTCGGGCTACACCTGCGAGAGGGTCGTGCGGACTTCACCAACCGCGAGATGCGGCTCTCCGATGAACTGCGGTTGCCCGATTTCAAGGACAATCTGGAGACCCGGCTGCTCCTGCTCCGACGTCGGCTCGAGGAAAAGGCTGCTCCAATCCGCCTGCGGCGAACGGGTCGCGGAAAGCTCAGGCTGGAAATGGCTGGGCCGGCACATCTCGAGTCACGATGAGATGCAGCATTGTCATCCTTCGCCGTGAGAATGGCATTTTGATAAGTTCACGCTAGCTCAGCGGCACGCTCTGGGCGTGCCTGAAGATGTTTTTCGGATCGACTTGCGCCTTGATCTTCATCAGCCTCGGCAGGTTGTCGCCCCAATAGGCCTTGGCGTAACCGTCGCCGAGATCGAGGTCGCAATAGTTCACATAGCAGCCGCCCGACACGAACGGCCGCATCGAATTATACAGGGTCCGCATCGCCGCGATGTTGGTGTTGGCCACAGAAGCGCTCGGACTGGGCCACTCCTTGGTGTACTGAATGCAGTATTTTGTGGTGCCCCGGTGCACGAAGGCCATCGCATCGGAAGACACTTTGTTGATAGCGCCACCGTAGCTGTCGCATAACGCGGCGATCGGCACTGGCGATTTTCGCAGACCACTCAGCAACGTCAAAATTCCTTGCGCCGACATCGGTTCGGTGAGGTAATCGGATTTGCCTTTCTGGAAAATGGTGTCGGGACCGCTGCCATTGAACTTGTTGGCCGCCTGATCAAACGTCATCGTTTTGGTAGTTACATCCGGCGTGGAACCGGCAAGGGTTTGAAGGCGCTTCAACTCGACTTTCAGCTTGCTTTCGGATTGTACCGATAGCCCGGCCACACGCAGGCTCATCAATCCTCCCGTCCCTTGCGTCAAGTGAAGCGTGCAGGTGATCGAGGACGGCAAATCCTCGAGCCACTCCTGCCACGCCTGAACGATTTTCACCCCTTGCGCGACCGGCTTGGTCCAGGAGATCGCGAACTTGGCGACCATGTTGACGGCGCTGGTCCGGAAGTTGAAATTCGTCACCACACCAAAGCTTCCATTGCCGCCACCGCGCAACGCCCAGAACAGATCGGGATTCTCCTGCTCGCTCACATTGAGAATCTTGCCGGAAGCATCGACCATTTCCATCGACAGGATGCTGTCGCAGACAAGGCCAAACGGACGGCCCAGCAACCCAAAGCCGCCGCCTAGCGAGTGGCCCGCGACCCCGACCGGAAAACAGCTTCCCGCCGGTATCGCCAGATCGCTGCGCGAGAGCTTGTCGTAAACCGATCCCAGCGATGAACCGGACCCGATCGACACCGACTTCTTGTCGGTCGAGAGGTTGATGCCGGCCATGCCGCGCACATCGATCACCAGATCGGGACTCTGCGAAAACCCTTCAAATGAGTGACCGCCCGAGCGGATGGCGAAGCCAATTCCGTTGTCGGTGGCCCAGCGAATGGTGGCGCCGACCGACGCGGCGCTCGCCGCCACTACACGCACGCGCGGTGAGATCTGCGTTCGCTTGTTGTAGGAAACATCGCGTGCGGCGGCGGCCTTGCTGCCGTGAACCAGAAGCATATCTTTTGGACCGAGCTGTGCTTGCAGCGCCGCTATCGGCAGACCGGTGTCGGCCTCGGCCTGCCGAATTGAAAGCAGCGAGCCGCCGACGATCACATATGCCGACAAACCGCCCGAGACCTTGAGAAAATCACGCCTTTTCATGTCGTCCCCTCCTACTCGCATTGAAGCAACGGTTTAAAAAACTTCGGCTGATGGAAATTCGCTTTCCTCGCCTTGGGCAGGAATGAACTCCAGAAGCTTTGGGGCTTTCCCAGAATAGAATAGAAATTCCCGCGGATTTTTTTGGGATCGCCGTCCCATCCCAGAGGTTTTAAGGGAATCTTCAATTCGGCGGTCCAGCCACCCGGCACTGACGTCGCCGAGGACATCAGACCCAAATCGACTCCCTCTTGATTAGGTTTGCCGCCGCCAGGGATTCTGACCTGCAATATCTGGTTGAACGGCGATACCTCGAATTCAAAGTACGGAAAGCCGGTTTCCGAAAACGTCACAAACAATTCGACGACGTCAAACATGTAAGGAAGTTGCTTGGGGCCGAAAACCTTTCGGGCGTTCAGCGTCGGCGTTGTGACCGAATAGCTCACGGTTAAAATATCGTCCGCCAGCGCGGCTTTCACCTGAACGGGTTTTTTGAGCACCGATTTCGCCGGCGCGACCAGCGACAGGTCGCAGGCAAAAGCATTCGCAGAGGTCAGCAACATCGCGATGATGACTGGGAACTTCATGGCCTGTGGATCCATTACCGGTAGCGATAACGTATCAACACAACTTTTTATAGTACAGAAAAATCCGTCCGGCGAAGCTCTTCTCCGAACGGAGCCCAATTTAGCCGGTTCGATTGTTCGGGAGATGACGACAGGTGAACGAGCAGCGAATTCCTATTCGCTACTCTCCATTGCCTCCATTGCCGTTCTCGGCTTCCTCGCCGATGTGCTCGACCGACACCACATGCTCGTCTTCGGCGGTGTCGAACACGATCACACCCTGGGTCGAACGGCCGGCGATCCGGATGCCCTCGACCGGACAGCGGATCAACTGGCCCTTGTCGGTCACCAGCATGATCTGGTCGCTGTCCTCGACCGGGAACGACGCCACCAGCTTGCCGTTGCGGTTGTTGACCGACATCGCGACGATGCCTTTGCCGCCGCGGCCGGTGGTCCGGTACTCATAAGACGAGGTGCGCTTGCCGTAGCCATTCACCGAGACCGTCAGAACGACCTGCTCCTGCGCCGACATCTCGACATAGCGGTCGGAGGAGAGCTGGATGCTGCCAGAGGTCTCTTCGGTATCGGCTTCCACGGCCTCTTCGGCCGCAGTTTCCCCGGCCGAAGCTTCCCCGCTAACGGCCTCGCCAGCGACGGCACGGCGCATCTTCAGATAGGCGGTCCGCTCGTCCGAGGCCGCCTCGACATGGCGCAGGATCGACAGCGAGATCAGCGTGTCGCCCTCCGACAGCGCAATGCCGCGCACACCCATCGAGGTGCGGCCCGTGAATACGCGCACGTCGGTGACCGGGAAGCGGATGCACTGGCCGCCCGCGGCGGTCAGCAACACGTCGTCGCGCTCGGTGCAGATCTGCACGTCGACGATCGCTTCATTCTCGTCGAGCTTCATTGCGATGATGCCCGAGCGCCGCACGTCGACGAAGTCGGATAGTTTGTTGCGGCGGACGGTGCCGCCTGTCGTCGCGAACATCACGTCGAGATTGCCCCAGGAGGATTTATCCTCGGGCAGCGGCATGATGGTGGTGATGCGCTCGCCCTGCTCCAGCGGCAGGATATTGATCAGCGCCTTGCCGCGGCCGTTGGGGGCCGCGACCGGCAGGCGCCAGACCTTTTCCTTGTAGACCTGGCCGCGCGACGAGAAGAACAGCACCGGGGTGTGGGTCGAGGCCACGAAAAGACGGCTGACGAAATCCTCATCGCGGGTCTCCATGCCCGCCCGGCCCTTGCCGCCGCGCCGCTGCGCCCGGTAGGTCGATAGCGGTACGCGCTTAACGTAGCCGGCATGCGAAACGGTGACGACCATGTCCTCGCGCTGGATCAGGTCCTCGTCCTCGACCTCGTTTTCCTGCTCGATGATCACGGTCCTGCGCGGGGTTGCGAATTCGCCTTTCACCGCCGCGAGTTCTTCCTTGATGATGGTCTGGACCCGGGCGCGCGAACGCAGGATATCGAGATAATCGGCGATCTCGATCGCGAGCTTGTCGAGTTCTTCGCCGATCTCCTCGCGGCCAAGGGCGGTCAACCTTGCCAGCCGCAGTTCGAGAATGGCCTTGGCCTGCTCGAACGACAGCCGCGCGGTGCCGTCTTCGGCAAGGCGATGCCGCGGATCGTCGATCAGCGTGATCATCGCCGCGACGTCCTTGGCCGGCCAGTCCCGTGACATCAGGATGTCGCGCGCGGTTTGCGGGTCCGGGGAAGTGCGGATCACGCGGATAATCTCGTCAATATTGGCCACCGCGATCGCCAGACCGACCAAAATGTGAGCGCGATCCCGGGCCTTGTTGAGCAGGAACTTGGTCCGGCGCGTGATCACATCTTCGCGGAACGCGACGAACAGCGTCAGGAAATCCTTCAGGTTCATCACCTGAGGCCGGCCCGAATCCAGTGCCAGCATATTGGCGGGGAAATTGGTTTGCAGTGGCGTGAACCGATAGAGCTGATTCAGCACCACTTCCGCCATGGTATCGCGCTTCACTTCGACGACGACGCGGTAGCCGTCGCGGTCGGATTCGTCCCGCAGTGCCGAAATGCCATCGATCGTCTTCTCGCGATGCAGTTCGGAAATACGCGTGACCATCGAGGCTTTGTTCACCTGGTAGGGAATTTCCGTGATGATGATGACTTCGCGGTCCTTGCCGTACGACTCGATCCGCGCCTTGCCGCGCATCACGATCGAGCCGCGGCCCAGATGATAGGCCGAGCGGATGCCCTGGCGGCCGAGGATGATGCCGCCGGTCGGAAAATCCGGGCCGGGGATGATGTTGATGAGTTCGTCGATCGTCAGCGCGGGATTGTCGATCAGCGCCACACAGGCATCGATCACCTCGCCGAGATTGTGCGGCGGGATATTGGTCGCCATGCCCACCGCGATGCCGCCGGCGCCGTTGACCAGGAGGTTCGGGAACTTGGCCGGCAGAACGATCGGCTCTTTTTCGGAATTGTCGTAGTTCGGCTGGAAATCGACGGTGTCCTTGTCGATATCGCCGAGCACCTCGAGCGCCGTTTTGGTCAGGCGCGCTTCGGTATATCGATAGGCGGCGGGCGGATCGCCATCGACCGAGCCGAAATTGCCCTGGCCGTCGATCAACGGCACGCGCATGGAGAAGTCCTGCGCCATCCGGACCATCGCGTCGTAAATCGACTGGTCGCCGTGCGGATGATATTTACCGATCACGTCACCGACGACGCGCGCCGACTTCACGTACTTCTTGTCCGGCGTGTGCCCCTGCTCGTACATCGAGTAGAGAATGCGGCGGTGGACCGGCTTCAAACCGTCACGCGCATCCGGCAACGCCCGCGCCACAATCACGCTCATCGCGTAATTGAGGTAGGAGGTTTTCATCTCGTCGAGGATGGAAACGGGACGAATATCGGACGGGCCCGGCGGCTCTCCGGGCTTCGTATCTTCAGGTTCAGACAAGGGAAAATCCGGTCAGTTTTGGTTGAGAATCATATAGCGCATCGGGGTCCTCAAAACCACCCTTTCCTGCCCGGCGCGAGCGGTTTTTCCCTTCGTTTTTCCAGAGACTTAACCGGCAGACGGAGGCTGTTTTCAGGCCGGCGAAAATGTCCGAGGGAACCGGCCCGACAAGCCCGGCTCATGGGTCGTATCAGGGGCCGAAAACCACCGCATGCATGATCCGCCCCGGCAAGAGCGTAAACAGCCCGGCGATGACAAGCGCGCCGGAGAAAATAAGCGTCATGATGAGGCGATGATCGGCGACCCGATGCTGATGCGCCCTCCACACGGCAAGCGGGACCGTGAACAGCACGGAGATCGACAGCAGATGGATCGGGCTCCAGAGACCCACCAGCCGGATCTGGTGGATCCAGAACGAGCTGATCGCCACCGACAGCATCAGGACGACCCAGATCCAGCCCAGCGTGCGGTGGGGCAGCGTGCCCTTGGGCGCGGCAAACTGGACGATACCGAGCAGGAAGGCCGCCATCGCCGCGAAGGCATGAAGCGGAATCGCCGGCGCGGCATCAAGCAACGGTGCGAGGCTCATCGGCTGGCTTCCAGTGCTTTAGGAGGCGCGCAGTTGGTCAGTTTTTATTGGGTGTTACGATCCTGTTTCGATATTTTGCTTCAAGCATCGATCAAACTGCTTCATGCGGTCCGAACGCCCACAGGCCCACGCTCGGACAAGAGGCCCGCCAAACGGCAGGCCCCCGAAGCGGTAGGTTCCCAAAACGACAAAATCCTCAGAACGGAATATCGTCGTCCATGTCGCTGTTGCTGCGTCCGCCACCGGCGGCCACCGCACGGCGCGGCGGCGCGCCTGAACTTCCGCCCGAGCTTCCGCTGGGTCCGAAATCGCCGCCGCCCTGATCGTCACCGCCAAAGCTGCTGCCGCCGCCGCTGCGGCCATCAAGCATGGTCAGGGTCGAGTTGAATCCCTGCAGCACGACTTCGGTCGAGTATTTCTCGACGCCGCTCTGGTCGGTCCATTTGCGGGTCTGCAACGCGCCCTCGATGTAAACCTTGGCGCCCTTCTTGAGATACTGCTCGACGATCTTGCAGAGCGGCTCGGAGAAGATCACCACCCGATGCCACTCGGTCTTTTCCTTGCGCTCGCCGGTCCCCTTGTCGCGCCAGGTCTCCGACGTCGCGATGCTCAGATTGGCAATCGGCCGCCCGTCCTGGGTCCGCCGGATCTCCGGATCCTTGCCGAGATTTCCGACCAGAATCACCTTGTTTACGCTTCCCGCCATCGCCGCTCTCCACTCGTCAAATTACTGAATTGGCCCGACACCAAAGCGCAGAACTATCCTCGAAGATTGTCCTCGAAGATTGTCCTGGAGCTTCGGTCGCCACACTCCCGGTTGGGGAATTTCTCGAGACCATCTGAAAATCGACCCTATACGCTAGGCGGTCCCGCAATCTCTCCCGATCCCCGGTTATCCACATATAGCAAGCCGGAAGCGAATGTTCCAGTTTTGTTCCCACTAATATTTCGTGGAAATTCCGTCCCGGTTTTGGCCGGCTGGCAGTATGATGAAACCGCTGAGCGATCGCGTTTTGAGGGTTAAAAAGTTCCCGGCGCCTGCTTTAAGAAAAGGATTCAAAATCATCCACTTCCGGATGGGGCACTTCGCCTTCGGGTGTTGCATTTCAGAGACGGTTTTTCAGCTGCGCTACCGGTATCTTACGGGCAGAAATTGAATCACTTTGGCGTTTGCGCGATTGCCGGAGACTACGATGAAGAAGCTGCTGCTGGGTGTTGTCGGTCTTGTCGCGATGGGCATTGCGGCTCCCGCGATCGCTGCGGATCTTCCCGTGGCCTACACCAAGGCTCCCGTGCTGATCCCGGCGCTCTACGACTGGAGCGGCTTCTACACCGGCGTCAACGGCGGCTGGGGCACTGAACATCGCTGCTTCGACACCACCGTGGGCGGCGCGGTTGCCGTGTCCGATGGTTGCCACGACACCACGGGCGGCGTCGCCGGTGGCCAGTTCGGTTACCGCTTCCAGAACAGTTCGTGGGTGTTCGGCTTCGAAGGCCAGGGTGACTGGGCCGGGCTGCGCGGCTCCAGCGCGAGCATCACCGTGCCCGGTAGCACTGATCGTTCCCGGATGGATGCATTCGGGCTGTTCACCGGTCAGATCGGTTACGCCTGGAATACCACTTTGCTCTACGTCAAGGGCGGCGCGGCTGTGGTCGCCGATCGCAACGACATCCTCACCGCAGGCGTGGTCACCGCGACCGCTTCCGGCACCAACCGCTGGGGCGGCACGGTCGGCGTCGGTCTTGAATACAGCTTCGCTCCGAACTGGTCGGTGGCCGTTGAATACGACCATCTGTTCATCCCCGATGCGACCACGAGCTTCATCACGCCCGCCGGCGCGGTGTTCGCCACCGACCGCGTTCGCGGCGATGCCGATCTGGTCACCGCGCGCGTCAACTACCGCTGGGGCGGCCCGGTCATCGCCAAATATTGAGAGCTGAAGTACCGAAGCCAGCGATCATCTGAATTTAAAGACCCGCCTCGCGCGGGTCTTTTTGATTCCAGGTCTTTTTGATTCCAGGTCTTTTCGATTCCGGGTCTTTTCGATTCTCAGTCTTTTCGATTCTGTTTCAGTTATTTCCATCTTTGTCAGTGTCGCGACGCACGTTCATGATGATGGGAATGAGCGCCTCGATCTGCATCGGCAATTCGTGCGCAAGTGTAACATTTCGGCAATAGTATTGATGGTTGAATCATTTATATCCCCCGCATGGATTCGATCGCCGCGGCGGCCGCACCTTTTAAAAAATGCTTCTGGATAAAGTGAAGCAAGCTTGGAGAGAATAACAAGATGAAAAAGTTTTTGCTCGGTAGCGTTGGTCTCATTGCATTAGCGGCTCCCGCCTTCGCCGCCGATCTTCCGGCGCGGACCTACACCAAGGCGCCCGTGATGGTCTCGCCGGTCTATGACTGGAGCGGCTTCTACATCGGTATCAACGGCGGCGGCGGCTCCAACCGCAACTGCTGGGATCTCAACAATGTGGTCGGCGTTGCCGTTGCCCCGGCGGTGCGCGAAGGTTGCTCCAACGCCACGGGCGGCCTCGTCGGTGGCCAGGTCGGCTATCGCTGGCAGACCACCAATGTGGTGTTCGGTCTGGAAGCGCAGGGCGACTGGGCCAACCTGACGGGCTCGACCGTGAGCTCGCCGGCGGCCTTGACCGCGTTGGCCACCAACAGCACCAAGACGGATGCGTTCGGCCTGTTCACCGGCCAGGTCGGCTATGCCTGGAACAATGTTCTCGGCTACGTCAAGGGCGGCGCGGCCGTCACCCATGACAAGTACAATGGATCCATCACCGGAACGGGTTTCACGTTCGATAACGCCAGCGAAACGCGCTGGGGTGGCGCGATCGGAACCGGCATCGAAATCGGCTTCGCACCGAATTGGTCGGTCGCGTTCGAATACGACCATCTGTTCATGGGCAGCCGCAACAACAACTTCACCGTGCTCGGTGCTCCGACCCGAACCGACAACATCAGCCAGAACATCGATATCGGCACCGTCCGTCTGGACTACCGCTTCGGCGGTCCGGTTGTCGCCAAGTACTGATCGCATCGCGATCGAAACACTTCACTGAAGAAAAGGCCGGCCTCGCGCCGGCCTTTTTGCTGCCGTGAGCCTGGAATCGCCGCCGCGCGTGTGGAACCGCTGCCATCTGCCGCCATATCCTACATTTTCACGCTCCGCCTCCAACAAACCGTTGATGGTTTGCGCGGGGTACTGGAAATCCTGCCCCGTTCTTCCTACGTTCCAACCTTACCCATTGGCGTCCGATCCCCGGTTCCCGGCGAAGCGCGTCGCCTGAATTTGTGCGCCTCACGCGCTGGGAATGCCGACATGGTGGACGAAGTGATCAAGGCGAAGCGCCAGGCCAACGCGAGCAGCATGCGCGCGATTACGATACGTGGCGCGCGCGAGCACAATCTCAAAAACATCGATGTCGAGATTCCCCGCGACAAGCTCGTGGTGTTCACCGGCCTGTCCGGCTCCGGCAAATCCTCGCTGGCGTTCGACACCATCTATGCCGAGGGACAGCGCCGCTACGTGGAATCGCTCTCCGCCTATGCGCGCCAGTTCCTGGAGATGATGCAGAAGCCGGATGTCGACCAGATCGACGGCCTGTCGCCGGCGATTTCGATCGAGCAGAAGACCACCTCGAAGAATCCGCGCTCGACGGTCGGCACCGTCACCGAGATCTACGACTACATGCGGCTGTTGTGGGCGCGGGTCGGGGTGCCCTACTCGCCCGCCACCGGGCTTCCGATCGAAAGTCAGATCGTCTCGCAGATGGTCGACCGCGTGCTGGCGCTGCCGGAGGGCACGCGGCTCTATCTGCTGGCCCCGGTGGTGCGCGGCCGCAAGGGCGAATACCGCAAGGAGCTCGCCGAATATCTCAAAAAGGGATTCCAGCGGGTCAAGATCGACGGCGCCTTCCATGAACTCGCGGAAGCGCCCACGCTCGACAAGAAATTCCCGCATGACATCGATGTCGTGGTCGATCGCATCGTGGTGCGGCCGGATATCGGCCAGCGCCTCGCGGAAAGCTTTGAGACCGCGCTGAAGCTCGCCGAAGGGCTGGCGGTGATCGAATATGCCGATGCGCCGGCCTCGCCATCGCCGGGCCGCGCCGAAGGCGCGAGACCCGGTGATCCATCTTCTTCAAAAGAGATGGATGGCCGGGTCAAGCCCGGCCATGACGAGAAGAAAAAAACCGCAAAAATCCACGACAAGAGCGGCCCGGAACGGATCCTGTTCTCGGAGAAATTCGCCTGCCCGGTTTCCGGCTTCACGATTCCGGAAATCGAGCCGCGACTGTTCTCCTTCAACAATCCCTACGGCGCCTGCCCGGCCTGCGGCGGCCTCGGGGTCGAGCAGCATATCGACGAAGACCTGGTCATTCCCGACAAGGAGCTGACCCTGCGCAAGGGCGCGATCGCGCCGTGGGCGAAATCGTCGTCGCCCTATTACATCCAGACCCTGACCGCGCTCGGCAAATTCTACAAGTTCACGCTCGATACCAAATGGAAGGATCTGCCGAAGAAAACGAAAGATGCGCTGCTGCACGGTTCCGGCGAGGAGGAGATCAAATTCTCCTATGAAGACGGCGTGCGCTCTTACGACACCAAGAAACCGTTCGAGGGCGTCATTACCAATCTCGATAGGCGTTTTCGCGAGACCGAAAGCGAATGGGCGCGCGAGGAACTCGGCAAATATTTCTCCGACATTCCCTGCGAAGCCTGCCACGGCTACCGGCTCAAGCCGGAGGCGCTGTGCGTCAAGATCGGCGGCAAGCACATCGGCGAAATCTCGGAGCTTTCGGTCCGCCGCGCCGGCGAATGGTTCGAGACCGTGCCGAAGGCGCTCACCGCGCAGCAGAATGAAATCGCCGGCCGGGTGCTCAAGGAAATCCGCGAGCGGCTGTCGTTCCTGCTCGATGTCGGCTTGAACTATCTGACGCTGGCGCGCGCCTCCGGCACATTGTCCGGCGGAGAAAGCCAGCGCATCCGGCTGGCGTCGCAGATCGGATCGGGCTTGACCGGCGTGCTCTACGTGCTGGACGAGCCTTCAATTGGCCTGCATCAGCGCGACAATGCACGGCTGCTGGAAACCCTCAAGCGATTGCGCGATCTCGGCAATACCGTGATCGTGGTCGAGCATGACGAGGACGCCATTCGGCTGGCCGATTTCGTGCTCGATATCGGCCCCGGCGCCGGCACCCATGGCGGCCATATTATCGCGCAGGGCACGCCGGCCGACATCATGAACAATCCGAAGTCGCTGACCGGCAAATATCTCACCGGCGAATTGACGGTGGAAATTCCCGAACGCCGGCCGCCGAACCATCGCCGCACCATCAAGGTGATCAACGCCCGCGGCAATAATCTGAAAAACGTCTCCGCGGAAATTCCGCTGGGGCTGTTCACCTGCGTCACCGGCGTGTCCGGCGGCGGCAAGTCGACGTTGCTGATCGATACCCTTTACAAAGCCATCGCGCGAAAACTCAACAATGCCAGCGAGGGCGCGGCGCCGCATGACCGCATCGAGGGCCTCGAGCATATCGACAAGATCATCGACATCGACCAGTCGCCGATCGGCCGCACCCCGCGCTCCAACCCCGCGACCTATACCGGCGCGTTCACGCCGATCCGCGAATGGTTCGCCGGCCTGCCCGAAGCCAAGGCGCGCGGTTACGAGCCCGGGCGGTTTTCGTTCAACGTCAAGGGCGGCCGCTGCGAGGCCTGCGAGGGCGACGGCGTCATCAAGATCGAGATGCACTTTTTGCCGGACGTCTACGTCACCTGCGACACCTGCAAGGGCAAGCGCTACAACCGCGAAACCTTGGAAGTGCTG
Source organism: uncultured Alphaproteobacteria bacterium (assembly GCA_963790595.1). Lineage (GTDB taxonomy): Bacteria > Pseudomonadota > Alphaproteobacteria > Rhizobiales > Xanthobacteraceae > Bradyrhizobium. Next base: position 110,645 of record CAWBPE010000017.1, on the reverse strand, counting down.
TTCAAGGGCAAGTCGATCGCCGACGTGCTCGACATGACCGTCGAGGAAGCCGCCGAATTCTTCAAGGCGGTGCCGCGCGTGCGCGAGACCTTCAAAACGCTGCATCGCGTCGGCCTGGATTACATCCATGTCGGCCAACAGGCCACGACGCTGTCCGGCGGCGAAGCCCAGCGCGTCAAGCTGGCCAAAGAACTGTCCAAGCGCGCGACCGGCCGCACGCTCTATATCCTGGACGAGCCCACGACCGGCCTGCACTTCCACGACGTCAAGAAATTGCTGGAAGTGCTGCACGAGCTGGTGTCGCAGGGAAACACGGTGGTCGTGATCGAGCACAATCTCGAGGTGATCAAGACCGCCGACTGGGTGATCGACCTCGGCCCCGAAGGCGGCGACGGCGGCGGCGAAATCGTCGCCTGGGGCCCGCCGGAGGATATCGTCAAGGCACCGCGCAGTTATACGGGCAAGTTTTTGGGACCGGTGCTGGAGAAGGCGGATCGCGGGAAGCGGAAGCGCGGGACGAGTGAGGCGGCGGAGTAGAGGTTGAGTTCCTTGAGTTTGGCATGAATGAAATTGAACAAGAGTGCATCATTCTGAATTCTGTCTGGGGAATGATCGACGGCATGGTCAATTGGGCTATGTTCGTGAAGCACGACCGTACCGAGCCGACCAACATGATGTTCGAGACGAACCAGCATAGTTTGCTGTTTGTGATTTTGCTCGGCGACTTTCTATCTCAACTCAGCGCGTTCAAGGGACGACCCATCCCTCTTGGCCTCCGGGCCGCACCGTCAAACGCCCGTAAGTCCGATCTGACGTTCCTTTACTATCTCCGCCAAGTTTGCGCGGAGCCTCACCTCGCATCAGAAGCTTCTGACTTGAGTTCACAGGTTGAAGCATTTTCCACTTGGCTAGAAGGTGATTTCCTTACCCAAGGAGTAAATTTTCATGCGATCGATGTCGTCGCAGATTTGCGCATACAGCGTTATCGCTACATCAAGATTTGTGGGGATATCGCTAAACATAATTTAGCACGGCTGCAAACGAACGTGGAGCACATCCGCGATTTGCTAAAAATGAGCGGCCATCCTGTTAGCGAACCGCAAGCGTATCTTGCGGTCGATAACTTCTTCGAATGGTTTCACACCGATATCTTCATCTATCACTCAAGCTATATTGCCGAGTTCTTGAATAATATTAGATGGGCAATTTTTGACTATTTGCGCCCGGAATTCATAAAATCCTGGCACCGGAAAGAAGGTTATTCGGAAAGCTCTCCATGGTACGGTTATCATTATCCGAAGAACTGTGACGACCCTTTGGCGCGCGCAATGTATTGGGAACTAATGAATCGTGTGAGAGCAAAACCTTATATGCACCGATTCATCATTTTGGATTCTTTTAAGAGCCGGTACTGATCGTATGGGAACAGCGAAGCACGTAGGGCGGAATAGCGAAGCGTATTCCGCCTCCTTCATCGCTCGCACAGACGGTACAATATTCTTCGCCATTGCGCCCTACGGCTCTCAACCGGAGACACAGCAACATGGTGAGCGACACAAACATTCGAACTGGCCAGTGCCATTGCGGCGCGGTGCGTTTCGAGGCGGCGCTCAGCGACGGTTTCAATTCGATCCTGCGCTGCACCTGCTCCTACTGCCGGATGCGCGGGGCCGTCGTTGTCACGGCAAAGATGGGCGGGATCAAGTTCCTGCAGGGCGAGGATGCGTTGACAAGCTACCGCTTCCATACCGGCGCGGCGCAGCACTTCTTCTGCTCCCGCTGCGGAATCTACACCCATCATCAACGGCGATCTGACCAGAACCTGTATGCCGTCAACGTGGCTTGCCTGGACGGGGTAAGCCCGTTCGATTTCCATGAGGTGCCTGTCACGGATGGCGCCAATCATCCGAGCGATACCGGCAGGCCATCGCGTCGGGCAGGCACGCTTCGGTTCATTCCTGCTGACTGACTGTCGCTGTCAGGCGACGACGCGGCCTACTCCGCCAACACCGCTTCCACGAACCCCGCCGGATCGTCGCAGAACTCGCGCATGACCTTGTAGTGGTCGGTCTGCTCGACGGTCACGGGATCCAGCCCGTATTTCGACAACCGCAGCAGGCGCGCGTTCGGATAGGCCATCAGCATCGGGGAATGGGTGGCCATCACGATCTGGCAGATCGTGGAGTCTTCCATCCGCCGCATCAGTTTCAAAAATTCCATCTGGCGCGCCGGCGACAGCGCCGATTCCGGTTCGTCGAAGATGAAGATGCCTTGCCGCTGGCAACGCTCCTCGAAGAAGCGCAAAAAGCCTTCGCCGTGCGAATGCGAGAGGAAGTCCGGCGGGGGCGCGCCCACATCGCGGGCGGATTCGTCGAGATATCTCGCGACCGAAAAGAAACTCTCGGCGCGGAAGAACCAGCCATTGGTAATCCTGGGCAGCCAGCTTGCGCGAAGCGCATGGGACAATTGTCCGCCCATCGCTTCCACGGCATTCGAATGATCGACCGACCGATACCCCCTGCCGCCGCCGGCTTCATCATATCCGGCGAGTACCGCAATCCCCTCCAGCAGAGTGGATTTGCCGGTGCCGTTTTCGCCGACGATAATGGTGATGGGCTGATCGAGGGTCAGCTCGAAATCGTCGCGCAGAAACGGCAGGCAGAACGGATAGGCCTCGCGGTCGGTAATGCGCGATGGGTCGAGCCACACCCGCTGCAGATACGGCGCCGGCATATTGATGGTGCGATTTCGTTTTGAACTCATGCGCCCGCCCCTCGCCTGGCCCGTTATCGCGCTATCCGGTCCACAGAACATAATAGGAACGATTTCGCTTGGGAAGGGCATCGCAGTTACCCCGACGGGCAAATCAACAGCACCTACCCCAAAATCAAAGTCCAGCCCCTCACGTAAAAATATTCTGATTTTCCGAAAAGCCAAATCATTTGTATAACTCAACCCGTCTCGTTCCACAGGAGGGGCGGCTCGCGATCGTCACGGACGCGGAACGGGATGCGATGGACGCGGATGCGCCTTTGACGAATGGCGTATGATGCGGACGGCGAAGTCGTGTGGTCCTGACGCCTCGACGCTGGCGTCAAGTTCTTGAGAAGCAAGCTCTCAGGGGCGACGGTGGCAAAAGAGCCCGATCACCGGGGAGAGCACGAAGTAGACCGTAAACCATTGCGTGGGGAATGCTGGGCGTTTCCGGTGTGACCTGACTAACGCGTGTGCCTTTTTACTTACGACCTTTGCACGCGCGGCGGCGGGCGCACCAGGCGCCCGGCATTCCCTGCGCCCTCTTTGGGGCGGAAGAACTAGCAAAACTCGGGCGCAACAAGCCGCGGGAATACGAAGGTGTGTTTGGAGCAAGACGTTAGCACAAACCCCACTCGTCATGCCCGGGCTTGACCCGGGCATCCATCACTCTTCGTGGAATGCTTTTGTAAGTGATGGATTGCCGGGTCAAGCCCGGCAATGACGGATGAGCGAGAGTGTTGAAAATTGAATCAGCTCAAGCGGCGAAGCATTACGCCCCCTCACCTGCGCCCCATGAACATCCCCGCGCCGATCAGCACCAGCCCGGCGACCCCCGCGACAATGCCGTGCTTGGTGTGCACATGCATCACGCCGGCCTCGTGGCCGGGAAAGAACGCCGGCAATTGATCGGCGGGGATCATGAAATACACGGCGGCCACGATGAGCAGGATAACGCCGAGGAGATTGAGAATGAGCTTCATGGGGGATTCTCCGGAGGTGACAATCGCGGACCGGACTTCGTTGGGTCGGCCGCGCTGGACCTTCAAGCAGATTCAGGAGGGCTTGTTAATGGGGGCGACGCTATGTCTCATTCGTCATGGCCGGGCTTCGTCCCGGCCATCCACGTCTTTCTTCAATCACCGTCAAGACGTGGATGCCCGGCACAAGGCCGGGCATGACGAACGAATGACTTAGAGCTGCATTCGATGCCGCGTGGATTACATTGGACTTCCAGCGCAGGTAACCGATGTCCTCACCGCAACCCGGTGCCGCCGCAGCGCTGGCATTTGACGACCTTGTCGCCCTTCTTGAGCAGCCCCTTGCCTTCGCAATTCTTGCACTTCTGCTTCTTCTTGACGTTGGGGCCTTTTTGATTGGCCATGATATTCTCTCCGCAATCACGCTTGCTTACTCCCACGAAGGCCGCATTCTCGACTATAAGCAAGACCTATTCGCTCCGAGGAACGCCATGATCAGCCGACGCCATTTCGCTCTCGCCTGCCTGCTGTCCGCCCCGCTGGCCGGCGCCATTATTCCGCGCGCCCGGGCCGCGCAGTCCTCGCCGGCGCCGGCGCCAAATGATCCGGTCGCGATTCTCACCGCGATCTACACCCGCGTGGCCAAGGGCAAAGGCAACAGCGGCGGCGGGTTCGTGATCGAGGACAAGGCCGCCAAGGCGAAATATTTGTCGAAATCGCTGGTTGATCTCTGGGCGCGCGCCGACGCCAACACCAAGAAGGGCGACGCCGGGCCGATCGATTTCGATCCCGTCACCAATTCGGACGAGCCTGACGTCAAATCGTTCAAGGTGACGACAGAAAAACTCGAAACCGACAAGGCCGTCATCGCCGTTACCCTCACCGGCCGGATGGCACGGGCCAAGGCTTCCGACGACATCATCCGTTACAATTTTGTCCGTGAAGACGGCAAATGGAAAATCGACGATATCAGCAGCACCGTCGACGGCGACCCCTGGTCGCTTCGCGATATCCTCTCCGAAACCCTGAAGGATGTGGCGTGAAGATCTCAGAAGCGGACAAGAGAGCGACATGAGCAACGTTCGCGACAACAAGGCGCTGAGCCGCTTCGAACTCGATATCGAGGGCGCGGTGGCGTTTGCGAATTATCGCCTCACGCCATCGAGCGTGATCATCACCCACACCGAGACCCCGAGCGCCCTGCGCGGTCGCGGCATCGCCTCCGAACTGGTGCAAGGGGCGCTGCAACTGATCCGCGCCGACGGATTAAAGGTGATCGCCGGCTGCGGCTTCGTGGTGGATTATTTGCAGAAGCATCCGGAGTTTGCGGATTTGGTGGGGTGATGTGACCGCCAGACTATCACCCGTCATGCCCGGCAAAAGCGCGAAGCGCGTCTTCGCGCTAGATGACCCGGGCATCCACGTCTTCCTTGCTTGGGTCCAAAACGTGGATGGCCGGGCAGAGGCGAGCGGAAGCGACGCCGTCCTTCGGACGGCTGTGCCCGGCCATGACGATAGTGCGGATGCAGGCAAAAGCCAGCTAACCTCACACAATCCGGATCGACATATCCGGCAAGCCCTCAAGCTTGCACAACAGCACATCGCCCTTCACGACCGGGCCGACATTTTCCGGCGTGCCGGAGTAAATGATGTCGCCGGCCTTCAATTCAAAGGCTTCGGACAGTTTGGCGATCTGCTCGGCGACGCTCCAGATCATCTTGTCGAGATCGGAGTGCTGACGCACCGTGCCGTTGACCGCCAGCGAGATCGCGCCCTTGGAGAAATGCCCTATCTTCGTCACCGGGTGAATCGGACCGATCACCGCGCCATGGTCAAAGCTCTTGCCGATTTCCCACGGCTTCTTTTCAGCCGACATGCCGTTCTGCAGATCGCGACGGGTCATGTCGAGGCCGAGCGCGTAACCATAGACGTGCTGCAGCGCCTGGTCCGGCGCGATGTTGGTGCCGCCGGATTTCAGCGCCGCGACCAGCTCGACCTCATGGTGATAGTTCTTGGTCAGCGACGGATAAGGATGATCCGCCACTTCGCCGACCTTGACGTTCTGGATCGCATCGGTCGGCTTCTGGAAGAAGAACGGCGGCTCGCGGGTCGGATCGGATCCACGCTCGATCGCATGGGCGGCATAGTTGCGGCCGATGCAATAGATGCGGCGCACCGGAAATACATCGGTCTCGCCCGCAATCGGGATCGTGATCGCCGGCACCGTGAAAATGGGTTTCGCGCCCGACTGGGCCTGCGCCGGAGCGGCCTGGGTCGCGGCGCCCGCCAGCGCCAGCGCGCCTGAGGCCAGGATGGTCCTGCGATCGACTGACTTATCGGTGTTTTTATCGACGGTTTTCATGGGTATCTCCCGTGTCTTGGTCTTGTTCGAGCGCCTGTCTAGCCCCGCAATCCGCGCCCGACAAGACAGGGGATTCCGGCAAATGCCCATTGATCGAGAAGGCCCGCACGAAAAAGGCCCGCACGAAGGCGGGCCTTTTGGATTGGAGCCTTTGGGGCCTATGCGCGGCGATCGCTTACCATTTGACGTCGGCCGGCAGCTTGCCGCCATTGGCGGCCAGCTTGGACATCACTTGCTTGTGCAGCCAGATGTTCATGGTGGCGGAGTCGTTGGTGTCGCCGGTGTAGCCGAGCTCATGGGCCAGTTCCTTGCGCGCGGAAAGGCTGGAGTCGATATCGAGCGCCTTCATCAGGTCGACGATCGAGGTACGCCATTCCAGCTTTTCGCCCTTGGCCTTGACGGCCGCGTCGAGGATCGGCGCGACGTCGACGGTCGCGGCCGGTGCGGCCGAGGACGATCCGCCCGAGGGCGCCGCCGACGGGCTCGATGTCGGGCTCGCCGCCGTGCCGCCGCTTGCGGGTGCAGCGGTTGCCGAAGTGCCGAAAATCGCGCCCATGATTTTTCCGAAAATGCTCATCATATGCTCCCAATGAACCCAGTGATCGCGTGAAGTGATCGCGTGAACCGTAAACAACGCTCGCGGCTCCCAACAGGACGAAGCCGGATCGTTGCAAAGTCTAGCTACCTCGGATGCACTTGCCAATGCGCGAGGCCTGCTATGGAGCCAGCTTAACTGAGGCGGAATGACGGCATAGTGACACAGGCGTGGTGCAAATGCGTTCGCATTCGCTGTCTATTTCGTCGCATGCGTTGCGATGAGGCGACCTGCTTCGCGCGCGATCTCGTGTGCGCTGCGGCACGCTCCAGCGTCATTCAATCACGCGTGAGCGGGCGCAACGGCCATTAGACGACGTCGACAATTGAGAGTACGCTGAGGGTTCAGTTCGCGACACGGCCAGTTCTGGTTTCCTGTCTTCGCGTCTGGCCTGATCGTGATCATTTTGGCAGACGGCTGCGCGCGCCCTCAACCGGCGTGACATGTGGCTGCTGCGTCAAGGGAGATAACGATCATGGCCACACCATACTCAGGCAATGTCACGCCACTGGCCCCGTCCGCGCCAGATCAAGCGGCAATCCCGGTGATCCGGAAGATTCATCTGTCCGACCTGCATGAAGCGCTGCGGCTCGGGTGGGAAGATTTCAAGGCGGTGCCGAGCCACGCCATTATCCTGTGTTTGATCTATCCGGTGCTGGGATTGGTGTTGGCGCGAACGGTGCTGGGTTACTCGGTGCTGCCGCTGCTGTTCCCGCTCGCCGCGGGCTTTGCCCTGCTCGGGCCGTTCGCCGCGCTCGGCCTTTATGAACTCAGCCGCCGCCGCGAGCTGGGTGAGCAGGCCTCGGCGTGGGATGCCCTTGATGTGGTGCGTTCGCCATCGTTCGGCGCCATGCTCGGGCTTGGCACGCTGTTGCTGGCGCTGTTCGTGACCTGGGTCGCCACGGCGCAAGCCATTTACGTCGCGGCGTTTGGCTACGAAGCCGCCGCCGGTATTCCCGACTTCGCCCGGCGCGTGCTGACCACACAGCAAGGCTGGTGGCTGATCATCGCGGGCTGCAGCGTGGGCTTCCTGTTTGCGGTCGTGGCGCTGTGCGTCAGCGTGGTGTCGTTCCCGTTGATGCTCGACCGTCAGGCCGGCGCCGGCGATGCGATGGTGACGTCGCTGCGCGCGGTGGCGCAAAATCCGGTGCCGATGGCGGTATGGGGATTGATCGTGGCGGTGCTGCTGGTGGCGGGATCGCTCCCGGCTTTCCTCGGCCTTGCGATCGTCATCCCCCTGCTCGGCCACGCCACCTGGCATCTCTATCGCAAAGTGATCGCACCGGATCCCAATCCGCGGCCAATCCCCCCGCGCCCGCAGCGCGAGCGGCGCTCGGCGGCGGACTTTCCGTCCAACTTGTTTCCCTGGCGGCGCAGGAACGACGCTTAAAGACCGACGCCTGAAGCGCGGCCGACGGGTTGAACCCGCAGCAGATCGCCGGTCGATTGTCGACCGGCGGTTTGCGATGTCATGTATTCGCGGTATCGTTGGGGAAATCACCCTGACGATGAGGCCTTGTTTTGGCCGCGGTTCCACCTGACATTTTATGCGCCGGTCTCCCCTCCATTAAAAAGCGAATCGATTCAGTGAGAAACTCCCTGATCTCCCGTAGCCTTTTGAGCGCTGTCGTCGTCAGCGCCGTCGTGACGATGTCGCAGCCGCCGGCGCTGGCGGCACCCTGCGGTACCGGCAGCTTCCAGACCTGGCTCGACGATTTCAAAGCCGAAGCCGCCGCCAAGGGAATTTCCCAGGCCGCCATCACCGCCGGCCTGAAAGACGTGACCTTGGATCAGAGCGTGCTCGCGCGGGATAAATCGCAAAAGGTCTTCACCCAGACCTTTGAAGAGTTTTCCGGCCGCATGGTGCCTCCCCGGATGACGCGCGGCTCCAACATGCTCAAGCAATATGGTTCGGTGCTGTCACGGGTCGAGCAGACCTACGGCGTGCCCGGCGAAGTCGTGGTCGCGATCTGGGGACTGGAAACCGACTTCGGGGTCAATATCGGAAAATTCCCGACCCTGCGGTCGCTGGCGACGCTGGCCTATGATTGCCGCCGCTCCGACATGTTCAAGGCCGAGTTGATGGATGCGCTGCGCATCATCGAGCGCGGCGATATCGCGCCGGCGGACCTGCGCGGCGCCTGGGCCGGCGAAATCGGCCAGACCCAGTTCATGCCGTCGTCCTACATCAAATACGCCGTGGATTTCGACAATAACGGCCGCCGTGACCTCCTGCGCAGCCCGGCTGACGTGCTCGCCTCGACCGCGAATTTCCTCAAGAGCTATGGCTGGCAGCCCGGCAAGGGCTGGGAGCCCGGCAGCGCGAATTTCAAAGTCCTGCAGGAATGGAACAAGAGCGAAGTCTACGCCAAGACGATTGGCTATTTCGCGACTCAACTCGCCAAAGCTCCTTGATATTACTTATATAGGAATGATTTTTAATTCATTTTTGTGCATGCGAATCACGCATGCTTGGTTAGCGATAGCTAGCCCTTAAAGCTGATGTTTAGCCGCCCTATGTGGGACTCTGGGGTTGTTCAGACCCGGAGATCTGGGCCGCTTCAATATCGAAATATGACGAAAACGACGCTTTTTGCTCAAATTCAGCGAAATATTGTGCGGACAGAGCCTTCCTTAGGCAGCCATGCCGAACGGTTAATCATTCCTTACCGACGCCATGCGTTTTATGATTAGCTGCATCGCAACATAGGAACTTCTGCAGCGCAACATTCTGCTCTATATTCATTTCAACGATGAGGCCCTCCCTCAAAGGCTGAATCGTCGATATCAAGGAGATTACCATGTTGCTCTCGCTCATCCGCATGATCCAGGCTTTCCGGGACTATCAGCGCAATGTCAGCGAACTGTCCCAGCTTAGCGATCGCGAACTGGCCGATATCGGCCTTGATCGCTCGGACATTCCGCGCGTTGCAGCCGGCAGCTATAACGGCTGAACGGTTTCAGCCCATCGTTGAGACGGATAACGCCCGCCGAGTTGCGGGCGTTGTCGTATCTGCGCTGCAAGCGCATTCCACTGCGCCCGGAAACGCGCTACTTCAGCGCTCATGACAGCTACCCCATCCCCTTCTGAACCCGTGCATATCATCGGCGCGGGCCTCGCCGGCTCGGAAGCAGCATGGCAGGTCGCCAATGCCGGTATTCGCGTCGTGCTGCATGAGATGCGCCCTCATTTGATGACCGAGGCCCATCGCACCGATGGCCTGGCCGAACTCGTGTGCTCCAATTCGTTTCGTTCGGACGATGCCCTCAATAACGCGGTCGGCTTGTTGCACGCTGAAATGCGCCGGCTGGGTTCGTTGATCATGCGCGCGGCGGACGCCAATCAGGTGCCCGCCGGCGGCGCATTGGCGGTCGACCGTGACGGGTTTTCCGCCGCCGTCACCAAGGCGCTTGAAGACCACCCCCTGATCGAAATCCGGCGCGCCGAAATCGATGGCCTGCCGCCGACGGATTGGCACAACGTCATCGTCGCAACCGGCCCCCTCACCTCCGCGCCGCTTGCGGATGCGATCCGCGAACTCACCGACGAGAACGCGCTGGCGTTCTTCGACGCGATTGCGCCGATCGTGCACCGCGATTCCATCGACATGTCGGCGGCGTGGTTTCAGTCGCGCTACGACAAGGTGGGGCCCGGCGGCACCGGCGCCGATTACATCAATTGCCCGATGACGAAAGAGCAATACGACGCCTTCGTCGAGGCGCTCATCGCCGGCGAAAAGACCGACTTCAAGGAATGGGAAACCAACACACCCTATTTCGACGGCTGCCTGCCGATCGAGGTGATGGCCGAGCGCGGTCGTGAAACGCTGCGTCATGGACCGATGAAGCCGGTCGGGTTGACCAACCCACACAATCCGACGGTAAAGGCCTACGCCATCGTCCAGCTACGCCAGGATAACAAGCTCGGCACGCTCTACAACATCGTGGGTTTCCAGACCAAGCTGAAGCACGGCGCGCAGCAGCGCGTCTTCCGCACCATCCCCGGGCTCGAGAACGCCGAATTCGCGAGGCTCGGCGGCCTGCATCGCAACACGTTTTTGAATTCGCCGAAGCTGCTGGACGCGCAACTAAGACTACGCGCGCAACCGCGGCTGCGCTTCGCCGGACAGATGACCGGCTGCGAAGGCTATGTGGAATCCGCCAGCATCGGGCTGATCGCGGGTCTCTATGCCGCGGCCGACGCCCGTTCCCAGTCGCTGGCGCCGCCGCCCGCGACGACGGCGCTGGGATCGCTGCTCGGCCACATCACCGGCGGCCATATCGAAACCATCGACGCCGGACCGCGCTCGTTCCAGCCGATGAACATCAATTTCGGCCTGTTTCCGCCGCTCGCCAGCGCCCCTACCAAAAAAGCCGATGGCACGCGGCTGCGCGGCAATGAGAAGACCGTGGCCAAGAAACAGGCGATGAGCGGCCGCGCATTGTCGGATCTGGATCGCTGGATCGCCGACAATTTGCATGTCGCGGCTGCCGCGTGAGCCTTCGATGAGTCTGCCAAACGAAGATGCCGCCGTTTTGTCGGCGCGATGGACCGAAGGCGTGCTGTTGAAGCGCGATGTCTTTTCTACGGTCGAACGCGGCCGGTTTCGCGGCGATGCCGGCGAAGTCGACGCGGTGTTGCGCCGGCTCGATCAGGTCCCGTGGTGGTCCTACATCCCGGCGCGCCATTTGTTCGGACGCGAGCGTCGTGCGCTCGGGCTGGCGCGCGATCTGCGCGTCGGACCTGAATTGCTATGGGCCGGCCGGCAGGCGCTGGTGCGCGGATTCATCGATGGCGTGGCGTTGCATCTGGCCAAGCCGGTTGGCGATGTCGCCTATTTCCGTTCTGCCAAACAGGCCCTGCACAAGCTGCACCGCGCCGGCATCTGCCACAACGATCTTGCCAAGGAACAGAATTGGCTGCGCGGTACCGACGGCCGAGCCTATGTCACCGATTTCCAGCTCGCGGCCTGCTTTCGAACCCGCAGCCGCCTGTTCCGGATCGCCGCCTATGAGGACATCCGGCATCTACTGAAGCACAAGCGCAGCTACGCACCGGACGCGCTGACGCCCAAGGAACGCAAAATTCTGGCGCGCAAATCGCTGGTCGCCAGCGTCTGGCTTGCGACCGGCAAGAAGGTTTACCGCGCGATCACCCGCGGCCTGTTCAACTTTACCGATCGCGAAGGCGGCGGCCGGCGTCTGGTGAATGACGCGCCGGTCTTGCTCGATCTGATCAAGAAAAATCCCGGCGTGCGCGATGCGACCATTGTCGCGTTCGCCGACCGGCGCAGCGGCGTCGGACTTTATGCCTTCGTCGAGGCCGACCAGGTCGCCCTCGAAGCCCAGCTACGCAACGAGCTTGCAGCGGCCAAGGGACCAAAACCGCCGGAACATATCCAGGTGGTGCAGGCCCTGCCGCGCGACGCCAGCGGCAAACCCCGCACCGAGATCCTGCAACTCGTTGCGACCAACCAGCTCGATCTGGTCGAGCCGATGATGAGGAGCGCGGCGGATCGCGCGTTCCTGAAGGACATCCTGGGATCGCGCAAGAATTTGCGGGACCGGTTTAATTTCGAGACGGCCGATTTGGCGCCGCCACCGTCATGAAACGCCGGGCTCAACTTCCGGTATAGAGCGACCCGGCAATCACCGGCCCGGCTTCTTGACGCAAACCGGATCGCCTTTTGGCTGCGCCGTGCACTCCCATTCAGGTCCAAATCCGGCACCGGCCCTGCGCTGTTGAAAGTCCGGCAAATACATCACCAAAAAAGCGAAGATGGTCACGGCGATGATCGTGGCGACGATGGCGCCCACGATGCCATTCCGGTCAGGAGTCCACTGGAGCCACTTCATCGTCGAATGATAGCACAGCTTTAGGCTCGAAACTGCCGCGACCGTGACGCCCGCCACAAGGTCCATAGCGTCCGAAACCTCAAGGTCGTGTGCGGCATGAACGGATCATTGTCGGCGCGCGACATGCGTTCCATGTCGCGATCGACCATCGCGAGCGGCAGGAATAGCGGCCGCACCTGTGCCGGCGCGTCCGCGAGCAGCGCATAGGCCGTCTTCAGATGCCCCCGCGCCTCACCGAGCAATTGATCCAGCGCCGCGCGCAGCTTTGGGGTCTGCTTGCCCGCGAACACCTCTTCGATCCCGCAACCATGGCTCTCCAGCACTTGCTGCGGCACGAACAATTGACGCCGCGAGGCGTCCAGCGGCAACGTCGCAATCACCTGCACGATACCCTGTGCCAACCCGGCGTGACGCGCGAGATGATCGACCGCCTCGGAGGGGCGTCCGGCGATCAACGCCGCCAGCGAAAACAGGGCCGATGAGGTATCGTTGATGTAGCCTTCCAGCGCCGCCATGGTCGGCATCGGATCGTTGTAGAGATCGAACTGATGCTCATCGATCAGGCGCGATAGCCGCTCGACCGGCAGGCGCCAGGTCCTGATCGCCAGCATCAGTTCGGCCGCGACCGGATTGCCCTCGACGCCGCCATGATCAGTGCCGGCCAGCATGTCGGTCCACCATTGCAGCCGCATCTCGCCCGGCAGCGGCTGGCTGACCTGCTCGTGCACCCGGGAAATTTCGACGTTGAAAGCATACAGCGCCACCAGCGCACGGCGCTGCTCGGCCGGTACAAACAGCGTGGATGCGTAGCGGGTAAAATCGTGGGTGCGAACCAGCTCGGCGCAGAAACCGGCGGCGTCTTTAGCTGCGTCCGCGCCGCTCATGGCACCGCAATCAGCGCGGCCGCGACACGCCGCCGCTCACCCATCATGATGTTATAGGTGCGGATCGCGGGTCCGGTCTGCATCGAATCCATCACGACGCCGACCCTGCGCAACGCATTGCGAAGCGCCGGCGGCGCCAGCCAGACCTCGGTGCCGGTGCCGACAATCAGCGTATCGATGCCGTTGGCTGCGGCGAACACCCGTCCCAGCGAGGTCTCGTCGATTTCGTCGGGTCGGGTCACGGACCATGCCCAGATCGCATCCGGCAGGCACAATAGCGAGCCGCGATGCGACATATCAGCGAAGGCGAATCCGCCCTTGCCGTAGGCCTCGATCGGTGCCGATCTCGGAAGATGCGGAGCGTCCGAGGGACCTGGCATCGTCATTACACCATCATTTCTTGGCAGGCTTATCCGGAGCATCGCGATGGGTGCCGACGCCGAGATAGATCAGGATCGGCGCCGCGATGAAGATCGAGGTGTAGGTGCCGACCAGCACCACGCCGAACATCATCACCGCGGTGAAACTGTGGATCGCGTTGCCGCCGAACAGCAATAGCGCCAACAACGCCAGGGTCACTGTGACGTGGGTGATGATCGAGCGCGACAGCGTCGAATTGATGGATTCGTTGAGCAGTTCCGGCATCGGCATTTTCTTGTAACGCCGCAGCATTTCGCGGATCCGGTCATAGATCACGACGGTATCGTTGAGCGAATAGCCGAGAATCGTCAGCAGCGCCGCAATACTGGTGAGATCGAAATCGACCTGCGAGATCGACATGAAGCCGATCGTCAGCACGATGTCGTGGACGTTGGCGATCATGGCGCCGAGCGCAAACTGCCATTCGAAACGGAACCAGAGATAGATCAGGATCGCGAGGATCGCGAGCATCAGCCCTATCATGCCGTAGGCCAGCAGTTCGCCGGAAACGCGCGGGCCCACCACCTCGACACGGCGATAATCGACGGCATCGCCGAGCGCGCCGCGCACCTTCTGCACCGCCTGCTGTTGCGCGGCATCGCCGCCGGGCTGTTCGGCGACGCGGATCAGCACTTCATCGGGACCGCCGAATTGCTGCAACTGGATATCGCCGAGGCCAAGGCTGCTCAGGCTGGCGCGCATCGCGGCAATGTCGACATTGCCCGATTTGGATTTGATTTCCAGCAGCGTACCGCCCTTGAAATCGATGCCGAAATTCAACCCGTGGGTAAAGAACAGCGTGATCGCGATAATCGAGAGCAGCGCCGAGATCGGAAAGCTGATGCGGCGAAACCGGGTGAAATCGAATTTGGTGTCGTCGGGCACGATCCGCAGCGATGGCAGCAGCCCAAGGCAAGCGACCACGGTCAACACCGCGATCACCACCAGCAATCCGAGCAAAATGAAGTGTGTCACAGCGTGCTCCGCATCTTAAATCGGCACGCGTTGCGGCCGCTTCCACCGCACCCAGCCCGCCACGATCAGCCGGGTGAGTGTAAAGGCGGTGAAAACTGTGGTGACAATGCCGATGCCGAGCGTCACGGCGAAGCCGCGCACCGGACCGGTGCCGACGTAAAACAGTACGGCGGCGGCGATGAAGGTGGTGATGTTGGAATTGAGAATTGTCGACAGCGCCCGCTTGAAGCCGGCGTCGATCGCGGAAATCGCGGTGCGCCCGCCCCGGATTTCCTCACGGATGCGCTCATAGATCAGCACGTTGGAATCGACCGCGATGCCCACGGTCAGCACGATGCCGGCAATGCCGGGCAGCGTCAGCGTCGCATTAAGCAGCGACAGCAGGCCAAAGATCATCGCGACGTTGATGGCGACCGCGATGTTGGCGAAGACGCCGAACAAGCGGTACGTCAACAGCATGAACACGATCACCAGGATCGAGCCGACATAGGCGGCGCGTTCGCCGCTCTCGATCGAGTCCTGGCCGAGGCCGGGGCCGACGGTGCGCTCCTCGATGATGGTCAGCGGCGCCGGCAACGCGCCGGCACGCAGCAGGATGGCGAGATCATTGGCCTGCTGCACGGTGAAATTGCCGGAAATCTGGCCCTGCCCGCCGGTGATCGGCTCCTGAATCACGGGCGCCGAGATCACCTTGTTATCGAGCACGATGGCAAACGGCTGCTTGACGTTTTCGATGGTGGCCTGGGCGAATTTTCGTGAGCCTGAGGTGTTGAACTTGAACGAGACGATGGGCTGACCGCTGCGCTGGTCGAACCCGGGCTGCGCGTCCGTCAGATCGCCGCCGGAAACCAGCACCTGCTTTTTGACGACGACGCTGGGTGTGTTCGGCGCTTCCGCGTTGGGCAGCAGCTCGGAATCCGGTGGAACCCTGCCCTGCAAGGCCTGATCCGGCGGCACGGTCGTATCGACCATGCGGAAATCCATCTTGGCGGTCTGCCCGAGCAGCGCTTTCAACCGCGTCGGATCCTGCAAGCCCGGCACTTGCACCAGGATGCGATCGACACCCTGACGCTGGATCAAAGGCTCGACGGTGCCGAGCTGATTGACGCGTTTCTCGATGATGGTGATCGACTGCTCGACCGCCTGCCGGGTCCGGTCGGTGATCGCCGCCGGCGGAATGGTCAGATGGATCAGCCCGCCGCCCGCGTCGGTGACCTCGAGGCTGCGCTGCCCATTCGAGCCGAGCAGGCCGCCGAGCGGCTGCGACAGTTCGCGTAGTTTCGAAAGCGCGTTGGCAAAATCGGTGTCTTTGGTAATGCGAACGTCGACACCGTCGGGTTTGGTGATAATGCCGCCGGTGAAGCCGATTTTGGCGGTCCGCAAGGCGGCACGGACGTCATCGCGCAGTTGATCAACCTTATCCTTCTTGACCGCGTTGGCATCGACTTCGAGCAGCAGATAGGAGCCGCCCTGCAGATCGAGGCCGAGCACCAGGCGACGCTGCGCAAAGGCCGGCCAGGTCTTTACCGTGGCCTCAGGGAAGAAATTCGGCACGGCGCAGAGGCAGACCACAAGCGCGGTCAGGATAATCGCCAGCGCCTTCCACCGCGTGAAATACAGCATCGAGTTGACCCGTTAAATTCTGGAATATGCGCGATCGGAAATAGCGCTAACTCGCCGAAGTATCTTCCTTGGCGGTGTCGGCTTTTTCCTTCGCCGGTTCGCCCTTGGCACGGACGCCGGAAATCATCTGGCGCATCTGCCGCACGCGCACGCCGTCGGAGATTTCGAACTCGATCTGGTCGTCATCGACGACCTTGGTAACCTTGCCGACAAGGCCGCCCGTCGTCACCACGGTGTCGCCGCGGCGGATGTTCTTCACCAGTTCGGCGTGATCCTTTACCTTCTTCTGCTGCGGCCGCAAAATCAGGAAATACATGATCACGAAGATCAGCGCGAACGGCAGCAGCGACATCAACATGCTGTTGGTGTCGCCGGCGCCCGCAGCCTGGGCAAACGCAGGGGTAATCAGCATTCGGAGAATCCTTGTGAAACGGGAATGGACCGGCAGCGCCTGAGCGTCAAGCCGATCCGGGCAAATTCGCGCGGACTATAGCGGCCGCGGTCCCAATTGCAACGCTGCCAGACCCCTCATTTGGCCCGCTTGCAGGCCCCTTGCAGGCCCGTTAAGGGTGCGTGGTCAGGAAGGCCAAAGATGTCGAAAAAACCCAATAAAACAGCCAAGAAAACCCCTAGTAAAACACCCTCTCGCACCGCCCCCAGGGCGGCTCAACGCAAATCGCAGGCTATAGCGGCAAAACGCCCCGCGGCGGCCTCCGAGCATGAGACTTCGGAGCGGATTGCGCACGCGCTCGAATCCATTGCAGCGCACCTTTCCGCTGCATCGCCAAAATCCTCCTCGGCCGATTCACTCGGCCACGCCGACGCCTTTGTCTGGCATCCGGACGGACGCCTCGCGCCAGTGCCCCGCGTCAGCCGCGTCGATATCGGCCTGCTCAAAGGCATCGACCGGATGCGCGACATCCTGATCGAGAACACCGAACGCTTCGCCAACGGGCTTCCCGCCAACAATGCGCTGTTATGGGGCGCGCGCGGCATGGGGAAATCGTCGCTGGTGAAAGCGGCGCATGCCAGCATCAACGCCAACCGCAAGCCCGCCGACCGATTGAAGCTGGTCGAGATTCACCGCGAGGATATCGAGAGCCTGCCGGTCCTGATGGATATCGTGCGCAGTTCGCCCTTCCATGTCATCGTGTTCTGCGACGACCTGTCGTTCGACGGCAATGACGCCTCCTACAAATCGCTCAAGGCGGTGCTGGAAGGCGGCATCGAGGGCCGTCCGGAAAACGTGATCCTGTACGCAACCTCCAACCGCCGGCATCTCCTGGCGCGCGAAATGATCGAGAACGAGCGCTCGACCGCGATCAATCCCGGCGAAGCGGTCGAGGAAAAAGTATCGCTGTCGGACCGGTTCGGACTATGGCTCGGCTTTCACCGCTGCAGCCAGGACGAATACCTCGCGATGGTCCGCGGCTATTGCGGCCATTTCGGCATCAAGCTTGCGGACGAACAGCTCGAGCGCGAGGCGCTGGAATGGTCGACCACGCGCGGTTCGCGTTCCGGACGTGTCGCCTGGCAGTTCACGCAGGAATTGGCGGGACGGCTGGGTGTGAAGTTGAAATCCTGACTTGTCATACGCGGGCTTGACCCGCGTATCCATCTTCACAAAAACATCTTCGAAGATGATGGATTGCCGGGTCAAGCCCGGCAATGACGATCTTAAATCGCTACGCTCACGCCCCGTTGAGGAACTGCAGCGGGTCGACCGGCGACGAGCCCTTGCGGATTTCGAAGTGAAGTTGCGGCGAACCGACTTCGCCTGACTGACCGGACTTGGCAATGATCTGGCCGCGCTTGATGGTGTCGCCACGCTTCACCAGCAACTCGCTGGCATGGGCGTAGGCCGTGACATAGCCGTTGGAATGGCGGACCAGAACCAGATTGCCATAGCCCTTCAGCTCGTTACCTGAATAAGCGACGACGCCGTCTTCGGCCGCCTTCACCGGCGTGCCTTCGGGCACGGCCAGATTGATGCCGTCATTGGATTTGCCGTTGGTCTTGGCGCCGTAGCTCGTGATCACCTTGCCGCGCACCGGCCAACGGAATGTCGGCAGTGCACCCGTGGCTTCGGCGGCCTTGACCGGGTTTTCGGCGGCAGTTTCCTCGGCGGTCGGCGCAGCCTGAGCGAGCCTGGCCTTTTGTTGGGGATCCGTAGTCACCGCGGCCATTTTGGTCGCGGGTGCCGCCAAGGGTGCCGCGGCTGGCGCCGTAGCAACGACAGCCGGCTGCGCGACCGGCACGGCTGCAGCAGTCCTTGCACCGGGCACCGTCAGCTTGGTGCCGAGCTTGAGGCCCGCGGCGGGATCGATGCCGTTGGCCTTGGCCAATTCGCCTACCGGGATGTGGTTGCGGCGCGCAATGCTCAGCAACGTGTCGCCCTTATTGACGACGTGGACCGACGGGGGCGCCACGCTTGCGACGGCAACCGGCTTGCTCACGGGGGCTGCCAGCGCGGGCGCAGCGGCGGCCACCGCGGCCGGATGCGGAATGATCAGTTGCTGACCGGGCGACAACACGCGCGGGCCTTTATAGCCATTGGCCTGCAGGATCGCCGCGGATGAAACATTGTAGCGGTGCGCCAGACCTTCCAGCGTGTCGCTGGTACCGACGATGATCGTGGTCCCCTGCACCGGAGCGTGGGTCGCGGCAACCGAACGCGGCGCAATGCTGCCGGTGGTTTCGATCCGCGGGGGACTGGCCGGCGGACTATAAGAAGCCAGTCCGCGCCCTCCTCCAGACACGCCGCCGTTCGCGCTCGGATAAGACTGCGGCGCCGAGATCGGCGGCGGCAGCGCCTGCGACTGATATTGCGGCTGCTGTTGGTACTGCGGGCGGGCGTATTGCGGAAGTTCGCGGCGCTCGACCACGGGGGCCTGCTGCACCGAACCGGTTGCGTCCGACTGAAAGGGATTTTGCGACATGCGCGACGACATGTCGGCGCTGCAACCGGCAAAACCAATTGACATCAGCGCCAGTACCGCGACGTGCGGTACGCGACGCGAGCAAAGCAACTCGACGACACGGGGCATGGTTACTCACTCGTACGCAACAAATTACTGTTTTGAGTAAACACGTCCTGAGTAAACAACCGCTTAAGCCCGCGAATAAGACGTTGGCGGTACAGCCAATCCGGGTTTTTACAGCTCGCGGGCAATCCCGGGCAGCGCCGGCACGAAACGCACGCCGACGAGATCCTTGCGCTCAAAGCCCCCATTGGTCCGGACCAGCCGGACCAGGGTTTGGGTGCCCTGATGCGGGCCGACTGGCGCGATCAGGACCCCCTCCGGCTCAAGCCGCTGCGCCAGCGCGTCCGGAATTTGCTCCATCGCAGCGGTCACCATGATGCGGTCGAAGTCACCGGCTCCGGCCGGAATGTCGAACCCGTCCCCCAGCAGCACCTCGATATTGTCGCAACGGAGCTTCTCCAGCCGCGTCCGCGCACTGTCGGCCAGCGTCCGGTACCGCTCGATTGTCAGCACCTGCCGGCATAGCCGCGACAGGATGGCGGCCTGATAGCCCGAACCGGTCCCGATCTCGAGCACGCGATGATGCCGGCGCAACTGCAATTGCTCGGTCATGTAGGCCACCACGAAGGGCTGGCTGATGGTCTGCCCGCAGGCGATGCCGAGCGCGCTGTCGCGCCAGGCATCGGCGCGGTCGGCCGCCGCGACGAACAGATCGCGCGGAATTTCCTCCATGGCGCGCAGCACCGCCTGATCGCTGATCCCCCGCCGCCGCAGGTTGAGCTGAAACATCATCTTTTCCGGCGGATTCTGGCTGGTGGGCATTTTGATCCCGTGAAGTCGCACGCCGGGCCCTGCCCGCGCGAAAGTCGAACAAGGTGATGCCATAGACGCTGCGGATTTAAGGAAATATTTCGTCTGGAATCGCTGTTCCCCGTTGGGAACCCGGTATACACCTTTGGCGTTAGTGCGCCTGACGATCAATCCTGCTCGACGGGCAACGTAAAGCGGCGCCGCGGGTGTATGGTCGCTTGACTTGACAGCGTTATTTGCGAACCTTTCGGCTTGGGACGGGCAAGGATTCTGACATCATGACTGCGACGCGACCGCCGGGCGGTTCAGTGTTTCTCGTTGAGGACGAGGTCATGATCCGGATGATGGTTGCCGATATGCTGGAGGAGCTGGGTTACCGCGTCGCCGCCGAAGCCGGTGAAATCAATGAGGCGATCCGGCTGGTGCAATCCACCGAATTCGACCTCGCGATCCTCGACGTCAACGTCAACGGCAAGGTGATTTCGCCGGTGGCCGATCTGATCAAGGCGCGCAACCGTCCCTTCATCTTCGCGACCGGGTATGGCTCGTCCGGCCTGCCCCCTGAATACCGCGATCGCCCCGCGCTGCAGAAGCCGTTCCAGATCGAAACGCTGGCGAAGATGATCGATACGACGCTGAAGAGCGCGGCGGTTTAGCGCGGCCCCCTCGCTGCCGTCACTTCAACGTCGCCGTCAGCGCTTCCGAAAACGCTTCGTCGGTGCGGTCGAGCCGCAACGGCGTCACCGAGACATAGCGCGCGGCCAGAGCGGCCAGATCCGTCCCCTCGGCCGGCACATCGACTTGCGCCAGGCGCTCGAAACCGATCCAGAAATACGGATTGCCGCGGCCGTCGCGCCGCTGGTCGACCTTCAGAAATCCGAGATTGCGCTTGCCCTGCCGCGTCACCCGCACGCCCGCGACTTCGTCCGGCAGGCAGGACGGAAAGTTGACATTGATCACGGTGTTTTTCGGCACGCCGGCATCGAGCACCTTGCGCAGGATCGGCGGCCCGAATTTCAGCGCAGTATCCCACAGCGGCGCGTTGCGTGTCTCCATGCTGAATTCCTGCGACAGCGCAAACGAGGGAATACCCAGAATAGTGCCTTCCAGCGCGCCGGCGATGGTGCCGGAATAGACGACATCCTCCGCGACGTTGCGGCCCTTGTTGACGCCCGACAGCACGAGATCCGGCATGGTTTCGCCGAGGATGTGGCGGGCGCCCATGATCACGCAATCGGTCGGCGTGCCCCGCACCGCGAAATGACGCGGCCCGACTTCACGCAGGCGCAAGGGATCGTTGAGCGATAGCGAATGCGACACGCCGGACTGATCGAGTTCCGGCGCCACCACCCAGACATCATCCGACAGCGCGCGTGCGATTTCCTCGACAATCTTCAAGCCGGGGGCATGAATGCCGTCGTCATTGGTGCAGAGAATTCGCATCGGCTCAAAGGCTCTTTTCGGTCGATTCCGGGACGCTCAAGCGCCGTCTTATCCGGCTATCGCCGTTTGGGCAAACCCGGCCAAATCCACTGATGCCGGTCAAACGGCAACCTCCCCGCCGCGATTGCGGTAGCCGCCGGCGGTTTGATGTGCGGCTTGAACTATGTCGGCGGCTTGAGCTCGCCGGCGAGCCAGCCCTTGGCGGGCGACCGCATCGGGTCAACAGATCCGACGACGGTTTGCACGCGACCGCATTTTCGGCATTCGAAGGTAGAGGTGCCGCAGCCGGAGCGTCCCGTCTCGTGCTTCGACATCAGCATGCGATCCTGCCGGCAGTCCGGACAGCGCGGGCGCTCGATGGCGGCAATATGCGCTGAGGAGACTGGCTGATATTCAGGCATGACACATCCTGGTTGGCCTTGGCATGGACTTGACGTGATCTTGGCGGCTTTACCAACTCTGCTGTCGCCCAATCTAAAACGCGATGACAACCTCAGAATGACGCTTCCGGCGTCTTGTACGGTGGTCAAAATTGCTCATGTCGAGAAATTTTTGGCGGCGGGGTGAACAGCCCGAGCGGCAATCCCCGCCACTGCAATTCAAATACGAACTATTTGTTTTTTCAGCGGCCGTGGACGCGAATACGCCACACCGGAATGAATTTCGCGCGCGAGCCCTCGATCCGCATATCGAATTTCCGAACCACCGGTTTCGGCGACGGTTTTGCCGGCTCACTGGCAATGTCACTTCTGGGAATACCATTCCTGGCGACGGTATTTTTGGGAACGCTGTTCTCCAGTCGCGAAACGATCACTTCCGGCGGCGCAGGCCGTGGTACTGGCGGCTCTTTTCGGGGCGGCTCCGGATAATATTTGCGGGCGACGGTAATCGCCTTTTCGAAATCCTCACTGTTGAGCCATTTTAGCGCGCGAATGTTTTCCAGAACACCGTCTTCCCACAGCCTGGCGGCCTCGATGTCGAACTTGCCCTTCTGCTTCTGATCGCAGGCCTGGATGCCACTGCCCGTGACCGCCCATTGCCGGCCGACCCAGTAGATGTTGCGATGAAGGGCCATCGGTATTTCGTTTCCAGACAAAGTCAGAAACAAAGATACCGGGACGCGCCGCCTTCGCAACAGCGAAGGCAGCGTCTGACGCGACAAAATGCCCGAATATTATTTCTCGCGGCTGATGACTTTCACGCCGCCCATATAGGGCTGCAACACCTCAGGCACCGCAATCGAGCCGTCTTCCTGCTGGTAGGTCTCCATCACCGCGATCAGCGCGCGGCCCACCGCAGTGCCGGAGCCGTTGAGCGTATGCACGAAACGGGGCTTACCGTCGGGCCCGCGATAGCGCGCATCCATGCGCCGGGCCTGGAAATCGCCGCAGACCGAGCAGCTTGAGATTTCCCTGAACGCGCCACCCTCGCCCTGCCCCGGCATCCAGACCTCAATGTCGTAGGTCTTCTGCGATGCAAAGCCCATATCGCCGGTGCACAATGTCATAACTCTGTAATGTAATTCGAGCCGCCGCAGCACTTCCTCGGCGCAGGCCAGCATGCGCTCATGCTCGTCCTTGCTGGTCTCCGGCGTCGAGATCGTGACCAACTCGACTTTCGTGAATTGATGCTGGCGGATCATGCCGCGGGTATCGCGCCCGGCCGCGCCGGCTTCCGCGCGAAAGCACGGCGTCAGCGCGGTGAGCCGCATCGGCAGTTCTTTGTCGTCGAGGATGGATTCGCGGACGAGATTTGTCAGCGGGACTTCGGCGGTCGGGATGAGCCAGAGACGGTCGGGCGTAGGCTCGAAATGGAAGCCCAACACTTCGACTGAAGCGGCCCGAGCCGCCGCAACATCGTTCTTTTCGACGTAATTTAGTATCTCTCGTCTCGCGGACTCGAAATTTTCGTAGGCATGCCGTCTCTGAACGTCTTCCGTTTCGCCCCTGAACTGATCGTTGCTAAATTTGGGCAACTGCGCTGTACCAAACATCGCACCGTCTTTGACGAGCAGCGGCGGATTCACTTCCGTGTAGCCATGCTCGTTGGTGTGCAGATCGAGCATGAACTGCCCGATCGCGCGCTCCAATCGTGCCAGGCCCTTCTTCAACACGACGAAGCGCGCGCCGGACAATTTCGCAGCGGCCTCGAAATCCATGTAACCAAGCGCGATTCCGAGATCGTCATGCGGTTTCGGCGTGAAGGCATAATTACGCATCGCGCCGAACACATGCCGTTGCACATTGCCATGCTCATCGACGCCTTCAGGCACCTCATCCAGCGGCAGGTTCGGTATAGCCGCCAATTCCGTGGCCAGTTCTTCATCCGCAGCTTTAGTGGCGGCTTCCAGCTGTGGCATGGTGGTCTTGAGTTCGGCGACTTCGGCCATCAATTTGGCCGCGCGCGCATCGTCCTTGGCCTTTTTGGCGTCGCCGATTTCCTTCGATGCGGAATTGCGCCGTGCCTGCGCCTGCTCCGACGCCATGATCGCCGCGCGCCGCTTCTCGTCGATCGCGAGCAGCGATGCTGACAATGGTGCCAGCCCGCGCCGCTTCAGCGCGGCGTCGAAGGCGGCGGGATTGTCGCGGATCGATTTGATGTCGTGCATGGTCTTTTTCCCGTCATGGCCAGGCAAAAGCGCGAAGCGCGTCTTCACGTCAAATCCCGGCCATCCACGTCTTTGCTGCCTTAGATCAAGTCGTGGATGCCCGGGTCAAGCCCGGGCATGACGAATCATGGGCAGCGTAAGGATGATAGGCGAAACGCAGACGCTCCGGACTACTCCGCCGGCGGCGGATCGGGCGGCGGGGCTGCGGGCGGCGGTGTCGTACCGGTCGCCTTGGCGGCGGCTACGCGCTTTTCCACGATGCGCACGGCGATGATCGAGCCTTCATACAGCGCCAATAGCGGTATCGCGAGCGAGGCCTGGCTGAGCACGTCGGGTGGCGTCAGGACCGCTGCGATGATGAAGGCAACCACGATGAAATAGCGGCGTTTTTCGCGCAATTGTTTCGAGGTAATAATGCCGATCCGGCCCAGCAGGGTCAGAATGACAGGCAGTTGGAATGCGATGCCGAAGGCGAAGATCAGCGACATCATCAGAGACAGGTATTCGCCGACTTTGGGCAGCAACTGGATTTGCGCGGTATCCGCGCCGCCGGCCTGCTGCATGCCGAGCGAGAACCGCACCAGCATCGGCAGCACCACGAAATAGACCAGCGTCGCGCCCAGCACGAAGAAGAACGGCGTCGCGATCAGATAGGGCAGAAACGCGCCACGCTCGTGCTTGTAGAGGCCAGGCGCCACGAATTTGTAGATCTGCGCGGCGATAAGCGGGAACGAAAAGAACCCTGCCCCGAACAGCGCCAATTTCAACTGGGTCAGGAAATATTCCAGCAAGGCCGTATAGATGAACTTCGAATTCTCCGGGCCGGCGATCCACACAAACGGCCATACCAGCACGTTGTAGATCTGCTTGGCGAAGAAGAAGCAGCAGATGAAGGCAATGCCGAATGCGAGAAGCGCCTTGATCAGCCGCGAACGCAGCTCGATCAAATGATCCATCAGCGGGGCTTTGCTGGCTTCGATATCCTCGGCGCTCATGACGCTTTGGCGTCCCGCTGCGGCTCGGCCTCAACGGCGGCAGGCTGCGTATCCTGGTGCACCGGCTGCGCCGAAGATTCGTGCGTTGAAGTCTCGTGCGGGATCGCGGCGGGCTGCGATGCCTCGGCTTCGGTCGCGCCGGACAGGCTGGTTTCCACTGACGCTTCGAGACTCGACGCTTCAAGACTTGGCGTCGCTTCAAGACTTGGCGTCGCTTCAAGACTTGGCGTCGCTTCAAGGCTTGGCGTTGCCGGCGTTTCAGTGCTGGTCGTTTCAGTGCTGACCTTGGGCTTGTCGAGATCATCGATCTTCAGCGCGTCGCCGACATCCTTGTGCAGCGAGGTCATGATGTTGTTGCTGGTGAAGCCAGTGGCGGCTTCCTTGACCTCGTCAAAGCTCTTTTTGAGGTCGGCCATTTCGGCCTCGCGCATGGCTTCCTGAAACTGGCCCTGAAATTCGCTGGCCATCCGGCGCGCCTTGCCGATCCATTGTCCGACCATGCGCAGCACGCCCGGCAATTCCTTCGGGCCGATGGCGATCAGCGCGACAACCGCGATGACTAAGAATTCACTCCACCCGATGTCGAACATCAAAAATTCCGCTCACGCGAGGCAATCCCAGCCCAGCATCCCCTGAATAAGATCACTTGGGCCGCCCGCGTATTCCCTCGACCTGTCTTGCCGCACGCCGGTCGCAAGATCAACGTGCCGCAACAGGCCTCCCGAAAACGTGCACCGGGATGGTCAGGCCGCCTTTTCGGACAGCCCTATTTTCAAACAGCCTTGCTGCCGACATCCGAACGCGCCGTCGACGGCGCTGCGGTGTGATCGAGCGTCTTCACGGGCTCGGGCTTTTCTGCAGTCTTTTCATCGTCCTGCATGCCCTTCTTGAAGGCCTTGATGCCCTGAGCGACGTCGCCCATCAGATCCGAAATCTTGCCGCGGCCGAACAACAGCAGGACGACTGCGATCACGACGATCCAGTGCCAAATGCTAAGCGAACCCATCCTGCAACCCTCCAAACAAGTGAGGCCGGCGACCCGGCCTGATCCAGCCGGAAAGTAGGCTTTGGAGGTGTCAAAAACAAGGACTTAAGCCGCGTCAAATCCGGCTTAAGTCTCTACCGTTAATACGCCGGCGGTTGGCGCCGGGCGATGCGTCGACGGCGACGGAACTAGCCTTCCTCGCCACTTTCCGGCTCCACCGCGGGCGCCAGCGCCAGTTCCAGGTCGCCGATCTCAAGCGGATCCTCGTCATCGCGCAACGCCGGGTCATCGGAGGGCGCCGGAACGCTGAATCCGGAAGGTAGCCGCGAATCCAGCAGACCCGTTCCCTTGAGTTCCTCAAGGCCCGGCAGATCGCCAAGCGCCTCGAGGCTGAACTGCGACAGGAAGGCTTCCGTGGTTCCGAAGGTCAGCGGACGTCCCGGCGTCTTGCGACGGCCGCGCGGACGAATCCAGCCGGTTTCCAGCAAAACATCCAGCGTACCCTTGGAGGTGATGACGCCGCGGATTTCCTCGATCTCGGCACGCGTGACCGGCTGGTGATAGGCGATGATCGCGAGCATTTCGATCGCCGCACGCGACAGCCGCCGCGTCTCCGTGCTTTCCCGCGTCATCAGCCAGGACAGATCGCCGGCGGTGCGGAAGGTCCACTTGTTGGCAACGCGAACCAGATTGACGCCGCGCGAGGCATAATCCGCCTGCAACTGGGCCAACGCGACCTTGATGTCGACGCCTTCGGGCATCCGCTTTGCGAGCGTCGCCTGATCGAGCGGTTCGGTGGAAGCAAACAACAGCGCTTCCAGGAGCCGCAATTCCTCGGGCCGCGCTGCCGGATCCACCGCGTGATCCTCGGCATCGTCGATGCGCTTTTCCGCCAAGCTTGGCATGGCTAGGTCTCCTTCTTCCACTTACTCGGCCGACAGATCCGGCGCGGTCATCGCGCGGGATGCTGGTTGCGGCGGACGCTTTCGAAAATACAGTGGCGCGAACGCCTCCTGCTGGTGCAGTTCGACCTCGCCTTCCCGGACCAATTCCAGCGCCGCAGCAAAGCTGGACGCAAAAACCGTGGCCTTTTGGCTGGGATCGACGACGTAATTGATGAGGTATTCGTCGAGGCGGCTCCAATCCTCGGCCATCCCGACCAGACGCTCCAGCGACGCCCTCGCCTCGCTCAGCGACCACACCGTGCGCTTGGCCAGATGCACCGTCGCGAGCACCCGCTGCTGGCGTTGCGCGGCATAGGCGGTGAGCAAATCGAACAAGGTCGCCGTGAACCGGGGATGACGGACCTCGGCAATGGCTTCGGGATTACCGCGCGGGAAAATATCGCGCTGCAATTGCGGACGGTTCATCAGCCGGTTCGACGCCTCGCGAATGGCTTCCAGCCGGCGCAGCCGGTTGGCGAGCGCGGTCGCCATTTCCTCGGCGCTCGGTCCTTCCGCGCTGGCGGGTTCGGGCAACAGCAGCCGGGATTTGAGGAACGCCAGCCACGCCGCCATCACCAGATAGTCGGCGGCCAGTTCAAGGCGGATTTTCCGGGCCGCTTCGATAAAGACCAGATACTGATCGGCCAGCGCCAGGATCGAAATCTTGGAAAGATCGACCTTCTGCTGTCGCGCCAGCGCGAGCAAAAGATCGAGCGGACCTTCATAGCCCTCGACGTCAACGACCAGCGACGGTTCGTCGTCCGCGAGTTCCGCGGGACGTCCGGTTTCAAACGATAGAATTTCTGCGCTCATGCGCCTGCCGTCCCTGCCCGAGTAATCAACGCATCCAGTTCAATCCGCGCCGCCGCCCGATCGAACGGCTGCGGTGCGCGGCGCGAGGCCAATGCCGCTTTGGCGCGTTCCAGCGGCGTTCCGGTCAATTCGGGCGTCTGCGCGACCACTTCGCGCATTTCATCGAGCTTGCCGTTGCAGTGCAGGACCACGTCGCAGCCCGCGGCAAAGATGGCTCTGGTACGCTCGGCGATCGACCCGGAAAGCGCATTCATGGACACGTCATCACTCATCAACAAACCTTGGAACCCGATCACGCCGCGAATCACCTGTTCGATGATTGTCGCAGAAGTCGTGGCCGGATGGGCGGGGTCTAGCGCGCTAAACACAACATGTGCGGTCATCGCCATCGGCAGGTCCGCAAGCGGTTGAAATGCAGCAAAATCAGTGCGTTCGAGCTCTTTTTTGGACGTATCGACCTCCGGAAGCCGGAAATGGGTGTCCGCCGTGGCCCGTCCATGGCCGGGAATGTGCTTGAGGACCGGTAAGACGCCGCCCTGCTCCAGTCCCTCGGTCACGGCGCGGGCGATGGCGGCAACCTTTTTCGGCTCGGTGCCATAGGCCCGGTTACCGATTACGGCATCGGCGCCGGCCACCGGGACGTCCGCCAGCGGCAGGCAATCGACCGTGATCCCGAGATCGGCGAGGTCAGCCGCAATCAGCCGCGAGCTTAACCGAGCGGCGTTAAGGCCAAGCGCTGGGTCGATATTGTAAAGCGTGTCGAACACCGCTCCCGGGGGATAGACCGGCCAATGCGGCGGCCCGAGACGCTGGACCCTGCCGCCTTCCTGGTCGATCAGGACAGGCGCATCCGCCTTCCCGACGGCTTTGCGCAACTCCTGAACAAGATGAGCTACTTGGTCAGGTGTTTCAATGTTCCGTTTGAAGAGAATAAATCCCCACGGGCGCTCTGCGCGGATGAATTCGCGCTCGTCGGCGTTTAGTTCCAGTCCGGATACGCCTGTGATGAATGCGCGGGTGTTCATAGCGGCCGATTAGACCGCTCATGGCACGGGGGTCAAGGAAACGGCCGTTAATTCCTTTGGACGACGCACTGTCCGCCGGCGGAGGTCAGGCTGCCGCAGAACTGTTTGGCTTCGTCGGGCGAGCCAAACGGACCGACCATGGCGCGGTAGTAGACGCCCTTTTCGCCCAGATCCGCACGCTTGATCACTGGGCTGCGCGATCCCAGCACGGAGGGGAACTTGCCTTGCAGGGCCCGGTAGGAAGCCTGCGCATCGGCCTCATTCCGTTGCGAGGAGACCTGGACCAGATATCCGCCACCGCTGGCAGCGGCAGGCGCAGCCTGTGGGGCGATCTGCACGGGCGCCGTTGCGGCCATCCGCATTGGAGCCGGCGGCGGCGCTGACTGAGCCGCCTGGGGCGACAGCGACAGTGGCGCATTCGCAGTGGAATCATTGGCATTGGCGGCGGCCGGCGGGATGCGCGGCGCAGCGGCGGTCCGTACAGCCGGCGCAGGCTTGGCGGCGATCGCCGCTGGTGCCGTGGTTACCGGCATGGCGGCGGCATCAGGCTGATCGCCCCGGACCGAAAGCGTTCTGACTCTCCGCGGCTCGGCATTCGGCAGCGTGCCATTGCCTGCATTGGTCGGCTGCGGCGGTGCGCTCGGCGTCACGCTCGCGACCGGCGGCGGATTGCCGTTCTGGTTCAGCGGCGGAAACACTACGCGCGGACCGGACCTGGCGTTGAGATCAAGCGGCGTTTCCTCACGCGGAACGATCTTCTCCATGCCGTCGCCGGCGGCCATGCGATCGGGCAATTTGGAGCTGCCATCGGTCGACGCAGGGACGATCTTGGTCGGTCCCGCATCGGCCCGGATGATCGGCGGCTCGCCGCTGCGGGGCGATCCGACATAAGTCCGGTAGGCGAAAGCGCCCCCCGTCCCCAACACGGCCAATGCAAGTACGACCACCACCGTGGCGATGCCGCCGCGGCGCTTCGGAGCCTGCTCTTCGGCACCGTCGTCATAGCCGTCCTGATAGGCGTAAGCGTCATCCGCATAGACCGCATGCTGCGAATCCTGCGCGCCGGAATCGAGCGCGCCGTACAGCGCGTCGTCATAGCGCTCCGGATCGGGATCATATTCGTCGTGTGCCAATGGCAGCGGCGGCGCCGGATGATAATCCGGCTCGGGCGCAGGCGCCGCTTGCGGGGCCGCGTAACGATGCAACGGATGCACGGAACTGGGATAATCCGGTTCACTGGGATAATCTGGCTGCGGCGGCGGGGGTGTTTCCTGCCTCTGGGCGCGCTGCATCCAGGGCGGCGGACCCGCAGGGGGCTCCTCCACCGGCAGCTCATACTGATCGTGCTCGGAAGCTCGCGGCTGCAGCGGCAGATTGGCCCGTCCCATGCTGCCGAACGGATCGGTCTGACCGATCAGGCGCGCGAGCTCGGCCAAAGGATCGCTATCACCCTTGGCCGATTGGTGCTGATCCCCGCCGTGACCGTAATCATCGTCGGCGGGAAAAGGTCTGTCCTGATATCGATCAGCCATCGTGATGATGCGTCCCCTTCGGGAAAGCCGCCAACCCACCCATTTACAAACGAACCGGCTCCTGCCGGATACCCCTCACAGGTCCCCAAACCTGCGTGAGCGACGCTCGCTTCTGTTCAGCGCATCTCGTTCGGGGCATCTACGCCGAGGACGGCGAGCCCGGATGCCAGAACCGAGACGACGCCCTGAACCAATGCCAGCCGCGCCTTTGTAATCTCTGCATCATTATTGATAATGAAGCGTAAATAGGGCAAATCGCGCCCCCTCGTCCACAGCGCATGAAATTCGCTGGCGAGATCATATAGATAAAAAGCGATTCGGTGCGGCTCATGCGCCAGCGCCGCCGCCTCGATCATCCGGGGGTACAGCGCCAGCAGCCTGAGCAGGCTGAGTTCCGCAGGGTCCGTCAACCGCTCCACCACGGCATCCTCCAGGAACGCCGCTCGCGCCGACGTCTCCTCCGGCAGGTCCGGAATCACCTCCCGCCCGTTGCGGAAGATCGAGTGCCCGCGGGCATGGCCGTACTGGACGTAGAAGACCGCGTTGTCCTTGGATTGCTCGATCACCTTCGCGAGGTCGAAATCCAGCACCGCATCGTTCTTGCGGAACAGCATCATGAACCGCACGGCGTCGGAGCCGACTTCATCGACCACTTCGCGCAAGGTGACGAAATCACCGGAGCGTTTCGACATCTTCACCGGTTCGCCGTTGCGCAACAATTTGACGAGTTGCACGATCTTGACATCGAGGGTTGCTTCGCCCGACGTGACCGCCTTGATCGCCGCCTGCACGCGTTTGATGTAGCCGCCGTGATCCGAGCCCCAGACATCGACTAGGTTGCGGAAACCGCGGTCGAACTTGTTCTTGTGATAGGCAATATCGGAGGCAAAATAAGTATAGCTGCCGTCGGATTTGAGCAGCGGACGATCGACGTCGTCGCCGTAGGCCGTGGCGCGAAACAGCGTCTGCTCGCGATCCTCATAATCTTCGACCGGCGCGCCCTTCGGCGGCGGCAGGTGGCCTTCATAGACATCGCCCTTGGCGCGCAGATGATCAATCGTGGCGGCAACCAGATCAGTCTTGCCAGTGATCAGCGAGCGTTCCGAAAAGAACACCTCATGCTTGATGTTGAGCGCGGCAAGATCGCCCTTGATCATGTCCATCATGTCAGCGATGGCCTTGCTGCGCACGGTCGGCAGCCACTCGGCTTCCGGCAGCTTCAAGAGCTTGTCGCCGTGTTCATCGGCCAGCGCCTGCCCGACCGGTTTGAGATAATCGCCGGGATAAAGCCCTTCCGGAATTTCGCCGATGTTTTCGTCCAGCGCCTCGCGGTAGCGCAGGAACGCCGATCGCGCGAGCACATCGACCTGGGCGCCGGCATCGTTGATGTAATATTCGCGCGTCACGCCATAGCCGGCGAAGTCCAGGAGACTCGCCAGCGCATCGCCGAACACCGCGCCCCGGCAATGCCCGACATGCATTGGCCCGGTCGGATTGGCCGAGACGTATTCGACATTGACCTTCTCGGCCGCACCCGCCGTGCTGCGCCCATAAGCCTCGCCCTGACGCAGCACCGTGCGCAGCGCATCGGACCAGGCTGAAGGTTTCAAGGTGAGATTGATAAAGCCGGGACCGGCGACATCGACCGATGCGATCAGGTCGTCGTTGCGCAGCCGGGCGGCGATCGCTTCGGCGAGATCGCGCGGCTTTGCCTTGGCTTCCTTGGCAAGAACCATCGCAGCATTGGTCGCCATGTCGCCATGGCTCGCATCGCGCGGCGGCTCGACCACGATCCGCGACAGATCGATCCCCGCGGGCCATCCGCCTTCCGACGCGAGCACGCCGCACACTGCATGCACGCGCGCCAGCACGTTGGCGAAAAGATGGGGCGGTGAAACTTTGTCGGTCATGAGCCTGAGTGTGTTGGAATTACGCCTGATATTGCAGGCTTTCTAGGCCGCCGCCTAACGCAAATCCGGGGTCGAGTCAAAAAGCCTTTGATGTTCGGTGATGGCAAAACGATCGGTCATCCCGGCGATGAAGTTGCCGATCCGCCGCGCCCGCTCGGTCTCGGTTTCGGTCTTTCCGCCCGCAGGCGGCAGCCATTCCGCCGGCAGATCGGCCGGGCTGTTCTGATAGCGCGCGAACAGGTCGAACAGGATCCGTTCCGCATCTCCCATCACCCGCATCACCCGCTTATGCCGATACATATGAAGTTTCAAAAATGCCTTGATCTCGGTCTCCGCCTGCGCCACCGCGGGCGGAAACGCGATCAGCACCTCGCCGTGGCGGCGGACCTCCTCGGCCGATTTCGGCATCGCCGCCTGCAGGCGGCGTTGTGCCTCCAGGAAGACCGCCCCGATTAGATGTGAAATCAGCTCGCGCACCAGTTCGGCGCCGCGCCTGACGTCATCCAGAAGCGGATAGTTCGCATCGATCTCGGCGATCATCTGCGCGGTCAGCGGCATGACTTTGAGATCGTCGACCGTAAACAGACCGGCGCGCAGGCCATCGTCGATGTCGTGCGCGTCATAGGCGATATCGTCGGCGATCGCAGCCACTTGCGCTTCCAGCGACGCAAAGCTCCATAATTCAAGATCGTAAGTGGCCATGTAGTCAGCAATCCCGAGGGGAATGCCGTGGTCGCCATACCGTCCGGTGGGAGTTCCATCTCGCAGCGTCAGCGGACCGTTGTGCTTGACGATGCCCTCGAGCGATTCCCATGTCAGGTTGAGCCCTTCGAAATCGGGGTAGCGATGCTCGAGCGAGGTCACGACCCGCAGGGTCTGCGCGTTGTGGTCGAACCCGCCATGGTCCCGCAAACAAGCATCCAGCGCCCGCTCACCGGCGTGACCGAACGGGGGATGACCAAGGTCATGCGCCAGCGCCAGGGTTTCCGTCAGATCCTCGTCGAGGCCCAGTTGGCGGGCCAGCGCGCGGGCGATCTGGGCCACTTCCAGCGTGTGGGTCAGCCGGGTGCGGTAATGATCGCCCTCATGGAACACGAAAACCTGGGTTTTGTGCTTCAGACGGCGAAACGCCGTGGAATGAATCACCCGGTCGCAATCGCGCCGGAACGGGCTGCGGGTCCGGCTCGGCGGCTCCTCGAACAGCCGCCCGCGGCTGCGGTCGGGATCGCAGGCATAGACCGAGCGAGGAGCAGCCATTCCGACCGACACGGCGTATTATCCCCTAAAGGTTTGATTCCGGCGCCCGGCGCACTTAACTATGCTGGACGCCGGATACCAGCTAATTTGGATATGGCGTCCGCCATCGGAGATATCGTCCATGACCACAGCCGTCACCATCAGCGAGCGGGCCGCCCGCCGCATTGGGGAAATCCTCAAAACCGAGGGCGATGGCGCCATGCTGCGGATCAGCGTCGAGGGCGGCGGCTGCTCGGGCTTCCAGTATAAATTCGACGTCGAACGCGCGCAGGCCGAGGACGATCTGGTGATCGCGCGTGACGCCGCCGTGGTGCTGGTCGATCCGGCTTCGGTGCCGTTTTTGGCGGGCTCCGAGGTCGATTTCGTCGATGACCTGATCGGCGCGTCGTTCCGGGTGGTCAATCCCAACGCCACCGCGTCCTGCGGCTGCGGCACCAGTTTCTCGATCTGATGCGCATTGCGACCTGGAACGTCAATTCGGTCCGGCAGCGGATCGATCACCTCGTGACCTGGCTCGGGGATTGCGCGCCCGACATCGTCTGCCTGCAGGAAATCAAATGCGTCGACGAGGCGTTTCCGCGCGAGGCGATCGAGGCGCTGGGCTACAACGTCGTCACCCACGGCCAGAAGACCTTCAACGGCGTCGCGCTGTTGTCGAAACTCCCGTTTGAAGAAACCACCCCGCGCCTCGCCGGCGATGACGAAGACGTCCATGCCCGGTTTCTGGAGGGCGTGGTCACGCTCAAGCATGGTGTGCTCCGGGTCGCCTGCCTTTATCTGCCCAATGGCAATCCGCCCGAGACAGAGAAATATCCCTACAAGCTCAAATGGATGTCGCGGCTTCTTGAATATTCGAAGCAACGGCTTCTGACCGAGGAGCCGCTGGTGCTGGCTGGCGATTTTAACGTGATTCCCAAGGCCGAGGACGTTCATAATCCCGCGGCCTGGATCAATGATGCGCTGTTTCGCCCCGCCACCCGCGAGAGCTTCCAGTCGCTATTGGGGCTCGGGCTGACCGACGCGCTACGGGCCGTGAACGACGCGCCCGGGCAATACACGTTCTGGGACTATCAGGCCGGCGCCTGGCAGAAGAACCACGGCCTGCGCATCGATCATCTCCTGCTGTCACCGCAGGCCAGCGACCGGCTGGTCAATGTCGGCATCGACAGCTACGTGCGGGGCTGGGAAAAGCCGTCGGATCACGTGCCGGTCTGGATCGATCTGGATCTGGAGACGGCGTAGAGGCTCCTGCGTAGGGTGGGCAAAGCAAAGCGTGCCCACCATTTTTTCGACGTGATAGATGGTGGGCACGGCGCAAGCGCGCTTTGCCCACCCTACGAATAACGATCAATCCTTGCGGCCCTGCACCCAGTGCTCGAGCATCTGCAGCGCCATCGCGCGGTCGTCGTCGGACGCTTTCGCGATTGCCTTGTTGTAGCTGTCCTTGATCCAGGCCTCGTCCGCCGTGGCGCTGTCGCGCGCCAGGGTCAGCCACATCAAGCCGCGGGCGGCCTGACGCGGCAGCTGGTCGCCGTTGAACAGCATCTGGCCGAGCATGGCCTGCGCCTGATGCTGGCCCTTCTGGGCAGCCAGACCGAGCCAGCGCGCGCCATAGCGGAAATCGTCGCGCGAGGAACCGGCGCTCTTGAGATAAAGCCGGGCCAGATCGTATTGCGCGTCGGCGTTACCGAAATACGAAGCCGCATAGGAGAACATCTCCCGCGCCCGCTCCGGATCGGACTTGATCTTCGAATTCGGAATGCCGTTGAGGTAATAGCGGCCTAGCGCCACAAACGCCTTGGCGACGATCGCCGCCTGCGGCGCCGACGGGCTGTCTTCGGCATGCGCATTGGCAATGCGGCTGAAATACTCGAAGGCGCGCAGATCGTCCTGAGTGACGCCGTCGCCATCGGCATACATCCGCCCTAGCTTGAACTGCGCGATCGGATGGCCGCCTTCGGCCGCATATTGCAGCGAATTCAGCGAAACATCCGCCGTGGACGATGGAACCGCCTTCTTCAGGGCACCGGCGGCGCCGGGCTGCGCCGAAACCACCGGAATGGTCGTATCGCGGATAGTCGCATCCTCATTGACCGGCGCGCCGTCGAAGGCGAATACCGGGGCGGCCAACGGCGTGGCCCCCAACATCAACGCAAAAATGATACGCCTAGATGTCCGCATAACACTGTTTCTCGTGCGCGCCGCCCGGATGGGTTACGGCCCCGTCCACCGCGGGTCCAACTTGTTGGGCATACTTCCACAGCGCGCCTGATGTATGATTGGTCGCGCGAGGCTTCCATTTGGTCTTGCGTTCAGCCAACTCGGCGTCGGTCAACTTTACGTTAAGTACCCCGGTATCGGCGTCGATTTCGATGATGTCGCCGTCCTGCAATAGCGCGATCGGGCCGCCGACCGCCGCTTCCGGCCCGACATGGCCGATGCAGAAGCCGCGGGTCGCGCCGGAGAACCGGCCGTCGGTGATCAAAGCGATCTTGCCGCCCATGCCCTGCCCGGTCAGCGCCGCCGTGGTCGAGAGCATTTCCCGCATGCCGGGGCCGCCACGCGGTCCCTCATAGCGGATCACGATGACCTCGCCCTCTTTGTAGGTTTTCTTCTGGACGGATTCGAAAGCATCTTCTTCGCGATCGAAGCAGCGGGCAGGTCCGGTAAATTTCAAATTCGACATACCCGCAACTTTCACAATCGCGCCTTCTGGCGCGAGATTCCCCTTCAGCCCAACAACGCCACCGGTAACGGTGATCGGCTTGTCGGCGGGGCGCACCACGTCCTGGTGCGGATTCCACTTCACGCTTTTGAGGTTTTCGGCGATCGTGCGGCCCGTGACTGTCAAACAATCACCGTGCAAATGGCCGTTATCGAGCAACGTCTTCATCAAAAGCGGTATGCCGCCAACCTCAAACATATCTTTGGCGACATAACGACCGCCTGGCTTCAAATCCGCGACATATGGTGTCTTTTTGAAGATTTCGGCCACATCAAATAGATCGAACTTGATGCCGCATTCATGGGCGATCGCCGGCAGGTGCAACGCAGCATTGGTCGAACCGCCCGAAGCGGCCACCACGGCGGCGGCATTCTCCAGCGCGCGGCGGGTAACGATGTCGCGCGGCCGGATATTCAGCGAGATCAGCTCCATGACCTTCTCGCCGGCGGTCATGCAGAACGAGTTGCGGATTTCGTAAGGCGCCGGCGCGCCGGCCGAATAGGGCAACGCCAGTCCGATGGCTTCCGATACCGTCGCCATGGTGTTGGCGGTAAATTGTGCGCCGCACGCGCCGGCGGACGGGCACGCCACCCGCTCGATTTCATCGAGATCCTCGTCGGACATCTCGCCGACCGAATGCTTGCCGACGGCCTCGAACATGTCCTGCACCGTGACCTGCTGGCCACGGAAATTGCCGGGCAGGATCGAGCCGCCATAGATGAAGATCGAGGGCACGTTGAGGCGGACCATCGCCATCATCATTCCCGGCAGCGACTTGTCGCAGCCGGCCAGACCGACCAGCGCATCATAGGCATGGCCCCGCATGGTCAATTCGACGGAGTCGGCGATGCATTCGCGCGACGGCAGCGACGAACGCATGCCGTCATGACCCATCGCGATACCGTCGGTCACGGTGATCGTACAAAATTCGCGCGGCGTGCCGCCGGCGGAGGCGACGCCCTTCTTGACCGCCTGGGCCTGGCGCATCAGCGAAATATTGCAGGGGGCGGCCTCGTTCCAGCACGACGCCACGCCGACAAACGGCTGGTGGATCTGCTGGGTGGTCAAGCCCATGGCGTAGAGATAGGAGCGATGCGGCGCGCGTTCCGGACCTTCCGTCACGTGACGGCTCGGCAGTCTTTTCTTGATATTGGTCTTGGCGTCCATCGCTAACCTGTTTCCCCAGCCTCATCTCGAACCAGGAAAACCGGGAAATCCCGTCCTCTGCGCGAGCGCCGTGGCCTTTGGGCCTACGGACAAATGATTTCATGGAGGGGTGTGGCTAAAAAGCGGCGCAAACCAAAACTGCGTTGGATGAAGCTTAAATCGTCGGGAACTGTTGCGCCCAGGCAACAATCGTGGCTCGAAAGCAACCATCTTGTATTCAATTGGCACAGCCCGTCCGCCGCCAGCCACCGACCCAAATCAAAAGGAGCCGGCCAAAAGAAAAGAGCCGGTCACCTGCGACCGGCCCTTCCTTTGGAATATCAGCTTTAAGGGATGAGGCTGAAAATCAGCGCCCGGCCGGAGCCGATACGCCACCACCGTAGCTATAACCCGAGGTCGCCCACTCCGCCGGCGCCGCAGAGGCGTTGGTGTCGCGGTACTGCGCGCTGTTGTTGGCGCGATGGTGGTGATGCTCCGCAGCGGCGGCGAACTGAACGGTGGACAAGGCAATCAGCGCTGATCCGGCAATCGTCAAAATCGTGGTCTTCATTTTCTTCTCCCATTGACCCAGTCGCGGTGCGAGGCGTCGTGTCTCGCGCGTGTCGCACTGTGTTACGGGGAAGTAAGGATGGACCAAGACGTTTGTTACTGCGCGCAACATCACGAAACGGCGAGCAAATTTTTTGATCAAAATTTTTGCCGGCTAGATATTCAGCAGCGAATCTTTTTCGACGGATTCCATTGAGCATAACGCGAATTAGAATCTCTTTTCGTTGTGGGGCGCAAAGAAATTCCGGCTTCGTCGTGAAGTATTTGCGAAACATTTATCTCAAAGGATGATGCGGGCCATACCAAAGGATGGGTGGCTCAAGAACGCGCCAACCTCACGAGGTGCGCTGTGTTGTCGCGGCTATGATGTGAGTCTCTCCATTGCCCGCTTGCGAAACGCCCGACGACATCACTCCGTGAAGCTGGCTCCGACCTCATCCTGAGAAGCCATGCGGAGCATGGCGTCTCGAAGGATGGAGGCGCCACGCGGACTCGCGGCCATCCTTCGAGATAGCCGCGGTGCGGCCTCCTCAGGATGAGGACGAGGCGTGATGCAGGAATGAGATCGAGATAGATTGACGGCATGACACACCTCCGCATTCCCGCGGCGCGATTCGCCCGGGTGATGCCAGGAATTTCGGCCCTCTCCAAACAGAGGGCGCAGGGAATGCCGGGCGCTGGTGCGCCCGCAGCCGCGCGTGTATTGGTAGGTAGCACGCGCGTTAGTCACCACGGTCACACCGGAAACGCCCGGCATTCCCCGCGCAATGGTTTTACGACTTATTTCGTGCTCTCCCCGGTGATCGGGCTCTTTTGTCACCGTCATCGGCAGCGTTGCCGCCACCAACTTGACACCGGCGTCGAGGCGTCAGAACCACACGACTTTGCCGTCCGCATCAGCACCATTCGTCAAAGGCGCATCTGCGTCCATCGCATCCCGCATCAACGTTCGTGACGACCGCGAAGCGCCCCTCTTGTGAGGCGGGATGACCGTAGATATAGAATGATTTGCAATTTCTGAAAATCAGAATATTTTTGCGAGCGGGACTGGACTTTGATTTCGTGGATGTGCACTTGATTTGCCCGTCGGGTAGTTCAGCGCGGTGAAGCTGGATCCGCCCTCATCCTGAGGAGCTTGCGAAGCAAGCGTCTCGAAGGATGGATGCAACACCCGGACTCGCGGCCATCCTTCGAGACGCGGCCAAGACGCCGCTCCCCAGGATGAGGCCGGAGCTATGTTCGCGTCCTCTCAGGCTGCGCTCGTCATGCGGCTCCGCGCGATCCTGTACAGCAGATCGTGTCCCGACATGCCGTCGGCGATGAAGCGGTCGAAAGCCCGCAGGATGGCAGGTTTCAATTCGACCAACCGTCCGCCTTGACCTGAGAGCGCCACCAGGCCGGCCTGCTCGGCGTCCTGCAGAAGTGTGCGCACATGGGTGCGTGACACGCCGAAACGGGCGCCGATATCGGTGTAGGACAGCTTTTCGAGGGCGTTGCCATCGGCCGCCTCAAACATCTGCACGAGCTTGGTCAGGATCGTCATGCCGGCATCGCGATTCATGAACAGCATGATGTCCGGATTGCCCGCCAGGATCTGGGAGCCGTGGGCGGAAAAGCCCGGCGCTACCAATCGCTGGGCGCGTTGAAAGGCGGGATCCCGCTCGATCACCTCTGAATAGCCGGGATCCGGGAACATGACGTGCAATGGCTGATAAAGCGCGGTCAGCCAATCCTGGTCGAGCGAGATCATCTTAGGCGTCGGCATCAGAATGCGCACGCGACCGTCGCGCATCGATATCAGGGTTTCGAGATAGCCGAGGTCCACCAGCCGGGCCACGAGGTCTTCGATGCGGCGCGGGCTCGACAGCCCGAACACCGTCATCTGCTCCTTGAGCGCGCGCATGGTCGGCCATGTGGCCCGATCGTCCTCGTTATAGCGGAAATGGAGCGACACGATCATGTTGAAGGTGATCTGGCGCGCCGCCTCGAGCAGCAAGCGGTTCAAGAGTGCATCACCCTCGTAAAGGCCGAGCACCGCTTCGACGAAGGCGGTTCGCGCGGCCGCGAAACGTGGATGCGCCAGGATTTCGTCCGGCGAATGATGATCGCCGCCAATCGGCTGGGAGTCGGACATGGGTTTCCTGAGGTCGGTGCACAAAATTGCACGCAACTTGATCCAAGCAGGACAGGCAGGAGTCTGCAACTATCGGCGCGAAGCGCCGCTCCTTCAGCAAATTCTGACCTCATCCTCAGGATGAGGGCGGAGGGTAATCGCCCTCAGATATTCAGCACCCGGCCATACGCATCCAGCACCGCTTCCTTCATCATCTCCGACAGCGTCGGATGCGGGAAGACCGTGTGCATCAGTTCTTCTTCGGTGGTTTCGAGATTCATCGCGACCACATAGCCCTGGATCAGTTCGGTGACTTCGGCGCCGATCATGTGGGCGCCGAGCAACTGGCCGGTCTTCTTGTCGAAGATCACTTTTACGAGTCCCTGGTCTTCGCCGAGCGCAATCGCTTTGCCGTTGCCGACGAACGGAAAACGTCCGACGCGGATTTCGCGGCCGCCCTCTTTGGCCTTGGCTTCGGTCAGCCCCACTGAAGCGATCTGCGGATTGCAGTACGTGCAGCCGGGAATGAGGTTCTTGTCCATCGCGTGCGGATGCAGGCCCTTGATCGCCTCGACGCAGATCACGCCCTCGTGCTCGGCCTTGTGGGCCAGCATCGGCGGGCCGGCGACGTCGCCGATGGCGTAGATGCCGGGCACGTTGGTCTTGCCGTAGCCGTCGATCACGACGCAGCCGCGATCGGTTTTGACGCCGAGCTTTTCCAGCCCGAGATTTTCGGTATTGCCGACCACGCCGACCGCCGAAATCACCCGGTCGAACTCGATCGTCTGCGGCGCCTTGCCGTCATCGATGGTAGCGACCACGCTGTCGCTCCTCTTCTCAAGCTTTGTCACCTTGGTATTGCTGAGAATCTTGATGCCCTGTTTCTCGAAGCGCTTGCGCGCCAGGGTCGCGATCTCGGCGTCTTCGACGGGCAGGATCTGCGGCAGCACTTCGACCACGGTTACTTCAGAGCCCATGGTGTGGAAGAACGACGCGAATTCGATGCCGATCGCGCCGGAGCCCACCACCAATAGCGATTTCGGCATTTTCTCCGGCACCATCGCCTCGAAATAAGTCCAGATCAGCTTCTTGTCGGGCTCTAACCCCGGCAGCACGCGCGGGCGAGCGCCGGTGGCCAGGATGATGTGCTTGGCCTGGTAGGCGCCCTCGCCCAGCGCGCCCTTTGGCGCCTCGACGGCGGATTTCTTGACCGTGATCTTGCCGGGCGCATCGATCGAGGCTTCGCCCCAGATCACCGTCACCTTGTTTTTCTTCATGAGAAAACCGACGCCGTCATTGAGGCGTTTCGAGACGCCGCGCGAGCGCTTGACGACCGCAGCGGCATCGAACGAGACTTTCTCGGCCGAGAGCCCGTAATCGCCGGCGTGCTGCATGTAGTGATAGATTTCCGCCGAGCGCAGCAGGGCCTTGGTCGGGATGCAGCCCCAGTTCAGGCAGATGCCGCCCAAATAGGATTTCTCGATGATCGCGGTCTTGTACCCAAGCTGCGCCGCCCGGATCGCGGTGACGTAGCCGCCGGGGCCGGAGCCGATGATGATGATGTCGAAGGACGTGTCGGCCATGTCTTACTCGCTTGTTCTCTGAAACGGTACGCTCTGACGCATCCCCTCACCCGGCTTCGTTTCGCGAAGCCACCCTCTCCCACAAGGGGAGAGGGAAGAAAGAGCCGCATCCACCGCTCTTGTTAACTCACACCATCATCATCACGGGGTTTTCGATCAGCATCTTGAACGCGCCGATCAGTTCTGCCCCGAGCGCGCCATCGACCGCGCGGTGGTCGCAGGACAGCGTCACGCTCATGATGTGCGCGGCTTCGATCTTGCCATTACGTACGACCGCGCGCTCCTCAGAGGTGCCGACCGCCAGGATGGTCGCGTGCGGCGGGTTGATCACGGCCGTGAAATCCTTGATGCCGTACATGCCGAGGTTGGAAATCGCGGTGGTGCCGCCCTGATATTCATCGGGCTTGAGCTTGCGCGCGCGAGCCCGGGCCGCGAAATCCTTCATCTCGGCCGAGATCGTCGACAGTGACTTGGTTTCGGCGTGGCGGATGATCGGCGTGATCAGGCCGCCCGGCATCGCCACGGCTACGCCGATGTCCGAGTGGTGGTGCTTGAGCATGCCGCCTTCGGTCCAGCTCACATTGCAGTCGGGAATGCGTTGGAGTGCGATCGCCATCGCCTTGATGACGAAATCGTTGACCGACAATTTGTAGAGCGGCTTCTTTTCCTTGTCCTTGGGCGCGGTCGCGTTGATTTCCTCGCGCGCGGACAAAAGCTTGCCGATGTCGCAGTCCATCGTCAGGTAGAAATGCGGAACGGTCTGTACCGAGGCGGTGAGCCGTTGCGCGATAGTGCGGCGCATGCCGTCGTGCGGAACGACGTCGTAGCTGCCGGGCTCGAACAGCGCGAGAATCTGCTTGTCGGATATTCCGGGCGCAATCGACGGCGCGCCGCTGGCGGGTGCGGCCGCGGGCGCCTTGAGGCCCTTGCCGGATTTGGCTTCCTCGACATCGCGAGCGACGACGCGGCCATGCGGGCCGGAGCCGTTGATGCGCGCAAGCTCAATGCCGGCTTCCTTGGCGAGACGGCGCGCCAGCGGCGATGAGAAAATGCGGGCATGGCCATTGGCCTGCGGCGCAGCGGATGCTG
The DNA here is from genome assembly GCA_963790595.1 of uncultured Alphaproteobacteria bacterium. Taxonomy (GTDB): domain Bacteria; phylum Pseudomonadota; class Alphaproteobacteria; order Rhizobiales; family Xanthobacteraceae; genus Bradyrhizobium. Next base: position 67,664 of record CAWBPE010000017.1, on the reverse strand, counting down.
GCGCTGCGGCGGCGGGGGCCGGAGCCTTGGCCGCGGGGGCCGCTGCGGGTGCGGTGGATGCTGCGGGTACAGATGCCGGTGCAGGCTTCGGAGCTTCCGCCGCCGGAGCCGGAGCTGCCGCTTTCGGCGCGCTAACCGCCCCTGCTCCCGCTGCCTTGACGTCCTCGCCGTCGCCGGCGAGCACCGCGATCACGTCATTGACCGCGACGTCCTGCGTGCCTTCCGGCACCAGGATTTTTGCGATGGTGCCCTCATCGACCGCCTCGACCTCCATGGTCGCCTTGTCGGTTTCGATTTCCGCGATCACGTCGCCGGACTTGACCTTGTCGCCCTCTTTCTTGAGCCACTTGGCAAGGTTGCCCTTCTCCATCGTCGGCGACAGCGCAGGCATCAGAATGTTGATGGGCATACTGACCTCACAGGATATTCTTGTTCGTTGTCTTCCAATCGCTGGAAAGCCCAACGCGGAAAGGTTTGGGTGTTGTCACCCGATGAAAGTTCGAAGCGCCGCGTCAATTGCCGATATCGCCTTGCCAAAGGCGTTCGTTGGCGGGAACCGATCGCCATGACTTCATCATGTTGACCGACCGTTCGTCCTCGAGATCGATAAAGGGAATGCCGAACTGGGTCAGGATGTCCTTGCTGCCCGGAAACGTCACGGACTCGCCGATGACCAGCAGCGACAGCTTGAACAATCCGATCGCGCCCGCGCACATCGAGCACGGCGACAGCGTCGTGTACATCACGGTGTCATGAAACGGGATCAGCCCGGCATTGCGCATGCAGGACATCTCGCCATGCAGGATGACGTTCTGCTCCTGCACCCGGCGATTATAGCCGCGCGAAATGATCTTCTTGTCGCGCGTCAGCACCGCGCCGATCGGCAGACCGCCCTCGGAGATGCTGATCTCCGCCTCGCGGATCGCTTCCGCCATGAAATCGAAATGGTAGGATTCAACGCTCACCGTCAATGTCCCTGTTGCGACCGGGGCGTGGTATTGCCCAGATCGGTCGGCCGCGCGATTTCAGCTTCGAACATCTCGACGATGCGCGCCAGCGCTTCGTCCTCGCTATAGGCGCTTTCCTTGGCATAGGCCCGCGCGGCATGTCGCGCGATATCCACCAGCAGCAGACCCCACATATCAGGCTCCTCGAAGGCGCGGGTGAACGCGATCGAGAGGCCGCCATCGACCACAAAGGTGCGCAGCACCTCGGTCGCGTCATCGCGCCCCATGACATCAGGCGGCAATGGCTGTTCCTTGGGACCCGGCATGCGTCACCGGTACAAAACGGCTTTGGCGGCTTCGACCACCTCGGCCACCGAGGGCAATGCGAGCTTTTCAAGATTGGCCGCGTATGGCATCGGCACATCCTTGCCCGACACCCGCGCCACCGGCGCATCGAGGTAATCGAAGGCGTGCTCCATCAGCCGTGCGGCGATTTCAGCGCCGACGCCGTTCTGCTGCCAGCCTTCTTCCACGGTGACGGCGCGGCCGGTTTTCTTGACGGAGGCCACCAGCGTTTCGGTGTCCATCGGGCGCAGCGTGCGCAGATCGATCACCTCGGCCTCGATGCCTTCCTTGGCGAGTTCATCGGCGGCCTTCAGCGCATAGGACATGCCGTTCGACCAGGAGATGATGGTGACATGACCGCCCGTGCGCACCACACGCGCTTTGCCGATCGGGATCACGTAGTCGTCGAGTTTTGGGACCTCGCCGGAATGCCCGTACAGCATTTCGTTTTCGAGGAAGATCACCGGATTGGGATCGCGGATCGCGGCCTTCAACAGGCCTTTGTAGTCGGCGGCCGAGAACGGCGCGACCACCTTGAGGCCGGGCACTTGGGAGTACCAGGCCGAGTAGTCCTGGCTGTGCTGGGCCGCGACGCGGGCTGCGGCACCGTTGGGACCGCGGAACACGATCGAGCAGCCCATCTGTCCGCCGGACATATACAGCGTCTTGGCGGCTGAGTTGATGATCTGGTCCATCGCCTGCATGGCGAAGTTGAAGGTCATGAATTCGACGATTGGCTTCAGACCCGCCATCGCGGCGCCGACGCCGATGCCGGCAAAGCCATGCTCGGTGATCGGGGTATCGATCACGCGCCGGGCGCCGAATTCCTGCAGCAATCCCTGGCTGACCTTGTAGGCGCCCTGATATTCCGCGACTTCTTCGCCCATCAGGAACACGTCGGGATCCCTACGCATTTCCTCGGCCATCGCGTCACGCAATGCGTCGCGGATCGTCATCGTCACCATCTCGGTGCCGGCGGGGACTTCCGGATCGGGTTCGGCGACAGCGGCTTTGGGCGCAGCAGGTGCAGTTGCTTCGGCCTTGGGTGCTTCGGCCTTGGGAGCTGGCGCAGATTTCGCTTCGGCGGCTGGCGCCGGTGCATCCTGTTTGGCGGTAGCCGGTGCGCTGCCGGCATCGGCGGCGCTTTCGCCGTCGGCCAGAATGGTCGCGATCGGCGTGTTGACCGCGACGTCGGCGGTGCCTTCCGGGATCAATATCTTGCCCAGCGTGCCCTCATCGGTGGCTTCGACTTCCATCGTCGCCTTGTCGGTTTCGATCTCGGCGATGACATCGCCCGACTTGATGGCTTCGCCTTCCTTCTTCAGCCATTTCGAAAGGTTGCCCTTCTCCATGGTCGGCGACAGCGCAGGCATTAGCACTTGAATTGGCATATCCGCTCCGGAAAATTCACTCTTTAAGCTGCTTTAGGCTGCGCACATTCTGCGCGACAAGCGTTTCGCGCGTTTAACGATAGATGTCGGTCCACAATTCAGCGGCATCGGGTTCGGGGTCGTGCTGGGCGAAGTCGGCGGCGGCGTTGACGATCTCGCGCACCTCGGCGTCGATCGCCTTCAGGTCCTGCTCGCTCATCTTGGCTTCCAGCAAACGATTGCGCACCATCTCGATCGGGTCGCTGTCGTGGCGAACCTTGTCAACTTCCTCGCGGGTGCGATACTTGGCCGGATCAGACATCGAGTGGCCGCGGTAACGGTAGGTCTGCATTTCCAGGATGAAAGGCCCCTTGCCGGCGCGGCACCAGGCCACGGCGCGGTCGCCCGCGGCCTTCACGGCGCGAACGTCCATGCCGTCGACCTGTTCGCCCGGAATGTTGAAGGAAATGCCGCGCTTGGAGAAATCGGTCTGGGCTGACGAGCGCGTGACCGAGGTGCCCATCGCATAGCGGTTGTTCTCGATGATGTAGATCACCGGGAGCTTCCACAGCTCGGCCATGTTGAAGCTTTCATAGACCTGGCCCTGGTTCGATGCGCCGTCGCCGAAATAGGCCAGACTGACGAAATCGTTACCGCGATAGCGATTGGCGAAGGCCAAACCGGTGCCGAGCGAAACCTGGGCGCCGACGATGCCGTGGCCGCCGAAGAAGTTCTTCTCCTTGCTGAACATGTGCATGGAGCCGCCCTTGCCGCGAGAATAACCGCCCTGGCGTCCGGTCAGCTCGGCCATCACGCCCTTGGCTTCCATGCCGGTGGCCAGCATGTGCCCGTGATCGCGGTATCCGGTTATGACCTGATCGCCCTTCTTCAGGGCCATCTGCATGCCGACGACGATCGCTTCCTGGCCGATATAGAGATGGCAGAAGCCGCCGATCGCACCCATTCCGTAGAGCTGGCCGGCCTTTTCCTCGAATCGGCGGATCAAGAGCATGTCGCGCAGCGCGCCCAGTTCCTGCTCCCGGGTGAATTCCGGGGGGGTGTCGGCGCCATTCCCCTGCGCAGTTTCTTTCGCGACGCTTTTCTTCGGTGCGGCCATGGCATTTCCGGATGAGAGAACGAATAGCTCTCTCTAACCCAACTCAAACCGCCATGAAAGGATTGCGTGATCTTGCCGAAATTTTGCTATGCCGCAGTGCAATGCGGCGCGACATTTTCGAAATCTATTTCGCGCAAATTTGTAATTTGACGATCAGTTCGGATTGCCGGTCCGGACCAGGTCATGCGGGTTGGCATAATCGAGCTGATAGCGTGCGCGCTCGTCGAGCATGTCGGGGTCGACCCGGTCGGACCGCAGCAGCGAGACCCGCTGTTCGCCTTCCGTCCGCTCCCGCTTCAGGCGGGCCAACTCGGAGGTCAGCGCGATGATCTCCTGGTCGAGCTCCTGGCGCGCATTCAACCCATACTTTCCGGTATAGGCGTTGACGCCGAAATAGCCGACCATGGCCGCCGCCATTGTATAGAGGGCGAGCCCGGTCAACAGGGATTTGAGTTGGCTGCGTGAGACCATGAGCCGAGCATGCGACCGGCCCGGTTAATGGAATCCTAAGACCGCCAACCGGGCCGCGAAAACGCTTTAGGTGTTGTGCTTGTGCACGTAGGTCGCGAAAGCGTCGATATATTGCTTCATCACCGTCTGCATCGATTCCTTGACCAGCGCGCCCTTGTCGTTGAAGGCATCGCCGACGCCGTTCAGGTAGATCTCGGGCTGGCCCATGATCGATCCGGATATGCCAGGCAGGATCTGCTGCAGGTGCTTGGCCGCACTGACGCCGCCGAGCGGGCCCGGCGAATTGCTGACGATGCCGGTCGGCTTGCCGAGGAACGAGCTTTTGCCGTAAGGCCGCGACGCGACATCGATGGCGTTCTTCAGGACACCGGAGATCGAACGGTTGTATTCGGGGGTGACGAACAGCACGCCTTGCGACGCCTGGATTTTTTCGCGGAAAGCCACCCAATCGGCCGGCGGGCTGGCTTCCAGATCCTGGTTGAAAAAGGAAAGCCCGTTCAAGGTCACGACATTGAGCTTGAGCGCTTCGGGCGCCAGGTCGACGAACGCATTGGCGATCTTGAGGGAGAAGCTTTCCTTGCGAAGGCTGCCGGGAATGACGACGACATTGTAGGTGTGGGCCATGAGATTTCCTTTTGAGGCGGATACGGGACCGAATTCGGCGTCACCCTAGCGTCGCCGGCACAAGATGCAAGTGCATGGATTGGTCACACTCTCGGCATTGCTGCCGGCATCAATCCAAAAAGCGGCCTACTTGATGAATTCCCAGAACATCCCGGCCACCGCGACATAACCGAGCGTGAACAGCACCGTGCGCAGATAGGGAATGCCGAAGAGATAGACGACGGCGTGGGCCAGCCGCAGCCAGAAGAACGCCATCGCCCAGAACGCCGTCATCGCGTTGGCCTTGCCCGCGAGATGAACCGCGATCACCAGCGCCGCAAATGGCGCGAAGCTCTCTACCGCATTGATATAGGTCCGGTCGGCCCGCCTGCCCCACAGCGGCACCGGCCGCGGCGTGGGATCGAGATAATTCGGGGGCGTCAGTCCCCCATTGGTCATCACCTGGCAGGCGATATAGGGAATCCACAGCGACGCGGTCAGGATGGCCGTGAAGGCGAGATACTTCAGATCTGCAGACATTGATTTTCCCCGTTTTTTAAAATCGTTTTCAACAACTCCTGTCGTGTAATTCGTTGGGCAATGATCGGCGCGAGCGCCGGGCGCAGAAACCCATCAGCCCTTATTCGGATTGATCAGGTATTTTTCGCCGGTCGCGCGCTTGTTGTAGACGGCGATGTGCGACAGCTGCAGCGCCTCCTGCAACGACACCACTTGCGTATAATGGCTGGCGAAGGTGGTCTTGAGTTCGTCGACCACGCGCTGGCGCAGCCGCATCCCGTCGGCGGGGCCGATCTTCTGCAGGAACGGAAACAATAGCCAGCCGCCGACGCCCCAGGCCATGCCGAACGCCCGGCTCAATTCGAGCGGACCGGGATCGAGGCCGCCATAGATATAGACCTGCTTGTGCACGCTCGACCCGTAGCGGCTATAGACCTTGGCGGTCTTGTTGATCGCGATTTCCATGCCGGTCAAAATCTGCCCGGCGAGCTTGCCGCCGCCGATCGCATCGAACGCCAGCGTCGCGCCGGTTTCCATCAGCGCCGCGGTTAGATCGGCCATAAAGCTGGATGCAGTGGAATCGACGATGTGCTTGGCGCCGAGCTTGCGCAGGATCTCCGCCTGCTGGGAGCTGCGCACGATATTGACGAGATCGACGCCGTCCTTGACGCAGATCTTGTTGAGCATCTGGCCGAGGTTTGAAGCGGCCGCGGTATGCACCAGCGCTTTATGGCCTTCGCGCCGCATGGTCTCGACCATGCCAAGCGACGTCAGCGGATTGACAAAGCACGACGCGCCCTCGGCGGGCGTGATGCCGGGCGGCAGCACCAGGCAGTCGCCTGCCCTGATCGTTTTGTATTGCGCATACATCGCGCCGCCGATCATCGCGACGGTCTTGCCCATCAGCGCTTTCGCGGCATCGGACGACCCGGTCTTGATCACGACGCCGGCGCCCTCATTGCCGACCGGCATGGATTCATCGAGCCGCGCGGCCATCGCGCGCATCGCCGCTTCCGGGACTTTGGCTGTGACCACTGGCGCGTCCTTGGTGCCGGACGCCTTGGCTGAACTCATGTCGGCCGCGCCAACCAGAAGGCCGAGGTCCGACGGATTGATCGGCGCCGCTTCGACGCGGACCACGACCTGGTCGGCGGAGGGCTCGGCAATCGGAACGCTGGCCAGCGATATTTCGAGCTCGCCGCTCTTCTTGATTAGGGAACGCAGCTCAAGCCCGGTCTTGCCATCTGAACTCATCGTAACCTCCCTGTTCCGGCTTAAGCCGAATTGGCCGGGAGTGTTCTCAGGTTACGACGGGAAGGCAAGCCCGATTATGCCGTCTGCAATGGCGAAATCGGCGGTGGCGGCCTTACGCCAGCGCCTTCAGCGCCGCCCTGCCCGCATATTTCGCCTGGCTTCCCAATTCCTGCTCGATCCGCAGCAACTGATTGTACTTGGCGGTGCGATCGGAGCGCGCCAATGAGCCGGTTTTGATCTGGCCGCAATTGGTCGCGACCGCGAGATCGGCAATGGTGGAGTCTTCCGTCTCGCCGGAGCGGTGCGACATCACGGCGGTATAGCCGGCCTTGTAGGCCATCTCGACGGCGCTGAGCGTTTCCGTCAGCGTGCCGATCTGGTTGACCTTGACCAGAATGGAATTGGCGCGGCCGTTCTTGATGCCGTCGGCAAGCCGCGTCACGTTGGTGACGAACAGATCGTCACCAACGAGTTGGCACTTGCCGCCGATCAGGTCGGTCAATTGCTTCCAGCCGTCCATGTCGTCTTCGGACATGCCGTCCTCGATCGAGACGATCGGATAACGCGACGCCAGATCGGCGAGATATTTCGCCTGTTCGGAACCGGAACGGGTTTTGTTCTCGCCGCCGTAGACGTAATTGCCGTCCTTGAAGAATTCGGTGGCGGCGCAATCCAGCGCCAGCATCACGTCGCCGCCGGCCTTGTAACCGGCCTTGCCGATCGCGGCCATGACGAACTCCAGCGCGGCATCCGCCGACGGCAGGTTCGGCGCGAAACCGCCTTCGTCGCCGACATTGGTGTTGTGACCGGCCTTCTTCAACTCGCCGCGCAGCGTGTGGAAGATTTCCGAACCGCAGCGCAGCGCTTCCGCGAAGGTCGCGGCACCAACCGGCATGATCATGAATTCCTGGAAATCGATCGGATTGTCGGCGTGCACGCCGCCATTGATGATGTTCATCATCGGCACCGGCAAGGTCCGCGCCGAGGTGCCGCCGACATAGCGATAAAGCGGCATGTCGAAGGATTCCGCCGCCGCCTTGGCGCAGGCGAGCGACACGCCGAGGATGGCATTGGCGCCGAGCCGGCTCTTGTTCGGCGTGCCGTCGAGATCGATCATGATCTGGTCGATCTGGACCTGTTCCTCGACCGCCATTTCGCTGAGCGCATCGAAGATTTCGCCGTTCACGGCGGTGACGGCCTTCTGCACGCCCTTGCCGAGATAGCGCGCCTTGTCGCCGTCGCGCAGTTCGACCGCCTCATGGGCTCCTGTGGAGGCGCCCGACGGCACGGCAGCGCGGCCGATCGAGCCGTCCTCGAGCACCACATCGACCTCGACCGTGGGATTGCCGCGGCTATCAAGGATTTCGCGGCCGATGATGTCGACGATGGCGGTCATAGGAGCCTCTTTGGAAGTCGGGATTGGACAGGTTGGCGCTGCTTCTACAGCAAGCCATCACGGCGGAAAAGGTTGCCTTGCAGATTGCCTGGCCCGTGACGCCGGGCGGCGAATTGTCTAATAACGCGGCAACGGAGACCAGTATGTCCAAGAAGCCCAGCAAATCCTCGAAAAAGTCGTCCAATCCCGCATCGAATTCAACGGGCCTCCAGTTGGGCCGCGCCGTGGAATGGCCCACCTCGCCCGACGAGGCGAAGCTCGACCGCGTGCCCAACCCGCAAAAGGACACCAATTATGTGGTGCGCTTCACCGCGCCGGAATTCACCTCGCTCTGCCCAGTCACCGGCCAGCCGGATTTCGCGCATCTGATGATCGATTACGTGCCGGGACAATGGCTGCTGGAGTTGAAATCCCTGAAACTCTATGTCGCGAGCTTCCGCAATCACGGCGCGTTCCACGAGGACTGCACGGTCGCGATCGGCAAGCGGATCGCGGCGGAAATCAAGCCGAAATGGCTGCGCATCGGCGGCTACTGGTATCCGCGCGGCGGCATTCCGATCGACGTGTTCTGGCAGACCGGCAAGCTGCCCAAGGGGATGTGGATCCCCGAACAGGGTGTCGCGCCCTATCGCGGACGGGGCTAATCGCCGATTCATCGGTAAAATCGATTGTTTTGACTATTATTATCTGTTGGATTGATTGATCGAAAACATCGATCTTGGGCGTACCAAATCGACGGAGCCCGATCATGACCAATTCAGCCTCTCAACTCGCTTCCAGCACCAGTCTCGCCACGCCGCTTCCCCGGAAAGCCATGTCGGGACCGGGGCATGAACTGGGCAAGGCCGTCCTGGCCACCCTGCCCGGTCTAATGCTGACGTCGGCGGTTGCGGTCTCGGCCTATGCTATCCGGCAATTGCCTGTCATGGCGACGTTCAGCCCGCTGATCCTGGCTATCGTAGTCGGGATCGCCTTTCATAATCTCGTCGGCACGCCCGCGGTCGCCAAGGCAGGCGTCACCTTCAGCATGCGGCGATTGCTCCGCATCGCCATCATCCTGCTCGGGCTGCAATTGACAATCACCCAGGTGATTGAGGTCGGTGGCCGCGGCATCGGCATTATCGCCGCCACGTTAGTCGCCACCTTCGCCTTTACGGTCTGGATGGGACGGCTGCTGGGCGTCGAGCGCAAACTGGCGCAGTTGATTGCCGCCGGCACTTCGATTTGCGGCGCCTCGGCCGTGATCGCCACCAACACCGTGACCAACGCCCCGGATGAAGACGTGGCTTACGCGGTGGCCTGCGTGACCGTGTTCGGGTCGGTTGCGATGTTCACCTATCCGCTGCTGCCGGGCCTGCTGCAGCTCGATCCCCACGCGTTCGGGCTGTGGAGCGGCGCATCGATCCACGAAATCGCGCAGGTTGTCGCCGCGGCGTTCCAGGACGGCCAGAAGTCCGGCGAGTTCGGAACCATCGCCAAACTGTCCCGCGTCATGCTGCTGGCGCCGGTCGTGATCACGCTGGGATTGATGGCCCGTGGCAGCAACAAGGGCGACCAATCATCCGCCCGCCCGCCAATGCCCTGGTTCGTGCTCGGCTTCGTCGCGCTGGTCGGCATCAACAGCGTGATCGCCGTTCCGGCCGAGGCGAAAATGTGGATTGTCGCCGTGACCACGTTCCTGCTCACGGTTGCACTGGCGGCGATGGGGCTGGAGACCGACATCCGCAAGCTGCTGGCCAAGGGCATTCGGCCGGCCCTCTTGGGCGCCCTCGCCTTCCTCTTTATCGCAAGCTTCAGTCTCGGACTGATCAAACTCATCGGATAGAGCATGACGCTGGAACAATTGCGCATCTTCATCGCGGTCGCGGAAAAGCAGCACGTCACGCAGGCCGCCGGCGAATTGAACCTGACGCAATCTGCAACGAGTGCCGCCATCGCGGCGCTCGAAGCGCGTTACGATATCAAGCTGTTCGACCGCATCGGCCGCGGCATCGTGCTGACGCAGACCGGCCGCGATTTCCTGATCGAGGCCCGTGCGGTGCTGGCGCGCGCCAAGGCCGCCGAGCAGGTTCTCAATGATCTCTCGGGGTTGAAGCGCGGTTCGCTGGCGATTGCTGCCAGCCAGACGGTGGCAAATTACTGGCTGCCGGGCCGGCTTCAGACCTTTCACGCCGCCTATCCCGGCGTCGATCTCAACGTCACCATCGCCAATACCGAACTGGTCGCGCGCGCGGTCGCGGAGGGCAGCGCCGACCTCGGTTTTGTCGAGGGCGAAGTCGATGATGCCTCGCTGACGGCCAAAAAGATCGATGGCGACGCGCTGATCGTGGTGGTCGGCGCCAAACATCCATGGGTCGGCCGCAAGAAAATCACAGCGAAGGATTTACTGACGACCGCCTGGATATTGCGCGAGCCCGGCTCCGGCACCCGGTCGATGTTCGAGGTGGCCTTACGGCAATCCGGCATCAAACTATCCGATCTTCGGATCGCGCTGGAGTTGCCCTCCAACGAAGCGGTCCGCACCGCCGTGGAAACCGGCGACAGCGCCACTGCGATTTCCGATCTCGTCGTTGCGCAATCGCTCGCAGCCAAAACCCTGCACCGCGTCAGGTTTGATCTGCCACGACGCGCCTTCTATATTTTGCGGCACAAGGAACGGCATGCGAGCCGCATCGAGCAGGCGTTGCTCAAATCGTTCCTGGGTTGAGCAGGCGAATGCAGAGGCGTTGGCGAATGTCTCATAACGGACTGAAGTCGGACATCGCGCCATGTCCGCTAAGTGCCAAAACCGGAAGTGCCTATTCGATGACCTCATCAGCGCGGGGGGAGTAGCTTCGGTGGCACATCGAGCGCGAGGGCATTCGATGTTTTGAGATTGAGCACGACAGCGCCGAGTAAATTGACCAAATCCTTTGTCGACCGCGCCAACAAATCAAGGCGGGTCTTGTAGCTGCGCGTTGTCTCTGTTTTCTTGATGCTTCCCACAGGACATACGAGAAGCGGTGTTCAATGCGAAGGCGCATGCCGTGCCGGAGATTGCGTTGTGTCTAGGTCACGTGCGGAGATTGCGGCGGACGAATTGATGGAATGAGCAGTGTGAGGACAATCTACTTGCTGCACTGAAAACTCGTTCAGCGGGTCGAAGAGAAACGGTGCCTGCCGCCTGCTCTATTTCGCAGGCGGGGCGTTTCGTGTCTTGATTTTGTACAACGTAAGGCAGATCACGGCGACCGGGCTGAATGAATGGAATGCGATAGTGTCAACTATATGAGCGCCTTGAGCGGTCATTTGTCGCTCCCGGTACGGCGAAGCCATCTGGCTAGCGGGCAGAAATCGACGGCACTCTCTCGATAAATCCACGTTTGAAGATATTTTGTGCAAGCGTTCCGATTGATTTCGAATCGGCAGCACTCGGCGCGTGGCCCCCTATCGTAAATCCGCTCGCTGCGAGTGACGGGGTATGTTCAGCCTGTTCCCGGAATTCGTTCAGTCGATTGACAACGGCCATGGTGACGGGAAGGTTTTGACCATCCCTCAAGGCTTTCAGAACGGCATCGGCGGCCTCCGGCTTAAGTTGCGAGTCCTGCGCCGGCGATCCTGCGAGCTTGTTCATTAAGCGGCGGCCGGCGGGAGCATTGTTCAGAAGGTCCAGAACCGCAGGAAATTGAAGCGCCTCCGTGATCGCCCTGGTATAGCGTCCGCCTCTGATGCATTGCAGGTTCGGACTTCCGCTCTTGCGGAGATAGTCGGCAGTTTGAAGGCATAGCGTCAAACTTTCGTCATTCTCGCATTCGACACGGTTGGCATCGTAGGAACGCGTGGGTTGGCAGGCAACCATCGGATAGCGATTAAGCTGGTTGTTGAGCATCCATGTCATCAGGCCGAGTTGCATAGGTGTAAATGACGGGCGCGCGCGACCGATCATGCACTTGATATAGCCAATGTTGTTGGTGCGCTCCGGTGTTATGCGTTTGCCATCCAGCGTGATGGTTCTGAGATTGCCGCAGGTGTTTGACCCGTGCAATTCCCATTCCCTGCCATCATTTACATCGTCGGGTGTATCGCCGAACTCATCGGGCCCGAAGGTATGTCCCAGGCCAAAGAAATGACCAAACTCGTGCGCGATCGTAATCATCGAACTCCAGCTGTCACCGACCCGATTGATGGATACGCCATAGGAAACCGCCGGCAGGCCGTCCTTGGCGATCGGCATCGGTGTCACCTGAAAATAGTTGGTCTCGGGATTTTTGCTGATAAGTTCTCGCATGCGATCGAGTTCGAATTCCGCGACGCCGCCACTTGAGCCACCACCGTGATAGCCGGCCATGCTCGTTAATGTCGCTTTGCCGTAGAATGTTGTCGATGCGATCTTTGTGCTGTGAGACCCTCCTTCCAGTTCGTTATGACCATACCATTTGGCCTCGTTCGCCAATGTATCATTGGCTTTGAGGTAATCGTGATCAGGATCGAAGACGAAGCGCAGACCCAAGACGCGATAGTAGTCGCTTAGATATCCAGCGACGCTTTCCATCATTCGCTTCGACTCTTCGTCGGTCTGGCGTCCTTGCGAGGCATGGCTGCCGTCGTCATTTGCGTAGCGCAAATAGGCGAGACGGAGCGTGTGAACCGTGGTTTTCTCGAACCAATCTGTTTGCCGCGGCAAAACGGAGCCGCATGCGGCCACTTTCACCGGATTGCGTTGGCGCACAGCGTCCGGAAACGGATCAGCCCCCACGACGAGACATTCGGCTTCGTTGTCCTGCGGGTGAATTTGAGCAAAGACGTCGGCGTTCAGCCACTTCGCATTCGGCACCGGCTCCTTAATTCGATAGCGCCATTGCTGGTTCGATGTCTTGGCGCAAACGCCCAATCCGACGGTCCCGTCCGCATTTCGTGTCAGGCAGTCGGATCGATTCCCGAGCCGCAACATCAGACCGTCACGCTTCCAGTCTTGTTCGACCCGGCCGTCGCAATCCGACGTAACCGCAATCTTGAGCGGAAAGTCCGCGGTCAGGCATCTGCCCATCGGCCCCACTATCGGAAGTCCGTCAGCGCCGCTGAAATAGTCGGCACGATCACGCGGAAAGAAGTTCGGCGCCGTTTCGTCGCCCGATCCGATTGTCCAGCGCATCTCCGACGGATAATCCCATCGATAGAATGACCGAATGTCGCGACAGGCCTGGATGCGTACCGGCATGCCCGCATCAAATCGGGCCGGTTTGCTCGTGGTATCGCCGTGAATGGTGATGCAGAGTTGGTCGGGCGCCGATATGGCGCCGTTGGTCTTGTCATAGCCGAAGAAATCCGAGGCCTCCGGCCGCCCGCATTGGCTCACCAAAAGTTCCGGATTGGCGACAATTTGCGCCGGGTTGTTGGCATCCAGATCATTTGCAAGATAGGCGAAGTTCGAGTCATGTCCGGAAGTTTGAAAAGCGCGGAGAAACGGCTGGACCAGTGGCGCGAAGCTCACCGGAAGTCGCGACGACAGACACATCGGCGCGCCGCTTACGAGGATTTTCCATTCGTGGTCGTCGGTGGCAGTCCATTTTGTTGCCATGCCCGAACCGGGCCGATCGCAACGAACGACGATGACCGGATAAAAAGTACCGGATATCGAGAACGGCTTTGCTCCCTGGGCGACAGGTCTGACTTGTACACTGGCGTCAGGGGAAATTGGCCGTTTGGTGTCGACCGCCAGACAGAGCTGCGCACCTGTTACGGTCGATGGCTGGTCCGCAACGATCTGAAAGCTGGCCGCCTGCGCATGGGGCTCCTCCCTCTGCGGGCCGCCTCCGGCAAATGACGAGTGCACTATTCTGTCGACGACGAGATGTCCGTGATGGTGCCAGAAATTCCAACCCGCCGGGCCGCCCCAGCCTGCACCTTGATGCTGACTCTCGCCGCACACGTACCAACCACCATCACGCCAGCCAGCATCTTCCCAGCAATATCTCTGACCGCCGAACCAGTAATATTCAACTTCGCCGAATGGACCGTAACCGCCGACGCCGTTAATCGCGATGGGACGCTCGGCCGGGTCAAGAAAGAATTCCTGCGTTGCAGCTTGCTTGCACTCGGTAAGTACGAGCGGCGCGCTTCGTTTCACGGCTGTGTCAACCGTCATGCAAAGCCCGTCCATGTTGGCAATTTCAACACGGTCTCCAGAACCAGCCACGCGGCGCATCTGCCAAACCTGTCGGTCGCTCCCTTTGCATTCGGCGATACCAACGGATTTGCGTTCTTTCTGATCGCCGGTACCGCCGGCGAGGCCGTCTACGCAAAAGCCTCCCATCGTCAGGTTGCTATTGCTCTCAAAGCCGAACACCTGGTTGGGCTGTCCGGCGCAATTCCAGATCGCAAATTTCGTCTGTTCCTTGTAGAGGGCCCCGCTTAGGTCCACGCACCAGCTGGTATTTTCAGCGCTGACGGTCGAGCGAATCCGAAAGAATTGATCATCGGCACGCGCCGACCCGGAATACGACACGATTAAGCAGGCAATGATCGTTGCGAAAAGACGCGCCACGGTAAGGCTGTGCTGCATGGATGAACGGTGACGACTGGCCTTTAAGCCCATGGAATTCCCTCGGACTGTTTTCGTTTTTCCGAACATGCCTCGGCAACTTAGAACGCGAAACGGCAAAAAGGAAGTCGGGTAGCACTTCGTTTGGCGCTCGCGAAGCCCGCGGCAAGTTCGTCGTCGTCACCCGACCTGCGAAAGTAGCGGTCGCATGTCCGCTCCGGGTCCAGGCCGTGTAAAAACGATTTTCCTCCCCCAAAAACTGCGCGCAACCGGGGCGATCCGCGTCGACACGACGGTTGGAGCATATTTTTGCTGGATCGATTCTGGAGTTAACCCGGGCGAACCTCAGACCACGCTAAGCGAGGTGAACGGTCACACGATGCGCATAACAGCACGAGCTCTTCAGGCCCGGATTGCCACCAGGAGCGGCTTGATGCCGACGATGTTCATTACGCGCGTGAGGTTGTAGGCGAGTACGTTCAGCGCCATCTCAGTCGCTACCTTCGGCAGCGTCTTCATCAGAAAGTGTGTCGCACCCATCCGCATCTTCAGCGTGGCGAACGGATGCTCTGCGGTTTCGCGGCGCACACGCATGGCTTGTGGATTTTGATCGAGCCGCGTCTGCGCGGCCTCGACGACGTGTTCGTGTTCCCAGCGTTTGATGCGGCGCTCGTTGGACGTTGTGCACTGATCCTTGAACGGGCATGTGCGGCACGCCTTCGTCAGGTAAATCCGCATTTTCTGACCATCTTCATCAGCGATGAAGTGGTGCGCCAGCTTCTCGCCGGCCGGGCAGCGATAGACATCGTCCTTGGCCAAATAGACAAAATCAGATTTCCCAAAGCGGCCTGCCGACTTGGCCCCCGAGGTTTGCGGCTTGGGTAGTGTGACCGCGATCCCGGCCTGTTCGCATGCCAGGATTTCCTCACCTTTAAAGTAGCCCCGATCCGCAACGACGTCCAAGTAGTCGCTGTGCAGCGCGGCTTTCGCAGCCTGCGCCATCGTCGCCAGTTGCGATCTATCGGTGCCGACGTTGGTGACCTCGTGCGCTACGATCAGATGGTTCGTGGTGTCGACCGCACTTTGTACGTTGTAGGCGACCATGCCTGAGCCGCGCCCGCTCGTTGCCATCGAGCGGCAATCGGGATCGGTCAGCGATATCTGCTTGTCGGGCGAGGCGAGCAATGCCTTTTCAATCGCGGCCAGCCGCTTCACTTCTTCTTCAAGCTTCGCCAGCTTTTCCTTAAGCCGCGTCTTGGTCAGCAGCACCGTTTCCGACGGCTCTTCTCCTGCGGCAGTCCGGCGGTCAGCGGTGTCCAGTTGGCTCATGTAGCGCGCCACGCTCTCTTCGATCTGCTTCTGGCGGCGCTGGATCTTGCCTTGCGTGAAGTTGTTGTCGCGACTGTTCACAGCCTTGAACTTGCTGCCATCGATGGCAACGCTGGCCTTCGTCAACAGGCCCATCTTGCGGCACAACTCGACGAATTGGGCGCAAACCTTCTTGATCGCGGGGCCATTGTCCTTGCGGAAGTCGGCGATGGTCTTGTGATCCGGCGCAAGCCGCCCGGTCAGCCACATCACCTCGAGATTGCGGCCAGCCTCGCGCTCCAGCCGCCGGCTCGATTGGATCCGGTTGAGATAGCCGTAAATGTAGAGCTTGAGCATCGCCGAAGGATGGTACGCTGGCCGGCCGGTCGCTGCTGGATCAACGCCATCGAACCCGAGGTCGCGGAGTTCTAACGCATCCACGAACACATCGACCGCGCGAATGGAATTGCTCTCGTCCACCCAATCATCGAGGCATTCCGGAAACAGTGTCGTCTGCTGACGATCCGCCCCTTGCACGAAACCCTGCATCACTCCCCCCGCCAATTCAGCAGCAAAATCATAGCATCGACGGAGTTTTCACACAGCCTGGGTCATTGGCGGACGTCGAACGGGGCTCTCCTTTCGTCTGATCTTCCCTCAACAGCAGACGTGCGGCGAATACCTCGCCACATCTGAAAAATGCCAACAGCAGCCTTCGCGGGCTATTTGGTGTAAACGGATACCCGAGGGCGCAGGCTGTCTGTCAATTTGGAACGATCGATTGGCCGACGGTAAAACCAATGGCAGGGTAGACCATGTTGAATCACTGGCTCATTGACCTCATTGGTCACGTTTCCGGTCTCAGCGAGACACAGCTTAGACAAATTGAGAAATCGTTGCCGGCGAGCCGGGCACTGATCGATCTTCTCGATCGGGCAAGGCCAATGATCGAACAGGCGCAAAAGCTGTATGTGGAAGCTGAGCCGCTGATCCATGAAGCCATGAAAGAGTTGCAGGCCGTCGGCCCCGCGGCGCAAATTTTGCTCGATGTTATCGGACATCACGTCAGCAAAGGCGGTTCGCCGGCAGAGGCTGCTGAGGTCGTGCGCACAGCGCTTAACGGCTCAGTCGAGAGCGTCGCCCATGATCAATCGATCGATCTGCACATGGGTCGCGTCACCGTGTTTGGAGGAACTGGTTTTGTTGGCCGTCGCATCGTGCGCCATCTGTCCGACGCCGGCGTCACGGTGCGCGTCGCGTCGCGGCATCCTGGGCAGGCCGGGGACAGCCACGTCGAACAGGTCGCCGTTGACGCACACGACGAGCGCTCCGTGGAAAACGCCGTTGCGGGTGCCGATGGCGTCATTAACGCGATTGGCTTGTATGTCGAGCACGGCAGCGAGACATTCCATTCGGTGCACGTCGAAGCGGCCGCCAGGATCGCGAGCGTAGCGCGGCGGGTCGGGACCAAACGGCTGGTTCACCTGTCGGGAATTGGCGCCGACGCGACTTCGCCCTCGCCGTATATTCGCAGTCGAGGTGAAGGCGAGGCAGCCGTGCGGACCGCATTCCCCGGCGCGGCCATCATCCGCCCGGCGGTGATGTTTGCGTCGGACGACAGCTTTCTCACGACAATTCTCAGGCTGCTTCGGCTGCTGCCGGCTTATCCGACATTCGGCGACGGCAGGACCAGGCTCCAGCCGGCTTACGCGGATGATGTTGCCGTGGCGATTGCGCAAGTTCTGCGATCGAGCAAAAAGCCGTATCCTGTCTACGAACTGGCCGGCCCGCGCGTCTATTCATACGAGGAGCTGTTGCGAACCGTTGCCCGTATTGCGGGTTTGCGGCCTGTGCTGATGCGGACGCCGTTCGCCTTGTGGGATGCACTCGCCGGCGTCTCTGAAATCTTGCCGCACCCGCCCCTCACCCGCAATCAGGTCGAGCTAATGCAGATCGACACCACGGCCTCGGACAACTTGCCGGGGTTTCGCGCGCTCGACATTTCGCCGCGATCGATCGAGGAAGAACTGGAAGCGATGCTCAAGCAAAGCAAATGAGCCCGTAGCGGAAATTCTGCGACGATTTACATCATGTCCCGTGCAAGGGATCAGAATTTGGGGCCGACGTACCTGAGCTGGCTTATGTCGGATTGCCCCTGCTCAGGGAATTCGAGCGTCGGCGTGATATGGCCGACGAGTATGCCGGGTGTCACTGACGTCTTGATGTACTTCGTCTCGCCCGCTGCCAATTGGAACGTAACCGCATTTTCGATCTCGGTTGCCGTTGTTACGGCGTATTTCCCCGGGGGCCGGTCGACATAAGAGAACCCGCCCGGCACAGATCGGGCGACGACTTCATTATTCATCCGAATCTCGGGCTGAACAGCCGACCCCCCAATATCAGCCGGCCGGGTGAAGTAGACACGGCCGTAACCCGGCTTCAACGCCGGTATCTGCAAGGGTGGTTCATCGAGGCCCCGTGGACTCGCGCAACTTGCCAGCAAAAATCCCACAAGCAAAAGGGGCAGCGCCCCGACTATCGACCTCATTATGCCCCGTCTCGATATTGGAAAGCGCCCAGCGCCGATTCCTCGCCCCAAGAGCGCAGTTAGGCATACACGCGTTGATTGCGCAACGTCTTTCACTCCACGCGATCTGCGCGATCGCGCGCGAGCAAATCGCCGTCGAATGTTGATGAGTCCAAGCCCCTAAGGCTGAACGTCCGGCCGCGCGGCCGCGTCCT
This sequence comes from uncultured Alphaproteobacteria bacterium, assembly GCA_963790595.1. GTDB lineage: Bacteria > Pseudomonadota > Alphaproteobacteria > Rhizobiales > Xanthobacteraceae > Bradyrhizobium. The sequence goes on along the minus strand of CAWBPE010000017.1, from coordinate 49,072 downwards.
CCGGCCGCTTTTGCCGCAACAGCCGCGCGCAGGCAAAGCCGAGCGCGGTGATGATGCACGCGCTGGTCAGCAAGGTCGGCGTCTTGCCGACATGCATGATGCCGAAGCCGTAGGCGATCGGTCCCACCGTCTGGCCCATGAAAAAGAAAAACGAATGCAGCGACATCGCGGTGGCGCGGGCTTCGACCGACAATTCGCTGGCGAAGACCTGCAGGCAGCCATGAATGCTGTAGAAGGCCCAGCCCATGAACAACAGGCTGATCCCCTGCACTTTCCAATTCGGACCGAACGCGATAACGGCGAGTTGCAGACCGACCATCGAGCCGCCCGCGATCATCATGCCCTTGACGCCCAGCCGCGGCAGAAAGCGCGAAACCGTCAGCGTATAAAACAGACCGCCGAGCGCAAAACCGGCGATGACGAGCCCGGCAATCGACAGGCTGGTCTCGCCGAGTTCAAACAGGAACGACGCAAGATACGGAAACAATCCCAGCACGCAGCAGCCTTCGATGAAGACCGCGGCGTAGCACAGCGCGTTCGGGTTGGTGAAAATCGTGTGATAGCCGTGCCGGAGCGCCGACAGATTGGTTCGCGGCGCGCGCTTCAGCGCCGCGCCGCGAAAGCCGGCTGCGACCGCCACCGACGCCACGATCACCATCACACCGATTACCGCGAGCACGCCGCGCCAACCCAGGAAGTCGCCGATCACGCCCGAAAACGAAGCGCCGAGCAGATTGCCGGTCATCGAGCCCGCCAGCGTGCGCCCGATCGCGACCTGGCGCTTCTCGGGCGCCACGAGGTCGCTGACCAGCCCCAGCGCGACCGGAAATACGCCGCCGGAGCCGATGCCGGCGAGAATGCGCGACGCAAACAACATCGGAAACGATGTCGATAGCGCCCCCAAAATGCTCGCCAGGCCCAGCAGGATCAGGCACACGATCATCAGCCGCGCCTTGCCGAACAGGTCGGCGGCCGCGCCCAGCACCGGTTGAACGATCGCAAAGGTGAAGGCGAACACCGCAGCGAAGCTCGCGGCGGTCGCGATGGTGATGCCGAAATCGTCGGCGACATGCGGCAGTACCGGATCGAGCGCGCGGGCCGACAGGCTGGCGGCGAAATTCGCCAGCGCGATGATGTTGATGGCCGGCGGCATGCGCGCTTGAGGCGGCCGCAATACTTTTGGCGGCATCAACGCGCTACGTTCTTTTCAGAATTTTGCTTTTCAGAATTTTGCGGTTCGGATTTGTGGGCAATGTTCTCGGCAATTTTCTTGGCGATGAGGTCGAACGCCATCAAGGTCTGCAGCAATCCTTCGAACTCGCGCAGCGGCACCATGTTGGGACCATCAGACGGCGCGTGGTCGGGATCGGGATGGGTTTCGATGAACACCCCGGCGACGCCGACCGCGACTGCGGCCCGCGCCAGCACCGGCACGAATTCACGCTCGCCGCCCGATGAGGTGCCATTGCCGCCCGGCTGTTGCACCGAATGGGTCGCGTCGAAGATCACAGGCGCGCCGGTCGTGCGCGCCAGGATCGGCAGCGCCCGCATGTCCGACACCAGCGTGTTGTAGCCGAACGAGGCGCCGCGCTCGGTCACCAGCACGTTGCGATTGCCCGCCCCCGTGATCTTGGCGACGACATTGGCCATGTCCCACGGCGCCAGGAACTGGCCTTTCTTGACATTGACGACCTTGCCGGTCGCAGCCGCGGCGACCAGGAGATCGGTCTGCCGGCACAGGAACGCCGGGATCTGCAGCACGTCGACGGCCTGCGCCACCTCGGCGCATTGCGCGGCTTCGTGGACGTCGGTGAGCACGGGCAATCCCAGCGACGAGCGGATCTCGGCGAAAATCGGCAGCGCCTGCTTCAGCCCAATGCCGCGCGCGGCGGATACGCTGGTGCGGTTGGCCTTGTCGAACGAGGTTTTGTAGACGAGGCCGATCTTGAGGCGCGCCGCGATCTCTTTCAGCGCGGCCGCCACTTCAAGCCCGTGCGCGCGGCTCTCGAGTTGGCACGGGCCAGCGATGATCGAAATTGGCAGGTCATTGCCGAATTTGACCGATCCTGCGGCGACAACCGGCGCAGCTGAAATGGTGGCGCTCAAGTCTTTTCCTTCAAAACGGCGTCCGCAGACCATGCCGTGCAGTGGCCAAGGGATCAAGGGACCGAGGATCAACCCTCCTCTCCTCTTCGGCACAGGGGGTAGCGGTTTTGGCGCCGGAATACGCCCTAAATATCTATGCGGTCTCGAATATCAGGGTTGCGCCATGGGCCAGTTTGGGCGGCACGACCAGACGCCCGTCGTGGCGCTGCGAGGCGATGCCGTTCTGCCGGTGCAGAGCCTCGGTCTGCGCGAGGTCCGCGACTGCAAATCGCAGCGCGCCGAAGACCATCCCCTCGCCGGCCACGCCGGGTGAGGCGCCGAACCGGTCGCGAAATGATGCCGGCGGCAGCACGCCGATATCGCCGTTTTCGGTGCGCGCTGTGATCCCGGCCGAACTCCCATCCACCGCGCGGACGCCGGTATACGCCTTGATGAAACTTTGATGACCGGCTGGATTATCCGCCACCAGCACAGCGCCGGGCGAGGTTTTCGCGCCATTGGCATGGGCCTGAAACGCCGGATTCCAGAAGTTCTCCGGAAAATGATGCTGGCACACCGCAAAGCCGATGTCGGGCGAAGCCACATCCTGCGCAAAGGCCAGCGAGAACGCCAATTTCACCGGCGTGCCGTCAGGCCTTGTGCCCTCACGGCCAAAATTAAAAACGTCGAAGTCCGAAATTCCCGAAGCTTCGAACCCGCGCGCATCCTCGATGGCGTTGCTGCTGTTGAGCAGCAGCATCGAGAAACCCTCATGCGCAGCAAGAAAGTCGCGATTGAAGGCGCCGAATGAAAACGAGCGCGCGCCATGCGGCACGATCTTTTCGGGTTCGGCGACTTCGAGGATTTCGATGTAGCCGTTCTTCAACTGCACAATGCGGTTATGCGTGCCCCACGGATGGCGGTTGCGAGCGCCGACAATAAAGCCGGCGCTCGCATAGAACGCCGCCGCCGCGTCGAGATCGCGGACGGCGTGCACGATGTGGTCGAGACCGCCAGGCATTAGCTGACGTGAGCCCTTTAAGAGCCGGTCACTTCACCGATGAGAACGAGGTCGGAACCAGCAGCTGATTGACGATGTTGCCGACGATCTGGCCGTCTTCCTCGGTTTTCGCGCGGGCGGAAATCCAGTCCGGATCGCTCTGGAACGCGGTCCATTTCTTCTCGCGCTCGGCCAGCAATTCCCAGGCCAGCAGATAGGTCAGTTCCTGGTTGGATTCGCCGACCAGCGTGGTGAAAAAGCCGGCCTGCTTGATGCCATGCTTCTCCCACAGCTTCAGCGTGATGGTATCGAAACGCTTCAACAGCGCCGGCAGGCGGCCTGGCAGGCAACGATAGACACGGGTTTCGTAAATCATCGACATAACTCCCTGATCTGTTCTCTGATCTGTTCTTGCAAGTGCGGGGATTGTTTTGTCGCAACAATCGGCGCGCCCGTCAAAGGCCGCCGATGCATAGCATCAAACCAGCCGCGACTGTACCATCGCAGCCTGAACGAACGACGCGAACAGCGGATGCGGTTCAAATGGGCGTGATTTCAATTCGGGATGGAATTGCACGCCGATGAACCAGGGATGGTCCTCGTATTCGACGATCTCCGGCAGCACGCCGTCGGGCGATAGACCCGAGAATCTCAGGCCGTGCTGCTCGAGCCGGTCCTTATAGGCGGTATTGACCTCATAGCGATGACGGTGGCGTTCGGAAATCTCGAGCGCCCCGCCATAGACTTCCGACACCCGGCTGCCGCGCTTGAGCGCTGCTGGATACGCGCCGAGGCGCATGGTGCCGCCGAGATCGCCGGCCCTGGTGCGCTTCTCCAGCTCATTGCCGCGCAGCCATTCCGTCATCAGGCCGACCAGCGGTTCGGGCGTCGGGCCGAATTCGGTCGAATTGGCCTGCTCAATCCCGACCAGATTGCGCGCGGCCTCGATCACCGCCATCTGCATCCCGAAGCAGATGCCGAAATACGGCACGTTGCGCTCGCGCGCGAACTGCGCCGCGCGGATCTTGCCCTCGGCGCCGCGCTGGCCGAAGCCGCCGGGCACCAGAATGCCGTTGACGTGTTCCAGGAACGGCGCGGGATCCTCGTTCTCGAACACCTCGCTCTCGATCCAGTCGAGATTGACCTTCACCTTGTTGGCGATGCCGCCATGCGACAGCGCCTCGGTCAGCGATTTATAGGCATCCTTCATGCCGGTGTACTTGCCGACGATCGCGATCGTCACCGCACCCTCGGGATTGCGCACCCGCTCGTTGATGACGTGCCAGCTTTGCAGCGCGGGCGGAATCTTCGGTTCGATGCCGAACGCCGCCAGCACCTCGTCGTCGAGGCCGGCGGCGTGATAGCCCTCCGGCACCGCATAGATGTTGTCGACGTCGCGCGCCTCGATCACGGCGGTTTCCCGCACGTTACAGAAAAGACCGAGCTTGCGGCGCTCTTCCTTCGGGATCGGGCGATCGGTGCGGCAGAGCAGAATATCCGGCTGGATACCGATCGAGCGCAGTTCCTTGACCGAATGCTGGGTCGGTTTTGTCTTGAGCTCGCCGGCGCTGGGAATGAACGGCAGCAAGGTCAAATGGATGTAGATGGCGTGATCGCGCGGCAGGTCGTTCTTGATCTGGCGGATCGCCTCGAAGAACGGAAGCCCCTCGATATCGCCGACGGTGCCGCCGATCTCGCACAGCACGAAATCGAACGCGTCATTGCTGTCGAGGATGAAGTCCTTGATCGCGTTGGTGACGTGCGGGATCACCTGGATGGTGGCGCCGAGATAATCGCCGCGCCGTTCCTTGGTCAGAATATCCTGATAGATGCGCCCGGTGGTAATGTTGTCGGCCTTGGTGGCCGGCCGTCCAGTGAAGCGCTCGTAATGGCCGAGGTCGAGATCGGTCTCGGCGCCGTCATCGGTCACGAACACTTCGCCATGCTGGTAAGGCGACATCGTTCCGGGGTCGAGATTGAGATAGGGATCGAGCTTGCGCAGCCGAACCTTGTAGCCACGCGCCTGCAACAGCGCACCGAGTGCCGCTGAAGCCAGACCTTTGCCGAGCGAGGAAACCACGCCGCCGGTGATGAAGATATACCGCGCCATGGGACTTAACCTTTAAGGCTACCGGCACGATTCGCCAAAGCGAATCGCACGCCGCAGCGAACATTTTGCCGGGCTGTGGGTGACTGAATTTGAAGACTTGGAATTTAAAGTATTGTCAGTGTCTTGATAGGGATTGTTGATGCAGGACGGTAGATACCGTCCATGCATGGCCATCCTGCTTTATTGCGAACGCGGCGCCTGCGGACCGGATGGCGCGGGCTGATTCTGCTGCTCGTCGGTCTTCTTGAGCGAATCCAGGACGCCACCGCCGCTGGTCGGAGCAAGCGGCTGCGCGCCACCGCCCGGCTGCGATTGCGTTACGGGATTGATGATCGAGCTCGGCTTGCGGTCGTAACTTGCGAGCCAGGACAGGAACAGGCTGGTCAGGAAGAAGCCGACCGCCAGAACCGCCGTCGTGCGCGTCAACAGATTGGCCGTGCCGCGGCTCGACATGAAGCCGGCGCCGCCGCCAACCCCAAGGCCACCGCCCTCGGATTTCTGCAACAGCACGGTCGCGATCAAGGTCGCGACGATCATCAAATGGATTACGATAACGACGGTCTGCATCTCTACCTTCCGTCGCAAACCAAACGCGCCGGTATCCGGCAGCATGTTAGGGCTTGCGGTGTTTTGAGTTGCGCGGTGTTACACGATCGGATGGGGGATTGTCACCCCCGGGACAAGGTCATGTCCGCGCTATCAAGCCGTTAGTTAGGGACAATCGGCCGCAATCGCAAGAAAATCGGCCGCTTTCAGGCTGGCGCCCCCAATCAGGGCTCCATTGACGTTCGCAACCGCCATCAATTCCCTGGCGTTCGAGGGTTTTACCGAGCCCCCGTAAAGGATACGCATATTCGCCCCCTCGCCGCTAAACCGCGCCGTCAGGGTTTGCCGTATAAACTTATGAATTTGCTCGACATCTCCGGCCGTTGGCGTCAGCCCCGTTCCGATCGCCCAGACCGGCTCGTACGCCACCACAAGGTTGGCGGCGGTGGCGCCATCCGGGAGCGATCCCTTGAGCTGGCTGCCGCAGATATCGAGGGTTTGCCCGGCATCGCGCTGCGCCTGGGTCTCGCCGATACAGACAATGGCCACCAGGCCCGCGCGCCAGGCAGCCTCGGCCTTCTGGCGGACCAGTGCATCGCTCTCACCATGGTCAGCGCGCCGCTCGGAATGACCGACAATCACGGCGCTGGCGCCGGCATCCGCCAGCATTTCGGCTGAAATATCGCCGGTATGGGCGCCCGACGCCTTGGGATGGCAATCCTGCCCGCCGATTTCCAAGGCTTTTGAGCCCCGCGCCTTGTCGGCAAAGGCCGCGATCAGCGTCACCGGCGGGCAAACCAGCAAGTCAGCCTTGCCGGTAACTTTGGAGGCACCCGCCAGCATTGCCTCAAATTCGGCCATGGACGCCTTGAGACCGTTCATTTTCCAATTGCCGGCGATCAGCGGCCGAGGGGTATTGCTCATATCGAATTCCCTGAGATTTGGGTCGGCCCAAGCGCTAGCAGAGCCGGCCGAGCCCCGCCAGATACTGGCCGGTTCCCTCGCTATAGGCGCTCACGCAATTGCCGCACGATCTGAGCCGCGGAATTGTCGATATGCTGGCAGAGGACCTGGACTGCGGTTTTCGCATCGCGCGTCAGCGCTGCGTCGACCAGGGCCTGCTCCTGCTGGCGGCCGGCGCGCGTTGAACCGGCATTGAGGGTGACCAACCGGCGGTAGCGGTCGAACTGGCAAACCAACAGCCAGTCGAAATGCAACAGCCAGGGCGACGGGCAAGCGGCGATCAGGGACCGATGGAAACTGCGGTGCCGCCGCTCCCATTCATAGGTCGGCTCGTTGAGCTTCGAGTTCGGACGATGGGTCGCTTCGAGCTTGCGCAGCTGATGATAGTCGGCGATCAGGCGGCCTTCCCACGCGTCGTCGCCGGCCTTGATCGATTGCTCGAGCGCGAGACTCTCGATGCGCCGGCGGTTTTCGGCCACATCGATGAATTCAGCGACCGACATCGGCGCCACGCGAAATCCGCGGTTACTCTCGTTGGCAACCAGCCCATCCGCGGTCAGCCGCGACAGCGCTTCGCGCAGCGGCGAGGCCCCGACGCCATAGCGGCGGCTGAGATCCTGCACGCGCAGCTTTTCCGAGGCGGCCAGCGTGCCGCTGACGATATCGTCACGCAGCCGCTGCAACACATGTTCGGTCAAGGTTTGCGCCGACAAGGGGTCGGCCGCCATCGGTTTCGGCAGCTCGGGCTCTGCCCGTGCGCGTGATTGAACTTTCATCGGGTCGCTCGATTCGACGGCAATGCAGGGAACCTCACTATACGCGGTCCGTTTCCGGCCGCGAAGTAAAATCCAAATATAATCGATAAAATTGACTTTATCGATAAAACCTATTTTGTCGGCATATGACTTGCATCACTTGCGGCGGGGCGCGGACATCCGGCGCGCGCCAGCGAGAGGGAGTTGGTTATGAAATCGATCACACGCCGCTCGGCCGTTGTCGGCGGGGTCATGCTGCCGTTTTTCGCGCGGGCGCGCGCCGCGGCGCCGACGAAAATCCGCTTTACGCTCGATTGGAAATACCAGGGCGTTCACGCCTGGTTTTATGTGGCGCGCGACAAGGGCTATTTCAGCGACGAAGGGCTCGAGGTCGTCATCGATCAGGGCGAAGGGTCGGCGGCGACGATATCGCGCATCATGACCGGCAATTATGAGGCCGGGTTCGGCGACATCAATGCCCTGATCGCTGCCGCCGCGCAGAAGCCCGAACAGGCGCCGCGCATGATCTACGAGATGTACAATCGCGGACCATCCGTTGTGGTGACACGCGCTGACGGGCCGATCAGGACCCTCAAGGATCTCGAAGGCCGCACAGTCGGCGCCCCCGTAGGCAGCGCCTCGGCGCGTCTGCTGCCACTTCTGGCGCGCATCAACGGCATCGACTACGACAAGATCGAAAAGCAGAACGTCGCGGCGAACTTGCAGGAGCAGATGCTGATCGGCTCAAAACTCGACGGCATACTCGGCTTCGACTACTCGATCTACGTCAATCTGATGCAGGCGAAGTTCGATCCGGACAAGGACGCGCGCTGGTTCAGCTATTCGGATTTCGGCCTTGATCTCTATTCGAACGGCGTCATGGCCTCGCAAGCATTTATCAAGAACAATCCGGACGCGGTGCGCGGCCTGGTCCGCGCGGTCCATCGCGGCTTCAAGGCGACGATCGCCGACACCGACGGCGCCATCAAGTCGATGCTGGCGGTCGAACCGTTGCTGAATACCAATGTCGAGAAGCAACGCCTGGACTACACGCTGCGCCACGACATGGGAACGCCCTGGACCCGCGCCAACGGCTTTGGCGGCGTCGATCCTGTCAAGCTCGAAACCTCAATCAAGGCCGTGGTCGAAGGCTACCAGCTGCCGCGCACGCCGGCGCCGGACGAGGTGTTCGATCCGGCCTTCCTGCCCCCCGCCAACGAACGCAATCTGGCTTTGCCCGGCTAAAGCTACCCACTCAATCAGGTGACACCATGAGCATACCGGAAATCGACATCGCGGGCTTTCTCGGCAACGACCCGATCGCGGCGCGCCGCATCTATGATCAGGTCAACGAGGCCCTGCGGGAGATTGGCTTCTTCACCGTCGTCGGGCACGGTATCGACGAACGGGTCACGTCGACATTATCGACAACCGCAAAGACGTTCTTCGACCTGCCGGACACGGACAAGCAGCGCTGCAGCAACCCCCGTGGCGGCATCAGCCGCGGATATGTCGGGGTGGGTCGGGAGAATCTCGGACGCACGCATAACGGCGCCGCGCTGGTCGATATCAAGGAGCAGCTGGCCTTCGGCCGCTTCGATGTGCCGGCAACGCCCTACTACCAGCAGGCCTTCGCTGCGACCGCGTTTGAGCCGAATATCCTTCCCGACGAGCCGCCGGGCTTCGCGGAGAACATCCGGCTCTATTACCGGTGCATGGAGAATTTAAGCCGAAGCCTGCTGCAAATCTTCGCCGGCGCGTTGAGCGTCGAGCGGGATTTCTTCGCCGAGTACTTCGACAAGCATACCAGCGTGATGCGCGTCATCAACTATCCGGACCAGAGTGCCATGCGCGTCGATGCGGCGCAGACGCGATCGGGGGCCCACACCGATTACGGCGCCCTGACCATCCTGCGCGCCGAAAAGGCGCTCGGCGGATTGCAGGTCAAATTGCGCAATGGCGGCTGGGTCGACGTCGAGCCGCGTCCGGGCGCCTTCATCATCAACATCGGCGACTTGATGGCGATGTGGACCAACGATCATTGGGTGTCCAACATTCATCGCGTCAGCAATCCGCCGGCAAGCCCGGGCCAGTCGACGCGCCGGCTGTCCGTCGCGTACTTCGCGCACGCCAATTACGACGCCCTGATCCGCTGCATCCCGACCTGCATGTCGGCGAGCGATGGCGCCAGGCATGCACCGGTGCTCGCCGGCGAACACCGCGCCTCAAAGGTCAGGATGTCGCAACAGGTCGCCTGACCTTCGCGCCGGGATTGTCTTGAAACCGGCCCCAGGCGGCCGGCAAGACGCCCGCCATACGAACCGCCGGGAACGGGGCAACTGAGCGCGCGCCAGGGGCCGTTTTCGGCTATTCCCGGATACGGATGGGGCCCCTCTAGGCCAAAAGCGCGTACCGGAGCAGGCTTGCGGCGGGGGCCATCGGCAAGTTAGATCGTGCCGAGACCGGAAAATAAAATATCTATTCCGCACCTTCGGCTGAGGCGCGGGCTAAAATCCGGAAAAGCCAATAAAATCAGCCCCTTAATTATTAAATAGAAGACGGACCCATGCTTCGAGGAATGCGCAAGGCCTCATCAAACTGGCTCGGCAAAATCATAATGGCCACGGTGATGGGCGTATTGATCATCAGTTTTGGTGTTTGGGGCATCGCCGATATCTTCAGGGGGTTCGGACAATCGACGCTGGCCAAGGTCGGCGGCACCGAGATTTCGACCGAACAATTCCGCCAGATCTATACCGACCGGTTGCAGCAGATCGGCCGCCAGTTCGGCCGCCCGTTGACCGCGGATCAGGCCCGCGCCTTCGGGCTCGATCGGCAGGTGCTGCAGCAGACCATTGCCGAAGCGGCACTGGATGAAGAAGGGCGGCGGCTGCGTCTTGGCCAGTCCAACGACGAAACCATGCACATGATCTACACCGATCCCAATTTCCAGGGCGTCAACGGTGCGTTCGACCCGAACCGCTTCCAGCTCATGATGCGGCAGTTCGGCTTCAGCGAGCAGCGCTATATCGCCGAACAGCGCAAGGTGTCGCTGCGGCGTCAGATCGCCGGCTCGGTTTCGTCAGGCCTTGAGCCGCCGAAAGTCCTGATCGACGCCCTCACCCGCTTTGCCAACGAACAGCGCAGCATCGACTACGTCAAACTGGACGCCGCCCAGGCCGGAACGATCGACCCGCCGTCGCCGGAAGCGCTGGCCGGTTATTTCGAAGACCACAAAGTCCAGTTCCGCGCGCCCGAATATCGCAAAATATCCTTTGTCGCGATCAACCCGGAAGATATCGGCAAATGGTCTGAAGTCTCCGACGACGACGCCCGCAAGGTCTTCGAGCAACGCCGCGACCAGCTTGGCACGCCCGAGCGGCGGCAAGTGTCGCAGATCATGTTTCCGAACGCCGACGAGGCCACCGCAGCGCGCAGCCGCATCGCGTCCGGAACGTCGTTCGAGGATCTGGCCAAGGAGCGTGGCCTCACCCCGTCCGACATCGACCTCGGCTCGATCACGAAATCGGCGCTTGGCGATCCCGCGATCGCGGACGCCGCCTTCTCGTTGCCCTCCGGCGAGGTCAGCCAGCCGGCACAGGGCCGGTTCGGCGTCGCGCTGGTCAAGATCGGCAAGATCGAGCCCGGCGTCGAGCCGGACTATGCGAGCAGCGCCGCCAATCTCAAAAAGGAGATCGCGGTCGAACGCGCGCGCACCAAGGTCGCGGAATTGCGCGACAAGATGGAAGACGAGCGCGGCGGCGGCGCCAGCGTGATCGAAGCCGCGCAGAAACTGGGCCTCACCGCCGTCACGGTCGACGCCGTCGATCGCTCCGGGCGTCTGCCCACCGGCCAGCCGGCGCCCAACATTCCCCGCGGCCTCGAAATCGTCGCACCGGCCTTCTCCAGCGATGTCGGCGTCGACAACGACCCGATCTCAGTATCAATGGCGGCTATGTCTGGTTCGACGTGCTCGGCATCACGCCGTCGCGCGAACGCACGCTCGACGAGGTCAAGGACCAGGTCGAGACCAAATGGCGCGACGACCAGATCATCAGCCGGCTGCGCGTCAAGGCGACCGAGATGGTCGCAAAACTCGATCAGGGCGGCAAGCTCGCCGATGAAGCGGCCGCCGCGGGATTGAAGGTCGAAACCGCCAGCGCGTTCAAGCGCGACGGCTCTGCGCCCGGCGTGCCCGCCGGCGTGATCGCGGCTGCGTTTCGCACCGCCAAGGACGGCGTGGGGCAAACCCCCGACGCCAGCGCCAACGCCTGGATCGTGTTCCGCGTGACCGATGTCAGCGTGCCGCCGGTCGATCCGCTCTCGGACGACCTGAAGAAATTGAAGGATACCGTTCTGCGCGCGCAGACCGATGAACAGCTCGCGCAATACATCACCAAGATCGAATCGCAGATCGGCACCAGCATCAATGAGGAAGCCTTCGCGCTGGCGACCGGCGCGAATACCAGCAACAACTGAGGACACCCCCGTGGTTCGAGACGGCGCGAAAGCGCCTTCGGGCCATGAGGCATCTAGATTTGTTTGAAAGTACGTGATGGACAATCTCAAATCTATCATCGGCAAGGTCGCGACCGGCGCGACGCTGTCCAGTGCCGAGGCAGCGGCGGCCTTCGACAGCATGATGTCCGGCGAGGCCACCCCCTCGCAGATGGGCGGATTGCTGATGGCGCTGCGGGTGCGCGGCGAAACCGTCGATGAGATCACCGGCGCGGTGTCCGCGGTGCGCGCCAAGATGCTGCGCGTCAAGGCGCCGGCCGACGCCGTCGACGTGGTCGGCACCGGCGGCGACGGCTCCGGCTCGGTCAATGTCTCGACCTGCGCCTCCTTCATCGTCGCGGGCGCCGGCGTGCCCGTCGCCAAGCACGGCAATCGCGCGCTCTCGTCACGCTCGGGCGCGGCCGACGTGCTGTCGTCGCTCGGGGTCAAAATCGACATCACGCCCGAACAGGTCGGCCGCTGCGTTACCGAGGCGGGTATCGGCTTCATGTTTGCGCCGTCGCATCACCCGGCCTGGAAGAATGTCGGTCCAACCCGGGTCGAACTGGCGACGCGCACGATCTTCAATTTGCTGGGGCCGCTGGCCAATCCGGCCGGGGTCAAGCGGCAGATGGTCGGCGTGTTCTCGCGGCAATGGGTGCTGCCGCTGGCGCAGGTGCTCAAGAACCTCGGTGCGGAATCCGCCTGGGTGGTCCATGGCTCCGACGGCCTCGATGAAATCACCCTCACCGGCCCGACCTTCGTTGCGGCGCTGGAGAACGGCAATATCCGCACCTTCGATGTCACGCCCGAAGAAGCCGGCCTGAAGCGCGCCGGCGGCGATGGGCTGAAAGGCGGCGATGCCAATGCCAACGCGGTCGCGCTGCAGGGCGTGCTCGACGGCAAGCCCAGCCCTTACCGCGATGTCGCGCTGCTCAACGCCGCGGCCGCGCTGATCGTGGCCGGCAAGGCCGCAAATCTGAAGGAAGGCGTCGCGCTCGGCACCCAATCACTCGATAGCGGTGCGGCCGCCGCGCGGCTGAAACAGCTGATCGCGGTTTCCAACGATCGGCGGATCTAGCGTGTCGGACATCCTGACCAAAATCGAGACTTACAAGCGCGACGAGATCGCCGCCGCCAAGCGCGCGCATCCGCTCTCACACATGGAAGCCAGAGCCAAGACCGCATCCGCGCCGCGCGGTTTTATTGATGCGATCCGCCGGAAACTCGCGCAGGGCGATTACGCGCTGATTGCCGAGGTGAAGAAGGCTTCGCCGTCCAGAGGCCTCATACGCGACGGATTTCGATCCGCCCGCGCTCGCCAGGGCCTATGAAGCCGGCGGTGCGGCTTGTCTGTCGGTGCTGACGGACGCGCCCTCGTTTCAGGGCCATCTCGATTTCATGGTGGCGGCGCGCGCGGCTACCGCGCTGCCGGTGCTGCGCAAGGATTTCATCTACGACACCTATCAGGTGGTCGAGGCCCGCGCCCACGGCGCCGATTGTATCCTGATCATCATGGCGGCGCTCGACGACGCCGCGGCTGTAGATATCGAGCAGACGGCGATGGCGCTCGGCATGGACGTCCTGATCGAGATCCATGACCGCAGTGAACTCGACCGTGCCTTAAAACTTCGCTCCCCGATGATCGGCGTCAACAACCGCAATCTGCGCACCTTCGAGACCACGCTGGCGACCAGCGAAACGCTGGCGCCGTTAATCCCCGGGGATCGCCTGATGGTTGGCGAGAGCGGCATCTTCCAGCCTTCAGATCTTGCGCGGCTGGCGCATGTGGGCATGTCGACCTTCCTGGTCGGCGAAAGCCTGATGCGGCAGGCCGATGTGACGGCGGCGACCCGCGCCTTGCTCGCGCGCGGCGGCAGCACCACGGCGACCGGGACACGCTGACGCATGGCGCGCGGTTCAACCAAGAACAAACCCGCCCTCACCCATATCGACAGCAAGGGCGATGCGCGGATGGTCGACGTCTCCGCCAAGCCCGCGACGGAACGGACCGCGGTCGCCGAAGGCCGCGTCATCATGAGCAAGGCGACGCTCGCGCTGATCGTTTCCGGTAACGCGAAAAAAGGCGATGTGCTCGGCACCGCGCGCGTCGCCGGCATCATGGCGGCGAAACGCACCTCCGAGCTTATTCCGCTGTGCCATCCGCTCGCTCTGTCAAAAGTCACGCTGGACATCACGACCGACGCCAAGCTGCCCGGCTGCATCGTCCGCGCCGCGGTCAAGGTCACCGGCCCGACCGGCGTCGAGATGGAAGCACTGACCGCGGTATCGGTCGCGTGTCTCACGATCTACGACATGATCAAGGCAGCCGAGCGCGGCGTGCGCATCGAAGGCATTCATCTGATCGAGAAGATTGGCGGCAAGTCCGGGCATTACCGCGCCAAGGATTGACCCAAGCGGCTACTTCAGCGAACTGTTGATCGACGTGAACTTGGTGTTGAGCTTGGTGCCGAGCCCGTTCACGGCGGCGATAATCGCAAGCGAGATGCCGGCGGCGATCAATCCGTATTCGATCGCGGTTGCACCGGATTCATCCGCGAGAAAGTCCTTCAGCAGTTTTGTCATTGTTAACGCCTCAGCTTCGCATTCAAGGAACACCAGGACGAACTCGCAAATCGCGTGCCAGTGCCGCCATGAATGCTGTCAGCGCGTTAGATGGTTAAATTTCCTTTGATCAAATGCGCACCGGGAATCCTGTGCCGGTTGAATCCCGCCCGCACCGGCAAATGATGCCGCGACATCGATCCTTAACCCGGCATTAACCCAAATTCCTAACGCCGTTTCCACATCGGTAAAGTAGTTGTGTGGTGCCGGGCGCAGCAAACTGCTTCGGCGTTCCGCCTTTTCGGTTCAGCCCTTTCAGTCAAGCCTTCTCAATTCAGCTTTGGCAGCGATCCAGACCATGACGGCAGACGGCAGCACTTCTTTCGATATCAAAGCATTTTTTCGTACAGGTCCGATCCGCTGGCTCGTTGTCGGCGGCGTCTTCCTGATTGCAGCGATCACGATCGGTACCACGATCATGGCCGACAATTTTCGCGAACGCGCGCTGAACAGCCGGGAACGCGAACTCGAAAACACCGTGTTGCTGCTGACCCGTCAATTCGATCAGCATCTCGAAGACTTCACGATCATCGAAAAGGACATTGCCGCGCAAATCCTGTCGGCCGGGATTACGCCCGATACGCTCAGGGCGAAATTGGCGAACCCTGAATTTCACGAAATGCTGAAGGCCAAAGTCGGCTCCCAAACCGACATGGCGGGCGTCCACGTGTTCGACGCTGAGGGAAGTCTGGTCAATTCGTCCGACGTCTGGCCGGTTCCGGATGTTTCCATCACCGATCGGTCCTCCTTCAAGACATTCAAATCGGGCGCGCCGACCTCGCCAATTCTGATCGAACTGGCGCCGGCCCGTTTCGGCGAAGGCTGGGCTGTCATCCTCGCCCAGAAATTGGTCGGGCAGAACGGCGAATTTGTCGGCGTTGTCACCCGCGGCATCGCACCGGCCAGTTTCGAGAAATTCTTCGAATCCATGGCGCTTGGCGAGGGTGCCGCGATCACGATGTATCTTCGCGACGGCACGCTGGTGGCGCGCTATCCGCATATCGAGCCGCTGATCGGCCGGAACTTCAAAAGCGGCGTCATTCATCAGCAGATTTTCGCACACACCGACCATGGCACGACGCGCCTCGCCAGTCCGATGGACGGTCTCGACCGGCTGGCGGCCGCGCGTACGCTGACCAGATTTCCGATGTCCATCATTGCCACCACCACCGTCGCGGCGGCGCTGGAAGACTGGCGCGAGCAGACGCGATCGCTGATCGCGATCGCCGGTCTGTTCGTGATCCTCATAGCGGCCCTGCTGTTTCTCGTCGTGCGCAAGCTGTCGAAGCAGCATCAGATGGAGAAGCAGCGGCTGGACACCGCGATCAACAATATGAGGCAGGGCCTGCTGCTGTTCAATTCTTCGCAGCGGCTCGTGGTCTGCAACCAGCGTTATATCGAGATGTATGGCCTGTCGGCGGATGTCCTCAAACCCGGCCTCACCTTCCACGACGTCATTAGCGCATCGCAGGGATACCGGATCATTCCTCGGCGATGTCGACGAATACTGCGCGCACGTGCTGCGCGAAATCCCGTACCGAAACGCCATGACGATCGAAACCTCGGACGGCCGCTGCGTTCACATCATCAACGAGCCGTTGGCCGATGGCGGATGGGTCGCGACCCACGAGGACATTACCGAGCGCAAGCACGCCGAAGAACGCATCACCCATCTGGCGCATTATGACGCGCTGACCGATCTGCCGAACCGCGCGCTGTTTCACGAAAGGCTGAAAAAAGAACTGGCCGAGATCGCCCCTGGCCAGCAACTGGCGGTGCTGTATATCGACATCGACGAATTCAAGAGCGTCAACGATTCACTCGGACACATGATCGGCGATGAACTGCTGAAATCGGTCGCCAACAGCTTCCGCCGCTGCATCGGCGGCGCCGACTTCGTCGCCCGGCTCGGCGGCGATGAATTCGCCATCGTGATGACCGCGGTCAAGACCGAGGCCGACGTCACGGACCTCGTCGAGCGGGCCCTCGAGGCGATCCGCGCGCCCTACGAATGCCTCGGCCACCGGGTCGCCACCGACGCCAGCATCGGCATCGCACTGGCCCCGCAGCACGGCGCGGACCTCGATCAAATCCTCAAAAACGCGGACATGGCGATGTATGCGGCCAAGGCGGCCGGACGGCGTACCTATCGTTTCTTCGAGCCGGCGATGGACGCGCAGGTGAAGGCCCGCCGCATCCTCGAGACGGATCTGCGCCAGGCGATCGCCGAGGAGGCGCTCGAGGTTTACTATCAGCCCTGCGTCGGCCTTCAGGGCAACACGATCAACGGCTGCGAGGCACTGGTGCGCTGGCGGCATCCCGAACGCGGCATGATCTCGCCGGTCGAATTCATCCCGATCGCGGAAGAAACCGGCCTGATCAACCAGCTCGGCGAATGGGTGCTGGCCACCGCCTGCGCGGAAGCCACGAAATGGCCCGACGATACCAGGCTCGCGGTCAACGTCTCCCCGGTTCAATTCCGCAGCGGCACGCTGGCCTTGAAGGTCGTCGCGGCGCTGTCAGCATCCGGTCTTCCGGCCCACCGGCTCGAACTCGAGATCACCGAGGCCGTCCTGATCCGCGATGACGAAGCCGCATTGGAGATTCTGCATCAGCTTCGCGCCATCGGGGTGCGGATCGCGCTCGACGATTTCGGCACCGGCTATTCCTCGCTGAGCTATCTGCAGCGTTTCCCGTTCGACAAGATCAAGATCGATCGCTGCTTCGTCACCGATATCGCCAAACCCAGCGGATCGTCCGGCATCGTGCAGGCCGTGGTCAACATCGCCGCCGAGCGGCATATGACGACCACCGCGGAAGGCGTCGAAACGCTGGAGCAGCAGGACTTGCTGCGTGCGCTCGGATGTACGGAAATGCAGGGCTATCTTTTCAGCCCGCCGAAGCCGGCCGCCGAGATCAGGCAATTGCTGTTGGGACACCGCGCCAAAACCGCAGCGGTGGCCTAGAAACCCGAAACGGATCGGGGCGGTCTCGCCGCCCCGATCGTATTTGATCCCATGATATCCCGGATCAGTTCGGAACCGCCGTCTTCGACGCCGGCACGCCGGCATTGACGGTGACGCCGCGCAGCAGATTGTAGGCCGCACCCAGCGCCTTGTCGTCTTTCTCGACCGGCGGCACATAGGATTGCGAGCCGGTCTGCTCGGCGCCTTCGGCGGACAAGTGACCGCGCATCGACGCCTCGCCCTTGGTCTCCGAACGGGTCTTGAATTCGTCAGGCACCTCCTGCAGCACCTCGATATCGGGCGCGACGCCCTTGGCCTGGATCGATCGGCCCGACGGCGTGAAATAGCGCGCGGTGGTGAGCGCCAAAGCGCCGTTGCCGGCGCCGAGCGGGATGATGGTCTGTACCGAGCCCTTGCCGAACGAGCGGGTCCCGATCAAAGTTGCGCGCTTGTGGTCATGCAGCGCCCCGGCCACGATCTCCGAAGCGGATGCCGAACCGCCGTTGATCAACACCACAAGCGGCTTGCCCTTGATGAGATCGCCGCCCCGCGCGGTGAAGCGCTGGGTTTCCTCCGGCGTGCGGCCCCGCGTCGAGACCACCTCGCCCCGCGCCATGAACGCGCTCGAAACCGACACCGCCTGATCGAGCAATCCGCCCGGATTGTTCCGGAGGTCGACGACATAACCGGCCAGGCTGTCCGACGGAACCTGTTTCGAGATGTCGCTGATCGCGGCCTTCAACTCATCGGTCGTCTGTTCGTTGAACGAGCTGATCCTGATATAGCCGATGTTGCCGCCATCGACGTGATAGCTGACCGGCCGCACGCGGATGATTTCACGCACGATCGAAACCACGATCGGCTCATCCTTGCCTTTGCGGATGATCGTCAGCTTGGTCTTGGTATTGATCGGCCCCTTCATCTTGTTCACGGCCTGCTCGAGCGTGAGCCCCTGGACCGCTTCGTCGTCGATCTGGGTGACGAGATCGCCCGACAGGATGCCGGCTTTCGAGGCCGGCGTGTCATCCATCGGCGCGACCACCTTGATCAGGCCGTCCTCCATCGTGACCTCGATGCCGAGCCCGCCGAACTCGCCGTGCGTGGTCTCCTGCATTTCGCGCCATGCACTGTCGTTCATGTAGCGCGAATGCGGATCGAGCGAGGTGATCATGCCGTTGATCGCGCCCTCGACCAGCTTGGCGTCATCGGGCTTCTCGACATAGTCGGTCTTGACGCGCTCGAACACCTCGCCGAACAGATTGAGCTGCGAATAGGTATCGCCATTGGCCGCGGCCTTGGCTGCCGCGACCCATTGCGAACCCTGCGGCCCGGTCACGAGAAGGGTCAGGCAGATGCCGGCCGCGGAGCCTAAGAAAAACATCGAATTCTTGCGCATGGTTGGCAAACCTTCTCGCTGTCAGTTGCTGGCCGCGTCTGGCCAAAAAATAAGCATCTCGCACATCCGTCTGGCCGGAAGCCCACAACACCTTTCGGGTTTCATTGAGGCCAACGGCCGAACCGCGGCGGAACATTGCCGAACGCATCGGTACATCTGACAAGGATATACGCGCTCTACCGCGGCGGGAAAGCCGGAATACCGCTCATAACCAATTTGTAATCGACGGCCGCCGCCGCTTTGTCCTGCTTTACGGCTGCTTAGAATCCATCAGCACGAACAGAATCCGGCACATCTCGGTTCCGTGATTGACCCAGGCATGATTGGTCGCCTGCTGCACAATGGTATCGCCGGGCTTGAGATGGACCACGCTGTCATCGAGCATCATGTCGATCTCGCCGGACAGCACCACGGCATAATCGACGCTGCGGGTTCGGTGCATCAAGGGATGCGTCACCGGAAGGCCACGCGCAGGTGCCGCTGGCCCAACCGTCTTCATCAGAAATCCGGGTTCCATCTTGGCTTCGGTCGCGGCGTCGAGCGGCGGAAACTCGACCACGCGGAATTTGGTGCCGTTCTCAAGCGGCGAGACGCCGACCGGGATCGCCGAGGTATCGTCCTTGAAGGAAAAGCCGAGCGGATAGGTATCGGTGACCCACAAATTGGTTGCGTTCAAACCGTAGGGCCCGCTCTGCAGCGGCATCCGGTTGTCAAACATCACGACCGATTTATTGTTGGCATCAAGGCCGGTGACGACGCGGCGAATATCGGACGCGCCGGCGCTGCAGGTGACGAACAGCATGGTGCCGAGCGCGCCAATCATCTTCGCGTAGAGTATTTTCGCGCCAAATGTTTTGCGGATCATCATCAAACTCCCTTGTCGGCGATGAAAGCTGATCTTGATGTCAGCGTATGCCGAGAGAGCGAAGATGACAGCAGCCGCACAGGCCGGTCAATCTCAGTGGCCGAAGACACCTGTCAGCGTCGTCTTCGCAAGGGTGTGGAAGTGCAGATCGAAGCCGACCATCGCGCCCGATGCGTTGTGATTTTTGGCAAATGGCAGCTTGTCGACATCCACCGCGAAGACCGTGATCTGATAGCGATGCGGCTTGTCGCCGGCCGGCGGGCACGGGCCGCCATAGCCGTCGGTGCCCAGATCAGTCCGGCTCTGAATGGCCCCTTTGGGCATCAGCTTCTTCTTCACGTTCCCGGCGCCCTTTGGAAACGATGTCGTGGCGGCCGGAATATTGAAGACGACCCAGTGCCAGAAACCGCTGCCGGTCGGCGCATCCGGATCGAACATGGTGACGGCGAAGCTCTTGGTGCCCGCCGGCGCCCCGCTCCAGCTCAGCGCCGGCGAGATGTCACCGCCGCTGCAGCCGAATCCGTTCAGCGCCTGTTCGTTGGCAATCGTGGCGCCTTCGGCGATGTCGGGGCTTGTCAGAGTCATGTTTTGCGCATTCACCGCGCCCGCCCCTGACACGACGATCCCAAGCACCGCAATCCAGAACGCAAATTTCGCTGCCGCAAACCGCGTCACCGGGGATATCGTCATGGCTGCACTCCCTATCGATGTGTTGTTTATTATGTTCGCCTTTTGCGGGTGCCAGCCATAGCAAGTTTTGAGAGACCGGGTAAGCCCTGAGGAAGCGGCCCGGCACAGACTTACCCGGACCTGATCAATCGGTTATGGATATGGCCAAGGCGCAAAGCCCGGTTCGCCACACGGCGGCCTGGCTGGCGCGTGCCACCGGAAATAATTCCGGGGCCATCAGGGGAGGATCATCGAATGTCCAAATCAGTCTGGGTGCCCACGGCCGCGATCGCATTGGTGGCTGCGTGCGCCATCCTGTTGCCGGCGCCGGGCCAGCGCGTCGCGGCACAATCGCCCGGAATGTTCGTCAACGCCGTCGATCTCGATATCGTCCCGGCCGAGCGGGAAAAGTTCCTCGTCGCCCTCACCGAGAACGGCAAGGCCGCGGTTACGGAGCCGGGCTGCCGCCGGTTCGATATTCTTAATCTCAAGAGCGATCCGAACCACTTCCTGCTCTACGAAGTCTACGACAGCGAAGCCGCATTCCAGGCCCACCGCGTCACCGACCATTTCAAGAAATATGCGGCCACCACCGGCACCATGGTCGCCAAGCGCGACGCGCGGCAGATGACGGTGACTGCGACCAACGCGCAAGCCAAATAAGAGCCCCAGTCATGCATCAGCCGGCTCTACGGTTGCCGGCTGGGCATTTCTCGATTACGGCCAGATGCGCTTACTTAGCACATCTTTGCGGGACCGCTCCCTAGAGAAGAGCCGTCCGATATTCCCTGGGAGAACACGATGAACGAAGCGACCCGCATCCAGCCGGCGGCATCCGAGCTCGGCGCCAGCCCCGAAGAGTTCCAGAACCTTCACGAGTTCGTGCGCAAGGCCCGCGCCAATCTCAACCAGAACGCCTGGGACTACATCGTCGGCGCCACCGAGACCGAAACCACCATGCGCCGCAACCGTATGGCGCTGGACGAGATCGCGTTCCGGCCGCGGGTGCTGCGCAATGTCGCCAAGGTCGACCCCTCAGTTGAAGTATTCGGCCGCAAATTGCGCCTGCCGGTGATGATGGCGCCGGTCGGCGCGCTCGAAATCTTCGATCCCGAAGGCAGTGCGGCGAGCGTCGCACGTGGCGCCGGCCGGTTCGGCGCGGCGCATATGCTGAGCTCGGTATCCGAGCCCGGCCTCGAAAAGGTCGCCGAAGCGGCACCCGATGCGCTTCGCATCTATCAGCTCTATACCCGCGGCGACGATGCCTTTGTCGAGGATCGCGTCAGCCGCGCCATCAAGAGTGGCTATACCGCGTTCTGCCTCACCGTCGACACCGCGCATTACAGCCGCCGCGAACGCGATATCGCCAAGCGCTATGTTCGTGAAAGCCGCTTGCGCGCCACCGGCGGCGACTTCCAGAAGGGGCTGGAATGGCGGACCGTCAAACTGATCAAGGACAAGTACAAGATCCCGCTGGTCATCAAGGGCATCGCCACCGCCGAAGATACCGCGATCGCGCTCGATCACGGCGTCGACTGGATCTACGTCTCCAACCATGGCGGACGCCAGCTCGATCACGGCCGCGGCTCGATGCACGTGCTGCCCGAGATTGTTGCCGCCGCGGCCGGCCGCGCCAAGATCATGGTCGATGGCGCGTTCTGCCGCGGCACCGACATCGTCAAGGCAATCACGATGGGCGCCGATCTCGTCGGCATCGGACGCCTGCAATGCTGGGCGCTGGCGGCCGGCGGCGAAAGGGGAATCTTGCGAATGCTGGAGATTCTCGAAGACGAAGTGATCCGCTGCCTCGGCCTGCTCGGCGTCACGCGCTTTGCCGATCTCGACAAATCCTATCTGCATCCGGCCACGCCGACCAACCTGCCCCATGTCCTCAGCGCGTTCCCGCTGGTGGACATCGAGCCATATCGGTATTGAGGGCATTGGGTCAGAGACCGAAATGACCCAATCCCTGCTCTTCCCCGGCGCGGCCGACGCCTTGCTGTTCGATCTCGGCCGCGTCGTGATCGATATCGATTTCAACAGAACACTGGCGCACTGGGCCGGTCACGCCGGCTGCGAACCGGCGCAGCTCATTGGGCGATTTTCGCCGGACCAGATTTTCAAGCGCCATGAGACCGGCGAGGTCAGCGACGCCGAATTCTTTGCAGGCCTGCGCTCCTCGCTCGGCATCACCTTGTCGGACGCCCAGTTCCTGGACGGGTGGAACGATATCTTTGTCGGTGAAGTACCAGGGATCGCTGGCTTGCTGGCGCGCGCGGCAAAGCACCTGCCGCTCTATGCCTTCTCCAACACCAACAGCGCCCATATCGAGCATTTCTCGTCCCGATATGCCGCCGTGCTTGGCCATTTCCGCAAAATCTTTCTGTCCTCGGTGATCGGGCTTCGGAAACCCGACGCAAAAGCCTATGATCATGTGGTGCAGGCGATCGGCGCGCCCGCCTCCCGCATCGTGTTCTTCGACGATCTCGCCGAGAACATCGAGGGCGCCATGGCGCGGGGCTTGATCAGCGTTCACGTGACATCGCCCAATGATGTCAGAGACGCGCTGACTGCGCTCGGAATTTAGGGAGTAAAGCTTTGGGAGTTTCAATTTGGCATTGATGCCGGTCACCGAAGCGATGGCGGCTATTTTGGCGGGCGCCGAGCCGCTGCCGGAGGAAATGGTCGCGCTCGATGCGGCGCACCACCGGGTGCTGGCGCGCGACCTCGCCGCGCTGCGCACCCAGCCGCCGCAGGCGATGTCGGCGATGGACGGCTATGCCGTGCGCTCCGTCGATGCCTCCCGCGTGGCGACGCAGCTTAAAGTGATCGGCGAGGTCGCGGCCGGCCGCCCGTTCGAGAAAACCGTCGGCCCCGGCGAAGCGGTGCGGATTTTCACCGGCGGCGTGATTCCCGATGGCGCCGACGCAGTCGTGATCCAGGAAGATACCGTGGTCGAGGGTATCGGTATCACCATCACCGAAGCCGCTATCCCGGGACGCCATATCCGCCCCGCTGGCGTCGATTTCCACACCGGTGACGTGCTGCTGGCCGGCGGTACCCGCCTCAACGACCGCGATCTCGCGCTGGCCGCCGCGATGAACTATCCGGATCTGGCCGTGCGGCGCCGGCCCAAACTCGCGCTGCTCGCGACCGGCGATGAACTGGTGATGCCGGGCTCGACCCCCGGCCCCGGCCAGATCGTCTATTCCAACGGCTACGCGCTGCGGGCCCTGGCCCGTCAGGAAGGCGCAGATGTGATTGATCTCGGCATTGCCGCCGATACCGTTGAGTCCACCACACAAGGCATCCGGCGCGCCCGCGACAGCGGCGCCGATATCCTGGTCACGACAGGCGGCGCGTCGGTCGGCGACCATGATCTGGTCAAACGGTCGCTGGAGGCCGAAGGCGTTGCGATGGCGTTCTGGCGGATCGCGATGCGGCCGGGCAAACCGATGATGCATGGCCGGCTCGGCGGCATGCGCGTGATCGGCCTGCCCGGCAATCCCGTGTCGTCCTACGTCTGCGGCTTCCTGTTTGTGGTGCCGTTGATTCGCCAATTATCGGGCCGATCGGACATCCATCACCCCACCGAAACGGCGCTGCTCGGGCGTGATGTCCCCGCCAATGACCAGCGCGAAGATTATCTGCGCGCGCGTCTCGAGGTGCGCAGCGACCGCGCTTTGGTCGCCACACCAGTGAGCCATCAGGACAGCTCTCTGCTTGGGAATCTCGCTGCGGCACGGGCACTTCTGATCCGTCCGCCGTTTGCGCCCGCGGCCGCGGCGGGCACGCCGTGCGACATCCTGCGGCTGCCATCCTGAGCCCTTAACGCTCTCCCCACAAAAGCGGTTTTGTTGACGGGAAATTAAGTGGTTGCGGAACACATATGGAACATATAGTGTTCGTTCATGATTTGTTTCTGACGTTGATGGCACCAAATGGGGTCTGAGACCCCGCAGTCTCAAACCAAGACGCCTCAAACCAAAACGTCTCGAAATCGAACGACACCGCAACCTGGGGACTGGTCGAGATGCTTACGCGCAAACAATACGAACTCCTGCGATTCATCAGCGAGCGCCTGAAGGAGTCCGGCGTACCGCCCTCCTTCGACGAGATGAAGGACGCGCTCGACCTGCGCTCGAAGTCCGGTATTCACCGCCTGATCACCGCATTGGAAGAGCGCGGCTTCATTCGCCGCCTGCCCAACCGCGCCCGCGCGATTGAGGTCATCAAGCTGCCGGAACTGTCAGGCGGCAACGGCAATGGCCGACGCGGCTTCACACCCAGTGTCATCGAAGGCACGCTCGGCAAGGTCCGCAGCGGCGGCAGCATCGGTTCTGACGACGATGGTACCCGTCCGGTCGCGGTGCCGGTGATGGGCCGCATCGCCGCTGGTACGCCGATTGAAGCGTTGCAGACCCGCAGCCACACCATCAGCGTGCCCCCTGATATGCTCGGCTCCGGCGAACATTATGCCCTCGAGGTGCGCGGCGACTCGATGATGGATGCCGGGATTCTCGATGGCGACATGGCGCTGATCCAGCGCAACGAGAGCGCCGATACCGGCGATATCGTGGTGGCGCTGATCGACGACGAGGAAGCCACCCTGAAGCGCTTCCGCCGCCGCGGCGCCTCGATCGCGCTGGAGCCCGCCAACACCTCCTACGAAGTCCGCATCCTGCCGCCGAACCGGGTCAAGATTCAGGGCAAGCTGATCGGGCTGTACCGGAAGTATTAAGCGAGTTCCTCATGGTGAGGAGGCGCGCTTGCGCCGTCTCGAACCATGAGGCCACGGTGGGCAATTCGTCCTTCGAGACGCGGCCAAGCGGCCGCTCCTCAGGACGAGGAAATCTCACTCGTCCGCCTGAACATCCGCTTCTGAGGGCGTCGCATCGACGCCCTTCGGACCTGCCGGGCGCGATATCAGCGTTGTGTCGTTATCCGCTTCACCCGGTGGTGCCGGCGACCATGGCCGGTCGACGCCTCCGGGCTTGACCGCATCGACCGCAAATCCGTCACGGGTCCGCCGCAGCGCCATCGCGCCGTGCCGCCGCAGGCGCTCCAGGTCGATCACCGAGGCCGCGCATGTCGATGGCGCCGGCTTCACCGTCACCAGCAGCGCCGCGCGCTCGCAATCGTCGCTCAAAGCCTCGGGCTTGAGCGCCAGTGCGACGAATCCACCGTCAGCCATCTGCACCACGCAGCCTGTGTCGTCGCAGGAGACGCCGTCCTTGAACGATACGTCACCAACTGGGCGCGCGTCGGCATCCGCCGCGAGCCATTCTTTCATCAGGAACGCGTCCTTGGCCGTCTGCATCAGATGCAGGCGCCCGTCCCGGCCGCGAACGCCGACACTGTGGCCGTCGGCCGAGATCAGGACATCCGGCTGCGGCACCGCCAGCGCCCAGACAATGGACAGCACCAGCACCAAAGCCCCGGACCAGCGCAGCGGCGTCCGCAATAGCCCCAGCAGCACGATGCCGGCGCTCGAAGCGATCAACGGCCCGGTCCCGAAAGCGGCCATCCGTCCGATCGCGCCTGGAAGTGCGGCGACCCATTTCGTCACCACGATCATCCAGTCGATGCCGATCCCCATCAGCCACCAGAAGAAGCCGTCGAACCCAAAAGGCATCGCGAGCAGGCCGAGGATGCCCGCGGGCATCACCAATGCCGACACCACCGGCATCGCCGCCAGATTGGCCAGCACGCCGTAAGGCGTCACCCGGTGAAAGTGAAACGCCGCATAGGGCGTGGTCGCCAGCCCCGCGACAAACGACGCCAGGATCAGCGTCATGATTTCCCGCCCGCCCCACAACGCGACCTTCGCGGTGATCGAATTATCAGGCGAAGCAAAAAGACGCGGCATCCCGATCTGCACCAGCGCGACCAGCCCAAGCGTGGCCGCGAACGACATCTGGAAGCTTGGATGCACCACCGCTTCCGGCGCCAGGGCCAGCACGATCATCGCCGCGACCGCCAGGGTGCGAAACGTCACCGCGCGGCGATCGACCATCACCGCGATCAACACCACCGCCGTCATGAAGAACGAACGCTGGGTCGCGACATCGCAGCCCGACAGCAACAGATAGAACGCGGCGGCCGCGAGCGCGGCGGCGGCCGACCATTTCTTGATCGGATACGAAGCCGACAGCGCCGGGAACAGCGCCAGCAGCGCCCGCACAGCAAAGAACACCACGCCGGCGACCACCGCCATGTGATAGCCCGAGATCGACAGCACGTGCCCGAGGCCGGAAATGAACATGGCATCGTTGACCGGCGTCGTGATCGCGTCGCGGCGGCCGGTCAGAAGCGCGGTCGCAATCGCGCGCTTGTCGCCGTCGAGCGTCGTGCGGATCCGCGCATCGATCGCATCGCGCAACCCCTGCATGAAGGCCGCATAACGCAGCGACAGGCCGCCCGCGACCGGCGGCTCGACGGTCTTGATCGCGCCGGTGACGAATCCGGACGCGCCGATGCCCTGGAAAAACATGTCGCGGCCAAAATCGTAACTGCCCGGCCGCAACGGCGCGAGCGGCGGCTGCAACCGTGCTTTCAGTTCGACAAAGCTGCCGACCGCGGGCGCGGTGCCCTTGCGCACCGACAGCCGGACGCGCTCCAGTTTGATCGACGAACGCGCTGCATCCATCTGCGTGACGCGCAGCACGAACCGATCCGTGCGTTCGCGTATGTCGCGGGCCTCGACAAAGCCTGACACCGACACCGCATACATCGGCCGCGCCAGCACGCCATGCGCGATCCGTGCGGTTTTCCAGGTTGCGGCGGCAAACCCCGCGGCGACCGCAGCGATCATCACCGCGGCCGGAAACAGTTTTTGCCGCCGCAGCAAGAACGCCGCGACGCAAAGCCAGATGGCGGTGACAATTGCGACCGACAGCACCGGCTCGTGATCGGCCGCGAAATAGAACGCAATACCAGTGCCGAAAGCGATCGGCACCCAGGGCAGCAGGCGGCCGGCGCCGGCCTCGGCGCGTACCCATTCGCGCAGCTTGATGGTGAAGGCCGGCCAGGCATCGAACCCTGACGGCGCAAAGCCGCCTGCCCGCACGGCCTCACGCGGCGGCCAGGTTCCCGCATACCCCCGCGTTCGACCCCCGCCCGGCTCAGCCATTCCAGCAGCCCCGTACTCTACCGGTCCGGATGCTACCGTGGGGTGTCACGCCGAGAAAAGTAGAACGGAAGCAGAATGCTTGGAAAAGCCTGAATTGCTGGGCAAGCGTGATTTCCTTATCGCCGTTGAATTGCAAAACCGCTGGCGACAATGACGAAAACTTCAACGACCACATCCAATCAGGGACAACCATTGACCGGTCCGGAACTAAAACAACTTCGCAAGGATCTCAGCGATGCCCTCGGCAAGCAGCTGTCAGCGGCCGAGATGGCCAGACTGTGCGGCCTGGCCCCGGGTGCCGGTGCCGACACCATCCGCCGCTGGGAAGTCTCGGGCCCGAGCGGCCCGGCCGGCAAACTGCTTGCCATTCTGGCGATGGCCAGCGATCGCTATCCGATCCTCGACAATTTTAACGTCTTCGATCGCTTCAATATTCCGGAATCGGAACGGCCGGCACGCCGCGAGGAATTTCGTGAAAAGATGCGCAATGAAATTCGCGAGCGGCTGGAATGACCGGGTTCCCGGCAACGCCATCCCGGTTATCCACCGCGCGCGATGCGCCGCGTAAATTGATCCCTAGGGATCGATCATTTCCTTGATCATTTCCTTGCACGCCGGCGCCGATTGCGGGACAGTGCGCGCGGATGGGTTGCGTGGTGTGGGGCGGGCTATGAGTAAACCGGACGCGGGATATGATTACGATCGCTATCGCCAATTGCTGGCAGAAGCGGACGATGACTCCAAGCGAATGGCGTTCATCAATCTCCTGATCGAAGAGAAAGCCCGCGACAAGCTCGCGGTCCAGGCGATGCGCGCCAGGCTGAACGGACTGGGATTGAAGACCAGTTCCAGGGATCAGGACTGACGAACAGGGCTGACGGGTTTGATCGCCAGCGGACATGCGGCAAGGAACATCCCCGCCGCAATCCATTTCAATTATTAGCAGCCCCTACCTATCAGCCCTTGCCGACTTCCTTCGCAAAGGTGTCGCGCAAGCCGATGGTCCGGTTGAACACCGGATGCCCCGGCGTCGAATCCTTGTCGCGCACGAAATAGCCCTGCCGCTCGAACTGCATCACGTCAGACGACGTGCTCTGCGCGACATCAGGCTCGATCCGGGCGTCTTTTAAAATTTCCAGCGACTGCGGATTGAGATCGGCGACGAAATTGCCGGCGTCCGGCGAAGATTTCGCGAACAGCGGATTGTAGACGCGAATTTCAGCGGGCACCGACTGCGCGGCCGACAACCAATGCATGGTCGCCTTGACCTTGCGTCCATCCGGCGCGTTGCCGCCCTTGGTCGCGGGATCGTACGTACAGCGCAGTTCGATAACCTCGCCGGCCGCATTCTTCACGACGTCGTGGCACTTGATGAAATACGCATAGCGCAGCCGCACTTCGGTGCCCGGCGATAGCCGGAAGAACTTCTTCGGCGGATTTTCCATAAAGTCTTCCTGCTCGATATAGAGCTCGCGGCCGAACGCGATCTTGCGCGTGCCGGCGGCCGGATCGTCAGGATGATTGATGGCTTCGAGTTCTTCGCTCTCGCCTTCGGGATAATTCTCGATCACCACCTTGAGCGGCCGCAGCACCGCCATGCGGCGCTGCGCCGTCCGGTTGAGAATTTCGCGAATACAAAACTCAAGCATGCCGACATCGACAATGCTGTTGGCCTTGGCCACGCCGATGCGCTTGACGAATTCACGGACCGCCGCCGGCGGCACCCCGCGCCGCTTCAATCCGGCGATCGTCGGCATCCGCGGATCGTCCCAGCCCGCGACATGGCCGCCGCGCACGAGTTCGGTCAGCACCCGCTTCGACAGCAGCGTGTAGGTCAGATTGAGCCGGGCCATTTCATACTGATGCGGCTTCGAGGGCACCGGCAGCTTGTCCAGCAGCCAGTCGTAGAGCGGCCGGTGGTCTTCGAATTCGAGCGTGCAGATCGAATGGGTGATACCCTCGATCGCGTCCGACTGCCCGTGGGCGTAGTCGTAGCTCGGATAGATCGACCACTTGTCCCCGGTGCGGGGATGCGTGGCGTGCAAAATCCGATAGAGCACGGGATCGCGCAGATTGATGTTGCCCGACGTCATGTCGATCTTGGCGCGCAGCACCCGCGCCCCGTTCGGAAACTCGCCGGCCTTCATGCGGCGAAACAGATCGAGGTTTTCATCCACGGATCGATCGCGGAACGGGCTGTTCTGGCCGGGTTCCGTTAGCGTGCCGCGCTTGAGACGGATCTCCTCCTGCGACTGGTCATCGACATAGGCGAGACCGTCGTGAATGAGGCCTTCAGCCCAGTCATACAGCCGCTCGAAATAATCCGACGCGTAAAACAGATCGGTTCCCCAGTCGTAGCCGAGCCACTTCACGTCCGCCTGAATTGAATCAATATATTCCTGTTCCTCGCGGGTCGGATTGGTGTCGTCGAACCGCAGATGGCAGCGGCCGGAGAATTCCTGCGCGATGCCGAAATTGAGTGCGATCGACTTGGCATGGCCGATATGCAGGTAGCCGTTCGGCTCCGGCGGGAAGCGCGTGATGATCTGGCTGCGTCTTTTGGCGTCGAGATCGGCCTGGACGATGTCGCGAATGAAATCGCGCCCTGCCTCCACGGCCTCTGGTTCTATGGTCATTCTTGTTTCCTGTTTCGGAATCAACGATCTATCTGCCAAATCCGCACCTCCCAAGGAAGGCTTTAGTTACGCCCGGTTCCTGCTATACACCCCCCCGACGCCGTCAGGGCGTATCCCGCCCTCTCCGCTATTGCCATATATAATGACCGATCAGATCGTTACACGCTTTGCTCCCTCACCGACCGGCTTTCTCCATATCGGAGGGGCCCGCACGGCGCTATTCAACTGGCTCTACGCGCGCGGCCGCGGCGGCAAGATGTTGTTGCGGGTCGAGGACACCGACCGGGAGCGATCGACCGAGGCGGCCATTGCGGCCATTCTCGACGGGCTGAAATGGCTCGAACTCGATTGGGACGGCGACGTCATCTATCAATTCAGCCGGGCGGCGCGCCACCGTGAGGTCGCCGAATCCCTGCTGGCCAGCGGCATGGCCTATCGCTGCTACGCCACGTCTGAGGAACTGACCGCAATGCGCGAAGCGGCCCGCGCCGAGGGCCGCACCCGCCTCTATAACGGCCTGTGGCGCGACCGCGACCCCTCGGAAGCCCCGTCCGGCATCAAGCCCACGATCCGGCTCAAGGCGCCCCAGACCGGCGAAACCGTGATCGAGGACCAGGTCCAGGGCCGCGTGATCTGGCAGAACGAAAACCTCGACGATCTCGTGCTGCTGCGGGGCGACGGCAACCCGACCTATATGCTCGCGGTCGTGGTCGACGACCACGACATGGGCGTCACCCACATCATTCGCGGCGACGACCACCTGATCAACGCCGCGCGCCAGAAGCAAATCTACGATGCGCTGGGCTGGGGCATTCCGAACATGTCCCACATTCCGCTGATCCACGGGCCCGACGGCTCCAA
Source organism: uncultured Alphaproteobacteria bacterium (assembly GCA_963790595.1). Lineage (GTDB taxonomy): Bacteria > Pseudomonadota > Alphaproteobacteria > Rhizobiales > Xanthobacteraceae > Bradyrhizobium. Next base: position 17,966 of record CAWBPE010000017.1, on the reverse strand, counting down.
ACTCTCCAAGCGCCACGGCGCGCTCGGCGTCGACGCCTACCGCGCCTTAGGATATCTGCCGGCGGCCTTGCGCAATTACCTGGTCAGGCTCGGATGGAGCCATGGCGACCAGGAGATATTCTCGACCGAGGAAATGATCGCCGCATTCGACCTGCCGGGTGTCGGCCGCTCGGCCGCCCGGTTCGATTTTGCCAAACTCGAGAACCTCAACGGCCACTACATCCGGCATGCCGGCGATCAATCCCTCGTGACCATGTTCGAGGGCGTACTGGACTATGTCCCGAACGGGCCGGACCTGAAGGCGAAGCTCAACGACACCACGCGCGGGCAATTGCTGCAGGCGATGCCGAGCCTGAAGGAGCGCGCCAAGACGCTGATCGAGCTGATCGACAGCGCCTACTTCATCTTTGCCGACCGGCCGCTCGAAATCGAGCCAAAGGCGGCGGCCATTTTGACACCGGAAAACCGCGGATTGATCGGCAGGCTTCGCGTGGCGCTCGAAGCGGTCACGGCGTGGAGCGCTGAAACCACCGAAGCGGCGATGCGCGCCTTCGCGGACGAAAACGGCCTCAAGCTCGGCGCGGTCGCCCAGCCGCTTCGCGCCGCCTTGACCGGACGCACCACCTCGCCGGGGATCTTCGACGTCCTGGCGGTGCTGGGACGCGAGGAATGCCTGGCCCGGCTCGACGACCAGTCCCCTGCTTAAGGCGGAGCGCCGCCGGGCCGTGGCCATCTTGCAGCGCACACGGCAATAAGCTACCCATTTAGAGGTACTTCAAATACCCGGCTTCCCGCGCCATCTATCGTATTATGGCGAAAGCGGCCGCCGGCTTTTCGCAACGATCTCATCGGGGACTTCACGATGGACGCAACATCCAAAAGCAAAACCGCAACACTGACGGTAGGCAACAAGACCTACGATTTCCCGATTTTGAGCGGCTCGGTTGGGCCGGATGTCATCGACATCGCCAAGCTTTACGCCCAGTCCGGGATGTTCACCTATGATCCCGGATTCACCTCCACCGGCAGCTGCCAGTCCAAGATCACCTATATCGACGGCGACGCCGGTATCCTGGAATACCGGGGATACCCGATCGAACAGCTCGCCCAGAACGGCGACTTTCTCGAGACCTGCTACCTCCTGCTTTACGGGGAACTCCCGACCAAGGCGCAGAAAGTCGATTTCGACCGGCGCGTGATCCTGCACACCATGGTTCACGAACAGATGGCCCGGTTCTTCCAGGGCTTCCGCCGCGACGCCCATCCGATGGCCATCATGGTGGCCGCGGTCGGCGCGCTGGCCGCGTTCTATCACGACTCCACCGACATCAACGATCCGCAGCAGCGCATGATCGCCTCGATGCGCATGATCGCGAAGATCCCGACCTTGGCTGCGATGGCGTTCAAATACACCATCGGCCAGCCCTTCATCTATCCGAAGAACTCGTTGAGCTTTGCCGAGAATTTTCTGAACATGTGCTTCGCGGTGCCCTGCGAGGACTACAAGATCAATCCGGTTCTCGCCGACGCGCTCGACAAGATCTTCATCCTGCACGCCGACCACGAGCAGAACGCCTCGACCTCGACCGTGCGTATCGCCGGCTCTTCCGGCGCCAACCCGTTCGCCTGTATCGCCGCCGGCATCGCCTGCCTGTGGGGACCGGCGCATGGCGGCGCCAACGAAGCGGCGCTGGCGATGCTGGCCGAAATCGGCACCGTCGACAAGATTCCGGAATTCATCGCCAAGGTGAAGGACAAGAACAGCGAAGTCCGCCTGATGGGCTTCGGACATCGCGTCTACAAGAACTACGATCCCCGCGCCAAGATCATGCAGAAGATGTGTCACGCCGTGCTGAAGGAAACCGGCCATGGCGACGATCCGATGCTGAAGGTCGCGCTGGAGCTGGAAAAGATCGCGCTCAGCGATCCGTACTTCATCGACCGCAAGCTTTATCCGAATGTCGACTTCTATTCGGGCATCACGCTCAAGGCGATGGGCTTCCCGACCTCGATGTTCACCGTGCTGTTCGCGGTCGCCCGCACCGTCGGCTGGATCAGCCAATGGAGCGAGATGATCGAAGATCCACAGCAGAAGATCGGCCGTCCGCGCCAGCTCTATACCGGCGCGACGCACCGCGACTACGTCGAGATCGACAAGCGCAAATAATCGAAGCTTCGGAACAAAAATACGACAAAGCCCCGGTTCATCTGGACCGGGGCTTTTTCGTTTAATTCGACCCGCGCGCCTTATGCAACGTCGCCAGCACGATATCGGCGGCGCGCACGCCGGGCGGTTGATCGCCAGTGGTCATGATCCTGTCGATCCCCGCAAAGGCTTCGAGCTGGCGGCGGCGTAACGCAGAACCATCGAGTACCTCGCGCAGCGCGGGCGCCAGTTTCTCCGGAGTGCAATCCTGCTGCAGGAATTCGGGAACGACATTCTCGCCCACCACCAGATTGGCCAGGATGACGGATTTCACGTTGATCGCCTTTAAAACGATCCACGCCTCGACGGCACCGGTCTTGTAAGCCGTCACCATCGGCACGCCGGCCAGCGCAAGCTCGAGCGTCACGGTGCCCGACTTGGCCAGCGCCGCATGTGCGATCCGGAACGCCGCTCGCTTTTCCTGCTCGCCGACCACAACCCGCGGCGCGACCTTCCAGTCCTTGATGCCCTCGCCGACCGCTTCCAGCAGATGCGGCATGGTCGGCAGGATCAGCTCAAACGCGACACCCTCGTCGCGCAGCCGGCCCAATGTCTGGCCGAAGATCGCCATGTGATGCCGGATCTCGCTGCGGCGGCTTCCCGGCAGCACCAGCAGAACCGGCGGCGCTTCGTCCCGGCGTTTCTGCTCGCTGGGATCCGGCCGCAATGTGGCGGTCTGCTCGGTCAGGGGATGGCCGACATAGCTGCAGGGCGGACCGCGCAGCCGGCGATATTCCTCCGGCTCGAACGGCAGCAGGGCCAGGACATGATCGACATAGCGGAGCATCGCCCGTGCCCGGCCGGGCCGCCACGCCCAGACCGTGGGCGATACGTAATCGATGATTGGGATCGAGGGATCGCTGGCGCGAACGCGGCGCGCGACCCGATGGGTGAAATCGGGACTGTCGATGATGACAAGAATATCGGGCGAGGCCTGCGCCACCGCGCGCGCCGTCTCGCCAATCAGCCGCAGGATTTTCGGCAATTGCGCGACGACGGCCGCCAGTCCGATAATCGAGAGTTCCTCGATCGGAAACAGCGACGTCAGTCCCTCGCGGGCCATCGCCTGGCCGCCGACGCCTTCGAACTGCACCGCGCCGCCAAGGCGCTGGCGCAATACCTTCATCAGATTGGCGCCGAGCCGGTCGCCGGATTCTTCCGTCGCGATCAGGAATATCTTTCGCGCGATAGTGCTGGTTGCGCGCGCCGCCATCACGCCGGCAAGCCGGTCACGAACAGGCCCGCGGCGTCGGCGGCCTCGACTACATCATGCGGATCGACGACGATGGTATTGCCGGCGACAATCGCAATCCCCGCCAGCTTCGCGGCTGCCGCGCCCTCGACGGTCCGCGGTCCGATCGTCGGCAGATCAAAGCGCAGATCCTGTCCGCTTTTGGGAGCCTTCACCAGCACGCCGCGCGCGGCCTTGGCCCGAATGCGGCCCTCGTTACGCAGGCGCGCGACTCGCGCCAGCAATCCGTCGGTGCCTTCGATATCCTCGACGGCGACCACATGGCCGTCGATCACGACCGCTGCCTGGCCGATGTCAAAGGGACTGAGCGCCCTCAATACGTCGCGTCCCCTGGTAATGTCAGCGGCGGAATTTTCATCGGGCAAGGTCCGGGTAAGACAGCCCTGCGGCATCAGCACATCGGGAGCGACATCCTTGATGCCCATCATCCGGAAACCGTCCTGCTCGAGAATGCCGCCGATCCCGGACAAGAGATGATCGTCGCCACCCCGGAACGCGGCCCATACCCGGCCGAGCACCCGAACCGTCGACCAGTCGAGCCTGATCTCGGATAACGCCGGCCGCACCAGCGTACCGATGAAAACCAGATTCCGGCAATTTTCGGCGCGAAACAGTTTTTCGGCTCGCCCGAGTTGACCGACCGATATCCAGTGATGGCGAAAACGCGCGGCGGCCACGGGATCGCAGGCGCCCTTCAGCGCGAAAACAACGGGATCGATGCCGCGCGCGATCAGCGAATCCGCGACCGCAAACGGCATCACGCCGCCTCCCGCGATCAGGCCAACCGGCGATGAAATCTCAGAAGCCCCCGATGTCATGGCTCCGGCGGCCCCATCATCACTGCCCGGCGCGCGGGTCGGCCGGGAGGCAGAGCGCGCGATGCTTGCCGTTTTCGATAAACGCCAGGATCTCCGCGATCGCAGGGTCCGTAGCTGCCAATGGCTGTACGGCACTGAGCCGTTCGGCAAAAATGCCGGGTCCATGGAACAGTTTTTGATAGAACGAGCGCACTATGGCGAGCCGCTCTTTGGTGAACTTGCGGCGCTTCATGCCGATGATGTTGAGACCCTCGAGGCTGGCGTACTGGCCGTTGACGAGAGCGAACGGAATCACGTCGCCACGAACCCCGCAAACTCCGCCGACCATCACCTGCGGTCCGATGCGCGTGAACTGATGCACGGCCGACAAGCCGCCGATGAAAACAAAATCGCCGATTTCGCAGTGACCGCCAAGCGTCGCCGAAGTCGCAAAGATCACGTCATTGCCGACCTGGCAATCGTGACCGACGTGGCTGCAATTCATGAAGTAGCCGCGATCGCCGACGCGAGTGATACCGCCACCGGCCACCGTGCCGGCGTTCATGGTCACTGATTCCCGGATGGTGCAACCCTGGCCGATCTGCAGCTTTGTCAGTTCGCCGCGGTAGCTCAGCGATTGCGGCGGCGTGCCCAACGAGACGAAAGGATAGATCGTGGTGCCGTCGCCGATCGTGGTCTGTGCGGTGATGTGAACATGCGCGATCAGCTTGCAATTCGCGCCGATCACAACGTGAGGGCCGATGATGCAATAAGGGCCGATTGACGTGCCCTCGCCGATCACAGCGCCATCTTCAATCCGCGCGGTGGGATCGATCGTGCTCATCGAAATCTCTTGGTCCCTGTCGTTTCGGGTGGTCATCTGATTGATTTTGCAGTGGTTAGCGCGGGCTGCCGGGGCTGTCCAGTGACGTCTGGTTACCTTCTATGACGTCCCGTCCGCCCAAAAGCGATCAGGCGGCAGGCCCCATGCCCATTGCTTGGGCCTTGGCCGTGCCCAAACTTCGAGACGCTTGGACAGCATTTGAGCGCGAAAAAGCCGGTGCCGCGTGTCTACAATCCCGGGCAGGAGATACAGGGATTAATGCGATGATGATCGGGCTTACCATCCTTGCGGTGCTGACGTTCATTGCCATCGGCGAAATTCGCAGGACGCAAGGTCCGCAGCTCACGAGCGAGGATTGAGACGGCGTCTTCGGACAGCTCCCGTCAATACGCGAGCTAATTCATCGTGCGCTGCACGAACGCGGATCCCTGCGTGACCACGCACATGTAGGAATAGGTTTGTGCCTCACCGGAATCCTCAACATCCACGTCGATGATGACAGGCCGTGACTGGCCCTTCCAGGTCGCCAAAATCGCCGGTGGCACCGGACGCGTCCGCGACTTCTTCACCACCAGCCCCACGATGCGTGGCAGCGCCTCGGTGGCTTTGGACAGGCAGGTCTGGCCAGCTTCCGCGCGGCCGATCGGGATCATCGATAATGCGGCTAAAACGGCGAGCGTGATCGCGATACGCATTGGATGTTTCCAAAACACGGGATGTTTCCAAACCTGTCGAGGAAATTAGAACACACAAATTCCGTACTGTCGATTTCCGTACTGTCGATTGGAGCGCCGTAACGCCAAGCGCCGGCGCCGGTTGTGCGCACGGGCTGCGCCTCAGTCGGTCAGCATCGCGCCGACGTCGGCTTCGGCAACGACCACGCCATTGACCTTGGCGTCACCGTGAAACCACCACATCGCCTTGCGCCTTCCGATGCTGCGCATGTGATATTCGATGGTGTCGCCGGGCATCACGGGCTTGCGGAATTTGCATTTGTCGATGGTCAGAAAATAAACCGCGCGCGGCTTCTCGGTGCCTTCGACCGATTTGATTCCGATGACGCCGGCGGTCTGCGCCATGGCCTCGATCATCATCACCCCCGGATAGACCGGCCGCTCGGGAAAATGTCCGAGAAATGGCGGCTCGTTGTAGGTGACGTTCTTGATGCCGATGCCGCTGTAGTCGCTCCGGATTTTGATTACCCGGTCGATCAGCAGCATTGGATAACGGTGCGGGAGCGTCTTGAGGATCTCGTTGATATCCACGAGTTCGAATTTGACCGCGGCCTCCTCCATCACCCCTGCCCCTTGCCCTTCGGATCGGCCGCGCCATCGCGCGCCAAACGTTCCACCGCCACGATCTCCCGGAACCACTGTTTGGTCGGCTTTGCGAAGAAGCCCCCCCAGCGTCCATTAGCCGGAATATCGTCCTTTACGCCGCTCATCGCCGTCACCTGGGCGCCATCACCGATATGAAGATGGTTGTTGATACCCACCTTGGCGCCCAGCGCCACATTGTCCCCGATCGTCAGGCTGCCGGCGAGCCCGATCTGGGCCGCGAGCAGGCAATGCCTGCCGATCGTCACATTGTGGCCGATCTGGACCTGATTGTCGATTTTCGTGCCCTCCCCGATCACCGTATCGCGCAGGCTGCCGCGATCGATGGTCGTTCCGGCGCCGATCTCGACGCCGTTCTGGATCAGGACGCGGCCGGTTTGCGGCACCTTCAAATGCCCGCCCTCGCCAAAGAAAACGAAGCCATAGCCATCCTGTCCGATGCTGCAGCCGGGATGGATCAGGACATCGTTTCCGATCAGCGCGAATTGAATCGAGCAGCGGGCGCCGACATTGCAATCCCTGCCGATCCTGACATTGGCCGCGATGATGGCCCCGGCGCCGATCACCGTTCCAGCGCCGATTTCCACATTTGGGCCGATCACCGCGAGCGGATCGACAATCACGCCGTCTTCCAGATGCGCCGTCGGGTCGATAATGGCCGATGGCGCGATGCCGGTGTTGCCGAACCATGACTGGGGACGCAGCGCATCACTGTGGAGCTCGCGCGCAATCTTCACGAACGCGCGGAACGGCTGCTCCGCCCGCAACACCGCAACATGAGCCGGAACCCGGCTCTCGAATCGCGCACTGACCAGGCATGCCCCGGCCGTCGTCGAAGCGAGTTGATCGGCGTATTTGAGATTATCGAAAAACGTCAGATGCATCGGGCCGGCTTCGTCGAGCGACGCCAGACCCGTGATCTGCCGGCTGCCCAGCGATGCATCGGATAGATGCGCCTTCGTCAACGCGGCGATATCAGCCAGCGTCGACGAAGGTGGTTTCTCATAGAAGATCGGTTGCGCCATTCCACCCGTCGCGGTCCGGCCGGCAATTAAACTCAGAACGATGTGCCGCCGCCAAATCTGAATTGCTGCAATCGGTCATACGGACTCTTGGTCAGCGGGACCGCATAATCGAAACGCAGCGGACCGAACGGCGAAGCCCAGATCAGACCGACACCCACCGAGGATCGGACAACGCTGGAACTGTCGTACTGCAATCCCAAGCAGGTTCCGGGATTGGGAGCAAGGTTCGGATGGGCCGATGGATTGGTCGGCGGGATACAACCGGGTGTGTTGACTTCGCCGGTAGCAGCCCAGCCTGTCGGCCCCGTGTAGTCATACAATCCGCCCGCGTCGGCATAGACGGCGCCCTTCAAGCCGATTTCCTTCGGCAAGAACCAGAACGGCATCTGCATTTCCAGCGACGCACCCCAATACTTCGTGCCACCGAGCGCATCCTGCGTACCGTAAGGATTGATGTCACGCGGACCAATGCCGTTCGGCGCAAAACCGCGGACGAGATTCGGTCCCATCTGGAACTGATCGAGCATGCGGATGGCGCTGCTGCCGACCTGGGTCAGCAAACCGGTTTGCACATGGACCAACCCGACGATGTCGGCGACCAGCGGCGTGTAGTACTTCGCGTCGATCGCTGATTTCAGATAGGTCACGTCGCCGCCAACGCCGGCGAAGTCCTGCTTGAAGTCGACGATCAGACCATCGGTCGGGTTCTTGTTATTGTCGAGCGTGTTGTAGTTCAGCGTGTAACCGATCGCCGACGTTATCGTTTTACCGCTGGCGAGCTCCTTTCGGACCGGCAACGAAGCTTCGCCGTCGCTGTAGCACCACAGACCATTGGCCGAAGCGTCCACCGCGCCCAACGCGGTCGCAACGGGAGGTCCACCGTTGCCCGCGACCCACGCCGGCGACGGGTTAAAGGCCAGCAGGCCATTCCCCGGATTGTTGTTACAATTGTTCAGATAGCTCGGCAGATTGATATCCTGCTCATAGATCGAATACCGAAGCTGCAAGGTGAGATCTTCACGCAAGGCGAGCCCGAGCCGCGGGCTCATGCCCAGGGTCTTGGTGCCGTACGAAACATAGCTATTGGGCAGTTGTTCACGGTAATACGTGTCGAGTCCGAAAGCGACGCGGTAGTCCAGCAAATAAGGCTCGACGAACGACAGCGATATGCCGCGCGCATACTCGCCGTAGGTCACCGACGCTTTCGCATACAGGCCCCGTCCGAGGAAGTTACGCTCGGAGATACTGACTTCGGCAAGTGGACCGTCGGTGCTCGAATAACCGCCCGATACCGAGAAGTCGCCGGTGGATTTCTCTTCCAATTCGACGACGAGAATCACGCGATCGCTCGAGGATCCGGGTTCAGTGGTGATCTTCACTGTCTTGAAGAAGTCGAGGTTCTTCAGGCGGCGTTCGGCGCGATCGACCAGCGCGCGGTTGTAGGCGTCACCCTCGGCAATATCGAATTCGCGGCGGATCACGTAGTCGCGGGTGCGGGTGTTGTTGCGAATGTTGATTCGCTCGATGTAGGTTCGCGGGCCCTCGTCGATGGTGAAGACGATGGAAACGGTATGCGCCTCGAAATTGCGATCCCCGCGCGGACGCACGATCGCAAAGGCAAAACCACGCCGCGAGGCCTCGATCTGCATTTCCTCGACCGACTTCTCCAGCGCTTCGGCGTTGTAGAGCGACCCGACAAAGACACGCGAGAACCTGCTCAGTGAATTGCCGTCGAGCGAACCGATGCTGGACTGGAAGTTGACCGAGGCGACCCGGTACTGCTGGCCCTCCTCGATCGTGAAGGTCACCAGGAAGCCCTTGCGCTGCGGATCGTATTCCGTCAGCGCGGCGACCACCTGCACATCGGCGAAACCATGCTTGAGGTAATAGCGGCGAATCAAATCGCGATCCGCTTCGATCCGGTCCGGATCGTAGGTGTCGCTGCCGCCCAGAAAGCTCAGCAGATTCGATTCGCGCGTCTTGATGATGTCCCGCAGGCGATACGACGAATAGGCGACGTTGCCGACGAAATTGACCGACTGGATGCCGGTCTTCCCGCCTTCGGTGATCGTGAAAATCAGATCGACGCGGTTGTTCGGCTGCTCGATGATTTCGGGCGTGACGGTCACGTCATAACGGCCGGAATGGCGATAGATGTCGGCGATGCGCTGGGCATCGGACTGGACCACGGGACGCGACAGCGTGCCACGCGGCTTGGATTGGACTTCGCCCGACAGTTGTTCGTCTTTGACCTTCTTGTTGCCCTCGAAGACAACGCGGCCGATCACGGGGTTTTCAACCACGGTTACGACCAGACGGCCGCCGGCCTGATTGATCCGGACATCCTGGAACAGACCGGTCTCGATCAGGGCCTTCAGGCCGTCATCGATATGAGGCTGGTCGAGACGCCCGCCGGGGCCCGTCTTGAAATAGGAACGGATGGTCGCCGCTTCGACGCGGCGATTACCTTCGACCTGGATGGACTCCAGGGTCTGGGCAGCCGCCGGCGAAGAAACAACCAAAGCCGCCAGAGAGGCAGCAACCGGCACGGCGACCATGATCAGGGCGGCCAACAAGCCCCCCCGCACTCGCATTCCAACATTCATGCGCAACGCGCCCTTGTCATTCCAATACCGGTTCGCACCCCTACGACCCGGCAAAATCCCATTTATCGACCCGCTTGTAGCCAATTTTACCAAGCCGGCAAACGTTCTATCGCAGTGCGATTTCATTTTCATTCCAAGACGTTGCCTATCGGCCACGCCATAAAAAAGCCGTCTCACGATGCGGCCAGATGCAGGATGTCGTTATAGGTGGCAAACACCATCAACATCAGCACCAACCCCAATCCGATTCGGAACCCCATTTCCTGCGCCCGCTCCGACAGTGGCCGCCCGCGGACGGCTTCGACCGCGTAGAACAGAAGATGACCACCATCGAGCAAGGGAACCGGGAACAGATTCAACAGCCCGATCGATATCGAGAGAACCGCCGCCAGATGAATCAGCGCCGCAAGACCGATGGTGGCGACCTGACCTGAAATCTGGGCAATCCGCAGCGGGCCGCCGACTTGGTCAGCCGCTTCGCGCCCGGTGAAGACACCGCCGATATAGGCCAGCGTGCGATCAACCACGAACCAGGTTTCCTTGACGCCAAGCCAGAGCGCGGTCGCGGGGTCCACGCGTTCGGTGGTGACGTCACCGGCCGAGGTCTGGCGGGTAATGCCAAGCACGCCTAGCCGATGCGCGTTCCCGAACGCGTCCTTTACTTCCTTGAGCTCCGGCGTGCCCTTCAATTCAAGGGTGGAATCGCCGCGCTTGATCGTGAACGTCAGCGGCTCGCCGGCATGAATGCTGACGATACGCTGCATATCGGAGAAGCTTCCGATCGCCTGTTTGTCGATCGCCGTTACAATGTCGCCGACCTGAAAGCCGGCCGCCGCTGCGGCGCTGGAGGCCTCGATCTTGTCGACGCGCGCGGTGGTGCTGGGCTTGCCGAAAAACGTGAACAGGCAGGTGAAGATCACGATCGCCAGCAGGAAATTGGCGATCGGACCGGCGGCCACAATCGCGGCCCGCCGCCCCACATCCTTGTGGTGGAAGCTACCGGCGCGCTCTTCCTCGGTCATGTTGCTGAGTGTTTCGGAGGATGGCGTGGAAGCCTCGCTCTCGTCCCCGAAGAACTTGACGTAGCCGCCGAGCGGGATGGCCGAGATCTTCCACCGGGTGCCAAAACGGTCGTTGAACCCCGCCAGTTCCGGTCCGAAGCCGAGCGAGAACGTTAACACTTTCACGCCCGCCCAGCGCGCGATCAGGAAGTGACCGAGCTCATGGAAGAAAACGACGATGGTCAGTACGAACAAAAAGGGGACGACGTAACCGATGACACCATGGGTCAACGTATTGAAACTATGTAGAAAAAACTCAACCATCCGTTTCCCCTCAACCAGAGCCAAGCGGCCCTGCCCCCAACGCTCTAGGATGCCTTTAAGGCAATTTGAGGCAATAGGGTGACCGCTTTATTTCTCGCATTATGGTCAACGGCAATCGCGTCGTCGGCGGACGTCAGCGGGGCCAGATTACCGGAGCGTATCCAGGCCTCCATGGTCGCCTCGACCAGCCGGGCGATAGCCCCGAATCTGATCTTGCCGGCGATGAATGCCGCCACCGCGACCTCGTTGGCCGCGTTGTAGACCGTGGTCGCCCCGCGGCCGGTCCGCAGCGCGTCATACGCCAGCCGCAGCCCCGGGAATCGGTCGAAGTCCGGCGCCTCAAAGGTCAATTGGCCGATCTTGGCGAGATCAAGCTTGGCCGCGGGTCCGACGATACGATCGGGCCAGCCGAGGCAATGCGCGATCGGCGTGCGCATATCGGGCGAGCCCAGTTGCGCCACCACGGAGCGATCGGAAAACTCGACCATGCCGTGGATGATCGATTGCGGATGCACCAGAACGTCGATCTCGTCCGGCGCCAGCGCGAACAGATAGGAGGCCTCGATGACTTCGAGCCCCTTGTTCATCATCGATGCGGAATCGATGGTGATCTTCTGCCCCATGCTCCAGTTCGGGTGTTTCAGGGCCTGGGCGAGCGTCGCCTGCTCGATATCGGCGCTGGCCCAGGTCCGGAACGGTCCGCCCGATGCGGTGATGATGACGCGGACCAGTTCTTCGCGATTGCCGGAGCCCAGCGCCTGGAACAGCGCATTGTGCTCGGAATCGGCCGGCAGGATGCAGGCCCCGGCCTTGGCCGCGCGCTGCATGAAGAAATCACCGGCGCAGACAAGGCATTCCTTATTGGCCAACGCCACGCTGGCGCCGCGATCGACGGCCGCGAGCGCGGGCTTCAACCCGGCCGCGCCGCTGACGGCCGCCATCACCCAGTCAGCCGGGCGGGCCGCGGCCTCGATAATTGCGCTTTCACCGGCGCCGCATTCGGTGCGGGTGCCTGCCAGCGCATCTTTCAGTTCGTTGAGGCGGGTGGGATCGGCGACCGCGGCAAAGCGCGCGCCGAATTCCTTGGCTAGCTTGGCCAGTCCCTGCACGTTGGTATTCGCGGTCAGCGCTTCGACCTGGTAGCGGTCGCGCGCGCCCCGCAGCAAATCCATCGTGCTGTCGCCGATCGACCCGGTGGCGCCCAGCACGGTCACCGAGCGGACAGCAGACGCCACGGACTTGTTGTTACGCAACGGTACTGCGCTCATGTGATCACCAAACCATAAGACCGCGGCCGACGCCATCCGCGCCACCCCGCAAAAATCCGAAAATTGCCGCCAGAACGATGGCGGCGACGAAACCGTCGAGACGATCCAGAAGGCCGCCATGCCCGGGGATGATGTGGCTGGAGTCCTTGACGCCAAACCGGCGCTTGACGGCGGACTCGAACAGATCCCCCAGCTGCGAGACGATCGAGAATGCGGCCCCGAGCAGCAGAAGTGGGGCGGCTTTGCCCAGACCTGATAGCGCAAATCCGCCGGCAATTACCAGACTGGCCGCAAAGCCGCCGATCGCGCCGGCCCAGGTCTTTTTGGGACTGACCCGCGGCCAGAGCTTTGGTCCGCCGATGCCGCGGCCGGCGAAATAACCGCCGATATCGGTCACCCACACCACCAGCAGCACCAGGATCAGCGCGGCAAACCCCTTGATCTGATCGAGCCGCACCAGCACGGAGGCGATTTCGGCCGCAGCCGCATAGAGAAATCCGCTGACAGCCCAGAAGCGGCGCTCCGTGGCGAACAGCGCAACACCGGCCACACCAACAACGAGCATGAGGAAAGCAACGTCGATCCGCCCCAGTGCCAGGCAAAGCCCCGATACCACCAGCGCGACCACGCCCGCGGCCGTCACGCGCGTTTCGCGCGACGCCGCCACGATCGTCAGCCATTCGACATAGAGACCGATCGACGCCAGCGTCACGAGCGAGGCCCACAGCCATCCGCCGGCATAGGCGATCGCAAGCGCTAGCGGCGCTAGCACCAGCGCGGCAACGACGCGCATCAGGAGATTATTGCTCCCCTGCTCGACGGCAGCCGCGGGCGCGGCGTCACCCTCGGTCACGATCCGGTTTTCGCGGCCAGACCGCCGAAACGGCGCTCCCGTCTGGCATATTCGGCAATCGCGCCTTCAAGCGCGGCCTTGTCGAAATCCGGCCAGTGAATCGGCACGAACACGAGTTCGCTATAGGCCGCCTGCCACATCAGGAAATTCGACAGCCGCTGTTCGCCGCTGGTGCGAATGATCAGATCGGGATCGGGAATCTCGGGCGCATCGAGATATTGGCCGAGCGTATCGGCGTCGATCGAGGACGCATCGCGTTTGCCCTCCGCGACTTCCCGCGCCAGCCGCTGCGCCGCGGCTGCGATTTCCTGCCGCGATCCGTAGTTGAAGGCGACCACCAGATTGAGCCGGACATTATCGCGCGTGAGATCTTCGGCTTCCTTGAGAAGCGCGCAGATGTCCGGCTCCAGGCCGTCGCGCTCGCCGATCACGCGGACCCGGACGCCGTCGCGATGCAACGTCGCCAGATCGTTGCGGATGAAGCGCCGGAGCAGACCGAACAGGTCGCCGATTTCGGTCGCGGGCCGCGACCAGTTTTCAGAACTGAAGGAGAAAATCGTCAGGTACAAAACACCGAGTTCACTGGCGGCGCGAACCACGCGGCGCAGCGCCTCCACACCCCGGCGATGGCCTTCCGCGCGCGGCAGACCGCGGGCCGCCGCCCAGCGCCCGTTCCCGTCCATGATGATCGCCACATGCAACGGACCATCGGATCGATCCGGTCCTTCGGTTGCAGGGGCTGCGGCGTTCGACATCAATCAATCCCTAAAGAGCATGGTCCGGAAAAGTGGGAACCGGATTTCCCGGACAAACGGCCTCGTTTGATTCGGGATCATGCTCACACAAAGACAGTCTAGACGGTGAGGATTTCCTTTTCCTTGACCGCAAGCAACTGATCGATCTCCGTGATGGTCGCATCAGTCGCCTTCTGCACATCATTGGCCAGACGCTCCTGATCGTCCTCGGAAATCTCGTGATTCTTCTCAAGCTTCTTGATGGTATCGAGGCCGTCGCGGCGAACGTGGCGAACCGCGACCTTGGCGGCCTCGGCATATTTGTGCGCGACCTTGACCAGTTCCTTGCGGCGATCCTCGTTGAGTTCGGGAATGCGCAGGCGGAGCACCTGCCCTTCGGTCGCAGGACTGAGGCCGAGATTGGAATCGACGATCGCCTTTTCGACGGCCTTGACCATCGACTTGTCCCATACCTGCACCGACAGCAGCCGTGGCTCGGGCACGCTGATGGTCGCCACCTGATTAAGCGGCATATGCGTACCGTAAGCATCGACCTGCACCGGTTCCAGCATCGAGGCCGTCGCCCGGCCGGTCCGCAAGCCACCGAGTTCGTGCTTGAGAGATTGCGTGGCGCCCTGCATGCGGCGCTTCAATTCGCTGACGTCAAAACTACCCGTGGGCATAACGCTCTTCCTCCTGAAAACTCGTCGCGATCGCCGGCCTTTCGCGCGTTCGGCGCTTTAAAGCCCGGTCAGCCGGCGACGATGGTACCTTGGCCGGCGCCGCGCAAGATCGCACTGATCGAGCCCGGCTCGGCGATCGAGAACACAATGATAGGCAGCGATGTCTCGCGGGCAAGCGCGAAAGCGGTCGCATCCATCACCTTGTAATTGCCTTCGATCGCCTGCGAATGCGTCAAACGGTCGAATCGCTTCGCCGATGGATCCTTCTTGGGATCGGCGCTGTAGATGCCATCGACATTAGTGGCCTTCAGCACCGCCTGCGCGCCGATTTCCGCCGCACGCAACACCGCGGTGGTATCGGTGGTGAAGAAGGGATTGCCGGTTCCGCCGCCGAGCAGCACGATCCGCCCTTCGGCGAGATAGCGGTGCGTGGCGCTGCGGGTGAACAGTTCCGAAATCTGCGGCATCACGAACGCCGACAGCGTGCGCGCCGGCGCGCCACGGCGTTCGATCGCAGCCTCGAGCGCGAGGCAGTTCATCATGGTAGCGAGCATGCCCATGGTGTCGCCGGTCGGCCGGGACACACCGCGCGACGACACTTCCACGCCGCGGACGATGTTGCCGCCGCCGACCACGACGGCAATCTCGGCGCCGAGTTCGCGGGCGGCAATCAGATCGCCCGCGATCCGGTCGAGGATGGGCTGGTCGAGGCCGAAGGATAGCGCGCCGGCGAGGTATTCGCCCGAGAGCTTGATCACCACACGACGATAGATCGGCTCAGCCATTGCGAATTGCTTTCCCTAACCCCGCCCGGCGCTCCCGGCGAAACCGGCCGAAAGCACTGTTCGGACGGTTATTTCTGGCCGCTGACCGCCGCAACCTCGGCTGCGAAATCGGTTTCCTGCTTTTCGATTCCCTCGCCCAGAGCATAGCGCACAAATCCGGTCACCTTGATCGGTCCGCCAACCTTGCCCTCAGCTTCTTTCACCGCCTGGGCGACCGATTTGCCGCTGTCGTGGATGAAGGCCTGCTCCAAGAGGCAGACTTCCTTGTAATAGGTCTTCAGGCCGGACTCGACGATCTTTTCGATCACGTTCTCGGGCTTGCCCTGCTGACGGTATTTGTCGGCCAGCACGTCCTTTTCACGCTTGACGGTGGCGGGGTCCAGCCCGGCCGAATCCAGCGCCAGCGGGTTGGCGGCGGCGACATGCATCGCGAGCTGCTTGCCCAGGGTTGCCAGCTCATCGGTCTTTCCAGCCGATTCCAGCGCGACAATCACGCCCATCTTGCCGGCGCCTTCGATCACGGCATTATGCACATAGCTCGACACCACGCCCTTGCTGACTTCGAGCGAAGCCGCGCGGCGCAATGTCATGTTCTCGCCGATGGTCGCGATCGCGTCCGCGATGGCGGTCTCGACGGTGACGCTGCCGACCTTCGCGGCCTTGATCTTGTCGACGTCGGCGCCGACCTCGAGCGCGACCTGCGCGATCATCTTGACCAGTCCCTGAAACTGGCCGTTACGCGCGACGAAGTCGGTTTCGGAATTGACCTCGACGACGACGCCCTTGTTGCCCGCGGTCACAGCACCAATCAGGCCCTCAGCCGCAATGCGGCCGGCCTTCTTGGCGGCTTTCGACAAGCCCTTCTTGCGCAGCCAGTCGATCGACGCCTGCATGTCGCCGGCGTTCTCGGTGAGCGCAGCCTTGCAATCCATCATGCCCGCGCCGGTCGTCTCGCGCAGGTCCTTGACCATCGCTGCCGTGATTGTTGTCATCGTTATACGTCCTCTGCCTGTCAGAGCTGGCGCGGCGAGGCGTAATCGCCTCGCCGCCGTCCACCATCAGGAATGCCGTCAATTGGAAGGGGTTGGCCGGGATGTTCCGGCCAACGCATCGCTATTCGGCTTCCGCCGTCATCGCCTTGGCCTGGGCTACCCAGCCATCGGCACGAGCAGGAAGTCCGACCTCTTCGCCGATCTTGTGCGCGGTGTCGTGATCCAGTTCGGCCAGCTGCCAATAGTGGAAGATACCGAGATCGTTGAACTTCTTTTCGATCGCGCCGGACACGCCGGTGAGTTTCTTGAGATCGTCGGCCGCACCCCGCGGTCCCGCCAGGCCCTGGAAGCCCGCCGGTTGCGGTGCGGCCGCCGGAATGGCCTCGCGGACGGGCTGCGCCGAAGCGCCGATATCGATCCCGGAATCGCCCTGTGCACGCGAAATGCCGTCGATGACCGCTCGCGCGATCAGATCGCAATACAGCGTGATGGCGCGGCCGGCGTCGTCATTGCCGGGCACGACATAGGTGATGCCCTTGGGATCGGAATTGGTATCGACGATCGCGGCGACGGGAATGTTGAGCCGCTGGGCTTCCTGGATCGCGATGTCTTCCTTGTTGGTGTCGATCACGAAGATCATGTCGGGCAGACCGCCCATGTCCTTGATGCCGCCCAATGAGCGATCGAGCTTGTCGCGCTCGCGCTGCAGCGTCAGCCGCTCTTTCTTGGTGTAGGCATTGGCATCGCCGGAATTGAGCACTTCATCGAGGTGCCGCAGCCGCTTGATCGAACCGGAAATCGTCTTCCAGTTGGTCAGCGTGCCGCCGAGCCAGCGCGAATTGACGAAATACTGCGCCGAGCGCTTGGCCGCTTCGGCCACGCCGTCCTGCGCCTGCCGCTTGGTGCCGACGAACAGCACACGGCCGCCCTTGGCGACGGTATCGCTGACCGCCTGGAGCGCGCGATGCAACAGCGGCACGGTCTGGGCGAGATCGATGATGTGGATGTTGTTGCGGGCACCGAAGATGTAATCCGCCATCTTCGGATTCCAGCGGTGCGATTGGTGACCAAAGTGAACGCCAGCTTCAAGCAGCTGACGCATAGAAAAATCGGGAAGCGCCATAGTCTAATTCTCCGGTTGGTTCCTCCGGAAACGTGTGAGCAAACGAGCCTTATGGCCCGGTTGCCACCGGACGGCCTTTTGAGCCATGTTTCCGTGTGAGATGGCGCGGTATATAGCGGGATTTCCGGCAGAAGCA
>CAWBPE010000016.1:0-286216 GCA_963790595.1 uncultured Alphaproteobacteria bacterium | reverse complement strand
CACGGCGTGCGGCAAGGCCGTCGCGGAGATGGTGGAGTAAAGTCCTCATGGTGAGGAGGCGCGTTAGCGCCGTCTCGAAGGATGAAGCCGCGAACGCTTCATCCTTCGAGACGCGCGCAAGGGCGCGCTCCTCAGGATGAGGTCCGTGGGTGTGGCTAGCCTGTAGGGTGGGCAAAGCGAAGCGTGCCCACCATTCCAGGTGAAGCTCTAACGGTGGTTGGTGGGCACGGCGCAAGAGCGCCTTTGCCCACCCTACTTATGTTGCGGCAATCCGCCGGCAATGCTCCCACGCCGCGCCCATCAAATTCTCGCTCGCCTCGGGCGTGCGGAACGCCGAATGCGCCGACAGCGTGACGTTCGGCAATTTGGTCAGCACATGATCCGCCGGCAGCGGTTCGATATTGTAGACATCGAGCCCGGCATGCCGGATATGGCCTGATTTCAGTGCATCGATCATCGCGGTCTCGTCGACCACCGCGCCGCGCGCGGTATTGACCAGGATCACGCCCGGCTTCATCGCGGCAATCCGTTCGCGGGTGATGAAGCCGCGGGTTTCTTCGTTCAATAGCAGATGCAGCGAGACGACATGGCTCTGCGCCAGCAGTGTATCGATATCGATGAATTCAACGCCGGGGTAGCTCTTCGGCGACCGGTTCCAGGCGATCACGCGCATCCCGCTGCCGAGCGCGATGCGCGCCACTTCGGACGCGATGCCGCCGAAGCCGATCAGGCCCAGCGACTTGCCGGTGAGTTGCATGCCGTCTTCGCGCAGCCAGTTGCCGGCGCGCATCTCGCGGTCCATCGCGCTGATGCCGCGCGCCGCCGACCACATCAGGGCGATGGCGCATTCGGCCACCGCCGTGTCGCCATAACCCTTGATCAGATGAACCTCGATGCCGAGTTCGGCGAGTTCTTCCGGATTCATGTAGCTGCGCGCGCCGGTGCCGAGAAACACCACATGCTTCAGCCCGGTGCAGCGCCGCGCCACATCCGTGGGCAGCGGCGTATGGTCGATGATGATGATCTCGGCGCCGTCGAGCAGGGCCGGCACCTGATCCGGCGTGATGTCGGCGTTGCGGTTGATGCGCACCGGGGGATCATTGGGCTTGTGCTGCCGCTCGAAAATATCCGCCAGCGATCCGTTGGCATCGACAAAAACTCCGCGCACCGACATCTCCGTTGCTTGTCGTAAAATCCAGTCCGGTTATGAAGTGACGCCGGCCAGCGCCAGCACGGTGTGCATCAACACGTTGGCGCCTGCCGTGCAATCGGCTTGCGTCGCGTCTTCAAGTTCATTGTGGCTGATGCCGTCCTTGCAGGGCACGAACACCATCGCCGCGGGGATGATGGTGTTGAGGTTGCAGGCATCGTGACCGGCGCCCGACGTAATGCGCCGGTGCGAAAAGCCGAGTGCTTTGGCAGCGTTTTCCACCGCGTCCACCAGTTTGGGATCGAAATGCGTCGGCGGCTTGCGCCAGACCAGATCGAGCGTGACCTCGACCTTGCGCCGCTTGGCGATATCGGCGATGGCCGCGCGCAAATCCTTGTCGAGCGCGTCCATAATCGCATCGTCGGCGCTGCGACAATCGACCGTAAAAGCGATTTCGCCGGGAATGACGTTGCGCGAGGGATTGGCGATCACGGCCTCGCCAATGGTGCCGACCGCGTTGGGGCCGTGCTTTTTCGCAATGCTTTCCATCGCCAGCACGATCTCCGACAACGTCGCCAGCGCGTCACGGCGGAGCACCATCGGCGTCGAGCCGGCATGGCTCTCAAAGCCGGTGATCTTGCCGTCGTACCACAACACACCCTGGCCGGAATCGACCACACCGATGGTCTTGCCTTCGGCTTCGAGAATGGGGCCTTGCTCGATGTGCAGTTCGACGAAGCTGCCGAATTTCTGGGTGCCGACCGGCTTCTCGCCGCGATAGCCGATGCTATCCAGCGCCTCGCCCACGGTGACGCCTTCGGCATCCTTGCGCGATAAAATATCATCGGTGGTGAAGTCGCCGACATAGGCCGCCGACGCCATCATCGCCGGCGCGAAGCGCGAGCCTTCCTCGTTGGTCCAGTTGGCGATGCAGATTGGAATCTCGGTCTCGATTCCGGCGTCGTTGAGCGTGCGGACCACTTCAAGCGCGGCCAGCGTGCCGAGCACGCCGTCGAACTTGCCGCCGGTGGGCTGGGTATCGAGATGCGAGCCGAGGCCGACCGGCAGCTTGGTCATGTCGCGCCCCTTGCGCAGGCCGAACATCGAGCCGAGCGCGTCGACATGCACTTCGAGACCGGCCGCCTCGCAGGCTTTGCGAAACCAGTCGCGCACCTGCTTGTCTTCGGGCCCGAGCGTCAGCCGCCGCACGCCGCCCTTGGGCGTCGCGCCGAATTTCGCGGTTTCGTGGATGGTGTCCCACAGCCGGGCGGAATTGATTTGCAGGTTGGACGCGAGGTGAGTCATGGAGTTGTTCCAGCGATCAGGCTTGTGTGATCTTTTTTCGGGTGGTCTTTTTTCAGATGGTCTTTTTTCAATGACGCGCTGGCAGCGGTGCTGTCAATAACAGCGGCGCTGTCCTGTGCAATCTTGCCGGCGAGATCGGCGACGAGTTCAACCGCCAGCGTGTCCGGCGAGGCCAGCCAGCTGGCCGAAAATGTCAGCGGCGAGATTTTCAGGTCGGTCGATAATTGCAGCAGCCGCCCGTCCGCTAGTTCGTTTTCGACGATCGCGGTCGGGATCACCGCGATGCCGAGCCCTTCGGTCGCCATGTGGATGACGGTGGCGAGCGAGGCGCTGGCATGGAGTTGGATTTGCGGGACATCAGGCCGGTTGAATAGCGAGCGCACGACCTCATAGGGCTGGGTCCTGCGCGGAAAGGTGATGATCGGAAATTTCGCCAGATCGTGCACCGTCAGCGGACCCTGGCCGAGGCCGAGCGAGGGGCTGGCCAGAAAGCCGACCGGATAGTGGCACAGCACGCGGTTACGCACGCGGGAAGCGGACAGCGGCCCGATCAGGAAGGCGAGCTCGATTTCCTGCGCCAAAAGCCGCGCGCTCAGGTTCGGCGTGATGTCGACCTCGATCTCCAGCGACAGATTGGGATAGGCGGTATTCACGCTCTTGATCAGCCGCGGCAGCCAGGTGTGCACGATGGTTTCGGCGACGCCGAGCCGCAGCACGCCGCGCATCGCCGAGCGGTCGCCGACCGCGGCCACCATTTCCGAGCGCAGTCCGATCAGTTTTTCCGCATAGACCATCAATTGCCGGCCGCTCGGCGTCGGTGTCGCGACGCGGTGGTCGCGGTTGAGGAGCTTTACCCCCAATTCGCGCTCAAGCTGGGCGATCCGTTGCGAAATCGCAGGCTGCGTCGTGTTGAGCCGCTGACCCGCGCCCCGAAAGCTGCCAAGATTGACCACCCACAGGAAGGTCTCGATCGACTTGAAATCCACCATGGGGCGTTCCGATCGATAAAATCAGATTATCCAATCTGATTAAAAAGTAAGATTAGACTTTATAGTAGGCTTGGGTTTCACTCTTGTCGAGATAATAGGCAGGGCGATCAAATGACTGTTTTGGCAGCAGCGCAGTTTCCCAAAGACCACAACGACCCGCTTCCGAGCGTGCAGGCCCGCCGCGCCTACCGTGGCGGGACCGTCGCCAGCACGGCCGGGGTCGCCAACGGCTTCGTCCAGGGCAACCTCGCAATATTGCCCGAGAAGCTCGCGGCCTCGTTTCACCGGTTTTGCCAGCTCAATCCAAAGCCATGTCCTGTTATCGGCATGTCCGAGGTGGGCGACCCCCGTATTCCCGCGCTCGGGATCGATCTCGATATCCGCACCGATATTCCGGGCTACCGGGTCTGGCGGGACGGCGAGGTGGTCGATGAACCCACCGACATCATGGCGCATTGGCGCGACGACCTCGTTGTCTTCGTGCTCGGCTGCTCCTTCTCCTTTGAAGAAGCGCTGATGGCGGACGATCTGCCGATCCGTCATATCGAGCGTAACGTCCGGGTGCCGATGTATCGTACCAATATCACCTGCGCGCCCTCAGGGCCGTTTGCCGGTCCGATGGTGGTGTCGATGCGGCCCTACAAGCCGGCGCAGGCAATCCGTGCGGTGCAGATCACCTCGCGATTTCCTGCGGTGCACGGCGCGCCGGTGCATCTCGGCCACCCGCATTCGATCGGGATCGCGGATATCACCAAGCCCGATTATGGCGATGCGGTGCCGGTGGCGGATGACGAGATTCCGGTGTTCTGGGCCTGTGGCGTGACGCCGCAGGCGGTGATCGCGGCGGCCAAAGTGCCGTTCGCCATCACGCATGCGCCGGGCTTCATGCTGGTGACGGACTTGCTCAACAAGCAAATGGCTGTGCTCTGAATAGCTGTGCTCTAATAGGCACCCAGTGCCGTTCTTTGAGGCTTTACCGTTCTCTTCAATCGTTTCATCGATAGCGCCGAACAGGCAGGGGATTTTGCAATGAGTATCAGTCGCCGGAATGTGTTGCTTGGAGCCACCGCCAGCGCGGCGCTGTTGCCGATCGCGGCCCGGGCGCAGGCACCCGAGGTGGTGATCGGCGTGATCTATCCGCTGTCCGGCGCCAGCGCACAGATCGGCGTCGATGCGCAAAAATCATTCAATACCGCGCTTGAGATCATCAACAAGAAGTTCGATTTCGATCTGCCGCTGGCCCGCGACGAGGGATTGCCCGGTCTCGGCGGCGCCAAGATCCGCCTCGTATTCGCGGACCATCAAGCCGATCCGCAAAAGGGCCGCGCCGAAGCCGAGCGCCTGATCACCCAGGAAAAAGTCTGCGCCATCATCGGCACCTATCAGAGCGCAGTCGCGGTTACGATCAGCCAGATCTGCGAGCGCTACCAGATTCCGTTCATGTCGGCCGACAACTCGTCGCCGAGCCTGCATCGCCGCGGTCTCAAATTCTATTTCCGCGCAGCACCCCATGACGAGATGTTCTCGGCCGCGATGTTCGACTTCTTCGATGCGATGAAGAAAAAAGGCACCAAGATCGACACGCTGTCGTTGTTCCATGAAGACACCATCTTCGGCACTGACTCGGGCAATGCCCAGCTCAAGCTCGCCAATGAGCGCGGCTACAAGGTGGTCGCCGATATCAAATACCGTGCCAACTCGCCGTCGCTGTCGGCCGAAGTGCAGCAGCTCAAGGCCGGCAATGCCGACGTGCTGATGCCGTCGAGCTATACGACCGACGGCATCCTCCTGATCAAGACCATGGCCGAACTCGGCTACAAACCCAGTTCCATCGTTGCGCAGGACGCGGGCTTCTCGGAAAAGGCGCTGTACGACGCGGTCGGCGACAAGCTCGAAGGCGTGATCTCGCGCGGCTCTTTCTCGCTCGATCTTGCCGCCAAGCGGCCGATGGTCGGCAAGATCAACGCGATGTTTAAGGAAGCATCGGGCAAGGACCTCAACGACTTCTCGTCGCGGCAGTTCATGTCCCTGATCGTGATGGCGGAAGCCATCAATCGCGCCAAGTCGACCGACGGCGACAAGATCCGCGAAGCGCTGGTGGCGACCAACATTCCCGGCGAGAACACCATCATGCCGTGGAAGCGCGTGAAGTTCGACGACATGGGCCAGAACAACGATGCCGATCCGGTGTTGCTGCAATATGTCGGCGGCAAATTCGTCACCATTTTCCCGCCGCAAGCCGCCGTCGCCGATGCTCTCTGGCCGATGAAGTAGCGGCAGGTCGGGGCGGGGGCCATGACAGCTGAGACAATCATCCAGAGTCTGGCCAGCGGTCTGCTGATGGGGCTGCTCTATGGCCTGATCGCGGTCGGCCTTGCGCTGATCTTTGGGCTGATGGACGTGGTGAACTTCGCCCATGGCGAGTTCCTGATGATTGCGATGTACGCGACGTTCTTTCTGTTCGCGTTCTTTGCGATCGATCCCTTGTTGGCGGCGCCACTGGTGGCGGCCGCGCTGTTCGTATTCGGCGCGGTGGTCTATCTCCTGGTGGTGCGGTTTGCGGTCCGGGCCAAAGCCAACGCCGGCATGGTGCAGATCTTTTCGACCTTCGGGCTGGCCATCGTGATGCGTGGGCTGGCGCAATTCTTCTTCACGCCGGACTATCGCAGCATCGCGCATTCCTGGCTCGGCGGCAAAACCATCTCGATCCATGGAATCTTCCTGCCGGTGCCGCAGCTGGTCGGCGCGCTGGTTTCGATCGCCGCGTTCGGCGCGCTGTACTTCTTCATCAACCGCACTGACTTTGGCCGCGCCCTCGAGGCGACCCGCGAGGATGCCGGTGCCGTGGCGCTGGTCGGCATCGACAAGAACAAGGTGTTTGCGCTGGGCTGGGGCCTTGGCGCGGCGCTGGTCGGTCTGGCCGGCGCCGTGATGGCGATGTTCTTCTACATCTATCCGGATGTCGGCGCGTCGTTCGCGCTGATCGCCTATGTTACGGTGGCGCTCGGCGGCTTTGGCAGCGTGTTCGGCGCCTTTGCCGGCGGCATCATCGTCGGCCTGGTCGAAGCCTCCACGGCGTTATTATTGCCGCCGTCGCTGAAATCGGTCGGCATCTACGCGGTCTATCTGCTGGTGGTCTTTATCCGGCCGCGCGGCCTGTTCGGGTCGATCTGATGGATACGAATTTCGCCCAGCGCCGCCGCCGCGACCTGATCGTCGCCGCCTGTCTCGCCGCGATCGCCGCGCTGGTGCCGTTGTTCGTCAAGGACGTCTACGTCCAGAACATCATGGTCTTGACGCTGATGTATGCGGCGCTGTCGCAGAGCTGGAATATCCTCAGCGGCTATTGCGGCCAGATCTCGCTCGGTCACGCGCTGTATTTCGGGCTCGGCGCCTACACGACGGCACTTCTGTTCACCAAATTCGGTGTACTGCCCTGGTTCGGCATGCTCGGCGGCGGTCTGATCTCGGCTGTCATTGCGATGGCGCTGGGCTATCCCTGTTTCCGGCTGCGCGGGCATTACTTCGTCATCGCGACCATCGTGATTGCCGAAACCGCATTGCTGCTGTTCCAGAACTGGGACTGGGCCGGTGCGGCGCTCGGGATCGATATTCCGGTGCGGCGTGACAGCTGGCTGACGTTTCAGTTCACCCGCAGCAAGCTGCCATACTTTTATTTCGCGTTGGCGCTGGCCTGTGTCGCTTGGTTCGTGACCTGGTGGCTTGAAGATTCCAAATGGGGCTATTGGTGGCGCGCGGTGAAAGACAATCCCGACGCCGCGGAAAGCCTCGGCGTGGTCGTGTTCAATTCCAAGATGGGCGCGGCAGCGGTCTCGGCATTTCTCACCGCGGTCGGCGGCAGTTTCTACGCGCAGTTTGTTTCCTATATCGATCCTGAAAGCGTGATGGGCTTTCAGTTCTCGCTGTTGATGGCGCTGCCCGCGGTGTTAGGCGGCATCGGCACGCTCTGGGGACCGGTGCTCGGCGCCGTCATCCTGATCCCGCTCACCGAGCTCACGCGCTCTTTCATCGGCGGCTCCGGCCGCGGCGTCGACCTGATCGTTTATGGCACACTGATCGTGCTGATCTCGCTGGCGCGGCCGGAAGGCCTGGTCGGACTGTTCTCCCGCCGCCGTAAGGAGGCCGTGCGATGACCGCCTTGCTGGAAATCAAAGGCGTCTGGCAGCGTTTCGGCGGGTTGATCGCCAACAGCGATATCTCTATCTCGGTCGGCAGCGGCGAGATCGTCGGATTGATCGGTCCCAATGGCGCCGGCAAGTCGACGCTGTTCAACCTGATCGCCGGCGTGCTGCCGCCAACTCAGGGATCGATCATCTTCAACGGCGAGGACGTCACCGCGCTGCCGGCGGCCGAGCGGTGCCAGCGCGGCATCGCGCGTACGTTCCAGGTCGTGAAAAGTTTTGAAACCATGACGGTGATCGACAACGTCATCGTCGGCGCATTGGTGCGGTCCACCGTGATGCGCGAGGCACGCCGCAAGGCCCTCGAGGTATTGGAATTCGCCGGCCTCGCCGCGCGCGCCGACGTGCTCGCGAGCCAGCTGATCCCGTCCGAAAAGCGGCGCCTCGAAGTCGCGCGTGCGCTCGCCACCGAACCGAAACTGCTGCTGCTCGATGAAGTGCTCACAGGCCTCACGCCCATTGAAGCGCAGACCGGCGTCGAACTGGTGCGAAAGGTGCGCGCCACCGGCGTCACGGTGCTGATGGTCGAGCATGTCATGGAAATCGTGATGCCGCTGGTGGATCGCGCCATCGTGCTCGATCTAGGCAAGGTGCTGGTCGAGGGCAAGCCGGCCGACATCGTGCGCGATCCGAAAGTCATCAGCGCCTACCTTGGGGATCGTCATGCTGTCAGTGCATGAAGTCACCACCGCCTATCAGGGGCTGGTCGCGCTCTCGGCGGTCTCGATCGAAGTGGCTAAGGGCGAGATCGTCTGCGTCGCCGGCGCCAACGGCGCGGGTAAATCGACACTGATAAAGTCCATTGCCGGCGCCGAGCGCCCGCGCTCCGGCTCCGTGACCTTCGACGGCGCGCGCATTGACGGCCTGTCGCAGCACATGATCACCGCGCGCGGCGTCGCCTATGTGCCGGAAAACCGCCGGCTGTTTCCGCGGCTGTCGGTGCGGGACAATCTGCGCCTCGGCAGTTACCTCTATCGCGGCCAGCCCGATCGCGAGGCGCCGCTGGCGCTGGTGTTCAAATTGTTTCCGCGGCTGTCCGAGCGCCTCGAGCAGCGCGCCGAAACGCTAAGCGGCGGCGAGCAGCAAATGCTGGCGATCGGCCGCGCCCTGATGACGCGGCCGAGGCTGCTGATGCTGGACGAACCGTCGCAGGGCATCATGCCGAAACTGGTCGACGAGATCTTTCAGGCCGTAAAGCAAATCCGCGACGCCGGCATGACCGTGCTGATCGTCGAGCAGCGCATTGCCGAGTGTCTGGAGATCGCCGACCGCGCCTACATCCTGCAAACCGGCCGCCTGCAGATGCAGGGTACATCAGCGGAGATCAGGGGTAATCCGGGTGTGCGCAAGGCGTATCTGGGATTGTGATGGTCAAGGCGTCTGCGTATTTTGCTCTGCCTTAGACGCGGCGATCAAGATTCGTTCTACTAATCCGCCCAATTCACTCAGGCCGATTGGGTCGGCGGCGGCAAATTCGTCATATGATTTGTTATTCACGGGCCACCAGTGATGAAAACGTCCCTCTTCATAGAGGACGCGAGCAGCTGCTTCGATTTCGTGATCGGTCGGCCGTGCGACATTGCTCATGTCATTCTTCCCGCAGGGTGGCACAGAATCGGGTCCTCATCCTGAGGAGCCGCGAAGCGGCGTCTCGAAGGATGGCAGCGCGCGTGTGGCCATCCTTCGAGACGCCATGCTCCGCGGCTCCTCAGAGCCTGACCGAAAAAGGAGTGAGTGATTTCGGTTGGCTGTGATTCCTTCGGGTTTGCAAAGATTCGAGGGAGAGCACGATGCCATGGACCAAAATCACTCGCGTCGAATATCAACGCAATGGGCTGCGATACGCAAGCGACCTGACCGATGCGGAGTGGGCGCTGATCGCCCGAAAGATGCCGCCGCGACGACGACTTGGACGACCGCGGGAAGTCGATTTGCGCGAGGTAGTACAGGCAATTTTCTATATTTTATCTACCGGCTGCCAGTGGCGCGCCTTGCCGAGCGAGTTCCCGCCGTACTCGACTGTCCAGAGCTATTTTTACGCCTGGCGAGATACCGGGCGATGGTTCAGGATCGTCAGAGCCTTGGTTCGGCAGGCAAGGCGCAAGCTAGGACGCAAGCCGAGGCCGACTGCGGCTATCATCGACAGCCAAAGTGCGTCGACGACGCAGGCCGGTGGCCCAGCCGGCTTTGACCCTGGCAAGCGCGTCTATGGGCGCAAGCGGCATATCGTCACCGACACCAATGGTCTTCTCCTGGCTGTCCACGTTCATCCCGCAAACGTTCAGGATGTTCATGGCGCCGTCCCCTTGCTGAAGCGCCTGCGAGACCGCCTTCCCAGACTCAAGCACGTCTTTGCCGACCGCGTGTATCGTGGCGAACAGCTCCTCAACGCACTCGCCGAATGTGGCCCGTGGGACATCGAGATCGTAGAGCGGCCACCTGGCGTCAAAGGCTTCCAGCTCTTGCCTCGACGCTGGGTCGTCGAACGGACTTTTGCATGGTTCGGTCGCTGTCGACGTCTCGCAAGAGATTTTGAGGCATCCCCGGCCACCGAGGCGGCCTGGCTTCTCGTCGCACATCTCAGGCTCCTGACGCGCCGTCTCGCCAAGCCCTCAAAATGCTGATCCCTTTTTGAGTCAGACTCTCAGGATGAGGGCGTCGTGTGCGGCCCATGCTCCGGCAACGTCAGCCCAAACACCTTTGACAAATCCGCCACCTGCGCCGGCGACAGATACCGCGGGTTCAACCCGCGTAGCAGCAAATAAAGCTTCGCGGTTTCTTCCAGCTCTTCCATCGCGAACACCGCGGCCTCCAGCGTATCGCCCGACACCACCGGCCCGTGATTGGCCAGCAGCACCGATGAGTATTTCCCCGCAAGGCCCTTGATCGCGTCCGCCACAGCCGGATCGCCGGGCCGATAATACGGCACCAGGGCGGTGGCGCCGCACTTCATCAGGTAATAGGGCGTCATCGGCGGCAGTGCTGCACGCGGGTCGATCTCCGGCAGCATTGAGAGTGCTACCGAATGCGTCGAATGCAGATGCACCACCGCGCGCGCTGCGCCACGGGTCTGGTA
Organism: uncultured Alphaproteobacteria bacterium; assembly: GCA_963790595.1. Classification (GTDB taxonomy): domain Bacteria; phylum Pseudomonadota; class Alphaproteobacteria; order Rhizobiales; family Xanthobacteraceae; genus Bradyrhizobium. The sequence continues at coordinate 275,494 of CAWBPE010000016.1, read as the reverse complement.
GAGGGCGCTGTGCAGCGGCACTTCCTTGGTCGGAGCATCGCCGGAGATGAGCTTGCTGTTGGCGTTGAGCCGCGACAGCCGTGCGGGGTCCAGAAATCCCAGCGACGCGTTGGTCGGCGTCACCAGCCAGCCGCCGTCATCGAGCTTGACGCTGATATTGCCCGAGGAGCCCGGCGTCAGCCCGCGCTCGAACAGCGAGCGGCCGAGGCGGCAGATTTCCTCGCGTATCCGGGTTTCAGTCATGACAGTATCCCTTTGCCGCCTTGTCTCACGCTTTGGCAGCGCGGCCAAGCCGTGATACCCAGAGGCAAAGCCGCACAGCAAATTCGGCTGACGAGGAACCGCTAAGGAATTAACCGCATGCCTGAATCAAAACCGCATATCGCCGTCATCGGGCTGGGTTCGATGGGGTTCGGCATGGCCACCTCGCTCCGGCGCGCGGGTTTTACCGTTACCGGCTGCGATGTGTCTGCTGAAGCCGTTGCGCGGTTCGTCGCTGATGGTGGCGGTGGCGCCAAAACACCCGCCGAAGCCGCGAAGGCGGCCGATATCGTCGTCAGCGTGGTCGTCAACGCCGCGCAGACGGAAACCATCCTGTTCGGCAAGAACGGTGCCGCCGAAACCTTGGCCAGGGATGCGGTATTCATCTCGTCCGCGACCATGGATCCGGATATCGCGCGGCGGTTGGCGAAACAGCTGGAAGCAACCGGCCGGCATTATCTCGATGCGCCGATCTCGGGCGGCGCGCAGCGCGCGGCGCAGGGTGAGTTGACCATTCTCGCATCGGGCAGCCCGGCTGCATTTGCCAAAGCGAGGCCCGCGCTCGATGCGATGGCCGCCAAGCTTTATGAACTTGGTGATGCCGCGGGGCAGGGCGCCGCGTTCAAGATGATCAACCAGTTGCTGGCCGGCGTTCATATCGCCGCGGCCTCGGAAGCGATCACCTTCGCCGCCAAGCAAGGACTCGATATCCGGAAGGTCTATGAGGTGATCACCGCGTCGGCCGGTAATTCCTGGATGTTCGAAAACCGCGTACCGCATGTGCTGGACGGCGATTACGCGCCGCGCAGCGCGGTAGAGATCTTCGTCAAGGACCTCGGCATCATTCAGGATATGGCGCGCACTGCGAGATTTCCGGTGCCGGTTGCGGCCGCGGCGTTGCAGATGTTCCTGATGACGGCGGCCTCCGGCATGGGGCGCGACGACGATGCCTCGGTGGCGCGCATGTATGCCCGCGTCACTGGCACGCATTTGCCGGGCGAGCCAAAATAGATATCAGTCGATCGTCACGAACAGTATAAGCGAACCAACAAGAGGACAGTCGATGCCCCGTTTCGCCGCCAATCTTACGCTGATGTTCACGGAAGTGCCGTTCCTCGACCGTTTCGACGCGGCGGCGAAGGCCGGCTTCACGGCGGTCGAATTCCTGTTTCCCTATGCGCATCCCGTCGAGGCAGTTGGCGAGCGGCTGAAGCGAAACGGCCTGACGCAGGCGCTGTTCAACCTGCCGCCGGGCGATTGGGATGCCGGCGAAAAGGGTTTTGCCGCGCTGCCGGATCGTTTTGCGGATTTGCAGCAGAGCCTGCATACGGCATTGCCTTATGCGCAGGCCACCGGCGTCAAGCGGTTGCATTTGATGGCGGGCCTTTCCAGTCGCAGCGATTCCAAAGCCGTGGCTGCGTTTCGCAAGTCGGTGGCGTGGACCGCTGAATTTCTCAGACCCCACGGCATCGACATCGTGATCGAGCCGATCAATCCGCGCAATACGCCCGGCTATTTTCTCAACGACTTTACGTTCGCGCGCGATCTGATCGCGGAGCTCAACATTCCCAATCTGAAGCTGCAGTTCGACATCTATCACTGCCAGATCATCCACGGCGATGTGACGATGCGGCTGCGCGAGACGATGCCGCTGATCGGTCATGTCCAGATCGCCAGCATCCCCTCGCGCAACGAACCGGACGGAGAGGAGTTGAACTACCCGTTCCTGTTCGATGAACTCGATCGGCTCGGCTACAAAGGCTTTGTCGGCTGCGAGTATAACCCGCGCGGCAAAACCACCGATGGGCTCGGCTGGTTTAAATCCTATGCGGGAGTTAAACCGTGACGCTGGCCGGAAAATTATCTCTTGGCTGTATTGCCGACGATTACACCGGTGCCTCCGATCTCGCCAACACGCTGACCCGCTGCGGTCTGCGCACGGTGCAGACCATCGGCGTGCCATCAGCCGATCTTGCGCTGCCCGAAGTCGATGCCGTGGTGGTGTCGCTCAAGAGCCGCTCGATCGAATCTAGTGTGGCAGTGTCGCGCTCGCGTGACGCGGAGAAGTGGATGCGCCAACGCGGCGCCCGGCATGTGTTGTTCAAGATCTGCTCGACCTTCGATTCCACTGACGCGGGCAATATCGGTCCGGTCATGGATGCGCTGCGCGCCGATTCCCGTGACGAGATTGTGCTGGTGACCCCGGCATTCCCCGAGACCGGCCGCACCGTCTATCAGGGCAATCTGTTCGTAGGTTCAGTGCCGCTGAATGAAAGTCCGCTGAAGGATCATCCGCTCAATCCGATGCACGACTCTAGCCTGGTGCGGGTATTGGCGCGCCAGAGCCGGACTAAAATCAGCCTCGTCGGTCTTGCCGATATCGCGCGTGGGCCGGACGCGGTTCGCGCCCGCCTCGCTGATCTCGCAAGCAAAGGTTTCGGGGCTGCCATCGCCGATGCCGTGTTCGAGCACGATCTGGAGACCATCGGCACGGTTGCGCTGGATCATCTTGTGTCGGTCGGCGCCTCCGGCCTCGGCCTTGGGCTCGCGCGCGCGCTGGTGACTTCGGGCCAAGTGAAGTCACAGGCATCGAACGCAACAGCGGAAGCCGCAGTCGGCGGACCGGCGGCGTGCCTGGCTGGCAGTTGTTCGCAGGCCACCTTGCAGCAGATCGCCAAAGCCGAGCAGGCGATGCCGGTACTGCATCTCGACCCTGATCGGATTCTCGCGGGCAGGGACGAAGCCCGGCGGGCGCTGGCCTGGGCGAAAGAGCGGCTGGGAGAAGGCCCGGTCCTGATCGCCAGCAGTTCGACGCCGGATGAGGTGGCAGCTCTGCAAGCACGTCATGGCCGCGATGCAGCAGGACATGCCATCGAACAGGCGATGGCCGATCTTGCCGAAGGCCTGGTGCAATCAGGCGTGCGGCGGCTGGTGGTCGCGGGTGGCGAAACCTCGGGCGCTGTGGTGGACCGCCTGGGGATTCCGGGCTTCCTGGTGGGCGCAGAAATCGCCGCCGGCGTCCCGGTCCTGCGTGCCGTCGGGGTTGGGGGCGGCGACATGCTGCTGGCACTTAAATCCGGCAATTTCGGCGGCCCGGAGTTCTTTTCCGACGCCCTCAAGCTGATGCGCTAATCGCCTCTTGCAGGCTCCGTTTCCCGTTCCGGGCGGCCTGACGGGCCGGACCATTGCTCCGGCCCCCTTGCGCCCACGTCCTTGAATTTCCTCGAGGAGGGCTGGCGTTAACGTAAATGGAATCTCAACCGGCTAGGATTCGGCAAAACGATCCTCCCTGGCGGTTTGACACCATGATCAAGCTCAATCGTATCGGTAACAAACTGGGCGCCGCGGGCTTGTTCGGCGTGCTTCTTTCGGGAGGCATGGTGGCCAATCAGATGGTCTCGGAATCGACCATCAATTCGGCCAACCAGCGCGCCGGCGTGCAGCAGACGATCGCCGACCACACCCTTCAGGGTAACATTGCGTCGCGGGGAATGGAGCTCGCGGTACGCGATATCAGGCAATCAAAGAACCCGGCGGAACTTGAGAAGAGCCTGGCCGGCCTGAACGATGCCTTTGCGGCCGTGACCAGGGAGCTCGACGTTGCGATCGCCAATGTCGTGAAGCCGGAAGACAAAGAGCGCCTCCAGAAGATCAGATCCCTTGCGGTCGAATACCATAAATACGCATCTGATATCGGAAAGACCCAGCTTGGGATATTCGAGATCACCCGGAAGCGGAACCAACGCTCCACCGACTGGACCAAGACATTTGAAGGCTTGCTGTTGTCGCCTGCGCTGATACGCACAGCAAATCAATCCGACGTCGAAAAAGTCCTGAACGAAGCCGATTCAATGTTCAACGCGGTTCAATCTGCAACCTGGCGCTTGATCGCCACGGGCGACCAGGACCAGAAACAGGTGATCGTCAATCGTACCGGCGGGCTGGATGACACCTTGGACAGTGCCAGGAGCATCATCAGCGACACCGGACTTCTCGATACGATCAATTCGCTCGCGAAAATCGTCAAAGAATTTTCCGCAGTTACCAAAGAGGCGATCCAGGCGGAAGCGGCCAAGAAAGAGCTTGTCGATGTGAAGGCGTCGCCGATCGCTGCTCAAATCCTCGAACTGATGCGAACCGCGCTGGATGTTGCCGGCAGCAACGCCAAAGAAGCCAGGACGCTGGCAACGACCGAGTTGAGCCAGGCCGACCGGTTGAGCTTCATGATGGAGATCGTCATGATGCTGTCGCTGCTCGGCTCGGTAATCTTCACTTTTGTCAGTGTTTCAAGACCCCTGATGCGGCTTAACGGCGCGCTCGGCAAAATGGCCGCCGGCGAATTGAACATCGAAATTCCCGGCGCCAGGCGTGGCGACGAAGTCGGCGATCTGGCCAAGACGGTGATCGTCATTCGCCAGAATGCCGAGCAGACAGCCCGCAATGAAGCCGAAGCCAAGGTGCATCAGGATCGGCGTGCCGCGGAGCAACGCTCGGTCGACATGACCAGGCTTGCCGACACCTTTGAAACCGCGGTGGGAGAAATCGTCGAAACGGTGTCCGCCGCCTCGACGCGGCTCGAAGCGTCGGCCGGCACGCTGACGGCCACGGCCGAACGCGCGCAGGAGATCACCACCATGGTCGCGGCAGCGTCGGAAGAAGCTTCGACCAACGTGCAGTCGGTGGCCTCCGCCACCGAACAGATGGCTTCATCGATCAACGAGATCAGCCGTCAGGTGCAGGACTCCGCACGGATGGCCGGCGACGCCGTCCATGAGGCGCGCAAGACCAATGATCGCGTCAGCGAATTGTCGAAGGCCGCGGCCCGCATCGGCGATGTCGTCGAGTTGATCAATACCATCGCCGGCCAGACCAATCTCCTGGCGCTCAACGCCACCATCGAGGCGGCCCGCGCCGGCGAAGCCGGCCGCGGTTTCGCGGTCGTGGCGTCCGAAGTCAAGGCGCTGGCGGAGCAGACCGCCAAGGCGACCGGTGAGATCGGCCAGCAAATCAACGGTATCCAGGCGGCGACCCAGGATTCGGTGAACGCGATCAAGGAAATCAGCGGCACCATCGAAAAACTGTCCGAGATATCCTCGGCTATCGCGGCGGCCGTGGAACAGCAGGGGGCGGCGACGCAGGAGATTTCCCGCAACGTGCAGCAGGCCGCCCAGGGCACCCAGCAGGTCTCCTCGAACATTACCGATGTGCAGCGTGGCGCCGGCGAGACCGGGCTCGCCTCGTCGCAGGTGCTGTCGGCGGCGCAGTCACTGTCGGGCGACAGCAACCGCCTCAAGCTCGAAGTCGACAAGTTCCTGAATTCGGTCAGAGCGGCCTGAGGGACGCAGGCCGGCCGATTCCGGCTTTCGGGCCGGCGCAAAAATCGTCGCTTGGCTCCCAGCACTACGTGTCTCGGGGTGAGGGACGATCACGCGCTGCAATTGTCAATTGGTGCGGTTTGGCGCCTTCAGGTGATGCGCGGAAAGCATCAAGCTCCTTCGTCGGCATCTTTAGGTATTTTTACGGAGAGCTACGGTTAACGGAACCGTAGCTCAAATCGGGTTTGATGCCGATCGCTATCGCTTCCATTCGGCTGGCCCCGCAGCCGGTGCACGTCAGATCCCGGCGTGCTCGCAGAACAAGAGATCAAAGCCATGCTCGCCAACTTCTCCATCCGCGCCAAGATTACCGCCGTCGTTGCCTTCCTCCTTGTCGCGATAACGGGCATGGGCCTGCTGGCGGTCTGGAATATGCGGTCGATCAACGCCAGCACCGTGGACATCGCGACCAACTGGCTACCGAGTGTTCGCGAACTCGGCGAATTGCGCGCCGGCGTCATCACCTACCGGAACGTGATCCGCGAGCACATGCTTTCCGAAACCATCGAAGAAAAGGATGCCACGGAAAAAGTTCTGGCAGGAGTCGTCGAGAGCAACACCAAGATACGCAAGAGCTACGAGACGATGATTACTTCGCCGGCTGAGCGCGCGCTTTACAACGAATGGGTTCAGCTTTGGGAGCGCTACAAGAAGGGCACCGAAGAGGTCATGGCGCTGTCGCGCAAGACTCCCGACAAATTTCCCCATGAAGCGCACGAGCTGAATTCCAAGACCGTGAACAAGATCGGGATGGAAGCGGATGCCATCCTGAAAAAGGATATCGAGCTCAATAACACCGGGGCCGACAAGGCAGCAAAGGATGCCGCCGACAATTACAGCTCCGCTTTCATGATACTTGCCGCCATTCTCGGCGTTGCCCTCATCGCCGGCATCTCCGTCGGCGTCTATACCATTCGCGATGTCTCGCGCGGCATTGCCTCCATTGTCGCGCCGATGCAGGCGCTGGGTGCTGGCGATCTGACCGCGCAGGTTCCCCATCAGGGCGAGAAGACCGAGATCGGTTCGATGGCGGACTCGCTGCAGGTATTCAAAGAGGCGCTGATCGCCAAGAAAGCCGCCGACGAAGCGGCGGCGCGCGATGCCGACGCCAAGATCGAACGCGGCCGCCGGGTCGACGGCATCACGCGCGAATTCGAATCGATGATCGGCGAGATCGTCAACACGGTGTCCTCTGCCTCGACGCAACTCGAAGCCTCGGCCGGTACGCTGACCGCCACCGCCGAACGTGCGCAGGAGCTGACCACTATGGTCGCGGCGGCCTCCGAAGAAGCTTCCACCAATGTGCAGTCGGTGGCTTCGGCGACCGAGGAGATGGCTTCATCTGTCAACGAGATCAGCCGTCAGGTGCAGGATTCGGCGCGGATGGCCGGCGAGGCGGTCGGCGAAGCGCGCAAGACCAATGATCGCGTCAGCGAATTGTCGAAAGCCGCGGCCCGCATCGGCGATGTCGTCGAGTTGATCAACAACATCGCCGGACAGACCAATCTCCTGGCGCTCAACGCCACCATCGAGGCGGCCCGCGCCGGCGAAGCCGGCCGCGGTTTCGCGGTCGTGGCGTCAGAGGTCAAGGCATTGGCCGAGCAGACCGCCAAGGCGACCGGTGAGATCGGCCAGCAAATCAACGGCATTCAATCGGCGACCCAGGACTCGGTGAACGCGATCAAGGAAATCAGCGGCACCATCGAAAGACTGTCGGAGATTTCCTCGGCCATTGCCGCGGCGGTGGAACAGCAGGGGGCGGCGACGCAGGAGATTTCCCGCAACGTGCAGCAGGCCGCCCAGGGCACCCAGCAGGTCTCCTCGAACATTACCGATGTGCAACGTGGCGCCAGCGAGACCGGGCTGGCCTCGTCGCAGGTGCTGTCGGCCGCACAGTCGCTGTCCGGCGACAGCAACCGCCTCAAGCTCGAAGTCGGCAAGTTTCTCAGCTCGGTTAGGGCGGCTTAAGGGTTAAAGATATCGATATGTTGCTGATGCCGAGGCTTGGCGTTTCGCCGGTCCGGCATTTCGCAGAAATGATCACGGCGAGACGCTGAAATTTAGAGCGTCCTGCCGAAGGGGACAGCACGGAAAGCCTTGTAAATAGACTGTTCACAACGCGGTGAGACTTGCTGCCGATCAAGACATTGCGAATATCATCTTTGACGCTGGCAGGTTAAAGATAGACAAAACGGCGCGCGGGGGGACACGGCTGGGCGTTGGCAAATTCAGCAAGTTTGGGTAAATCGGCACAATCGATTTCCCCGGTATCGCGAACGGTTTCGCCTGATCAAGGATTGCCCGGCCTATGACAGCACTGGTCCGTATTGCCCTGAGCCGGCCATACACGTTTGTCGTGCTCGCGCTGCTTCTGCTGATCATCGGCCCGCTCGCGGCGATGCGCACGCCCACCGATATTTTTCCGGAAATTCGTATTCCTGTCATCGGCGTGGTCTGGCAGTACACCGGTCTGCCGCCGGAGCAGATGGCCGGCCGCATCACCACGCAGTTTCAGCGCATCCTGACCACGACCGTTAACGACATCGAGCACATTACGGCCAACTCGTATAACGGCTTTGGGGTCGTCAAGATCTTCTTCCAGCCCAATGTCGATATCCGCACCGCCAACGCCCAGGTGACCGCGGTCTCGCAAACCATCATCAAGCAGATGCCCCCTGGGGCAACGCCACCGCTGATTCTCAACTACAGCGCCTCGACGGTTCCGATCCTGCAGCTCGCGCTATCCGGCGATGGCCTCACCGAGCAAAACCTCGGCGACATCGCGATCAATCAATTGCGCACGCCGCTGGTCACGGTGAACGGCGCGGCGATCCCCTATCCTTATGGCGGCAAGCAGCGTCAGATCCAGATCGATCTGGATTCATCGTCACTGCAGTCGCTGGGATTGTCCGGCAATGACGTCGCCAATGCGCTCGCGGCGCAGAATTTGATCACACCGGCGGGCACCCAGAAGATCGGCGGCTTCGAATACGTCATTCAACTTAACAACTCGCCGCTGAAATTTGATGAACTTGCGAATCTTCCGATCAAGGTCGTCAACGGCGCCATGGTCTATGTGCGGGACGTCGCCACGGTGCGCGACGGCAATCCGCCGCAGACCAATATCGTTCACGTCAACGGCAATCGCTCCGTTCTGATGATGGTGCTGAAGGCGGGTTCGATTTCGACGCTCGATATCATCGCGGGCATCAAGCAGAAGGTCATCGATTTCAAGGATTCGCTCCCGGACAATTTGAAGGTCGGGTTTGTTGGTGACCAATCGCTGTTCGTTCGCGGCGCGATCGCAGGTGTAGTCCGCGAAGGCATTATCGCGGCGTTGCTGACCAGCGTCATGATCCTGCTGTTTCTGGGAAGCTGGCGCTCCACCATCATCATTGCGACGTCGATTCCGCTAGCCGTATTCGGTTCGATCATCATGCTGGCGGCGTTCGGCGAGACGCTGAATATCATGACGCTCGGCGGTCTGGCGCTCGCGGTCGGCATCCTGGTCGACGAAGCTACGGTGACCATCGAGAATATCAATTGGCATCTGGAGCAGGGCAAGGAGGTCGAGCCCGCGATCCTGGACGGCGCCAATCAGATCGTGGTGCCGGCCTTTGTGTCGCTGTTGTGTATCTGCATCGTGTTCATCCCGATGTTCTTCCTGCAGGGTATCGCCCGCTTCCTGTTCGTGCCGATGGCCGAAGCGGTGATCTTTGCGATGATCTGGTCGTTTATCCTGTCGCGCACGCTGGTGCCGACCATGGCCAAGTATCTCTTGCAGCCGCATGTGCACCACGTCGAGGGCGCGCCGCGCTCGCGCAATCCGCTGGTTCGATTTCAGCGCGGCTTCGAGGCGGGCTTCGAGCGGTTTCGCGCCGGATATAGCGATCTGCTGGCGCTCGCATTGGCGCATCGTCCGACCTTCGTGATCGGCTTCCTCGGCTTCGTCGGGCTGTCGTTCCTGCTGGTGCCGTATCTGGGGCAGAACTTCTTCCCCTCGGTCGATGCGGGCCAGATCCTGATGCACGTGCGCACCCAGGTCGGCACCCGCGTCGAGGAGAGCGCCAATCAATTCGCCGACGTCCAGAAGGTGATTCGCAAGATCATCCCGTCGGATGAGATCGAAACCATTACCGACAATATCGGGATGCCGATCAGCGGCATCAACATGACGTACAACAATACCGGCGTGACCGGCCCGCAGGACGGTGACATTCAGATCAAGCTGAAGGAGGACCATCCTCCGACTGACATTTACGTGAAGGCGCTGCGCGAACAGCTACCGCGGGCCTTTCCTGGCCTGCAATTTGCTTTTCTTCCGGCAGATATCGTCAACCAGATCCTGAACTTCGGCGCCCCGGCGCCGATCGACCTTCAGATCCGCGGCGCCAATTTGAATGCGAATTTCGCCTACGCCAATCAGCTGCTGACCAGGATTTGCCGGATCCCTGGCATTGCCGATGCCCGCATTCAGCAGTCGCCGAACTATCCAAGCTTCAATGTCGATGTCGATCGGACCCGTGCGCAATATGTTGGGCTGACCGAGCGCGATGTGACCAACACCCTGACGGTCAATTTGGCGGGCAGCTCACAGGTTGCGCCCACCTACTTCCTCAATCCGGATAACGGTGTTTCGTATTCGATCGTGATGCAGACGCCGCAATACAAGGTCGATTTGCTGAGCGCGCTGCAGACCTTGCCGATTACAGCGGGCGGCACATCCGCACCGATTCTCGGTGGCATTGCCAGTATCAACCGATCGGTTTCGAACGCGGTGATCTCCCAATATGACATCCAGTCCTTGATTCAGATCTATGCGACGCCGCAGGGGCGCGACCTCGGCGGCATCGCCGCGGATATCAGGACGGTGATCGCGGACACCAAGAAGGATGTCCCCAAGGGCAGCGGGGTCTTCCTGGTGGGCCAGGTGCAGACCATGAACAGCGCGTTTTCGGGCCTGCTGTTTGGACTGCTCGGCGCGATCGTGCTGGTGTATCTCTTGATCGTGGTGAACTTCCAGTCATGGTCCGATCCGTTCGTGATCATCACGGCGTTGCCGGCGGCGCTCGCCGGGATCGTCTGGATACTGTTTTGCACCGGAACCACGCTGTCGGTGCCGGCACTGACCGGCGCGATCATGTGCATGGGTGTCGCCACCGCCAACAGCGTGCTGGTGATCAGCTTCGCCCGTGAACGCTATGAAGAACTGGGCGATGCCGTCGCTGCCGCGAAGGAAGCCGGTTTCGTGCGTCTGCGCCCTGTGCTGATGACCGCGCTGGCCATGGTGATCGGCATGTTGCCGATGTCGCTTGGCCTCGGCGAGGGCGGCGAGCAGAACGCGCCGCTCGGACGGGCGGTGATCGGGGGACTGATCTTCGCGACCGCGGCCACACTGATGTTTGTTCCCGTGGTCTTTAGCATGATACACAAGAAACAAGGCGCCAAAGCCGCCGCCGTACTGGAGACTGAAAATGCACACTGAACCTCGCCCGCCGGTTTCTCGCCGGAAATTGGGCATCTTCGGCGTTGTAGCCGTTATCGGTGCACTACTATTGGTAGTAACCGGCATCCGGGCGCGGGAAGACTCCGGCGTGAAGCTCAAGGAATGGACCGATAACCAGGCGGTTCCGTCGGTCGCAGTGGTACTGCCTGACCCCAAGCCGCTGCAGGCCACGATCGACCTGCCGGGCCGGCTGGAGGCGTATAACCGCGCCCCGATCTTTGCGCGCGTCAGTGGCTACCTGAAAAACTGGACCGCCGATATCGGCGCCCGGGTCAAGGCCGGGGACGTGATCGCCGAAATCGATGCGCCGGACCTCGACCAGCAATTGCTGCAGGCCCGCGCCGACCTCGCCAACCAGCAAGCCAGCGCGAAACTGTCCGACGTTACGCTGGCGCGCCGCAAGACGCTGATCGCCTCAAATTTCGTCTCGATGCAGGAGATCGACGAGCGCACCGCCGACCTCTCCAACAAGAACGCCGCGGTCAAGTCCAACCAGGCCAATGTCGAGCGGCTCGAGGCGCTGGCCTCGTACAAGAAGATCACCGTGCCGTTCGACGGCATCGTCACCGCGCGTTCGACCGATGTCGGCGCCCTGATCAATGCCGGGCAAAGCAGCGGTCCGGCGATGTTCATCGTTTCCGACATCAGGAAGCTGCGCGTCTATGTCAATGTTCCCCAGAGTTACGTGCCATCCGTGCCGATCGGCTCCAAGGCGCTGATCTCGGTTCCGGAATATCAGACCAAGACCTTCGCCGCGACGGTCGAAGCTTCGGCGCAGGCGGTCGATGTCAACTCCGGCACGACGCAGATGCAACTCGCGCTCGACAACAGCTCGGGCGAATTGATGCCGGGCGGCTATGCCAATGTGCGCTTGACCCTGTCGCATGAAGGTGTGCCGTTCAACATTCCTTCGAGCGCGCTGATCCTCGACCAGAACGGGCTGCGGGTTGCGGTGGTCGGCCCTGACGATCGCGTCGTGCTCAAACCCGTGAAAATCGGGCGCGATCTCGGCCGCAACATCGAACTGGCGTCGGGTCTGTCGGCGGACGATCGCGTCATCACGGCGCCGCCGGATGGCGTCGCCAATGGCGACCAGGTCCGCGTGGTCAATACCGTGAAGCCGCCGGCCAGGCCTGCGACGGTTTCCGCGAAGGAAGACGTGAAGGGTTAAGGCGGCTTCTAACCTCGCCCCGCTTGCGGGGAGAGGTCGATCACGAAGTGATCGGGTGAGGGGGCTCTCCGCGAGTCCGTCTCTGTCGATAGAGCCCCTCACCCCAACCCTCTCCCCGTAAGAACGGGGCGAGGGCGAAGAGACAACGAAATCTCTATCCCACCCGCCATTCCAGGACGCCGTCGCCGGCGCTGGCGATATCGCCGGAGGTGCCGACCGGCGTGCGATCCATGTCCAGGAGATGCGCCAGGGTCTGGCCGTCGTGGCGGGGGACCCGCGCCAGCGCGCGCGCATTGTCCGCGGTCCGCAGCATCACCACGCCGTGCTCGATCGCGTTGTCGCGGCCATAGATCACGGTAAAGCTTTCGACCGTGCCCTTGCCGCGGGTCTCGGTAACGAAGTCCGGCACGGGCGTGCGCTGCCGGTCGGCTTGCGCCTGGACGCTGGTATCTTGCGCCAGCGCCGCGCGCGGCGCCTGCCGCGACAGTACCAGTGCGTGATGCTTGGTGACAAAGCCGCCCTGACCGTAGAGCAGGCCGAGCCTGGCGCCGCTGCGCAGCTTTCGCACCATCGCGCAGGCCGCATGCGTCATATAGGTGTTGAGCGGCGCGCCAAAGAACGTAAGACCACCGGTCACAGTCGGCTCGACATCGGCGCCGAGGCCGAGCGTGCGCCGCGCCATCTTCGGTACGCAGGGAAAGCAGCTATAAAGCTCGATCGCGTCGAACGCTTTGCCGTCGCCACCGCCGATGTTCATCGCCGCCGCGAGCACGGCGTTCTGCGCGTGGCTCTCGAAGAACCGGTCGCGAACCAGATAGTCGCGCGGCTCTTCGGCCGATGCGCCGCCCCAGACATGGATCAGGCGATCTTCGGCGATCCCGGCGGCGCGTGCTTTCGCCAGACTGGTCATCAGCACCGCGCCACCCATATTGACCATCGGGTTGGCCACCATCAGCTTGGTGTAGGGCCAGGCGATCAGCCGGTTATCCGGCGTCGGCGTTGTGATCTCTTGCGGCGTGAAGCGCCGTTTCAGCCACGCATTCGGATTTTGCGCGGCGACGCCGGAATAGGCCGACCATAACTGGCCGGATTCCGCCATCGCCTCGCGCGGGGTCTGGCCCCAATGCGCCGACGTAGCCGCCTCGTAAAACGGATAGACCGTCACCGGCCGGAACACGCCCAGCGCTACGGCGGCCGGCTTCTGGAACGCCGCGCCGCGTTTGGGCTCCGCGACATCATGCGCGAACGGCGTCCACGGCAATGCGATCCCGGCGCGTTCGGCCTTGGTCGCGGTACCCTGGGATTCGGCGCCGCAGACCGCCGCAACATGGCATTCGCCGCGCGCGATGCGCTGCGCCGCCTCATGCAAATAGCGGATCGGGCTCTCGCCGCCGACCGGTCCGTAATAGGCGTACGCCGGTTTGATCCGCAGGCGCTCGGAGAGTTGCCGGGCCGGGTCCTGGTAACGCCAGCTCAGGAAGTTGACAATGTCGAGCGACTGAATCTCACCCAGCCATCGCGCGCCGCTGTCCGCTTCGGCGCGCTGAAGCGCGGCCTCAAGCAACGCCAGCGGTTCGAGCCCCGCGGCGATTTCTTTCGGGCGATCGACGATTTCGCCGACACCGACGATGACGGGAATACGGTCGGGGGAGAGGGGAGAGGACATGGATTCTCGTTTTCACTTTCCAACGCAAAACCTCATCCTGAGGAGCGCGCCCTTGCGCGCGTCTCGAAGGATGTGCAACACCGGAGCCTTCATGGTTCGGGACGGCGCAAGTGCGCCTCCTCACCATGAGGATATCCTACTCCCCCACCAGCGCATTCATGTGATCCACGGCCTCGACGAAATCTTCCTTGAATTCCTGCACCACGGCGCCGGCGGATTTGACGCTGTCGACCAGGCCGACGCCCTGTCCGACGAAGTAGCTGACGAGATCGCGCGCCCTTGCATTGCCGGCGGCCGCGGAACGGTCGATCGAGTTGAAAGCGTCGCGGCTGATGATGCTCTGCAGCGGCATCGGCAGCGCGCCGGGACTGTCGGGCGCGCGGTCCCACGCGTCGGTCCAGACCGAGCGCAACTGCCGCGCCGGCTTTCCGGTACGGCCCCGGGACCGCACAGCATCCCGCGACGAGGCCGCGATCATCTTCTCGCGGAAAATTTCCGAGGTTTCGGATTCGATCGTTGCCAGCCACACCGAGCCGGTCCACACCCCGGCCGCGCCCATCGCCATGCAGGCCGCCATCTGCCGCCCGGTCATGATGCCGCCGGCTGCCAGCACCGGCACGTCGCGGATCGGTTTAATCGCCTTGATCACCTCGGGCACCAGCACCATGGTCGAGACCTCGCCGCAATGGCCGCCGGCTTCGGTGCCCTGCACCACCAGAATATCGACGCCGGCCGCGACCTGGCGTAGCGCATGCTCCTTGGCGCCGACCAACGCGGCGACGAGAACACTGTGCCGTTGGCCCATCTCGATCATCGCCTTTGGCGGCACGCCAAGCGCATTGGCAATCAAGCGGATCGGATGCTGGAACGAAACCTCAAGAACTTCCAGCGCACGCTGCGCATCGAACGGCTGCGGCTGATTGTCGGGGATTTCAGTCGTCGTCAGTTCGACGTCATACTTCTTCAGGAGCTTGCGGGTGAAGTCGCGATGCTCGGATGAAATCCGTTGCTCCAGGCTTTTCCAGGTGACGTCCTTTTCGCCCGAGGTCGAAATGTTTTCGGGGATCAGCACGTCTAACCCATAGGGCTTGCCGTCGACGTGATCGTCGATCCAATTCAGTTCCTGCTCGATCGATTCAGGCGAGTGCGTGGTGGCGCCGAGCACGCCGAAGCCGCCGGCACGGCTGACCGCGGCCACCACGTCGCGGCAATGGCTGAACGCCAGCAGGGGAAATTCGATTCCCAGCATCTCGCAGATGGGCGATTTCATCGTCGTGTTTCACTCCCGTCGGCAGCATTCGAGGCTGTTTTTGTTTTGGCTGTATCGCGGCCGTTTTAACAACGCTAGCGCATCAGGGATGGCGATGCCAAGCCGGACCTCATCCTGAGGAGCGGCCACTTGGCCGCGTCTCGAAGGATGGCCACGAGTTCATGGTTCGAGACGGCGCTATCGCGCCTCCTCGCCATGAGGACCAGTGAGCGATGAGGAACATCGAGTGTTCCACGACGCAGAATATTCGACCGGCATTTATCTCTTGCGCTTTCAAGCCGTGGGTAGAATGCTGGTTCGCAACATTAAAAATTTCAGGGGAACGCGAAACCATGTCCGTCGCGTCATCGATATCCGGCAAGGGCCAAACCGCAAAAACCGAAACCTATGATGTCGTCGTGGTCGGCGCCGGGTTTGCCGGCATGTACATGCTGCACAAGCTGCGCGGACTGGGGTTGTCGGTCCGGGTCTATGAGCAGGGCGGCGATGTCGGCGGCACCTGGTACTGGAACCGCTATCCCGGCGCGCGCTGCGACGTCGAAAGCATGCAGTATTCGTATTCGTTCTCGAATGAACTGCAGCAGGAATGGGAATGGAGCGAGCGCTATGCGCCGCAACCGGAAATTCTGAAATACGCCAACCATGTCGCCGACCGCTTCAATTTGCGGTCGAATATTCAACTCGACACCCGCATCGATCGTGCAGCCTTCGACGCGAATACGCGTTGCTGGTCGGTGACCACGTCCGAAGGCAAGACCGTGACGGCAAAATATGTCGTGCTCGCCACCGGTTGTCTTTCCAATGCGCGAATGCCCGACATCAAGGGTCTCTCGGATTTCACGGGCCCGGTTTATCACACCGGCCATTGGCCGCATGATCCGGTGGATTTCACGGGGCTTCGGGTCGGCGTGATCGGCACCGGGTCGTCGGCGATCCAGTCGGTGCCTGTGATTGCGGCGCAGGCCAAACATCTGACGGTGTTTCAGCGCACCGCGAACTTCTCGATCCCGGCCTGCAACGCCGCGCTGACGCCGGAAGAACGCGACTCGTTTCGTTCGAACTATCCGGAACTACGGCGCATCGCGCGCGAAGAAATGCGCAACGGCATCGTGCAGGAACTGCCCGATCGCGGCGCGCTTGATGATGGCGACAATGAACGACGCGCCAAATATGAGTCGCGCTGGACCCGCGGCGGTCTCACTTTCATCGGGGTCTACAACAATCTCGTGCTCGACAAGGCCGCCAACGATACCGCCGCCGATTTCGTCCGCGGCAAGATCGCGGAGATTGTCAGGGATCCCGCGACCGCAAAACTGCTGCAACCGACGGATCATCCGATCGGCTCAAAGCGCATTTGCGTCGATACGGATTACTACACGACCTTTAACCGCCCGAATGTGACCCTGGTCGATATCAAGTCCAGTCCGATTGAAACGATCCTGCCGAATGCGGTGCGTGCAGGGGGTAAAGACCACGAGATCGATGCGCTCGTACTCGCGACCGGGTTCGATGCGATGACCGGCTCGGTGGCCAAGATCGACATTCGCGGCCGCGACGGTCGGACCCTCAACGCAAAATGGACCGAAGGCCCCAAGACCTATCTCGGCCTGATGAGTGCAGGTTTCCCCAATCTCTTTATCATCACCGGTCCAGGCAGCCCGTCGGTGCTGAGCAACATGATCGTATCGATCGAGCAGCATGTCGACTGGATCGCCGACGCCATCGCCTATATGCGCGACCGCGGCTTTGAGGTGATCGAAGCCGGCAAGGATGCCGAGGACAAATGGGTCGCGCATGTCAATGAGGTGGCCCACGCCACGCTCTATCCGCAGGCCAATTCCTGGTACATGGGCGCCAACATTCCGGGCAAGCCGCAGATCTTCATGCCCTATATCGGCGGCGTGAACGTCTATCGCCAGATCTGCAATGACGTCGTGGCGAGGGGATATGAAGGGTTTGTGATGACGGCGGCGGAGCGGGGGCGGAGGGTGGCGGTGTCGTCGTAGTCGTTGTGTAGGGTGGGCAAAGCGAAGCGCGCCCACCACCTTCGGTGATGATACGGTGGGCACGGCGCAAACGCGCCTTTGCCCACCCTACGAATTTTCACTCCACCTCGACAATCATCTCGACTTCCACCGCGTTATTGAACGGCAGCCCCGCCATTCCCACCGCGGAGCGGGTGTGTTTGCCGTTCTCGCCAAAGACTTCCACCATCAAATCGGAAAATCCGTTGATGACGCGCGGCTGATCGCCAAATCCGTCAGGCGAGTTGACCATGCCGAAAACCTTCACGACGCGTTTGACATGGTCGAGGCTGCCGAGCGCGTTTCGCACCTTCGCCAGCATGATCAGCCCGACCTGCCGGGCGGTGTCGTAGCCTTCCTGGACGGTCATATCCTTGCCGACCTTGCCCTTGAATTTCCAGTCGGCCATGTTTCCGGACAGGAACAGCAAATTTCCGACCCGCACAGAATCAACATAATTGGCGACCGGCGCCGGCACGGTCGGCAAGGTGATGTTTTTTTCCTTCAGCCGCGCTTCCGGCGTGGTGGCGCCCTGTGCGAGCGCCTGGCCGGATATCGCGACCAAGGCCAGCATTGCGCAGACATATATTTTTAGCGGGGTCTTCATTGTCGTCTCCAATTTCCCAAGAGGCTGCGTGTAGCCTACATCAAGCCGGAGCAATCACGTAGGGTAGGCAAAGCCAACGGGTCGCGCGAATGCGCGCCCGATGATAAACTCTGCGTGCCCACCATCTTTGCAATATGGACGATCTTGGTGGGCACGGCGCAAGTGCGCCTTTGCCCCCCTACGAAGAATTACCCCCGCAACCGCTTCGCCAAACCCGCCACAAACCGATCCGCATCCTCTTCGTCGTTGAACACATGCGGCGATACCCGCACACGGCCGATCCGCGACGCGACGTAGATGCCTTCGCTGGCGAGGCCTTCGACGAGGCCCTTGGGGATGCCATCCCTGAAACCAAGGCTCAGGATATGAGGTGTGCGGAATTTCGGCTCCGGCACGCTGACGCCGAACCCGCGCACGCCTTCTGCGATCCGGTTGGTCAGCATGCGCAGTCGCTCCACGACGGCGTCAGCGCCCCATTCGGCCATCATCTCCATGCCGATCGAGGCCATCTCCAAACCGATAAAATGGTCGCGCTCGCCCATGTCGAAACGCCGTGCATCAGGAACATAATTTAGATCCGAGAAATAGACCGCGTTCTCGGCGCGTACGTCACGGCGGCCGCCGGCGGTCTGTTCAAGCGGAATGCCGTCCTGATGGCGCTTGGCGACATACAGGAACGCCCGGCCGTAGGGCCCGAGCAGCCATTTGTAGGTCGGAAACATCACAAAGTCCGGATCGAGACGCCGCACATCCATCGCGATCACGCCGACGCTTTGCGTGGCGTCGACCAGGAAGATCGCGCCGCGTCGTCGTAGTGCCGCGGCGACTTTCTCGACGTCGATTAGCGCGCCGTCCGACCAATGCAACGATGAGATCGAGGCGAGGCTCACCGGCGGCGCACCTGACCGCTCGATGGCCGCGAGGACCGCGGAGGTCCAGTCGCCATCATCCGGGCGCCTGATAGTCTCGACCGCAAACCCCTGCGCTTCGGCGCGGATATGCCACTCGAGCACCGGCGAGGAATGATCGTCTTCCAGAACGAGCACGCGGGTGCCGTGTTGAACTTTAAGAAACTTGGCCACGGTCGCGACGCCGTAGCTGATCGAGGGGATCAGCGCGATATCGGCGGGCTCCGCATGGATCAGCCGCGCCGCGGCCACCCGCGCGCGTTCATGCTGCTGATGGGCAAACGAAGCTTCGAGTGTCCAGGGTGTGCCTTTACGCTCAACCGCCGCGCGGCCGGCTTCCAGCGTTCGCCGCGGCAGCGGGCTGTAGGAGGCCGAGTTCAGGTAGCAGATATCGCGCGGGATTTCGAACAAAGCGCGTTGGGACGCAAGCATGGGGATGATCTCTTGGCTGGCGCCAGATTGTGCGCGCTGTTTTGGTGTCGCGGGTTCCGCGCTTCTACAACATTAACCCAAAAATGAGGTGGCCGAAGTGGCCGCCGGCCGGATTAACCCGGCATTCACAACCCCCAATGAAAGCTGATGGCGGGCTGCAACTGGCGATGTCGCGCTTGTTTCAGAGGATATTTTCGACGGGGGCAGCCTTAAGGGCTGAAGGGGCATGATGCGAAAATCACAGGTGATGGCCGGGGTCACCGCCGCAATCGGCGTTATCCTCGGCTCGGGCTTGGCCAATGCGGCCGATCTCGCGCCGCAGACCTATTACACCAAGGCGCCGCCGGTGGTCGCGGCCGCCTATGATTGGAGCGGTTTCTACATCGGCGCCAATGGCGGCTGGGGTCAGGAACGAACCTGCGAAACGCTTACCAATGGCGCGCTGGGTGTTGCGGTGGCGCCTGTTCGTGCCGGTTGCAGCACGGGCAGCGGCGCCGTGCTCGGCGGCCAGTACGGCTATCGCTGGCAGACCGGCGCCTTCGTGTTCGGTGCCGAAGCGCAGGGCGACTGGGGCAATCTGAGGGGCAGCAATGTCAGTCAGGTCAACCCGCTGGTGACCAACCAGACCAAGATCGAAGGGCTGGGTCTCTTCACCGGGCAGGTTGGTTATGCCTGGAACAACGCACTGTTCTACGCAAAGGGCGGCGCCGCGGTCGTTGCGGACAAGTACAATGGCCTGGGTACCGGGACGGGTACTGTGTTCGATCGCACCAGCGAAACCCGCTTGGGCGGTGTTGCCGGTGCCGGTATCGAATACGGCTTCGCCCGCAACTGGTCGGTTGCGCTGGAGTACGATCATCTGTTCATGGGCAACAACAACAAGACCTTTACCTCGACCGGGATGGGCTTTGGCAACCCGGTCCCCGCGGGTGGGATCGAGCGTGGCATGAACATCGGCCAGAACGCCGATATGGTCACAGCACGGATCAACTACCGCTTTGGCGGTCCGGTTGTGCCGAGATACTGATCCGGCTTTCTATTTCCAGCAAAAGCCCCGGCATCGTCCGGGGCTTTTTTATTGGCGAGGCTCAAGTCGGGGCGCGAGGGTGCGAAGGTTTGTTGCAACGAGATGTCAGCATAGCAATCATTCGTCATGCCCGGGCTTGACCCGGGCATCCATCAATCTGCGCGAGACTCTTTGTAAGTGATGGATTGCCGGGTCAAGCCCGGCAATGACGAATTAAATCCAGCCATGGACAAGCCCACCCGGAAAATCAAAAATGGAAGCAGGGATCGAAACTTCCGCACTGCGGAACAAACAAGGCGGGCCAAAACGCATGAAGACACAAATGACTTTCAAGCACATCACGCTTGATTTCGATGGGCTGGTCGCGGTTCTCAGGCTCGACCATCAGGAAGTGATGAACGCGGTCTCGCTCGAGATGCTGGCCAGCCTCGGGGAGGCGCTCGACGCGGTCGAGGAGAAGCGCGCCGAAGTTCGTTGCCTCGTCATTACCGGTGCGGGGCGCGCGTTCTGCACCGGCGCCAATCTTCAAGGCCGCGCCGTGAAGCCGGGCAGGAGCAACGCCGGCGCGGCGCTGGAGACTGCGTTTCATCCTTTCCTGCGGCGGCTGCGCAATCTGCATTGCCCGATCGTGACCTCGGTCAACGGTGCTGCGGCCGGCGCCGGGATGAGCTTCGCGCTGATGGGTGACATGATCCTGTGCGCGCGCTCGTCGTATTTCCTGCAGGCATTCCGCCGCATCGGCCTGGTGCCCGATTGCGGATCGACCTGGCTATTGCCGCGGCTGATCGGCAAGGCGCGCTCGGTCGAATTGTCGCTGATGGGGGAACGGCTTCCGGCCGAGAAAGCGCTGGAATGGGGGCTGGTCAACCGGGTCTATGACGACGCGGTTTTGGCCGAGGAGACCATGAAGCTCGCGCATGAACTGGCGAACGGCCCGACCATCGCCTTGTCGCTGATCCGCAAGCTCTATTGGGACAGCCCGGAAAATTCCTACGAGCAGCAGCTCAATCTCGAATTCGAATCCCAGCGCATTGCCGGCGCAACGGAAGATTTCAGGGAAGGAATCGCGGCATTCCTCGAGAAGCGTCCGGCGAAATTTTTGGGTAAATGATGTTTGCCAAATCGTTGCCGCACCTCTTGTGGCATCATGGTTCGAGACGCGCCAACGGGTCCGCGCGAAGCGCGGCCCGATGATAAACTCCGACGCGCTCATCACCATGAGGGTCTGAGACCTCATCCCGGCTCAGACCTCATCCTGTGAGGAGCGGCGAAGCGGCGTCTCGAAGGATGACGCAATTGAAAAGAGACTGGCGCGATTACGACGACGAAACTATTTCCCCGTCCATTTCGGCGGGCGCTTTTCGGAAAACGCCTTCGGACCCTCGATGTAATCCTGCGACGCTGCCATCATTTTGACCGCGGGATATTCGCGCTGTTCGGCGATCGCCTGCTCCAGCGACACGGCGAGGCCTTTCTGGATGGTCTGCTTGGAGGCGCGGATTGACATCGGGCTATTCTTGCAGATGGTCTCCGCCCAGCGTTCCGCCGCGGCCAGCGCTTCGCCTGTCGGGACCACCTCGTTGACGAAGCCCAACTCGTGACCTTCGCGCGCGCTGACATGGCGCGCGGTCAGGATCATGCCCATCGCGCGCTTGAGGCCGATCTGCCGTGGCAGCCGGTGCAATCCGCCGGCCAGCGCGGCGAGGCCGACACGCGGCTCGGGCAAGGCAAAGGTCGCATTTTCGGAGGCGATGATGAGGTCGCAAGCCAGCGCGATCTCGAAGCCGCCGCCCATCGCGACGCCGTTGACGGCGGCGATGATCGGCTTGTCGCAATCGAAGCGCGAGGTCAGTCCGGCGAAGCCGCCGGTGTCCCAGCCGCGCTTGCCGCCGGCCGCCTGCCACTTCAGGTCGTTGCCGGCGCAGAACGCCTTGTCGCCCGCGCCGGTAATGATTGCGACCCACTGTTCCGGATCGGCGGCGAAATCGTTGAACACTTTATTGAGTTCGAAATGCGCGTCGGTATGCAACGCGTTGTAAACTTCGGGGCGCGACAGCGTCACGATCGTGATCGGGCCTTTGCGCGTCACTTCTGAGAATTTCAAATCCATGTTGGCTCCGTCGTTTCTTCTTTAGTTTACCTGCCGGTCCTTGCCGACCCAATAGGGGTCGCGCAAGTGGCGGCGCAGGATCTTGCCGGAAGCGTTGCGGGGCAGCGCGTCGATAAAATCAACGGTCTTCGGCGTCTTGAAGACCGCGATGTGCTGGCGGGTGAAGCCGATGATGTCGGCGGCGCTTGCCTGCTTGCCCGGCTTCATCACCACGATCGCCTTGACCGCTTCGCCCCATTGGTCGTCGGGCACGCCGACCGCGGCGACTTCGGCCACATCAGGATGGTCGCAGATCGCGCTTTCGACCTCGGCCGGATAGATATTTTCGCCGCCGGAGATGATCATGTCCTTGATGCGGTCGTGGATGTAGAGATAGCCGTCACTGTCCATGTAGCCGGCATCGCCGGTGCGCAGCCAGCCGTCGCTGCCGAGTGTCCGGGCGGTGGCCTCCGGCAAGTTCCAGTAACCTTCCATGTTGGAGCCTGATCGTGTCGCGATCTCGCCGACCTGGCCCGGCGGCAATCGCTTGCCGTCGGCATCGAGGATCGCGAGTTCGACGCCTGGCAGCGCCTTGCCGGCCGAACGCATCCGGTCCAGTCCCTCGACGTGATCTTCCGGCGGCAGCGCCACGATGCTGCCGGTGGTCTCGGTCATGCCGTAGACCTGCACGAAGCCGCAGCCGAACACCTGGATGCATTCCTTGAGCAGCGCGGCGGGGATCGGCGACGCGCCATAGAGCATGTATTTCAGCCGCGAAAAATCCACCTCGCGTGCGCGCGGCTGCCGCACCACAAACTGCATCGCGGCGGGGACCATGAAAAGTTTGGTAATGCGGGAGTGCTCGATGAAATCCAGCACCTTGTTGGGATCGAATTCGCGGGCGATCACGCCCTTGGCGCCGTGATAGACACCGAGCACGCCCCAGCCGGACCCGCCGATATGGAAGATCGGCATCGCGACCAGCGAGACGTCGTCCTCGTTCCATTTGTTCCAGTCGGGCTTCTCGCCCTGGCCGGCCTCCACAAGATTGAGGAGATTGGCGTGCGACAGCATCGCGCCCTTCGGTTTGCCGGTGGTGCCCGAAGTATAGAGCTGGATCGCGATGTCGCGCGGGCCGATCGCGATGTCGGGATCTCTGTCGCTTTGTTCGTCTCGCCACGCCGCATAGGACTTCCAACCGGTCGCGCCGCCTTCGGTCGCGATGAAGGTACGCACATCAGGTAATTGATCTCCGATGCGCTGGATTTGCTCTGTGAATTCCGGCCCGACGAAAAGCATGGGCGCCTTGCTATCTCCGACGATGACGGTGATCTCGGGCCCGGCCAGCCGCCAGTTGACCGGCGCCATCACTACATTGGCCTTGATCGCGCCGAGCCACAGTTCGAAATAGATGTCGCTGTTCTTGCCGAGATAGGCGATGCGCTCGCCGGCCTTGACGCCGCTCGCCATGAGCGCGTTGGCGACGCGATTGGTCGCAAGATCAAGATCGGCGAAGCTGGTCTGGCGTCCCTCAAATTCGAACGCGATGAAATCGCCGCGGGATTTCGCCCGCGCGCGCACCATATCGGCAAGGTTTGCCGTTTCCTCAGATACGGACATGTTTCCTCCGGCAGGTTTTATTTTGTTGGGCGGAGTGTGACGTCATCTCGCGCCAAAAACAACACGGCAATAGAATCCTGGTGTTTCAACAGGGTAGTTCCAGCAACCGCGGGGCAAAATCCCTCATGGTGAGGAGCGCGCTGTGGCGCGCGTCTCGAACCATGAGAGCCCCGGTGCTGCACATCCTTCGAGACGCGGCCAAATGGCCGCTCCTCAGGATGAGGCTCGTGCACGAGGGCTGCCGTAATCACCCTCGTGCGGCGCGGTCCTTTTCGTTTTGCGCCTTGATCGCGTCGCGCGCGGAAGTCCAGTCGGCATCGGACCAGTCGCGCAATTGATAGAAGTTGCCGCCCGTCGCCAGCGCCTGGCCACCGTCCATCGCGATGGTTTCGCCGTTGATCCAGTCGCAGCCGCCGGAGATCAAAAACACCGCGAGGTTCTGCAGCTCTTCCATCTTGCCGACCCGGCCCATCGGGTTCTGCGCGATGGTGCGCGCGCCGGCTTCGTCGCCGGGCTTGATGCGCTTGCTCATGCCTTCGGTTGGAATTTCACCGGGCGCAATCGTGTTGAGCCGGATGCCGTAGCGTCCCCATTCCGTCGCCAGCGACATGGTCATGGCGTGGATCGCGGACTTGCTCATCGCGGAGGGCACCACATAGGGGCTGCCATTGCGCACCCAGGTGACGGTGATCGACACGACATTGCCGCGATGGCCGCCGGCGATCCAGCGACGGCCGATTGCATGCGTCACATAGAACGTGCCGTGCATGACGATATTGGCGACCGCATCGAAGCCGCGCGGCGTCAGGTCCTGCGTGCGCGAGATGAAATTGCCGGCGGCATTGTTGACGAGGTCGGTGAGCGGGCCGTCGGTGAAAATCGCCTCGATCATCTCGTCGACGGCAAGCGCGTTTCGGATATCGACGCCGTGGCTCATCACCCGGCCGCCATAGAGGTCCATCAACTCGGTCGCGGTTTCGTCACAGACGCTTTTGCGGCGGCCGCAGATATGAACCTCGGCACCGAGTTGCAGGAAGCGCGCCGCCATCGACTTGCCGAGGCCGGTACCGCCGCCGGTGACAAGAATGCGCCGGCCCGCAAGGAGCTGTTCGTTGAACATGGAGGTTCCCACCGTGGAGTTTGCTTGTTAGTTAGTTGATTGACTAAAACCGGACTGCATCTTTCTGTAAAGTGGCTGCAGAGAAAAAGAGTGGAGGAAGTTTTCATGGACGATCGCGTCTCGGTATCGATTTCGGAGGGCGTCGCCGACGTCCGTCTGGTGCGGGCGGACAAGATGAATGCGCTGGATGCCGCGATGTTCGAGGCGCTGGTCGCGACTTGCGACCGTCTGGGTCGGGAAAAGGGCTTGCGGGCGGTAGTATTGTCCGGGGAGGGACGTTCGTTCTGCGCCGGCCTCGATATGAACAGGTTCGCCGCCATGCAGGAAGGCGGCGGCAATGGGATCGCGGGCGGCGAAAAGCGCGACCTGACCCCGCGCACCCATGGCTTGGCCAATTTCCCGCAACAGGCGGTGTGGGGATGGCGGCAGCTCCCGGTGCCGGTAATTGCCGCGATCCAGGGCGTCGCGTTCGGCGGCGGCTTTCAGCTCGCGCTTGGCGCCGACATGCGGTTCCTGGCGCGGGACGCCCGGATGTCGATCATGGAGATCAAATGGGGGCTGATACCGGATATGGCCGGGACGCCGATCCTGGCCAGCCTCGTGCGCGACGATATCCTGCGCGAACTGACCTATACGGGCCGGATTTTCTCGGCGGAGGAAGCCATGAGTTATGGTCTCGCGACACGGATCTGTGACGATCCGCGCGCCGCCGCCCTCGAGGTCGCCCGCGAGATCGCGGGCAAAAGCCCCGACGCGATCCGTGCCGCCAAACGCCTCTTGAACAATTTAAGCGTCGATCCGGCTGCGGCGCTGCTGGCCGAATCCGTCGAACAGATGAAGCTGATGGGCGCGCCCAACCAGCTTGAGGCCGTACGCGCCAACATCGAAAAGCGCGCCCCGCGCTTCGCTGACGTTTGATCATACTCGAACCTCATCCTGCGGAGGCGCATTAGCGCCGTCTCGAAGGATGGCTGCGAACTCATGGTTCGAGACGCGCTCCTCACCATGAGGACAACAGCCACCGCCACTATCTTGGCCTTGCGCGAGGCGTCAAAAATTGCGACTCAAGGGAGCCGGGCAGTTTCTGGAGCATCCAATTCATGTCATCCCAGATCATGCCTTCCGACACCGACCTACGGTCCAATCGCGCCGACGACGCTCAGGCGCTCGAAGAAGATGCCCGGCTGCGGAATGATATCCGGCTGCTTGGGCGTATTCTCGGCGATACCGTGCGCGACCAGGAAGGCGCCGATGTGTTCGACCTGGTCGAACGCATCCGCCAGACCTCGATCCGGTTTCACCGGGATGACGACAAGCCGGCGCGGCGCGAGCTCGAGATCATCCTCGATGGCATGTCGACCAGCGAAACCGTCCGCATCGTGCGCGCCTTCAGCTATTTTTCGCACCTCGCCAATATCGCCGAGGATCAGAACAACATCCGGCAAATGCGAACCCGCTCGACCGGGGGCGAAGCGCCGGGATCGCTGCCCTCGACGCTGTCGCATGCGCGCAGCGCCGGTTTCAGCGCGGCTGATTTGCGCAAATTCTTCGAAAACGCCCAGGTAAGCCCGGTCCTGACCGCGCATCCGACCGAAGTCCGCCGCAAGAGCACGATCGACCGCGAGATGGAAATTGCGGCCCTGCTGGACCGGCGCGAGCGGGTGCAGTTGACGCCGGACGAACTCGCGGCGAGCGACGAGCAATTGCGCCGCGCGGTGGTGACGCTGTGGCAGACCAATCTGTTGCGCCGGACCAAGCTCACGGTGCTCGACGAGGTCGCCAACGGGCTTTCCTTTTATGACTACACTTTCCTGCATGAGGTGCCGCGGCTGCATTGCGCGCTGGAGGATCGCCTCAACGAGGGCGACGGCAGCGCGCGCGGCGAACTGGCGTCGTTCCTGCGGATGGGAAGCTGGATCGGCGGTGACCGCGATGGCAATCCCTTCGTCACGGCCGAGGTGATGCGGGGCACGCTGCGCCTGCAGAGCAGCCGCGTGCTGCGTTTTTATCTCGAGGAACTGCACGCGCTCGGCGCCGAATTGTCGCTGGCGGCGCATCTGGCAGATATTTCCGAGGAGTTGCGCGCGCTCGCCGCACGCTCGCCCGATACTTCGCCGCATCGAAGCGGCGAGCCTTATCGACTGGCGGTGTCGGGCATCTATGCGCGGCTCACCGCGACCGCGTCAAAACTCGACGTCGAGACCACCCGCCCGCCGGTCGGCGAAGCGACACCTTACAAGAATGTGGAAGAGTTCAAGGCCGACCTCGATATCCTCGATCGCTCGTTGATCGCGAATAATTCGGGGGTCATCGCGCGCGGCCGGCTGCGGCTGTTGCGCCGGGCGGTGGACTGTTTCGGTTTTCATCTCGCCAGACTGGACATGCGGCAAAATTCCGCGGTGCATGAGCGCACCGTCGCCGAGCTGATCGACGCGGCGATGCCCGGCATGTCGTATCTCGCCTTGAACGAAGAGGCCCGGATCGCGCTGCTCACGAGCGAGCTGCGCAATTCCAGGCCTTTGACGTCGGCCTTCGTGAAGTACAGCGATGAGGCGGTGGGCGAGCTTGCCGTTTTCCACGAGGCGGCGAAAGCGCATGCGCGTTTCGGCGCCGATGCGATCCCCCAATGCATCATCTCGATGTGCAAGGGGATCTCCGACATGCTGGAGGTCGCGCTGCTCCTGAAGGAAGCCGGCTTGGTCGATCCCACCGGCCGCAGTGCGATCAACATCGTGCCGCTGTTCGAAACCATCGAGGACCTGCAGGCTAGTTCCGCGATCATGGACCGGCTGTTGTCGATGCATGATTATCGCAAGCTGGTCGACAGCCGCCGCTCGGTGCAGGAAGTGATGCTCGGCTATTCCGACAGCAACAAGGACGGCGGCTTCGTCACCTCGGGCTGGGAGCTCTACAAGGCCGAGATCGGCCTCGTTGAAGTGTTCGAGCGCCATGGCGTGCGGCTGCGGCTGTTTCACGGCCGCGGCGGCTCGGTCGGCCGCGGCGGCGGTCCCAGCTATGACGCCATCATTGCACAGCCGGGCGGGGCGGTGAACGGCCAGATCCGGATCACCGAGCAGGGCGAAATCATCTCCAGCAAATATTCCAACGCCGAAGTCGGCCGCAACAATCTGGAAATCCTGGCCGCCGCTACGCTTGAGGCAAGTCTTTTGCAGCCGCGGCAAAGCGCGCCGTCAGCAGACTATTTGAAGGCGATGGAGCAATTGTCCGCGCTTGCCTTCAAGGCCTATCGCGGGCTGGTTTACGAAACCGAAGGCTTTGCCGATTATTTCTGGGCCTCGACGGTCATCACCGAAATTTCCACGCTCAATATCGGTAGCCGCCCGGCCTCGCGCAAGAAGACCCGCGAGATAGAAGACCTTCGCGCCATTCCCTGGGTGTTCAGTTGGGCGCAATGCCGGTTGATGCTGCCGGGCTGGTACGGTTTCGGCAGCGCAGTCGAGACCTGGGTGGCGGAACATCCGGATAAAGGCATGCCGTTCCTGCGCGAGCTTTACAAGGAGTGGCCGTTCTTCCGCACTTTGCTTTCGAACATGGACATGGTGCTGGCCAAGAGCTCGATCGCGATCGCCTCGCGTTATGCCGAACTGGTGCCGGACACAACATTGCGCGAAAACATCTTCGGACGGATCCGGCGCGAATGGCACACCTCGATCGAAACGCTGCTGGACATCATGGGCCAGGAGCGCTTGCTGCAGGGAAATCCGCTCTTGGAGCGTTCGATCCGCAATCGCTTTCCCTATCTGGATCCCCTGAATCACGTGCAAGTTGAGTTGCTGAAGGAGCATCGCGCGCAGAACCCGGATGAACAGGTGCTGCGCGGGATTCAGCTGACGATCAACGGTATTTCGGCGGGATTGAGGAATAGCGGGTAGTCGTCATTCCGGGGCGATGCGAAGCATCGAACTACGATGTGCAATTGCACATCGGAGAATCTCGAGATTCCGAGTCTGGTCCTGCGGACCATCCCGGAATGACGAATTAAAACGCCCTCAACAGTTATGCGCGCCCTGGGTCTCGACATACACCGCATACAGCGACTGGCTGGCCGTCATGAACAGGCGGTTTCGCTTCTTGCCGCCGAAACAGAGATTGGCGCAGGTTTCGGGCAGGCGAATCTGGCCGATGCGTCCGCCGTCCGGCGCAAAGATCTGGACGCCGTCATAGCCGTCGCCGACCCAGCCCGCGCCGACCCAGATGTTGCCTTCGGTGTCGACCCGCATGCCGTCCGGGAAGCCTGACTTGCCGTCGAGCGTCATGTCGATCAGCGTGCGCGGGTTCGAGAGCTTGTCGCCGTTGAGATCGTATTGCCAGACGATGTTCTTGGCATTGGGATAGTGCGTGATGCCGGTATCGCAGACATAGACCTTCTTGTAATCGTGGCTGAAGGCGATGCCGTTCGGTTTGAACGGGTCGTCGGCCACTTTGGTGACCTGGCCGGTCTGCGCGTCGAGCCGATACACCGCTTCCTTCTGGTAGGGCTGCAGCGAGCCGGTATTGGCCTTCTGCCCTTCATAGATGCTGACCGCGCCATAGCCCGGATCGGTGAACCAGATCGACTTGTCGTTGGGATGAACCACGACGTCGTTCGGTCCGTTGAGCTGTTTGCCATTGGCCTGCTCGGCTAGCGTGGTGATGGAGCCGTCATGTTCGTAACGGATCAGCCGGGTGCGTTGCGCGGTGATCTGGCGTCCTTCGAAGTCGAAGGTGTTGCCATTGCCTTCGTCGGAGGGCTTGTGAAATTGCTCGGAGATATGGCCGTCATCGTCGAGATAACGCAGCTGGCGGTTGGCGGGAATATCGCTCCATACGAGGTACTGACCTTGCGCGTTCCAGGCCGGGCCTTCCGCCCACAGACAGCCTGTATACAAACGCTTGATCGCAGTATTGCCAACCTTGGCCTTGAAGCGTTTGGGATCGATCACGACGATATCGGGGTCGGGATAGCGCTGCGGTTCCGCGCCCCGGCCGTAGTCGCGCGCCGATGCGTCCGTGACGACCAGCGCCGTGGCCGCGATTGCTGCGGCGCCGCGCAACATGTCGCGACGGCCCACGACGGCAGAGGCGGCTTTGTCATCCTGATGTATTGGATTTGTCATGGTTTCCTCCCGTTGTTTTTTTGTTGGGAGATAAATCATGCGCCGACATTCCGGCATAAAGCGGGCGAATATCGGCGAAACAACCGGAGAGGGTGGAAGAGGAGCGCGAACTCCTACAGGCCTCATCCTGAGGAGGCGCGTAAGCGCCGTCTCGAAGGATGGTCCGAGCTCCCATGGTTCGAGACGCGCCAACGGGTCCGCGCGAAGCGCGGCCCGATGATAAACTCCGACGCGCTCCTCACCATGAGGTCCTTTGGTAGCTAGATCGCATCCCAGTTAAAAATATCCGCCGAACGGTCGAGCTTGTAGAACGACGATTTCAGCGCCGGCATGCCGTGCTCGGCGAGGGTCTGCGGCGTCCAGCCTTCGGCGCGATGGATCGAGCGCAAGGGCCGTGACTGGCTCATCAGGAAGATCTCGTTCATGCGCACCGCGAAAATTTGCCCGGTCACATCCTTGGCGGCGTCGCTGAGCAGGAAGGCGCAGACCGGCGCGATCTTTTCCGGTCCCATCTGCTGAAGTTTCGCGACGCGCGCCTTCTCGGCTTCGGTTTCGGTCGGGATGGTTCCGATCATCCGGCTCCAGGCGAACGGCGAGACGCAGTTGGAACGCACATTAAAGCGCTCCATGTCGAGCGCGATCGATTTCGACAGCCCGACAATGCCGAGCTTGGCCGCGGCGTAATTGGCCTGGCCGAAATTGCCGACCAGGCCTGAAGTCGAGGTGAAGTGCACGAACGCGCCACTCTCCTGCTCGCGGAATAATCTCGCAGCGGCATGCGAGACGTAGAACGAGCCCATCAAATGCACCTTGATGACGGACTCGAAGGCGTCGATGCTCATGCGGTGGAAGATCGCGTCGCGCAGGATACCTGCATTGTTGACCACGCCGTCGAGTTTGCCGTAGGTGTCGATCGCGGTCTTGACGATCTTGCTGGCGGGAATCGCTTCGGCAACGGTCTCGAAATTCGCCACGGCAATTCCGCCGCGCTTTTTGATTTCCTCGACCACCTCTTCGGCCGGCGCGGCGCTGGTGCCCGAGCCATCGGCGGCGACGCCGGGATCGTTGACCACGACCTTGGCGCCCTCAGCGGCGCACAACAGCGCGATCTCGCGCCCGATGCCGCGCCCGGCGCCGGTTACGATGATCACTTTGTCCTGGAGTGATTTGGTCTGGGTCATGATTGCCTCCCGTTGTTTTCGTCATTCCGGGATGGTCCGAAGGACCAGACCCGGAATCTCGAGATTCCGGGTTCGCGCTTCCGCGCGCCCCGGAATGACAAAAGTCGCTGGTGGCGACATTGGACGACCCAGCGTCAACGGTCCAGCCAACTAGCTGCATGCGGCGTATTCCGGCCCGCGCACAATGGATGAGACCGGAGTGCTTGTGTCCCGGCGACCGCCCGCGCTATTGTCGGCGGAATGAAGAATACCGGGAGGATTTCATGTTGAGGATGACGGGCGCGCTGGTGCTTGCGGGCGTGACAATGGCCACACAGGCTTTTGCTGTGGATGCGCCGGCGGAGATCAAGATCGGGACGCTATATGCGTCATCCGGTCGCTATGCCTCGATTTCGATGCCGGTTTTCAGCGCGCTCAAGCTATGGGCCGACCAGAAGAATGCCGAGGGCGGCGCCTATGTGAAGGCGTTCGACAGGAAGATTCCGGTCAAGCTGATCGCCTATGATGACCAGAGCAATACCGCGACCGCGTCAACGCTCTATAATCAGCTCATCACCCAGGACAAGGTCGATCTCCTGGTCGCCGATTCCGGTTCGGTGCTGACCGCGCCCGCGGTTGCGATCGCGCGCGACCGCAAGGTTTTCCTGTTCGACCAGACTGGAACCGGCGCCAGCTTTTTTTCCAAGGACAACCCTTACATCGCGCTGATGGCGGACCCGGTTTCGACGATCTGGCCCAAGCCGGTCGCGGACTTCGTCTCGCATGACGGGCCGGCTCTCGGGATCAAGAAGATCGCCATTCTCTATTCGACCAACGAGTTCACCGGCACCCAGGCCAATGCGTTCCGCAAATTCGTCAAGGATTCCGGCGCGCCGATCGAGATCGTCTACGATCAGGGCATTCCGACCGAGACCACCAACTACACCGTGATCATCAACAACATCAATAACACGCAGCCCGACGCGGTAATCCATTTCGGCTATGCGCCGAACGATATCGCCTTCCTGCGCAATGTCGCGGATGTCGGCGTCAAATTCAAAATGCTGTTCTGCATTTACGCCGGGCTCGAGACCGAACTCCTGGAAAAGAATATCGGCGAGAAGGGCCTTGAGCACGTCTTCACCTATGTGCCGCCCTCCGAGATCGAATATCCGGTCAATTTCGGCATGACCATGAAGGACTACAAAGCCGCCTGGGAGAAGAAATATCCCGACGGCAAGATCGAATTCGGCTTCAATGCCGTGGCCGGATACACCACCGGCTTGGTCATCGAGAAGACGCTGTCGGTGGCGACCAGCCTCGATCAGCTTGAGCTGCGCCGCGCTGTGTTCAGCCTGTCCGGCGAACTCAAGACGCTCGACGGGACCTTCGCCCTCGATGAGATCGGCGGCCAGATCGGTGAGTTGACGCCGCTCGGGCAACTCGCGCTCGACGATCACGGCCACATCAAGTTTATCTCGATCTATCCGCATGAAACCGCCACGGGCAAGCCGGTCTATCCGCGTCCATGACTGAGCCGCGGGGTAGAAAAAGGATGCCGGGAGTGAAGCGCCGATGATCTATGCGCTCGTCGCCGGCGTTCTGTTCGGTCTTTATTTCAGCCTGGTCGGAATCGGTCTCAATCTCGTGTTCGGCGTCATGCGCATCGTCAACCTTGCGCATGGCGACTTCCTGATGCTCGGCGCGTTCGTGGCGTTCGGCGTCGTGACGCTGGTCGGGATTGATCCGCTGTTCGCGGTGCCGCTGGCATTCGTGATCTTTCTGCTGGTCGGCTTTCTGCTCTATTGGGTGCTGGTGCCGCGGCTGCAGGGCTCGGTCAATCCGGAAATGCTGTCGATCATCCTGTTTTTCGGCCTGTCGCAGGTGATCGAGGCCGTCATGACGATCTTCTTCGGCACCAGCGAGCGTTCGATCCAGAGCCGCGCGCTCGGGACGGTGTTTTCGACCATCAAGGTCAAGCTGTTTGGTGGCAAGCCGGATAGCGGCGGACCGATCCAGATCTTTGGTCAGGGATTTCCGGCCTCCTGGGTGATCGCAGCGATCACCAGCCTGATCGCGATCGCGTTGGTCTATCTCTACCTGTATCGCACGCGCTTGGGCACGCTGACCCGCGCCGTGATGTCGCGGCGCGATGAGGCCTTTGCGACCGGCATCGATGTCGATCGCGTTTCCGCCGCGGCCTTCGGCGTCGGGCTGGGGCTCGCGGCGGTGGCCGGCATCTTTGCGCCCTTCATGTTCGGATCGGTGACGCCGGCCTTCGGCGCCGATGCGACGGTCACATCGTTTGCGATCGTGGTGCTGGGATCGCTCGGCAATCCCTTGGGCACCGCGCTAGGCGGCGTGGTTTACGGCGTCTGCTACATGCTGGTGCAGACTTATCTCAGTTCATGGGCCGATCTGTTGCCGTATGTGCTCCTGATCTTCATCCTGCTGCTCCGCCCGAGCGGGCTGCTCGGAAGGCGGGTGCGCGTTGCCTAGTTCCTTCAAACACACGCTATTCATCGTGCTGCCGCTGCTCGCCTTGTTTGCGGTACTGCCGGGCGTCTATCAGAATCATCTGCTGCTGTTTAACTTTGTGATCTTCCTGATCCTCGCCCAGGGCGTGAACATCATCTACGGCTTCACGGGTTATCTGCCGTTCGGCTATGTCGGCTTCTTCGGCGCCGGGGCCTACGGTTTTGCCATCATGGTGATGCACTTTCAGACCCCGGCCGCGCTGGCGGTGATCGTAGGCGGACTGGTTGGCGTCGCGCTTGGGCTGTTGCTGACGCCGCTCTTGCGTCTGTCAGGCGCCTATTTCGCGATCGCCAATCTTGCGGCCTCGCTCGCGGTGCTGCACTTCGTCGCCAATCCCGCGCTAGAGAATATCACGCGCGGGCCGTATGGCGTCTCGCTCACCGGGACTTTCAATCCGACGCTGGCCTATGCCGCTGCGCTCGTCGTGCTCGCCTTGACGCTGGGTGCCGTCGTGTACCTGAAAAATTCCCGCTTTGGCCTTGCCTTGCAGGCGGTGCGCGAAGATGCCGTCAGCGCGTCGATGGCAGGTGTCGATGTCGTGCGGATGCGCGTGATCGCGTGGCTGGCGTCGGCGCTGGTGGCCGGTCTCGCCGGCGGCGTTTACGCCTGGTATGTCTCGGTGTTCTATCCCGACAATGTTTTCAGCGGCGATTTTTCGATCTTCGCAATTGTTTTTGCGCTGTTCGGCGGCGTCGCCACGATCAGCGGCCCGATCGTCGGTGTCCTCATTCTCTATGGCATCTACAATTTGATCGGTTTTACCACGCCGCAATATTTCCAGCTGATCTACGGGCTGTTGATCATGGGGCTGGTGCTGTTCCTTCCCGCGGGCCTGGTGTCGCTCGCAACGCGGAGGGGCTGGCATGTCCCCTGACAGCGCGCCCATTCTCACTGTCTCGAAACTGGTCAAGCGCTTCGGCGGTTTCCACGCGCTTGACGGTTTGAGTTTCCATGTCGCATCCGGCGAAATCCTGGGCTTGGTCGGTCCCAACGGTTCGGGCAAGACCACGGCGATCAATGTGATCTCGGGGCTTTATGCACCTGACGGTGGAAACGTCGTGCTCGATGGCGTCTCGATCGGCGGGGTCGCGTCGCACAAGCTGGTTCATCGCGGCATCAACCGCACTTTTCAGGTTCCAAAACCTTTTCTGTCGCTGACGGTGCGCCAGAATATCGAGGTCGCGCTGGCCTATGGCCGTGCGGCGGGGGCGCCGCCTGAAATGGCTTCACTGCTTGAGCAGTATCGCCTCACGGAGGTTGCCGACCGGCCGGCGGCCGATCTGAACAACGCGCAGCAGAAGATGCTCGATCTGGTCCGCGCGCTCGCCACACGCCCGCGGCTGTTGCTGCTCGATGAACTCGCCGCCGGGCTCAATCCCGCGGAACTCGACTGGATCGCCGGGCATATCAAGGCGTTGGCGCAGAGTGGCATCGCGATCATCGTGGTCGAGCATCTGATGGGCTTCATTGAACAGATCACCGATCGCGTCATCGTCATGAACGCCGGCAAGGAGATTTTCGAAGGCAAGCTCGCGGTCGCCGTGCAGGTGCCGCAGGTCATCGAAGTGTTTTTGGGAGGCGAGCATGCCGCCTGAAGACGCTCCGCTGCTGAAGGCCACCAGCGTCGATGCCGGCTACGGCACGATGCAGGTGCTGTGGGGTGTCGATTTCGATGTCCGCGCCGGCGAGACGGTTTTATTGCTCGGCGCCAATGGGGCCGGAAAAACCACCTTTCTCAAATCGCTGGTGGGCCTGATCGAGGCGCGGCAGGGCAGCATCAAGCTCGGCGACAAGGATCTGACGCGGATGCGGTCCAGCGACCGGATGAAGCTCGGCATGACCTATATGTCCGAACTCGCGGTTTTTCCCGACCTGTCGATCGAGGAAAACATCCGGGTTGGCGCGCAGGCGCTGGGGCATGCCGATCCCGGTGGGCGCGTCGAAGAAATGTACGGCGTATTTCCGGTGTTGCGTGAAAAGCGTCGCGCGCCGGCGTCCAGCCTTTCCGGCGGCCAGCGCAAGATGCTGGGCATCGCCAAGGCGCTGGCGGCCGAACCGCGTCTATTGGTGATGGATGAACCTTCGGCCGGGCTGTCGCCGCTGTTCGTCAAGGAGGTCATTCGCATCTTAAGCGACTTGCGCGGCAAGGGGTTGGCGCTTTTAATTGCCGAGCAGAATATCGGCTTTCTCGAAGTGGCGACGCGGGTGTTCGTGCTGGAAGGCGGGCGGATCCGTTTTTCCGGCACGGTTGCAGAAATGACCGACAACGAGGCGCTGCGGCGCGCTTATTTCGGACTGAAGTGATGCGAACAATCAGGATTGGATCCGGCGCGGGCTATTCGGGCGATCGCATCGAGCCTGCAATTGAACTCGCCGAAAAAGGCGACATCCAGTATCTGGTGTTCGAGTGCCTCGGCGAGCGCACCGTCGCGCTGGCGCAGCAGGCGCGGATGAAAAATCCCGATAGCGGTTTCGACCCGCTGCTCGAAGAGCGAATGCGCGCGGTGCTGCCGGTTTGCGCCGCCAAGGGCATCAAGATCGTAACCAATATGGGCGCGGCCCATCCGGTCGCGGCCGCCCGCAAGACCGCCGAGATTGCGAAGTCGCTCGGCTTGTCGTCGCTCAAGATTGCCGCTGTTGTGGGCGACGATGTGCTCGAGGCCTGCAGGGATGGCGATCTCAAGATCATGGAGTTTAATGGCTCGATCAAGCAGCTCGGCAACCGGCTATTGTCGGCCAATGCTTATTTGGGCGCCGAGCCGATGGCGGAGGCTTTAGGCGGCGGCGCGGATATTGTGATCACCGGGCGGGCGTCCGATCCCGCGCTGTTTCTGGCGCCGATGATTCATGCGTTCGGCTGGGCGATGGACGACTGGAATCTGCTGGGGCAGGGCACTGTCGCCGGTCATCTGCTGGAATGCGCCGGGCAGATCACCGGCGGCTATTTCGCCGACCCCGGCTACAAGGATGTGGCCGATCTGGCGCGGCTTGGTTTTCCCATCGGTGAAGTCGGCGAGGACGGCAGTCTCGTGATCACCAAGGTCGCGGGCTCGGGCGGCGCGGTAACGGCGCAGACCTGCAAGGAGCAGTTGCTCTACGAGGTGCACGATCCCCAGCGATATATCCAGCCCGACGTGGTCGCGGATTTTTCACACGTGAAGGTCGAGGAGATCGCCGGGGATCGCGTACGTGTCAGCGGCGGGCGCGGCACCAAGCGGACCGACACGCTGAAAGTCTCGGTCGGCTATGTCGACAGCTATATCGGCGAGGGCCAGATTTCCTATGCCGGTCCCGGCGCGCTGGCGCGCGGACGGCTGGCGCTGGAGATTGTCCGCGAACGGCTGAAGTTGACTGGGGTGGCCGCCAGCGAATTGCGCTTCGAACTGGTCGGCGTCGATGCGCTGCATGGCGCGGAAGTTGCGGCCCATGCGAACGAGCCTTACGAAGTGCGGGTCCGCGTTGCCGGTCGCACTGAAAATCTGCGCGAGGCTGTCCGGATTGGTAACGAGGTCGAAACCCTCTACACCAACGGCCCCGCCGCCGGCGGCGGCGCTTTCAAATCCGCCCGCGATGTCGTCGCGGTCGCCTCGGTCCTGCTGCCGCGCGAACTCGCCCGGCCACAGATTCGCTTTGTGGGGACGTAATGCGATGAAGCTGCGCGAAATCGCCCATTCCCGCACTGGCGACAAGGGCAATACCTCCAATATCTCGGTGATTGCCTATGACGAAGAGCACTACCCGCTGCTGCTCGAACAAGTGACCAGCGCGCGGGTCAGGCAACACTTTGCCGGTGTTGTCGAAGGCGACGTTGTCCGCTATGAGCTGCCCAATATCGCGGCGCTGAATTTCGTGATGACCGGCGCGCTCGGCGGCGGCGTGACGCGGTCGCTGGCGCTCGATGCTCACGGCAAATCGCTGAGTTCGGCGCTGCTCGATCTGGAAATCGACGATGACTTCAGCCCATAGTCGTCGTGCCCGGGCTTGTCCCGGGCATCCACGTCTTATTGGATGATGGTCGAGAAAGACGTGGATGGCCGGGACATAGGCGAGCGGAAGCGACGCCGTCCTTTGGACGGCTAAGCCCGGCCATGACGGAGAGAATGAACAATGACGAAGAAGCCGACGCTTGCCAAACTGGCCGACGATCTCGCGCACGGCCGCACCAGCGCCCGCAAGCTGGTCGACGATTGCATCGCCCGGATCGCCGATCCCGCGGGCGAGGGCATTCGCACCTTCATGCATGTCGATCGTGAAGCGGCGATTGCCGCCGCGGAAGCGATGGACCATTTGCGCTCGGCCAAGGCCGCGCCGTCGCCCTATGCCGGCATTCCCGTCTCGATCAAGGATTTGTTCGACATCAAGGGGCAGGTGACCCGCGCCGGCTCACGCGCGCTTGAGGACTCAGCCCCAGCGGAGGCCGATGCGACCGTTGTCGCACGGTTGCGCCGCGCCGGGTTCATCGTGATCGGCCGCACCAACATGACCGAGTTCGCCTATTCCGGGATCGGCATCAACCCGCATTACGGAACGCCGAAAAGCACTTGGCAGCGCAGTGTCGGTCATGTGCCGGGCGGATCGTCGTCGGGCGCAGCAGTGTCGATCGCCGACGGCATGGCCTATGGCGCGCTCGGCACCGACACCGGCGGCTCCTGCCGGATTCCAGCGGCCTATAACGGCATCGTCGGCTTCAAGCCCACACAACGCCGCGTGCCGCTCGATGGCGGGGTGCCGCTGTCGTTTACGCTCGATAGTTTTGGACCGCTCGCGCGCACCGTGAACTGCTGCGCGGTGCTCGATGCGGTGCTGGCCGACGAGCCGGTGCGGCCGTTATCGCCGCGCCCCATTAAAGGCATGCGGCTGGCGGTGCCGACCACCGTCGCGCTCGACGATCTCGAGGACGAAGTGGCGCGAACCTATGAGCGCGCGCTGGAGACGCTTTCGCGCCAAGGCGCGTTGATCGAGCGCATTGAAGTGCCGGAATTTCTCGACGTCGGGGTGATGAACGCCAAGGGCGGCTTTGCGGCCTCGGAAAGCTACGCCTGGCATCGTTATCTCCTGACCAGCAAGGGCGATGTCTACGATCCCCGCGTCTCCAGCCGGATTCTGCGCGGCGAAAGCCTCAGCGCCGCCGATTATATCGATTTGCTGGGTGCACGCCGGTCGTTGATCGCGCGCGCCGCAGCGCGTCTCGCGCCGTATGATGCGCTGGTGATGCCGACCACCGCGATCACGCCGCCGCGTATCGCGGATCTCGCCGACGACAAGGCCTTCACCAAGGCGAATTTGTTGTCGCTGCGCAATTGCACGCTGATCAACATGATCGACGGCTGCGCGATTTCACTGCCCGCGCATCGCGAGGGCGAAGCCCCGGTCGGCTTGATGCTCGCGGCATCCGGCGGATCGGATCGCCGCATCTTTGAATTGGCGGCCGCAATGGAGGATGTCATCCGTGTTTGATCTTACTTTCACAGTCGAAGCCCAGGGCACGACCACGCCGTTGACGCTGGCGATCGACCAGGCCGTTATCGCGGGCTGGACAGGGCGCGATCCGGTGGCGCGCGACAAGCATATCGCCGAACTCGAAGCGATCGGCATCGCGCGGCCGGCTTCGACGCCGATCTATTACCGCGTCTCGGCGCGGCGGATCGCCATCATTGACAGTATCGAATGCAGCGGCGGCGATTCCAGCGGCGAGGTCGAATTCGTGCTGATCGGCTGGCAGGGCCGGACCTTTGTCGGGGTCGGCTCCGATCACACTGACCGCAAGGTCGAGGCCTACGGCGTCACGGTTTCCAAGCAGATGTGCGACAAGCCCGTCGCATCCGTGCTGTGGGAGCTTGAGGATGTCATCGGTCATTGGGATCAGATGATCCTGCGTTCGTTCGCCTGGATCGACGGCAAGCGCGTGCTGTACCAGGAGGGCAAGCTGGACGGTATGCTGCCGGTCGCCGACCTCATCAAGCGCGGCTTCGGCGGCAAGGGATTGCCCGATGGTTGCGCCATGTTCGGCGGTACCTTCGCGGCCAAGGGCGGTATCCGTCCCGCCAGCCGGTTCGAATATGAGTTGGAGGACCCCGTTCTCAAACGCGTCATTCGCAGTGCCTATGATGTGGTCGAGATGCCGGTGTTGGGGTAGGTTTCCGGAAATCGGGTGGCGTCGACCGCCTCGATTTGCGAAATTGGCGCCATGAAAACCGCCGCCAACAAAACCATCCTTCCCGCTCCGGAATCAAACATCGCCGCCCGCGTCGAGGCCATCGACTGGCCGCAAGCGGGCCGCGATCTCGATGCCTATGGCTGCGCAGTCCTCAAAGGGCTGCTCCCGCCCGACGAATGCCGCGCGCTATCGGCGCTTTACCCTGAAGACAGCCAATTCCGCAGCCGGGTGGTGATGGGTCGCCACGGCTTTGGGCGCGGCGAATACAAATATTTCTCCTATCCGCTGCCGGAGCTGATCGCGGAATTGCGACCGGCGCTCTATGCGCAGTTGTACGGCGTCGCTAATCGCTGGAACGAAGCGATGGGGATCGATATCCGATACCCAGAGAAGCATGCGGCATTTCTGGAACGCTGCCATGCCGCCGGGCAGGCGAGGCCGACGCCTCTGCTGCTGCAATATGGCGCCAGCGATTACAATTGCCTGCATCAGGACCTCTACGGCGAACACGTGTTCCCGCTGCAGGTCGCGATCCTGCTCTCGGAGCCCGGCCGTGATTTCACCGGCGGCGAATTCGTGCTGACGGAACAACGCCCGCGCATGCAATCGCGGCCGGAAGTGGTGCCGCTGGCCCAGGGCGATGCGGTGGCTTTTGCTGTGCATGTCAGGCCGGTGCAGGGGACGCGCGGATCATATCGCGTTAATCTGCGTCATGGCGTCAGCCGAATCCGTTCCGGTCACCGCCATACAGTCGGTGTGATCTTTCACGACGCGAATTGAGTGCGGTTGCCTTGACGGCGGATCTGTTTGCTGGCGTTCCCGATGTGCGGCCCCCGCAGGAATCGATCGCGGAGGGCGCCGTATTGCTGCGCGGTTTTGCGCTTTCGTTCGGGGATGACCTGATCGCGGCGCTGCGCGATATCGTGGTGCAGGCGCCGTTCCGGCGCATGCACACGCCGGGCGGTCATCAGATGTCGGTTGCGATGACCAATTGCGGCGCTTATGGCTGGGTCACCGATCGCACCGGCTATCGCTACGATCCCAACGATCCCGAAACTGCAAAGCCGTGGCCGGCGATGCCGCCGTCGTTTCGTGCGCTGGCCGGGCAAGCGGCCGCGGAGATCGGCTTTGACGGATTTGCGCCGGAAGTCTGCCTGATCAACCGCTACGTGCCGGGCGCGCGGATGTCGCTGCATCAGGACAAGGACGAGCTTGATTTGGGCGCGCCGATCGTCTCGGTGTCGCTGGGTCTGCCCGCGATCTTCCTGTTCGGCGGCATGCAGCGCAGCGACAAAACGCAACGGTTCCGGCTGGAGCATGGCGATGTCGCGGTATGGGGCGGCCCGACGCGGCTGGCGTTTCATGGCGTGGCACCGCTCGCCGATGGCGAGCATCCATTGATGGGCCGTCAGCGCATCAATCTCACATTTCGCAAGGCGCGCTAAGCCGCCTCATTTTGGTCGCGGCGGCACGCGAAGGCTGCTCATCGAAGCGCGCTTTGGATCGACTCGGCGCTTGAGGGGTAGAATGAGCGGGCTCCCGCTAACGACAGACGAGACGGCATCCAGCGTCAATCGCACCGGCGTCTATTTCGCGATTCTGCAATTGGTGTTCACGCTGGGCTGGACCACGTATCTGATCTACCTGCCGGAGCTTGCCGCGGAGGTGGGGATCGCGCCATCAGCCGTCATCCTCATCCTGATGCTGGATCAGGCGATCTTCACCGTTACTGACACCGCGATGGGCATCGCCGCCGACAGGATCGTCCCCGTTGTCGGCCGGCTCGGTGCGTTCGTCGGCGCGTTGACCGCGCTCTCCTGCGCGGCCTTTGTCGCGCTGCCGTTTGTGGCGCGCGCCGGCCATGGCGCTCACATCTGGTTGATCGCGCTGATCGTGATCTGGGCCATCACGTCTTCGGCCTTGCGTGCGCCGCCGCTGACCTTGTTGGGCAGGCACGCCGCGAAACCCTCGATCCCGTTTCTGTCGGCGCTCGCGATGCTCGGCTACGGTCTGGCCGGAGCCATATCGCCCTATCTCGGCGTGGTGCTGCGCGACCACGACCCGCGGCTACCCTTCGTGATTTCGAGTGTGGTTCTTTTAATCACTGCGCTCGCACTGTCCCGGGTCGAACGCGGTCTGGTACGGGTATCCCCATCACCAAACAGACCGGCGAAGGCGGCAAAACCGCTCGGCAGGGTGCCGGTGATCTTCATCGTCGCGATGGTGCTTCTGGCGCTGGGCTATCAGCTGCATTTCAGCATCAACAGCGCGCCGTTCTATGTGCGCTTCGCCAAGCCAGGCGATCTGCAGTGGCTGATGCCGGTATTCTGGATCGGATTCAACATCGCGCTGTTCCCGGCCAGCGCCGTCACCAAACGCCGCGGCGGGTTGATCGTGATGGGCGCCGCGGGCCTGCTGGGTGCATTGGCGATCCTGGCCGCGGAGCGGGCCGGGAGCCTCAACGTGCTGGTGGTGACGCAGTTCGTCGCCGGCGCGGCCTGGGGCTGCATGCTGATGAGCGCGATCTCGGCAGCATTGGCGATCGGCGACAGCGGCGCGGAGGGCAAGGTGCTGGGACTGGTGTTTTCCGCACTGGCGCTCGCGACCTTCGCGCGGATGGCGGCGGTCGCGGGTGGTCTGCAAAAGCTTCCCGAATATGCACCCTTGTTAAGCTGGGCGCCGATCGCATGCTGGTCGGTGGCCGGCGCGGGTCTGTTGGTGATGGCGGCGTCGTGGGTCCAGCAACAACGCGCGGAAACGGCGTAGATTCCTCTGTAGCGCCTACGGCTTCGCCGGATGAATGAACGCCCACGGACTGACTTCGGTATCCCTTGGCACCTCAACGGCGATAACGTAGGGACCGCCATGCGCCAGCGCTTTTTCCAATACCGGGCGGAATCCATCCGGCGATGTCACCCGTGCCGCGCCGACGCCGAAGGATTCCGCGAGCTTGACGAAATCCGGATTGACCAGATCGGACGCCACCACGCGACCATCAAAACGTTCGCGCTGGTCGCGCCGCACATTGCCATAAGCATTGTTGTTGAAGACCAGCGTGACCACGCCGATGTTGAACTGAACCGCGGTCGCCAGCTCCTGCACGCCGAACATGAATCCGCCGTCGCCGGTGATGGCGACCACCGGCCGGTCCGGGTGCGCGACCTTGGCGCCGAGTGCGGTGGGAAAGCCCGAGCCCAGCGTGCCCTGATAGCCCGAGGAGATGAAGGTACGCGGTTCGTAGACCGGAAAGCCGTACCAGGAGGCAAAGCCGACCTGCGACAATTCATCTGTTACGATGGCGTTGGCCGGCAGCACCTCGCGCAGAATGTTCAGATAAGCCATCTGCGGCTGAATCGTCTGAATCTCTTTCAGCGCCGTCGCCGAGGCGTCGCGAATTGCGGCCCGGCGACCGTGCGTTTTGGTGTAGCCGTTCTTCCTGACCGCGGCGAGCAATTCGATGGTGCCG
Source organism: uncultured Alphaproteobacteria bacterium (assembly GCA_963790595.1). Classification (GTDB taxonomy): domain Bacteria; phylum Pseudomonadota; class Alphaproteobacteria; order Rhizobiales; family Xanthobacteraceae; genus Bradyrhizobium. The sequence goes on along the minus strand of CAWBPE010000016.1, from coordinate 231,980 downwards.
GCCTTGGCGTCCGAGATCACGGCGGCATCCGGCGCATAGCGTCGCATTTCCGAGGGATCGATATCGATACGAATGGAATTCAGCCCGTCAGGCTGGAACGGCCAGCGCGACATCGTCGGCAGTTCCAGCCGCGTTCCTATGCCGATCATGAGGTCAGTCTGCGGCCAAAGCTTGTAAGCCGCCGCCATCGTCAGTCCCAGTTCATGCGCGTTGCTGACGATGCCGCGCCCGCTGCGGAACGCTACCACAGGCGCGTCGATCAGTTCGGCCAGTTCCAGAATCTCATCGCGCGCATGGATCGCGCCACTGCCGACAAAGATCATCGGCGTCTTGCTGCCCGCGATCAAAGCGGCGGCGGCCTTGACGCGATCGGTATCGGGCAGCGGCGCGGGAAACAGATCGAACGGTTTCGAGGGCGCGGTTTCGGCGCGTTGCGTGAAAACATCCCAGGGCATTTCCAGCGACACCGGACCGCGCCGCCCCGACAGCATTTCCTGGAACGCCCGCGAGACCAGCGCAGGGGCGGCATCGGGATATTCGATCCGCTCAGCCCATTTCACGAAGGTTTTGAGCGTCGCGAGCTGATCGGGCATTTCGTGCAAATGGCCGCGGCCTTTGCCCAGAAATGGCGTCGGCACTTGTCCGGTCAGGCACAGCACCGGTTCGTTCGATCCGAAAGCATTCAATAACGCCGCGCCGGCGTTGAGGACGCCGGGGCCGGGCACCACGCTGAATACCCCGGGCCTGCCGGTGGATCGCGCATAGCCATAGGCCATGTAGCCGCAGGCCTGCTCATGCCGCGCGCCGATGACTTTCAACTGCGCCTGATGGAAGGCGTCGAACAGGCCGTAGATCTGCGCGCCGGGCAGGCCGAACACGGTATCGACGCCGTGCGCGACCAGGCCGCTGACAATGGCTTCGCCGCCGGTACTCAGGGTCATTGTCGTGTCCAATCGCTCGCGGGCATTACAGGGTCTCGTCGATCACGCCATTGCGCAGCACGCCGATGCCGTCGGCTTCAACCTCGATGACGTCGCCGGGCTTGAGATAGCGCGGCGGATCGAATCGTGCACCGGCGCCGGTCGGTGTTCCCGTGACGATGACATCGCCGGGCACCAATGTCGTGAAGGTCGAAATATAATTGATCAGGTAGCGGAAGCCGAAGATCAACCGGCCGGTGCGGTCATCCTGCCGGGTTTCGCCATTGACCCGCGTCGCCAGCCTGATGTCCGCGATCTGGGACTCGCTGGTGTAGGGAACGATCCACGGACCAAGACTGCCGGTGGCGTCGAAGTTCTTGCCTTGCGTCACATTGAACTTCGCATGCCGCACCCAGTCGCGGATGGTGCCTTCGTTGCACAGCGTGACTGCGGCGATGTGATCGAGCGCCACGCTCTCAGGGATGTGCCGTCCGGCTTTGCCGATCACCAGAACCGCTTCACCCTCATAGTCGAGCTGCGGTGAAGCCTTTGGGCGAACCAGCGGCGTTTCGTGGCCGACGAAGGAGCGCGGCGTGCGCATGAACATGCTTGGATATTTCGGCGCGTCCTGGCCATCCTTGTATTCGGCGTTTCGGTCCGGATAGTTCACGCCGATGCAGATGATTTTTTCCGGCGCGGGTATCGGCGGCAACCAGGTAACCGCGTCGAGCGCATGGTCCGGCGCATGTTTCGCGGCTTCATCGGAAAGTTTCTGCAGCGCGCCGGCGGCGATCACTTCGCGCAGTGTCGGATAATCCCGGCCAAAGCGCGCGGACAGATCGACCACGCCGCCGTCAGTCACGGCGCCATATCGGATCGATCCGTGCAGGGAGTAGGTCGCGAGGCGGGAAGCGGGCATGGGATGTCCAATATCTGTGGTTACTAACCGGGGCTCAAACCCATATGCTTGATGACGGCGACAGCCGCCGGGCTTCTCAGATAATCGATAAACGCTTTGGCGGCATCGGCTTGTTTGGTGTCCGCCGCGGCGGCGGCCGTGAAAACCAGTTCCTGCTGCAACTCGGCGGGGAATGGACCGGCGATCTCGACGCCAGGCGCCATCAAGACGTTGATGAGAAACACCCCGAGTTCGGCATCGCCCCTGGCGACGGCCTCTGCGATCGCGCCGGTGGTGGTCTGCGGTTTGGTCTTGGCCTTCATCGCCTCGGCAATACCCAGGCGTTCGAACACACCAGTGACATAAGCGCCGGCCGCGCTCGTCGGCAGGCTCGCGATCGATTGGGCGCCGAGCAGCGCCTTTTTCAACGCCTCAGGTGTACTGACATCCGGCGCCGGCGCGCCGGCGCGCACCGCGACGCCATAGCCGACACGGGCGATATCGACAGTCGGCAAAGTGAAGCGCGCCTTTGCCGCGCCGTCCTTGAATACGTCGATCGGCACGACACCCAGATCAAACGGGTCGCCCGACGTCGCCAGCTTGATCAGGTTAGGTGTGGAGTCGAAATGAATGACCAGTTTGTGGCCGGACGCGCGCTCGAATTGAGGCGCGAGTTGATTCAGCACGGCGGTCATCGAACCGCCCGCCAGCACTTTAAGTTCAGCGGCTTGTAGGCCGACAACCGGTTGGAGGACCATCGCCAAACTCCAGATGGCCGCAACGATCAAAAGCTTTTTCATGAAGCGCCCTAATCCGCGATCGTCACGTCGGCAACAAAGCGCGGCTCGCGAACGGCTTGGTCTGAAAACGGCGATCCCTGCTCGAACCAGGAGCGCGGCGCCGGCGCGCCCCACAACGTTTGCCGCCGCGGATCGGTCAACGACCAGCGCAGCGGTTCATGGTCGTGATCCCCGGTGAAATAGTCGCTGGTGTAGAGCTCGAGGCGATGGCCGTCGGGATCCCGGATGTAGAGAAAAAACGCATTCGAAATGCCGTGGCGGCCGGGACCGCGTTCGATGTTCTTGACGAAGCCGCTCGAGGCCATCACGTCGCACAGATGCAGGATGTTCATTGCGGTCGGCACCCAATAGGCAAAATGGTGCAGGCGAGGCCCCCGGCCGTTGGTGATGGCGAAGTCATGGACATTGCCCTTGCGATGCATCCACGCCGCGGCGATGCGGCCATCGGGCCCGTCCTCCTCGGCATATTCGGTCAGCCGGAAACCCAGCCGCGCGTAGAAGTCGATGGTGTCTTGCACTTCGGCAGCGAACACATTGAAATGGTCGAGCCGCTGCGGGTGGCAGCCCTTGTAGAGATCGTAGCGGCGCAGCAGATGCGGACGCCGGTCCATCGAGGCATAGAGCTCGATCTGGAAACCCTGGGGGTCGGTGAATTGCAGCGTGCGGCCCTGGAACGCTTGTTCGGCGAAGGCATAGGTGATGCCGTTCTCCGAAAAGAACGCGGCGGCCTTGTCGAGATCGCTTTCATCGCCGACCTTGAACCCCAGCCGGTTGCAGGCCGCGGTCGCGGCCTTGCGCAGCACCAGCGAGTGATGCTGATGCTCCTCGCTGCCGCGCAGATACACGGTTCGCTCGTCGCGATCCTCGACATGCAGGCCGACCGCGTTTTCGTAGAATTCGCGGCTGGCGTTGAGGTCCACCACGTCAAGCACGGCGTGGCTGCACCTGACGATGTTGAAGGGGGGATCGAAGACGTGTGTCGGCACGGGCATGTGGTGTGGTCCCAGTTCCCAGTTCTTTCAGTCCTCATGGTGAGGAGGCGCCGCTTGGCGCCGTTTCGAACCATGAGTTCGCGGCCCATCCTTCGAGACGCGGCCCAGTGGCCGCTCCTCAGGATGAGGGTATCCCCAGCCGCTGAATCTTGTGCGTCCCCTTGGCCAGCGAGACGTGCTTGGTTTCCATGTAGAAGTCGAACGAGTAATCGCCGCCGTCGCGGCCGATGCCGGAGGATTTCATGCCGCCGAATGGCGTCGGCAGATGGCGGACGTTTTCGGAATTCAGCCAGATCATGCCGGCCTCGAGCGCGTCGGCGACGCGCAGTGCCCGGCCCATGTCCGAGGTCCAGACATAGCCGGTAAGGCCGTATTGCACGTCATTGGCGATTTCGACCGCGTTGTTCTCGTCGCGGAACGGAATCACCGTCAGGAACGGGCCGAACACTTCTTCCTGCGCGATGCGCATGCCGGCATGCGCGCCGGTCACCAGCGTCGGCTGCACGTAGTGTCCGCCGCCGGGGCCGTCATGGGTCCGGCCGCCAACCGCGATCACGGCGCCGTCCTTGCGGGCGACATCGAAATAGGAGCAGACCTTTTCGAGATGACGTTCGTGAATCAACGGCCCGATCTCGGTCGCGGGATCGAGCGGATGGCCCACCTTGAGCGCCTTCACCCGCGCGGTGAGTTTTTCGATGAATTTTTCCGCGATGCTTTCCTGAACCAAAAGCCGGCTCGACGAAGTGCAGCGCTCGCCATTGAGCGAGTAGATCATGAACACCACCGCATCGAGCGCGCGGTCCATGTCCGCGTCGTCGAACACGATCACGGGATTCTTGCCGCCGAGTTCGAAATGCACGCGCTTCAATGTCGGCGCGCCCTGCGCCATGATCGCCGAGCCGGTCGAACTTTCGCCGACAAACCCGATCGCCTTGATGGCGGGATGCTGGGTCAGCGGCTTGCCGGCTTCCTCGCCGATGCCGTGCACGGTGTTGAGCACGCCATCGGGGACGCCGGCCTGTTTCACCAGTTTCGCCAGCAAATCGGCGGTGACCGGCGACCATTCGGCCGGCTTGTGAACCACGGTGCAGCCGGCCGCGAGCGCCGGCGCGATCTTCCAGGTCGACAGCATGAACGGCGTGTTCCACGGCGTGATCACGCCGACCGGTCCGATCGGAACCCGGGTCGAGACATTCCAGTGCTCGTCGCTCGGCGTGTTCAAGCCGTCGCGCGCGTCGGTGCATCTGTCGGCGAAGAAGCGAAAGTTTTCAGCGCCGCGGATCGCGGCCTTGGCCATGAAGCGATGGGCCTGGCCGGTATCGATGCATTCCAGCACGGCAATATCGTCGGCGCGCTCCTCGATGGCGTCGGCGACGCGATGCAAGAGTTTTTTGCGCATGGTCGCGGGCATGTCGCGCCATGCCTTAAAAGCCAGCGCAGCCGTCGTCGCGGCGCGGTCGATATCTTCAGCACCGCCGCGCGCGACTAGCGCGAGCACGGTCCCGTCGATAGGCGAATTTGTTTCAAAAACCTCGCCCGAGATCGATGGCACGATCTCGCCGCCGATCAGGTGTCCGATGCCGTCGGCCCGCAGCTTGGCGAGCAAGGGCGCTGCGCGCTCGCGATTGGCCGCAAACACGTCGGAGGATTTCGGCGAAGCTTTATCCATTGATAACCTCCGCCTTCAGGACGTCGTGGATATTGTTGCGCTTCCAGCTGGTTTCCTTGTCGTTGATCTGCATATCGAACGACAGCGCGAACTTGCTGTTGGCAAACACCGGATCGAGATTGGCCGACAGCGCCTTGAAGATATGTTCTCCGGCCTTCTTGCGGGTCGCGAGATCGCGTCCCTCGCCAAGCCGCAGCACCATCGCTAGAAACCCCAAATCGGCACCTCCGTCGGCGATGGCGTAGTGCTCGCACCTGACCGCGCGGACCCGGATGCCGCCGAGCGGAAAGATGCCGGTCTCGACCGCGGCCTTGCGAACGAGTTCGACGACTTTTCCCATATCGACGCGGGCGTCGAGATTCCCGGAATATTCGAGGGTGAAATGCGGCATGTCGGGATCACTCCAACAATTCTGCAGGGCCTATCAAGCGTCGTGGTGGCTGACCGGGCGACAAGTTCGGCGCTAAACATGTCGACTTTGCGGGGCCGGCGAAAATGGATGCGGAAATTTGATTAACATGTTAAATGCATTCATTCAAACCGAATTGCGCTTTGCTGCATCGCAAACTTGTCGCGTCGCGAGCGTTTCCCGGAAAAGACGGACCGTTGATATGGCGCGGAAAAAATCGGCGGGAAATGCCGGATCGAAACCGGCAAGCAACGCCGCCACCCGGCGCGTGCCGATGCGCGAATTCTCCCGCTCGCTGCCGATGTCATTGCTGCGGGCACGCGAAGCCGTGATGCGGCATTTCCGTCCCTCGCTGCGCGACCACGGCTTGACCGAGCAGCAATGGCGGATTTTGCGCGCGCTGACATCGACCGGCGCCATTGAAGTCACGGAACTCGCCCGTGTCGCCTTTCTGCTCGGCCCGAGTCTTTCGCGAATCCTGCGCGATCTGGAAGCGCGCCATTTGATCGACCGCAAGGTGGTGAAGGCCGATCAACGCCGGGTCGTCGTATCGATCTCGGCGCGTGGGTTGCGGCTGATCGAAGCCGTCGCGCCGTCATCGGAAGCGATCTATGCCGCCATGACCGCGCGGTATGGCGCGCGCGAACTCGCCAGACTGCAGGAAATGCTGCAAGCGCTTGAAAGCTGCTTGTCGGAGTTGCACGCCGGCGACGATGGCGATACCGAGGCCAACGCGTCGTAGGGGGCGTTGACGCGTGCTTATTGCTTAGGCATTCCCGTGGCTGCGAAAATGAGAAGGCCAGAGACCAAATCGACGCTTGCCGCGACACGCCATGGACATGTGAGCGATTTTTCGCTCAAACTCGCGAACTTAAAAAAGCCGACGCTGAAAGTTGGCTCCAGGGAGGAATGAATGAAGCTCACGCGACGCGACTTCACGGCTGGATTGGCTGCCGGTATTACCGCACCTTATGTTGTCGGCAGCGCCCGGGCCCAGGGCGCCACCATCAAGATCGGCATGTGCGTTCCGGTCACCGGTCCTGCGGCAGAGCAGGGCCTTTACGCGCAGAATGGCGCAAAGCTCGCCCTCGCAGCGGTCAACAAGGCTGGCGGCATCCTCGGCAAGCAGGCTGAGCTCGTGATCGAGGACGATCAGACCACCAATCCGGGCATCGTGCTGGCGTTTTCCAAGCTGGCCGCGCAACCCGATATCGTCGGATTTCTGGGATCGATCCGCTCCACTCAAGTCCATGCGATGGCGCCCGATGTGCTCAAGCTCGGCAAGCCGGTCATGATCGGCGGAACCGATCCCAACCTCACCCATATGGGCAATCAATGGCTGTTTCGTTTCCGTCCCAATGACAGCTATTCGGGCCGCGTGATCGCCGACTACGGCGTCAACACGCTCGGCAAGAAGAAATGGGCAATCGTGCACTCGACCGACGCGTTCGGAACCGCAGGCGGCAAGGCGCTGGCCTCGGCACTGGAAAAACTCGGCAACCCCGCGCTGCTCGATCAGGGCTATGCCAACCAGAGCCAGGATTTCACCCCGGTCGTGCTGGCGGTGAAGCAATCCGGCGCCGATGTTCTCGGCACCTACTTCACGTTTGAAAACGACCTCGGTATTTTCGCGCGCCAGCTGCGCCAGCTCGGCGTCAACATTCCCTGGGTAGGCTCGCCCTCGGTGGTGGCGGTGTCGTCGACCAAGCTGGCGGGTCCTGCGCTGTATGGCACGTTCGGCGTGGCCGACTATGCGGAAGATTCCAGCGACGCGTCGAAGACCTTCGGCAAGGCCTATCGCGAGGCCTACAAGATCGCGCCGGATAATCAGGGGGCGTGGCCCTATGATGCCGTCACCGTGCTGTCGGCCGCGATCAACAAGGCCGGCTCGACCGATCCCACAAAAATCCGTGAGGCCATCCTGTCGCTGAAAAAGCACCAGGGCGCGGAGGGCGAATATAATTTCGACGCGAATGGCGATGGTCTGCACGGCTACAATGTGGTGCGGAACGAGAAGGGGACGATCGTTTACGACAAGCATATCGACTTCAACGATTGATCGCGCGCCCGTCCCCTCCGGACGCGGAAGGGACGGGCAGCACATCCCTTAGTTTCTCCCGCCGGGCGTTGTCATGGATCTCGCGTTACAATTATTGTTCACCGGCATCGGCATCGGCGCGGTCTATGCGCTGGTTGCGCTCGGCTTCGTGCTGATCTTCCGGGCCACCAATGTGGTGAATTTCGCGCAAGGCGAATTCTCGATGGTGGCGGCGTATCTGATGGTGGTGTTCGCCGTCGATCTGGGATGGCCGTACTGGCTGTCGTTCCTGCTGGCGCTGGCCGGCATGGCGCTGCTGGGCGCGATCTTCAATCTCGGGGTCTATTATCCGCTGCGTCATCGCAGCTTCCTGCCGGTGATCATCGCGACCATCGGCGCCTCGATATTGATGGCCAACTCCGTGCTCGCGATTTACGGACCGCAGCCGCAGGTGCTTGAAGGCTGGTTCGAGACGCCGGGCATCCAGCTCGGGCCGGTATATCTCGACAGCCAGTATCTCTTGATCATCGCGGTCACGATCGTGCTGGTGGCGTTCAATTACTGGTTCTTCGAACACACCATGCTCGGCAAGAAATTGCAGGCGACCTCCCAGGACAAGGAAATGGCCTCGCTGCTCGGCATTTCCGTCTCGACCATGATCATGATCACCTTCATCTATTCGGCGGTGCTTGGCGGCCTCGCCGGCATTCTGGTGGCGCCGGTATTGTTCGTATCGATCCAGATGGGATCGACCATCGCGCTGAAAGCCTTCGCGGCCACCATCATCGGCGGATTCGGCGACGTCGCCGGCGCCATCATCGGCGGTCTTGCGCTCGGCATCATCGAAACCTTTGGCGCCGCCTATGTCTCGGTTCCCTACAAGGACGGTTTCGCCTTCCTGGTACTGGTGCTGTTTCTGGTGTTCCGGCCGCAGGGCATCTTCGGCGAACGTGTCGCGGAGAAAGCATGAGCGCCCCCAGCGACAACATGCCGATAACCGTGTCCGCCGTGCGTGCGAAACCGATGTTGCTGCGTCATCTGCCGTATTTCGTTGGCGCGGCGGTGCTGGTGGCGCTGACCGCGACCATGCAATTCGACGGCTACATCCACAACATCCTGATGCAGGCGACGACCTTTGCGATCGCGGTGTTCGGCCTTTCGGTCGTGCTCGGCCTGTGCGGCCAGATCAATCTGGCGCAGGCGGCGTTTTTTGGCCTTGGCGCCTACGCGGTCGGCATCGGTACGTCGGACTATCAGATCAGCTATTGGCTGTGCCTGGCCGGCGGATGCGTGATCGCGCTGCTGGCCGGTGCGTTGCTCGGCATGTCGACGTTAAGACTTGGCGGGCATTATCTGGCGATGGTGACGATCTCGTTTCAGCAGATCGTCACGCTGGTCATGATCAACACCATCTGGCTGACCCATGGCCCGGATGGCGTGGCGCGGATCGGCCGGCCGGATCTGTTTCAGTCCTCGCAGTCTTATCTGGCCTTCTGTGTCGGGATGCTGGCGCTGGTGGGCTATTTTGTCTGGCATCTGTCGGACACGCGGCTCGGCCGCGCGATGCGGGCGGTGCGTGACAATGAACTGGCGGCCGGTGTGGTCGGCATCGACGTGTTCCGCACCAAAGTCTCCGCGTTTGCGCTGAGCGCGGTGCTGGGCGGATTGGCCGGCGGACTTTTTGCCGGCGGTTTTGCTTATGTCAGTCCGGATCAGTTCTCGTTTGCCGAGTCGGTGGTGTTTCTCACGATGTCGCTGCTGGGCGGCGTTGCCTCGCCGATCGGATCGGCCATCGGCACGGGGCTCCTGATCCTGATCCCGGAATGGCTGCGGTTTCTCAAAAGCGTTCCCGGGCTTTATCTCGCGATCTACGGCCTGTCGGTGATCCTGATTATCCGCTACATGCCCGACGGCATCTGGGGCTTTGTTAATTTGGCCACGCAACGCTGGCGCGCCAAGGCCAAGGTGCAGGCCGCAGGGCCCGCGCTGCAACTGGTGCCCGCGACCGTCGGCGGCGACACCGTGCTCGACGTCAAAGGTCTCGCCAAATATTTCGGAGGCCTCAAGGCGGTCGACAATGTCGATATCGCGGTCAAGCGCGGCGGGGTTCACGCGCTGATCGGCCCGAACGGCTCCGGCAAGACCACGACACTCAACGTGCTCTCCGGCCTCTACAAGGCCACCGCGGGCAAGGTGATGCTCGACGGCACAGATGTCACCGAAATGCCGCCGCATCTGCGCGCCGCGGCGGGGCTGGGACGGACGTTTCAGAACATCCGGCTGTTTCGTTCGATGACCGCGCTGGAAAATGTCGTGATCGGTGCCGAGCGGCCTGGCAACAGGCTGATCGGGGCCGGGGACGACGAGGCTCTCATCGAGCGTGCGATGTCGGCGCTGACGTTCGTCGGGCTGGGCACGCGGGCCAATGAACTGATCTCGAGTTTTTCCTACGGGCATCAGCGGCTGATCGAGATCGCGCGGGCGCTGGCCGCCAATCCGACGCTGCTATTGCTCGACGAACCCGCGGCCGGATTGAATTCCAGCGAGAAGCTCGAACTGCATGAATTGCTCAAGCGCATCGCCGCGCAAGGCTTGACCATCCTGATCATTGACCACGACATGACGCTGGTCTCTGAAGCGGCCCAGCACATCACGGTGCTCAATTTCGGACGCCGCATCGCGGACGGCGAATCCATGGCGGTGCTGCGCCATCCCGATGTCGTCTCCGCCTATCTTGGAACCGAATAATGCCGCTGCTCGAAATCCGCGACCTGATCGTGCGCTACGGCGAGATCGAAGCGCTGCGTGGCGTCTCGGTCAGCGTCGATGAGGGCCAGGTGGTGACCTTGCTCGGCGCTAATGGCGCCGGCAAATCGACCACGCTGCGCGCGATCTCGGGGCTGAGCAAACCAGCGGCGGGCGAAATTTTGTTTGACGGCCAATCGATCGCGGGGCTGCGGCCGGAAGCGATCGTGCGGCTCGGCATCTCGCATGTGCCGGAGGGACGGCGGGTGTTCCCCGGTCTTTCGGTCAAGGAAAACATCATGCTCGGCGCCTCGAACCGCCGGATCGCCAAATCCGCGCTGTCGCGCGAAGCGGATGCAATGTTCGATCTGTTTCCGGATATCAGGCCGTTTTCCAATGCGCTCGGCTGGACCTTGTCGGGCGGCCAGTTGCAGATGGTCGCGGTGGCGCGCGGCCTGATGGCGAAGCCGCGGCTTTTGCTACTGGACGAGCCGTCGCTCGGTCTCGCGCCCGTGATCGTGCAGGCGGTATTTCGGATCATCTCGGAAATCCGCCGCCATACGACGGTCTTGCTTGTGGAACAAAACGCGCGCATGGGACTGTCCGTCGCCGATCACGGCTACGTCCTGGAAACCGGACGCATCGTGCTCGGTGGTAAGCCCGACGAATTGTGGGGCAATGAAGCCATCCGCGCGGCCTATCTCGGCGGCCACGCCAAAGTCAGCGCCTAGGAAAACAAGCGCCAACAAGAGCGACAGCATCTATGGTCACTATTCAGGTTCCAAATCTCATCAACTTCGTTGCTGATATCTTCAATCATTCGGACTCCTCGGCCGAGGAAGCCCGCCGCATCGCGAGCTATCTCACGACCGCCAATCTGACCGGCCATGACAGCCACGGCGTGATCCGGGTGCCGGTTTACATCCGGTGGAAGAAGATGGGTTCGCTGGTTTCCGATCAGACCGTCGAACTCGTGGTCGATACGCCGTCGCTGGCGGTGGTCGATGGCAAATTCGGCTATGGCCAGACCGTGGCACCTCAGGCCGTCAAAATCGGCATCGAGAAATGCAAGGCAGCGGGCCTCGCCGCAGTCGCGCTGCGCAATGCCGGGCATATCGGCCGTGTCGGCGACTGGGCGGAAATGGCGGCGGCCGAAGGCCTGGTCTCGATCCATTTCGTCAACGCCGCGGGCTCCGTGCTGGTCGCGCCCTATGGCGGCGTCGAGCGGCGGTTGTCCACCGCGCCCTATTGCGTCGGCATTCCGCGCCAGGGGCAGCCGCCGGTGGTGCTGGATTTCGCGACCTCGATCGTCGCCGAGGGCAAGGTGCTGGTCGCAAGCCGCGGCGGCAAGAAATTGCCGAAGGGCGCGCTGGTCGATCTCGACGGCAATCTGAGCGAAGACCCCTCCGTATTGTACGGACCGTACGAAGTCGAGGGGCCGCGCGACCATAGCAAGGGCAAGGGCGCGATCCGCGCCTTCGGCGAGCACAAGGGCTCAGGCCTGGCGCTGATCTGCGAACTGCTCGGCGGCGCGCTGACAGGTACGGGCGCGACCGGGCCGAACCGGCGCTTCGCCAACGGCATGTTTGCGGTTTATGTCGATCCCAAGGTGGTCGATCCCGCCAATTTCTTCGACGGCGAGATTTCGCGCTATGTCAGCTACTTCAAGGACACCAAGCCGGCCGCCGGCGTCGACCGCGTCCTGATCCCGGGCGAGCCGGAAGCCGCGATGCGCGCCGAGCGCACCCAAAACGGCGTTCCCTTGCCGGATGATACCTGGGCTGCAATTGTGAATACCGCCCGCGAGGTCGGCGTGAGCGAAGTTAGTATACAAAGGGCGACGCAGTAATCGAACCGTCATCGACGGCGAGTTCACACAAGAAAAGGAAACGTAATGGCAAACAAAGTCAAAGAAATCTGGGCTGCCGGCAAGGTGGTGGTGAACGCGTGGCTCGCGATTCCTTCAGGCTTTTCCGCCGAAGTGATCGCGCAATGCGGTTTCGACAGCGTCACGGTCGATATCCAGCACGGCGTGCAGGATTACCAGTCGATGGTGCAATGCTTTCAGGCCATGCATGGTCATCCGGTGACGCCGATGGTGCGCGTGCCGTGGAACGAGCCTGGGATCATCGGCAAGGTGCTCGATGGCGGCGCCTATGGCGTGATCTGCCCGATGGTCAACACCAAGCAGGAAGCCGAGAACCTCGTCGCCTATTCGAAATATCCGCCGCTCGGCACGCGCTCGAACGGCCCGATCCGTTCCGGCATGTACGGTTCGGCCGGCACCTATCAGACGACCGCCAATGACGAGATCGTGCTGCTCCCGATGATGGAGACCAGGACCGCGATCGAGAACATGGAATCGATCCTCGATGTCCAGGGCATCAGCGGCGTCTATATCGGCCCGTCCGATCTCGGCTTCTCCTATGGTCTGGTGCCGAAGCTCGATCGCGACGAGCCGGAAATCCTCAAGATCTACGAGAAGATCGTCAAGGAATGCGGCAAGCGCGGCCTTCATCCCGGCATCCACTGCAGCGGCGCCGACGGCGCGGTGCGCGCGATCAACATGGGCTTCCAGCTCGTGACGCTGTCTAACGAGAGCGGGTTGATGGCGACCTACGCCAAGATGCAGATCGCGCAAACCCGCAAGGAATCCGGCGGCAAGGCGTAACGATACGCGTACAATGCCCTCATGCTGAGGGGCCCGAAGGGCCGTCGCGAAGCACGAGGGCATTGAGCACTGCGGCCATCCTTCGAGACGCGGGCTCGCGCCCGCTCCTCAGGATGAGGCCCGTTTGTTCGGCACGAGGAGACCCACATGACCCCAGCGCCCCCGCCCGTCATCCGCCTGCATCCCGATGATGGCGTGCTGATCGCGCGCTCAAGTCTGCCGCCGGGGACGGTCATAGAAGCGGGCGTGGCAACGATCGAGCGCATTCCCGCCGGCCACAAGGTGGCGATCAGGCCGATTGCCGTCGGCGAGCCGATCCGTCGCTATGGCCAGATCATCGGCTTTGCGACCGCGCCGATTGCGCCGGGCCAGCATGTCCACACCCAGAATTGCGGCATGGGCGATTTCGCCAAGGATTATGCGTTCGGTGTCGACGTCACGCCGACGCCCAATTTCGATCTGCCCGCGACCTTCGACGGCATTCGCCGCCCCGACGGCCGCGTCGCGACCCGCAATTACATCGGCATTCTCACCTCGGTGAATTGCAGCGCCCATGTCGCGGGCATGGTCGCGGATATCTTCAAGAAGAATCCATTCACCGGCGACAATCCGCTGGCGGATTTTCCCAATGTCGATGGCGTGGTCGCACTGACCCACAAGACCGGCTGCGGCATGACGCAGAGCGAACCGCTGACGGTGCTTCGCCGCACCCTCGGCGGCTACGCCCGGCATGTGAATTTCTCTGCGGTGGTCGTGCTGGGCCTGGGCTGCGAGGTCAACCAGATCGGCGGGCTGATGAAGGAACAAAAGCTCGCCGGCCGCCTGCGCGAACTGGAGATTCAGGAAATCGGCGGCACCCGCAAGACCGTGGAAGCCGGCGTCGCCTTTGTGCGCGAGGCGCTCACCGATGCCAACAAAGTCAAACGCGAGCCGGTATCCGCCAGCGAACTGACGGTGGCGCTGCAATGCGGCGGCTCCGATGGCTATTCAGGCATCTCGGCCAATCCGGCGCTGGGCGCGGCGAGCGATCTCCTGGTGCGGCACGGCGGCACGGTGATCCTGTCCGAAACGCCGGAGACCTACGGCGCCGAGCATCTGTTGACGCGCCGCGCGGTCAGCCGCGAGGTCGGCGAGAAACTGGTGGCGCTGATGCGCTGGTGGGAAGAATACACCGCGCGCGAAGGCGCGGAGATGGACGCCAATCCCAGCCCCGGCAACAAGGCCGGCGGGCTCACCACCATTCTGGAAAAATCACTCGGCGCGATGGCCAAGGCCGGCAGCACCAATCTCGTGGACGTCGTGAACTACGCCGAGGAAATCACCAAGAAGGGTTTTGTCTTCATGGACACGCCCGGCTACGACCCGGTCGCGGCGACCGGGCAGGTCGCCGGCGGCGCCAACCTCGTCTGCTTCACCACCGGGCGCGGCAGCGTGTTCGGCTGCAAGCCCGCGCCCTCGATCAAGCTCGCGACCAATTCGGCGATGTTCCGGCGGATGGAAGACGACATGGACGTCAATTGCGGCACCATCCTCGACGGCGAGGAAACCGTGCAGCAATGCGGTCAGCGCATCTTCGATCTGATGCTGAAAACCGCCTCGGGGCAGCCGACCAAGAGCGAGAGCTTTGATTTCGGCGGCGCCGAGTTTGCGCCCTGGGTGCTTGGGGCGACGATGTGAGGGGGCGGTCTGTCATTCCGGGGCGATGCGAAGCATCGAACCCGGAACCTCGAAGATTCCGGGTCTGGTCCTTCGGACCATCCCGGAATGACGACGTCTTTCAGTGTCGCCCCCCACATAGGCAACCGCTGCCCGTTGTTAGTGCTTGATGTCAGCCGGAAGCAGTGTTCTGCTTAAAAAAGCTGCTGGAGCACTCAATCTGTGTCGATCTTCGTCGCACTACACCACGTCACGCACTACAAATACGACCGTCCGATCGATCTCGGCCCTCAAACCATTCGGCTGCGGCCGGCGCCGCATACGCGCACGCCGATCCTCAGCTATTCGCTCAAGGTCACGCCCTCAAATCATTTCGTGAACTGGCAGCAGGACCCGCAGGGCAATTGGCTGGCGCGGTTTGTGTTTCCCGAAAAGGCCACTGAGCTGAAGATCGAAGTCGATTTTTCGGCGCAGATGACCGTGATCAATCCGTTCGATTTCTTTGTCGAACCCTATGCCGACAGTTTTCCGTTCGCCTATACCGACGATCTCAAGACCGAACTCGCGCCCTACCTCGCGACCACCGAGCCCGGACCGCTGTTGTCAGCCTATCTCGCCGGCATCCCGCGCGAGGCCCCGAGCACAGTCAACTTCCTGGTCGATCTCAACGCGCAGCTGCAGAAGAAGATCAGCTACATCATCCGCATGGAGCCGGGCATCCAGACCCCGGAGCAGACGCTGGCGTCGGGCGCCGGCTCCTGTCGCGACTCGGCGTGGCTGTTGATTCAGATTTTCCGTCACCTCGGGCTCGCCGCGCGTTTCGTCTCGGGCTACCTCATTCAATTGCGTCCCGATATCGATCCGGTCGAGGGACCGCGCGAGGTCGAAAACGATTTTACCGATTTGCACGCCTGGGCCGAGGTCTATCTGCCGGGCGCGGGCTGGATCGGATTCGATGTCACCTCGGGCATGCTGACCGGCGAGGGGCACATTCCCGTCGCCGCCACGCCGCATTATCGTTCCGCGGCGCCGATCAGCGGCGCGGTCGGTTTTGCCGAAGTCGAATTCGGTTTCGAGATGAGCGTCAAGCGGATCCGCGAAGCGCCGCGGATCACCCGGCCATTCTCCGACGAATCCTGGGCGCGCCTTGATCGGCTTGGCGAACAGGTCGATGCCGATCTCAAAGCGGGCGACGTGCGATTGACGATGGGCGGCGAGCCGACTTTCGTCTCGGTCGATGATCTCGAGTCGCCGGAATGGAATATCGCCGCGGTCGGTCCGACCAAGCGCGGATTGGCCGACGATCTCATTCGCAAATTGCGCGCGCGCTTTGCGCCGGGCGGCCTGCTGCATTACGGACAGGGCAAATGGTATCCCGGCGAAAGCCTGCCGCGCTGGGCGTTCGGTCTTTACTGGCGCAAGGACGGCGTGCCGATCTGGAAAAATTCCGATCTGATCGCCAAGATCGAGTCGCCGCGCAAATCCGTTATCGAAGACGCGGAACGCTTCGCGGAAGGTGCGGCCAAAAAACTCGGCGTCGATTCCGAATTCATCATGCCGGCGTTCGAAGACCCCGGTCATTGGCTACAAAAAGAAGCCGGTCTGCCGCCCAACGTCGATCCCAGCGATTCCAAATTGTCCGACCCGGAAGAGCGCTCGCGGATGGCGCGCGTGTTCGATCAGGGGCTGAATGTTCCCAAAGGCTTCGTGTTGCCGATCCAGCGTTGGAACGCGGACGCCAGCACATCTTCCTCGCGCTGGAAAAGCGAACGCTGGAAATTGCGCCGCGGCAATCTGTTTCTGACACCGGGCGATTCTCCGCTGGGGCTGCGGCTGCCGATCGCCTCGCTGCCGCACATCCCCGCCGAGGAATATCCCTACATCGTCGAGCAGGATCCGATGGAGTCGCGCGACGCGTTGCCGGTCTATGACGGAGCAGCTCCAGCCGGAGTCGCGCCGCATCAGGAAGTGACGGAGCAGCAGCTCAAGGGCGGCGGCGTGCGCACCGCGATGTCGATCGAAATCCGCGACGGCGTGTTGTGCGCCTTCATGCCGCCGGTCGAGAAGCTCGAGGATTATCTCGAACTTGTCACGGCGGTGGAGGCGACCGCCGAAGAGATGCAGATGCAGGTGCATGTCGAGGGCTATCCGCCGCCGTTCGACCCGCGCGTCGTAGTTATTAAAGTGACGCCCGATCCCGGCGTGATCGAAATCAACATCCAGCCGGCGACAAGCTGGCGCGAAGCGGTCGATATCACCTTCGGCCTCTATGAAGATGCTGCAAAAGTTCGGCTCGGCGCCAACCGGTTTCTGGTCGATGGCCGGCACACCGGCACCGGCGGCGGCAATCATGTGGTGGTCGGCGGCAGCAATCCCGCGGACTCACCATTCCTGCGCCGGCCTGATCTCTTGAAGAGTCTGGTGCTGTATTGGCAGCGGCATCCGTCGTTGTCTTATTTGTTCTCGGGCATGTTCATCGGCCCCACCAGCCAGGCGCCGCGCATCGACGAGGCCCGGCATGACGGACTTTACGAATTGGAGATCGCGCTGGCCCACGTGCCGCCCGCGGGTATCAAAGCGCCGCTATGGCTGGTCGATCGCTTGTTTCGACATATCCTGGTCGACATCACCGGCAATACCCACCGCGCCGAAATCTGCATCGACAAGCTCTATTCTCCCGACGGCACCACCGGCCGGCTTGGCCTGGTCGAGTTCCGCGCGCTGGAGATGCCGCCCGATCCGCGCATGTCGCTGGCGCAGCAATTGCTGATCCGGGCGTTGATCGCCAAGCTCTGGCGCGAACCGCAACAAGGCAAGTTCGTGCGCTGGGGTACGACGTTGCACGACCGCTTCATGCTGCCGCATTTCCTGTGGGAAGACTTTTTGGGCGTGCTCGATGAACTCAAATACTCCGGTTACGATTTTTCGCCGGAGTGGTATGCCGCGCAGCTCGAGTTTCGCTTTCCGGTGTTCGGCCACGTCCACCATGGCGGCGTTTCGCTGGAAGTGCGCCAGGCGCTCGAGCCCTGGCATGTGCTGGGCGAAGAGGGCTCGGCCGGCGGCACCGTGCGCTATGTCGACTCGTCGGTGGAGCGGCTGCAGGTCAAGGCATCCGGCTTTGTCGAGGGCCGTCATGTCGTCACGTGTAACGGCCGGCGGATGCCGATGACGCAAACCGGCCGTTCCGGCGAGGCGGTCGCTGCCGTCCGCTTCAAGGCCTGGCAGCCGGCGTCGGGGCTGCACCCGACCATTCCCGTGCATGCGCCGCTGACGTTTGATTTGATCGATACCTGGAACGGCCGCTCGCTCGGGGGCTGCGTCTACCACGTCGCCCACCCCGGCGGACGCAGCTACGAGACCAAGCCGGTCAACTCCTATGAGGCCGAGGCGCGGCGGCTCGCCCGGTTTCAGGATCACGGCCACACCCCCGGCAAGATCGACCCGCCGCCCGAGGAACGCACAATTGAGTTTCCTTTGACCCTCGACTTGAGGACGGTGCTCCTGCATTGAGAATAGCCTTTAAGATAGCCTTGGGGCAGGAGAGTCGGGATGGCGGGGCAGGCCGGCCAAGGAAGCCAGCAGGGAAACAATCAGGGAGGCAAGGCGCGCCCGGGCAACCGGCGGGTGGCGCAGTGGACCCGCGACTATGTTCGCCTGCCGGGCATTCCCGACGAATATATCGGACAGGACGGGGCGCCCCGCGCGGTCTGGAGCCGGTTTTTCGACGCTTTTGCCACGCTGACACCCGGCGACATCGAGCGGCGCTTCGGCACCGCCGACCGGCATTTGCGGGAGGCCGGCGTCAGCTATCGCGCGCCTGGCGAAACCTCCGACCGGATCTGGCCGCTGAGCCATCTGCCGCTCCTGATCGACGAGGCCGAATGGCAGCAATTGAGCGCCGGCATCGCGCAGCGGGCGCAATTGCTGGAACTGGTCCTGAGCGATATCTATGGCGAGGGCCGGTTGGTCGCCGAGGGGGCGATCCCGGCGGCGGCGATTGCCGGCAGCACCGAGTATCTGCGCTCGATCTGCGGCATCAAACCCCCGGGCGGCCGTTTTCTCAACCTGTACGCCGCTGATGTCGGCCGCGGGCCCGATGGGCGCTGGTGGGTGCTCGGCGACCGGACCCAGGCGCCGTCCGGCGCGGGCTATGCGCTGGAAAACCGGCTGGTGCTGTCGCGCGCCTTCGCCTCGCTCTACAAATCGATGAATGTGGAGCGGGTGGCGCCGTTCTTCGAGGCGTTCCGGGATAGCCTGCGCGCCGGCGCCGACCGTGACGAGCCGCGCATCGGCCTGCTGACGCCGGGCCAGTTCAGCGAAACCTATTTCGAACATGCCACGCTGGCGCGCTATCTCGGATTCCTGCTGGTCGAGGGCGACGATCTCGCCGTCAGCGGCGATCGCATTCACATCCGCACCGTCGCCGGCTTGAAGCGGCTTGATGTCCTGCTGCGCCGGGTCGATTCCAATTCGCTCGATCCGCTGGAGCTCGATGCCTCGTCGCAACTCGGCGTGCCCGGCCTGATCGACGTGCTGCGTAAAAATGGCGTCGTCGTCGCCAACATGCCGGGGTCGGGCGTGATGGAGGCGCGGGCGCTGCTGGGATTCTTGCCCAGCCTCAGCCGGCGTTTCTTCGGCGAAGATCTGAAGATGCCGCACATCGCGACCTGGTGGTGCGGCCAGAAATCCGCGCGCGAGGAAGTGTTGTCGCGGCTAGATGAAGTGGCGATCGAAGGCGCCTACCGCCGGGGCGTGACCGGATTTCCGGGCAACGGGCCGGTGCTCGCCAGCGAGCTGTCGGCGGCCGAGCGCGAACGGCTCAAGAGCGCGATCAATGAACGCGGCATCGACTTCGTCGGCCAGGAACTGGTCCGGCTATCGACCACGCCGGTGTGGGATCAGGGACGGATCACGCCGCGCCCTTTCGTGCTGCGGGTTTTCGCGGCCGCAACACCTCAAGGCTGGACCATCATGCCCGGCGGCTTCTGCCGGATCGCCGATCAACTCGACGCCCGCGCGGTGTCGATGGGCGATGGCGCGCGGGCGGCGGACGTCTGGGTGGTTTCCGACAAAGCGGTCTCGCCGACAACCTTGTTGCCGGCCGGCGATACCGTGCGGATCAGGCGTATCGCGGGTTGGGTCCCGAGTCGGGCCGCCGACAATCTGTTTTGGCTGGGTCGTTACCTCGAGCGCGCCGAGGCGACGCTGCGGCTAGTGCGGGCGCTGGCGACAGCGCAGCGCGACCCCGGCAAGGGATCGTCCCCCGTGCTTCATTCGGTTGAGCGGATCCAGCGGCTTCTGGTGACTTGGGGCGCGACCTCACAGACGACGCGCGCGCAGCCGGCGAAGCTCGCAGCGGAAGCGCTGCAGAGCGAGGAAAAGTTCGGTTCGGCGCTGTCGCTGGTGCGCTCGGCCCAGCGAACCGCGACCTCGCTGCGGGAGCGTCTGTCGCCGGATGCCTGGCAGGTCATCACCGAGATGGTGGAGCGCCTTGGCCATGAGGTGGAGGACGATGACGGCGTCGTCAGCGCCGCCGAACTGACGCTGCAGGAACTCGCGAGCTTCGCAGGCCTGGCGCAGGAAAACATGAACCGCGCGGCCGGCTGGCGCTTTCTCGAAATGGGCCGCCGCGCCGAGCGCGCGATCAATACCGTGCGTTTCGCCCGCCAGTTCGCCAACGACGAGGCGGGCAGCGAAGACCTCGATATCCTGCTGACGCTGGTGGATTGCCAGATCACCTATCGCTCGCGCTACCTCGTCGGCCCCTTGCTGGCGCCGGTGCGCGACCTCGTGGTGCTGGACCCGTATAATCCCCGCTCGGTTGCGTTTCAGGTGTCCGCGCTGAACGATCACATCAGTAGCCTGCCGACCTTGAAAGAGGGCGGATTGATCGAACGGCCACACCGCCTCGCGGTCGGCCTGCAGGCGATGCTGACGACGGCGGAAGCCTCGGCCCTCGATACCAAGACGCTGTTCGCGCTGGAGCAGGATCTGCTCAATCTCGCCGACGCGATCGGATCGCATTATTTTCCGCACGGTCCCAATGCGAGCCGGCCTGAGAAGCTGACGGGCCTCGCGTGATCTACGACATCCGTCACGTCACCACTTATAGCTACGAAAGCCCGGTCAGCTTCGCGCGGTGTTCGCTGCGGCTGGAACCCAAAAGCGGCGGCGGCCAGCAACTGGTCTCGCACACCGTCGACATCCGGCCGCGGCCGGCGGACCGCACCGTGCGGCAGGACTTTTTCGGAACCCATACCGAGAGCGTGCTGATCGAAACCCCGCATCGCAACCTTCGGATCGATTCACGGTCGCGGGTCTCGGTCTCGCGCAGCGCGCCGGGCCGCACCGCGCAGAGCCGCCCGTGGGAGAATGTGCGCGACGTGGCCTTTGAAGCCACTAGCTTGGGCCCCTCATCACCGATCGGATATGTGTTCGCCAGTCCGCTGGTGCCGGTTCAGCAGCCGGTCACGCACTATGCCGCGGCCAGCTTTCCGCCGGGCAGTGGAATCCTCGCGGGCGCGGTCGATTTGATGCACCGGATCCGGACCGAATTTAAATACGACCCGAAGGCCACCGTGATCTCGACGCCGCTCAAGGAAGTCTTCGAAAAACGTCACGGCGTGTGCCAGGATTTCGCCCATGTGATGATCGCGGGCCTGCGCGGCCTCGGTCTGCCCGCGGCCTATGTCAGCGGTTATCTGCGTACCATTCCGCCGCCCGGCAAACCGCGCCTGCAGGGCGCTGATGCAACGCATGCCTGGGTGTCATTGTGGTGCGGCGAGGGATTGGGCTGGATCGGCTTCGATCCGACCAATGATATTCTCATTGAGAACGATCACATCGTTCTGGCGATCGGGCGCGATTTTTCCGACGTCTCGCCGGTTGACGGCATCATCGTGGGATCGCGCAAGCAAAAGCTCGCGGTCGCGGTCGATGTGCTGCTGGTGGAATGACACGGCCCCCAACGCCATCCCTGAGCGGCCATGACGTCATCATCCTCGGCGCCGGTGCCGCAGGCTTGATGTGTGCAGCGGTCGCGGGCCAGCGCGGCCAGCGGGTGCTGTTGCTGGAGCAGGCGAGACATCCCGCCGAGAAAATCCGGATTTCCGGCGGCGGGCGCTGTAATTTTACCAATCTGCACACCAGTCCGGCGAATTTCCTGTCGAATAATCCGCAATTCTGCCGCTCGGCATTGAGCGGCTATTCGCAACGGGATTTTATTGCGCTGGTCGAGAGTTACGGCATTGCCTATCACGAGAAGACGCGCGGGCAATTGTTCTGCGATGGCTCGTCGCAGCAGATCATCGACATGCTGCTGGAGGAATGCCGCAAGGTGCGCGCTCAATTGAAACTGGGCGTGCGCATTTCCGCGATTTCGAAGGATGAAAGCGGCTTTATCATTGTCACCGACCAGGGTGAATTTCGCGGCCGGTCGCTGGTGGTCGCCACCGGAGGGCCTTCGATTCCAAAGATGGGATCAAGCGGGTTCGGCTATAAAGTCGCCGAGCAATTCGGTTTGAAAATCGTGCCGCCGCGTGCGGCATTGGTGCCGCTGACGTTCGGCGCGTCGCTGGCGCCGTTCAAGGATTTATCGGGGGTGTCGGTCGATGCCGTCGTGAGTTGCGGCAAGACGTGGTTCGACGAGGCGTTGCTGTTTACCCATCGCGGGCTCAGTGGCCCGGCGATTTTGCAGATATCCTCCTATTGGCGCGAAGGCCACGACATCGTCGTCGACATGGCGCCGCAGCTCGATGTGCTGGCGCGCTTGAAGAAAATCCGCAGCGATCATCCAAGGCAGGAAATGGCGACCGCGCTGGCGGACATTCTTCCCAAACGATTGGCGCGGACGATCGCGGACGTGATCGCGGGCCCGGAGCGGATCGCCGACTTCTCCGACCTGCGCCTGACCGAGGCGGCCGCCGCGGTCCGGCAGTGGCGCGTCAGGCCTGAGGGGACCGAGGGGTATCGGACCGCCGAGGTGACGCTGGGCGGCATCGACACATCGGAACTATCCCAAAAGACATTCGAGGCCCGCTCCGTTCCCGGGCTTTATTTCATCGGCGAAGTCGTCGACGTCACCGGCCACCTCGGCGGCTTCAATTTTCAATGGGCATGGTCCTCGGGACAGGCGGCAGGCCGTCACGTCTAAAGCGTTTTCGAGCGAAGTGGGTACCGGTTCGCGTGAAGAAAACGCGTCAAACTAAAGCGTTTTTGACCGCGCCGGGTGCGGGCTCCCGACAATTTGTTGCGTTCGGTCGCTGATTTTTAACCAAGCTTTTACGATCCGGCCGAATGAGGCTTCAGCAGGACGACCGATAAGCCTCTCCTTAAGGAGAACCACCTTAGAGTTGCACCCATAGACGAGGAATAACTCGCTAGGGGGAAGGGTTTCATCATGTCCAATATAATCAAGATTTTTGGTTCGAGCGTGGAACGCAAGCTGTTTAATCAGATTGCGTTGTTCAGTGCCACCGGGCTTGCCGCGTCATTGTCGCTGGTGCTGGTCTGCGATCTGCGGATCGAAAACTGGATCTGAACCGCCTATAGGCCGAATCTTCAGCTCGCCGCGGCTTTCGTCCGCGGCGCGTCATCTTCCGCGCGCAGATTGTGGAAGAACTTTTCGACCTCGCGCGACAGCAGTTCTGCCGTCGCGGTCAGGTCGCTGGATGCCGAGAGCACCGATGTCGCGGCCTTGTTGGTATCGCCGATCGCGTTGCTGAGCGAACCGATATTGGCGACCAGGGTCGAGTTGCCGTCGGCGGCCAGTTGCGCATTGGCGGAGATTTCGCGGGTCGCGGCATCCTGTTGCCCGACGGAGCCGGCGATGCTCGACGTAACCTCATTGATATCGCGGACCGCGGTGCCGATTTCGCGCACGGCATCGACCGCATTGCGCGTCGATGTCTGGATCATGCTGATGTTCTGACCAATGTCAGCGGTCGCCTTGGCGGTCTGTTCGGCGAGTGCCTTGACCTCGTGAGCCACCACGGCAAAGCCGCGGCCAGCCTCGCCGGCGCGGGCGGCTTCGATCGTGGCATTGAGCGCCAGAAGATTGGTTTGCTCTGCGATCGCCTGGATCAGGCTGCGGACGCCGTCGATCCGCTGGGTCGCGGCGGCGAGGCTTTCGATCTCGGCGATCGATTTTTCGGTGCGTTGGCCGGCTTGTTCGACGACGGCGGTGGAATGACGGACCTGACGGCCGATTTCCTCGATCGACGCCGACAATTCCTCGGCGGCGCCGGCGACGGCGAAAACGTTGGAGGAGGCCTGCTCGGTTGCGTGCGCGGCGGCAGTCGCACGGCCGCTGGCATCCGAGGCCACCCCGCTGATGGACTGCGCGGTGTTGCGCATGGCCGTCGCATTGTCATTGACCGCGTCCAGCACGCTTCCGATCGCGCCCCGGAATGCTTCTACCGATGTTTCGATGTGTTTGGTCCGCTCTTCGCGGGCCTTGGAGTCCACCAGCGCCTGCGCACTGAGATTGCGGTTGCGCTCCATCGCCTCCTTGAAGATCTGGATAGCCCGCGCCAGTGCACCGATCTCGTCGGCGCGACCCGTATGGGGGACTTCGACATTGTCGGCGCCTTCGGCGACCTGCTTGATGGTGGAGGTGATGACGGAAAGCGGCCGCGCGACCGAGCGGAAGATAATCAGCACGCCAGCGCCGACCAGAACCAGTTCCAGGCCACCGAGACAGGTCAGAAGAAATGCCAACTGGCGATTGGATTCGGTTTGCAGGGCGATGCGCTTGCCGCGTTCGGCATAGACCCTGGTCAGAGCATCGAGGTCCTTGTTGAGGGCGATGCGCACCTCACGGTTGGCGTCGTTGTCGCCCCATTCGCGGCCTGCGGCGGGACTGACCTCGACCGCGCGACGCACAAGCTCCTTGCGAAACTCGATGAACTGATTGATGCGCTTTTTGAAGGTGGCGAATTGCTCGGCGTCGTCTGCCTGGACGATGGATTCCCAGTGTTTGACTATCTCAAGGAGATGGTCGCTGAACTTGAGCAGCCCATCGCCATATTTCTTCACGACGGCAGCTTCGGTCGACATGTAGACGCCGCGGGATTCCATCACGATCGCATAGACCGTCGAATTGACGCGCTCGACGTTGAGCGCCGCGCGGCTCGCGGTCTCGACCGCTTCGGTGAGCTCCACGCCGCGGCGGGTATTGAAATCGGACAATACGGTGATGGCCGCGGTCAGGACCGCGAACAGGGCGAAGATCGAGTAGAGCTTCGTCGCGAGCGAAAGCCGGGACAGGAAGCCGGGCTTGGCGGGGGTTGCAGACATCGTGGTTGCAGGCATTACGGGCCTCTCTTGGGGAGGCCGGTCAGCACATGACGAGCCCGTGGAAAAACTATGTGAAATTTTTGTGTACAATTCGATAAACTTTGCCCGTTTTACGGGCATCGCGCTGGAATACCTGCGCTTTTCGGAGTCAGAAGAGAGGGCAGACGCAAGCTCTGGTGACGGGATAGAGGGTGAATTCGTTCAGCGAGCGGGCAAGATCTTATTTTAAAATTCATTATACATATCAGATAGTTAATATTTTGATACAGACGAAGAGTGCGCAGCGAAACCCGCGCGGCGGTTCGAACCGAGAGCCGATTGCAACCGAAAATTAAGCTTTGGGAGACGCTTTGTCGCAGTTTGCTTCTTTGTTCGCCGGTCCGGCGGCCAGAAGCTCCCGGATGGGCCTCGCGGACGGTAGGGGGGCGCCGTCGTTTTGGAAGAGACCCCAACCAAGTGCAGGCGCAAAATGGTAGTCTCGGCGATATAATCTTGCCGGTATAGTCTTCTGCGATGGTGATCGGCGCCCACGCGCCGATGGTCCGGAGCGTTCATGGTCTATCGCCACGCTATTGCTGCCACCACCTACGTTTTTGACGATCTGCGCGATCTCCTGGCCAAGGCCACGCCACCGCGCTCCGGCGACCGCCTGGCGGGAGTGGCGGCCGATAGCGCCGAACAGATGATTGCGGCGCGGATTGCATTGGCCGACGTCCCGCTGAAGCAATTCCTGCACGAGACCGTCATTCCCTACGAAGACGATGAAATTACCCGTCTGATCGTCGATACCCACGATGCCAGGGCATTCGCGGCCATATCTTCGCTGACGGTTGGCGCGTTCCGCGACTGGCTGCTGTCGGATGCGGCGACGACATCCGTGCTCGGGAAACTCGCGCGCGGCGTCACCCCGGAAATGGCCGCGGCGGTCTCAAAGCTGATGCGCAACCAGGACCTGATCCTGGTTGCCAAAAAGTGCCAGGTCACAACCGCGTTCCGCAACACCATCGGCCTGCGCGGCCGCATGAGCGTGCGGTTGCAGCCCAATCACCCCTTCGATGACGCCAAGGGCATCACGGCATCCGTCCTGGACGGTCTCCTGCTCGGCGCCGGCGACGCCTGCATCGGCATTAATCCCGCGAGCGACGATCCGGCCGTGATCGCCGGGCTGCTGCGGCTACTGGACGACATCATCACGCGGCTGCAGATTCCGACTCAAAGCTGCGTTCTCTCTCATGTGACGACGACACTTGGGTTGATCGAGCAGGGCGTTCCCGTCGATCTCGTCTTTCAATCGATCGCGGGGACAGAGGCCGCCAACCGCAGTTTCGGCATCGATCTGGCGCTGTTGCGCCAGGCCCATCAGGCCGGCCTGTCGCTGCGGCGGGGGAGCGTTGGCGAAAATGTGATGTATTTCGAAACCGGGCAGGGCTCGGCGTTGTCGGCCAACGGCCATCACGGCGTCGACCAGCAGACCTGCGAAGCCCGCGCTTACGGCGTCGCCCGCGCGTTCGATCCGCTGCTGGTCAACAGCGTGGTCGGCTTTATCGGCCCGGAATACCTTTATGACGGCAAGGAGATCATCCGCGCCGGACTGGAGGATCACTTTTGTGGCAAGCTGCTCGGTCTGCCGCTGGGGGTGGATGTCTGTTACACCAACCACGCCGAGGCCGATCAGGACGACATGGACAATCTGCTGACCCTGCTCGCGGCAGCCGGCGTCAGCTTCATCATGGGGGTGCCCGGCGCCGACGACGTCATGCTGAACTATCAATCCACCTCGTTCCACGACGCGCTCTACATCCGCGACCTGTTCGGCCTCAAACGAGCCCCCGAATTCGACGACTGGTTGTTGCGCGTCGGGCTGGCCGATGCCGGGTTTCGCCTCGCCGGCAACACCGGCCTGCTCCCGGATTTTGCATCGCGGCTGATCGCCTGAGGGGCGCCGGCCGCTCCCGGAGACCTTGGCGGCGGCTATCCGGTCATGTCAGGGTTAGACAGCCGCCACAATGTTGAAGAATTTGTAGCCCAATTTGGAACACAGGCATAAGCTTGGGTCGATGGAGCAGAGGAAGTTTGATGAGAGCTGAGAGCGTTGAGACGGTGCGGCGCATCCTGTGCGTTTTTCCGCGCTATACGTCTTCGTTCGGCACGTTCGAATATTCCTATCCGCTGACCGATGGCGTTCAGGCCTTCATGCCGCCTCAGGGCCTGCTCTTGATCGCCGCCTATCTGCCCGAGGGCTGGCCGGTCCGCTTCATCGACGAAAACATCCGCCCCGCCACCAAAGAGGATTTCGAGTGGGCGGAAGCCGTGTTCGTCAGCGGCATGCACATCCAGCGCCAGCAGATGAACGACATCTGCCGCCGCGCCCATGCCTTCGATCTGGCGGTCGCGATCGGCGGCCCGTCGGTCAGCTCCTGCCCGGACTATTACCCCTCGTTCGACTACCTTCACGTTGGCGAACTCGGCGATGCGACCAACGATCTGATTGCCCGGCTGGCACGCGATCCGGCGCGGCCCGAGCAACAGGTGGTGCTCAAGACCACCGACCGTCTCGATATGACCAGCTTTCCGCTGCCGGCCTATGAACTGGCCGAGCTTAAAAGCTACTTTCTCGGCAGCATCCAGTATTCGAGCGGATGTCCCTATCAGTGCGAATTCTGCGATATCCCGGGACTCTACGGCCGCAATCCGCGCCTGAAGTCGCCGCAGCAGATCACCGCCGAACTCGACAAGTTGCTTGAATGCGGCATCCGGGGCTCGGTCTATTTCGTCGATGACAATTTCATCGGCAACCGCAAGGCTGCGCTCGATCTGCTGCCGCATCTGGTCGAATGGCAGAAGAAGACCGGCTTTGTATTGCGCTTCTCCTGCGAGGCGACGCTCAACATCGCCAAGCGCCCGGAAATTCTGGCCGGCATGCGCGAGGCATTCTTCTCGACCATTTTCTGCGGCATCGAGACGCCGGATCCCGTGGCATTAAAAGCCATGCACAAGGATCACAACATGATGGTTCCCATCATGGAGGCGATCAAGACGCTCAATAATTTCGGCATGGAGGTCGTCTCGGGGATCATTCTCGGACTGGACACCGACAAACCCGAAACCGGCGCCGCATTGCTCGAATTCATCGATGCGTCGCAAATTCCGCTTTTGACCATCAACCTGTTGCAGGCCCTGCCGAACACGCCGCTATGGGATCGGCTGAAGCGGGAAAACCGGCTTGTCGAGGACGAAGGACGCGAATCCAATGTCGATTTTCACCTGCCGTATGAGGATGTCGTAAAGACCTGGCGCGCCTGCATGGGCAGCGCCTACCAGCCGGCCAAGCTGTTGGAACGCTATGAATACCAGATCCGCGAAACCTATTCGAACTGGATCAAGCGACCCCGAACGCCGCAGCAGAAATCATGGGCGAATATCAAGCTCGGCCTGACCATGCTTCGCAATATTTTCTGGAAAGTCGGGATTCTCGGCGACTACAAGATCGAATTCTGGAAATTTGCGCTGCGCCGGATTGCCCGGGGCGAGATCGAGTTTTTGATCAGCTCGATACTGGTCGCCCATCACCTGATCAACTTCGCCCGTGCTGCCTCGGGTGGCCATACCAACGCGTCCTACTACTCGCTCAAGCTGCAAGAAGCGTCGGTTCCGGCTGAGTAGCGAGCGCATATGGCCGTGACATCAGGGCCATCGGGTCGATCGCTCCGCGATCTCAGGAATTTGACTCCGGCACGGGTCGGGCTTGGCCGTTCCGGCGCCAGCCTGCCGACCGAGGCACTGCTCGAATTTACGCTGGATCACGCCCGCGCCCGTGACGCGGTTCATGCCGCCTTCGATGTATCAGCTGTCATGCAGGGCCTCGGGGATCTCGGTCTTGCGGCAACTGAAGTAACAAGCCGGGTTCATGACCGGAAGGAATATCTGAGGCGACCGGATCTGGGCCGGATGCTTGATCCGGCCTCGCAGCAATCGCTGGCGGCCCGCGCTGGTCGGTCGTGCCAGTTGGCGATTGTCATCGGTGACGGGTTGTCGCCGGCGGCGGTCAATGCGCATGCCATCGAAGTTATCCGCCATCTCGTGTCCAGGCTCGCTGCCGATGGAATCGAAATCGGCCATGCCGTGGTCGCGTCGGGGGCGCGGGTCGCATTGGGCGACGAGATCGGCGTCATTCTGCGCGCGCGCATGATCGTCATGCTGATCGGCGAGCGGCCGGGCCTGTCCGCGTCGGACAGTCTCGGGGCTTACCTGACTTTTGAACCCCAAATCGGCCTCACCGACGAAAAGCGTAATTGCGTTTCCAATATCCACCGCGCGGGGCTTGGCTACGATGAAGCCGCTTTGCGGATCGCATGGCTGGTCCGCGAGGGTTTTGCCCGGGGACTGAGCGGCGTCGCTCTCAAAGACGAAAGCGGTGCGCCGGCGCTCATCACTTCAAATTGAAATCGGCATGACAAATTGGAGGCGTCAGCTCTGTTTTGGCTGTGTGTGCGCCCATTTTACGCGAAGCCGTCCGCTTGCGAGATACGGTATAGACCTGCTACATCTCTCCACATATCTTGCGGCAAATTTACCGCATGTTTTCAAGGGCTAGCGCCGACCAGACAATGCCGACCGAGGTCTTCTTTGGCGTCATGGAACTTGAGCCATTTAGATACTAAGTGCCATTTCATTTGAGTCGATGCGAGAATTGGACAGGGTATGCTCGAAAAGAACAACGACAGTGAAGTTCATATCGGGAAGGTCGAGCAGCCGTCAGGGGGGCCCAGCATCGCCTTTGGGCTGGAGCGTATCGGACTGATCGCGGTTCAGAAGCCGGTCCTGTCCCTGATTATTCTCGTCGGGCTGATTGTCGGCGCGCTGTTCGGGATCGATCGCATCAAGATCGACGATTCGCTGAGCCAGTTGTTCCGGTCCAATTCCAGGGAATATCGGCAATACGAATCCGAAATCAAACGCTTCCCGGCCGCTGAATTCGATGTGCTGGTGGTGGTCGAAGGCAAGGGGCTGCTGTCGCGGCCCAATCTTGAAAAGGTGCGCGATCTCGTGACCGATCTGCAACTGGTCGAGGGCACACGCGGTATCATTTCGCTGTTCTCGGCGCGCCAGGCGCCGGCGCCCGGCAAGCTGCCTGCGGCGTTGTTCCCCTCTGAGCTGCCGCAGGGCGCCGACTACGACAAGTTCATCGAGACCGTCAAAAGCAACGAGATCATCCGCGGCAAGCTGTTGTCCGAAGACGGCACATTGGCGCTGATTGTGATGTCGCTCGAACCCGATGTGGTTGCCAGCAGCAAGCTCACCAAGACAATCGGCGATATGCGCAAGCTGATGGCCGAGGATCTCGCGGGCAGCGGCCTCAACGCCGAATTATCCGGCGTTCCGGTGATGCAGCTTGAAATCCGCAACGCCGTCAAACGCGACGGGTTGACCTACAATATCCTGGGCATCCTGGCCGGCTGTATCATCGCGATCATTTTCTTCCGCAAGATATCGTTCATGGTCGTCGCCGCGTTTCCCCCGATTATCGCGATCGTGCTCGCGCTCGGTGGCCTCGGATGGGCCAATTTCAATCTCAATATGTTTTTGAACGTGATGACGCCGCTGATCATGGTGATCAGCTTCTCGGATTCGATGCAGCTTACGTTTGCTGCGCGCGATCGCCTGATTGCGGGCCAGGATAAATATACCGCGTTCAAGAACGCGGTAATGGTGGTTGGACCAGCCTGCGTGCTCACCCATGGCACCGCCGGCATATCGTTCATTGCTTTGCAATTCTCGGA
The DNA here is from genome assembly GCA_963790595.1 of uncultured Alphaproteobacteria bacterium. Classification (GTDB taxonomy): domain Bacteria; phylum Pseudomonadota; class Alphaproteobacteria; order Rhizobiales; family Xanthobacteraceae; genus Bradyrhizobium. The sequence continues at coordinate 201,106 of CAWBPE010000016.1, read as the reverse complement.
TTCAGATTTGATCCGCAAATTCGGCGAGGCGGGGCTCGCCGCCACCGTGATCGCGCTGATCGCGGTGCTGTCACTGGTCCCGGTGTTTGGCGTGCTGTTTGTGCGCAACGAGAAGACATTCGCCGTCAAGTTTCAGGGCGCCGATGCCGGCGTGCAGATGCTGCGCAATTTCTGCTACTGGATCGCGGTGCGCATGGTCAGCCGCCCCGGCCTGTTCAGCCTGATCGCCGTTATACTCGTCGGTGGCCTGGCGGTGGTCTATGCCAATCTGGAGCCGCGTTACCGGCTCGCCGACCAGGTGCCCGACAAGCAGCAGGCGGTCGCGGCAAGCGGGCGGCTCGATGCCAAATTGACGGGCGCCAATGCCATCGACGTGCTGATTGAGTTCCCCAAGGGCGCTTCGCTGTATTCGTCGGATACGCTGCAGACCATCGCCGATGTCCACTCGCTGGTGGAGAAGCAGGCTGGCGTCGGCAATGTCTGGTCGCTGGAGACGCTGCGGCGCTGGCTGACTGAAAAGGCCGGAAGCTCCGACGTCGCGACCTTGAAGGAATACGTCAGTGTGATTCCCGAATATCTGGTGCGGCGTTTCATTTCCGCTAATCAGGATGCGGTGGTGGTGTCGGGCCGGGTGCCGGATCTGGATTCCAGTCAAATCCTTCCGGTGGTCGATAACCTCGATCACTCGCTGGATGTCATACGTAAGGCGCATCCCGGTTACGAGATTGCGGTCACCGGTCTTTCGGCGATCGCCGCGCGCAACAGCGCCAACATGATCGAAAAGCTCAACCGCGGATTGACCATCGAGTTTGCGCTGGTCGCGATCTTCATCGGGCTCGCATTCCGCTCGGTGGTGGTGACGTTCTCATGCATCCTGCCCGGCATTTTCCCGGTGGTGCTGTCCGGCACGGTGCTATACCTGATGGGGGAGGGATTGCAGTTTGCGAGCGTCGTTGCGCTGACCGTGTCGTTTGGCCTTGGCCTGAGCGCGACCATTCACTTCCTCAACAGGCTCCGGCTTGAGAGCACGCCGGGCATCAGTTCGGAACTGGCGGTCGAGCGCGCGACCGTGCTGGTGGGTCCGGCGCTGATCCTGACCACGGTGGTTTTGGCCTGCGGTCTGGTGGTGACGGTGTTTTCCGATCTGCCGTCGTTGCGGCTATTCGGCTGGCTCAGCGCTTTCGCGATGATCGCAGCCCTGTTCGCGGACCTCTTTATCCTGCGGCCGACCTCGATGTTCCTGATCAACCTGTCGCATCGGATCCGCGGAACCGTCGATGGCGCCAAGCCGGCGGAGCAGCCTGGCGCCAACGGATAGGCGTGTTTAGAGCGTTTTCGAGCCAACGGGTCGCGCGAATGCGCGCCCGATGACAGGCTCCGCGGGTACCGGTTCGCGCAAAGAAAACGCGTTAAAACAAAAGATCAGCTCTTCACCATCGTGATGTTGACGCCCCGGATGTCGCCCTTGGAGCTGATCTGAATCGTCTGCTTGTTGCCGGCAGTATGCAACGACAGGCTGGCGGAGAATCCGACCGCTTCGACGGCGACTTCAATCTTGCCGCCGCCTGCTGTTCCCAGCACGCTGCCCGAAATGTTACGGTTGGTTTCGCTCCAAATGCCAGACACCCGCTCACCGTGGCTCGTCACTTCGCTGCTCAGGTCGAATTTGTAGCTGTCGCTGGCGCAACGCAGGGTCTGCTTCAGTGTCGGGCCGGTGTCATCGACTTTGTAGTCTGCCCGACAGCGTATGCGCTCGCTCGATCCATCGGAAAGCGACACCGTTCCGTTGCCGGACCATGCGCCGTCAAAGCCGACAAACGGGTGAGACTGGGCGTGGCTCGCCGAACTCGATACCATCAGCGCGCCGCCGACAACCGCAGCCATGATTGTTCGCCCAAACAGCGTGGAGCCGAATAATTTCATTGTGAGTTTCCCATCCGAATTCATTTCGCAGGCGAGCGATGTCCCGCCGCATCGAAGATTTGGTGTCACCGCAGTGCTTTAGGTTCAAAACAGAAATCCGCAGCCGTCTGCCATTGGGCCAACCGGTCCACCGCTGCAGCGGATCGTCCTGAAGGTGCGAGCCGCTGGGCTGCATGCGGCATTTTCGCCCGGTGGAGTCGGGAAGCTGCGGATATCGTCAAATGTCATCCATGGTGCATGTCGACGATTGACCGGCATGTGTGTCAGAGGTGCCACAGAAAGTGAAAAAATAATGCTGTAAGATCATGTAGTTATGAGTATCGTTGAATTGACGATCCGTTCCGGCAATTCAGATTGCATCCGCCGCAAATTTGGCCGCATTTGCCAGCGCTTCTGGGCAATTCGTTGCTGCGGATCGCGGCGTTTGCAATCTGAATGGTCTGTCCCGGTCGCGTCATGTGCTATTCGGGTTGGAATTCTCTGCCGTTAGAATGAAGGAACACGATGCGTAAATTTTTCTTGGCACTCACTCTGTTGTCATTGTCGGTCTCCACCGGGGCCATCGCCCAGCAACAACGCAGCGGCACACCGGAGGAGCAAAAGGCTTGCTCGCGCGACGTTCAACGTCATTGCCGCCCGGTGATGGACCAGGGCGATCTGGTCGTTCTGTCCTGCCTTCAGCAAAATCGGCCCCAGATTAGCGCTGCCTGCGACAAAGTGCTGAAAGACCACGGGCAATAATACCCCCCGCATCCGGCCATCGCCGTCACAGGGCCGTCATCGGCCCGTTTAGGGCATGGCCGGAATCTGCGAGAAATCGCAGATAGCATTGGTTTTGGTATCGTATTCCCTTATACGGGGTTCGCGATCCGCACCCGTGCGCGGCAGCGCCGGGCCATGCGCAGCCCCTGTTTTCAACGAATGTAGCCAGTTCTCGATGACCACCGCGAGCGAATTGCGATCCGGCAAGACTCACCGTGACGAAAACTTCCCGGTGGCGTCGTGGATCATTCATCCGCGCCACCGCGCGTTGATTCTCGCTTTCTATAATTTCGTGAGAACCGCCGACGACATCGCCGATCATGCGACGCTCGGTGAGACCGAAAAGCTGGCCTATCTCGATCTGATGGAAGCTGAATTGCTGGGGCAGGGCGACAGCCAGCCCGAGGCGGTCAATCTGCGGCGCGCGCTGGCGGAGCGTTCGATGCCGCCGCGCCATGCGCTCGACGTTCTCATCGCCTTCCGGATGGATGTGACCAAACTTCGTTATGACAACTGGGACGAAGTGATCCATTATTGCCGATATTCGGCGATGCCGGTCGGACGCTTCATGCTCGACGTTCACGGCGAGAGCACATCGACCTGGGCCGCGTCGGATGCGCTTTGCGCCGGTTTGCAGATCAACAATCATCTGCAGGATTGCGGCAAGGACTATCACAATCTCAATCGCGTCTACCTTCCGCGCGATGCACTCGCCGCAGCCGGGGCTTCGGTCGAGGCGCTCGGGGCCGCGCGGTCATCGGCGCCGCTATTGCAATGCCTGCATTCGCTCGCCGCGCGGACCGAGATTTTGCTCAATGAAGGCAAATCACTCGCTGCCGAAGTGAAGGATTTTCGCCTCGGGCTTGAGGTCTCCGTGATTCAGGCTTTCGCCGACAAGATTGTCAGTCTTTTGAAAGTGCGCGATCCCCTCAGCGAAACTGTGCACCTCGGCCCGATACAATTGCTCGTCCACAGTCTGGGTGGAATGGCCGGCGAAATGACGCGCCGGGCCGTCCGTCGGCGTCCCGTGTCCAAACCGGCGGCCGGCGCATGACGGCGGAGACGGCGGCAGCTACAGCGAGTTACGGATCGTCGGCATCCGGCAGTTCATTTTATGCGGCGATGCGCATCCTGCCGCCGGAACAGCGCGAGGCGATGTTCCAGATCTACAGCTTTTGCCGGCAGGTCGATGACATCGCGGATTCCGAGGGTCCGCGGCCGGAACGGATGGCGGCGCTTCAACAATGGCGCGATGACATCGACGCGCTCTATCAGGGAAATCCGCCGGCGCGGTTGCGCGACTACGTCGCATCGGTTCAAAAATTCGGCCTCAAGCGCGAGGATTTCCTGGCCATCGTCGACGGCATGGAAATGGACGTGCCGCAGGATATCCGCGCGCCGGATCTCGCTACGCTCGATCTTTATTGCGATCGCGTGGCCAGTGCGGTCGGGCGCCTGTCGGTGCAGGTGTTCGGCCTTCCGGAGGAAGATGGAATCCTGCTCGCGCATCATCTGGGCCGCGCGCTGCAATTGACCAATATCCTGCGCGACATCGACGAGGATGCCGGCATCGGCCGGCTGTATTTGCCGCGCGAGGGGTTGCTGCACGCCGGCATCACCAGCGCCGATCCGCTCAAGGTGATTGCCGATCCGGCGCTGCCGAAAGTATGCACGCCGCTGGTTATTCGGGCGCGGGCGCATTTCGAAAAGGCCGACGAAATCATGGGCCGCAATCGGCGTCGGGTGGTGCGCGCGCCCCGCATCATGTCGAAATATTATCGCGCGATTCTTGAATTGCTGGTCGCCCGCGGATTCGCGGCGCCGCGCACGCCGGTTCGCGTCAACAAGATTGCCCGCCTTGCCATTCTTATTCGCTACGCCCTGATCTGATGCAAAAGACCGTTCACATTATCGGCGCCGGAATTTCCGGCCTCTCGGCAGCCGTCCGGCTCGCGAATGCGAATTATCGCGTGCACGTCCACGAGGCCACGCAGCAGGCCGGCGGCCGCTGCCGGTCCTATTTCGATGCTGCGACCAACCTCACGATCGACAATGGCAACCACCTCCTGCTGTCGGGCAACCATCATGCGTTGGCTTACGCCAGATCGATCGGCACCGAGGCCGGACTGGTCGGGCCGAAGCGCGCGCAGTTTCCGTTCGTCGATCTCAAAACCGGCCAACGCTGGCAGCTCGACCTCGGGGACAACAGGTCGCCGCTGTGGGTCTTCGATAGCGCGCGCCGTGTGCCCGACACCGGCCTGCTCGATTACCTCGCATTGATGCCGCTGATCTGGGCAGGGCAGGGCAAACTGGTCGGCGACGCCATTCCCTGCAAGGGCACGCTGTATGACCGGCTGGTGCAGCCTCTGCTGCTGGCGGCGCTCAATGTCGATCCGCCGGAGGGATCCGCGGGTCTAGCCGGCGCGATCGTGCGCGAAACCCTGCTGGCGGGCGGCGTTGCTTGCCGGCCGTTGATCGCCCGCGAGGGCCTCAGCGCGGTGCTGGTCGAACCCGCCATCAAGATGCTGCAGGGCAAGGGCGCGAGCATCCAGTTCGGGCATGAGCTGCGCGCGTTCGGCATGTCGGCCGACGGCGTTGGCGAATTGAAATTCGGCGACGACACTATCGCGGTCGAGTCCGGCGATGCCGTGGTGCTGGCGGTTCCGCCGCGTCCGGCTGCGGCGCTGCTGCCGGGCCTGAAAACGCCGACCAAGTTCCGGGCGATCGTGAATGCGCATTTCCGCTTCGATCCTCCTGCGGGCCTGCCGCCTCTTCTCGGCGTCGTGGGCGGGCTGGTGGAGTGGCTGTTTGCGTTCCCGCAGCGGCTGTCGATTACCATCAGCGGCGCCGACCGGCTGGTGGACTTGCCGCGCGAGGAACTGGCGCAGGCGATCTGGCGGGATATCTGCAAAGCCGCCGGCATTGTGGCCGACCTGCCGCCCTGGCAGATCGTGCGCGAACGCCGCGCCACTTTCGAAGCCACGCCCGAACAAAACGCGCTGCGGCCGGGCGCCTCGACGGGCCAGAAAAACCTGTTTCTCGCGGGCGACTGGACTGATACGGGGTTGCCGGCAACCATCGAAGGGTCGGTCCGGTCCGGGGACCGTGCCGCCGATCTGGTTCTGGCCAGGAACTGACCGGAGTGGGCTGATCGAGCGATTGCAAGATCAGGGGTTTTCGATCAGACCGGACGGGCAAAAGCAGCGGATGTCAGGGCAGATGCATTCCGGAAATAGCACAGTTGGAACCGAGGTCGGTGGCGCACTGGAGGCGAGCATCGATGCGGCGACGCAGGGCTTGTTGAATTATCGGCAGCCGGACGGACATTGGGTGTTCGAGCTCGAAGCCGACTGCACCATCCCCGCCGAATATGTGCTGCTTCGCCATTATCTCGGTGAGCCGGTCGATGCCGTGCTGGAAGCCAAGATCGCCAATTACCTGCGCCGGGTTCAGGGCGCGCATGGCGGCTGGCCGCTGGTGCATGACGGCGCGTTCGACATGAGCGCCAGCGTGAAATCCTATTTCGCACTGAAGATGATCGGCGATTCCGTCGACGCGCCGCACATGGTGAGGGCGCGCGAGGCGATCCACGCGCGCGGCGGCGCCATCCATAGCAACGTTTTCACGCGCTTCATGCTGGCGATGTTCGGGGTGCTGACGTGGCGCAGCGTCCCGGTGCTGCCGGTCGAGATCATGCTGCTGCCGTTCTGGTCGCCGTTTCATATTAACAAGATCTCGTACTGGGCGCGCACCACGATCGTGCCGCTGATGGTATTGGCGGCGCTGAAACCGGTTGCGAAGAATGTCAGCGGTGTCGGCATCGACGAGCTGTTTCTGCAGGCGCCGCGTTCGATCGGCATGACGGCCAAGGCACCGCATCAGAGCTGGGGCTGGTTTCTGCTGTTTCGCGCCCTCGACATCGTGTTGCGGGCGACCGAGCCGCTGTTTCCGAAAAAAACGCGGGCCCGGGCGATCGACAGCGCGGTCGCCTTCATCGAGGAGCGGCTGAACGGCGAAGATGGCCTCGGCGCGATCTATCCGCCGATGGCCAACACCGTGATGATGTATGAGGTGCTGGGCAAGCCGGCGGATTATCCGCCCCGCGCCGTCACCCGCAAAGGGCTCGATCTGCTGCTGGTGGTCGGCGAGCACGAGGCCTATTGCCAGCCCTGCGTGTCGCCGGTGTGGGACACCTCGCTGACCTGTCATGCGCTGATTGAGGCCGGAAGCGAAGCGGCGTTGGTTCCGGCCAAACAGGGGCTGGACTGGCTGGTCCCGAAGCAGGTGCTGGACGTCAAGGGCGACTGGGCCGTGAAGCGGCCGGATGTTCGTCCCGGCGGCTGGGCGTTCCAATACAATAACGCCTATTATCCCGACCTCGACGACACGGCTGTCGTCGTGATGGCGATGGATCGCGAGCGCCGCGCCAACCCCAATCCCGTCTACGATGCCGCGATCGCCCGCGGCCGTGAATGGATCGAGGGCATGCAAAGCCGCGACGGCGGCTGGGCCGCCTTCGACGTCAACAATCTCGAATATTATCTCAACAACATTCCGTTCTCCGACCACGGCGCGCTGCTCGATCCCCCGACCGAGGACGTCACCGCCCGCTGCGTCTCGATGCTGGCTCAGCTTGGCGAGACCGCGCAAGGCAGCCCTGCGGTAGCGGCAGGGGTCGACTATCTGCGCCGGACCCAGCTCGCGGAGGGGTCGTGGTACGGCCGCTGGGGCCTGAACTACATTTACGGCACCTGGTCGGTGCTGTGCGCGCTCAATGCCGCCGGGGTGGATCACGGCGATCCGGTGATGCGCAAGGCCGCGGACTGGCTGCTGTCGATCCAGAACGAGGATGGCGGCTGGGGCGAGGATGCCACCAGCTACCGATTGGACTATAAGGGATTCGAGGGTGCGCCCACGACCGCTTCGCAAACGGCATGGGCCTTGCTTGGATTGATGGCGGCCGGCGAAGTGGAACACCCGGCCGTGGCGCGGGGCGTGCAGTACCTGATTGCCACACAGACGGAAAAAGGTCTGTGGGACGAGCAGAGATACACCGCAACCGGGTTTCCTCGGGTGTTTTATCTGCGCTATCATGGTTATCCGAAGTTCTTCCCGCTCTGGGCGTTGGCGCGGTACCGGAATTTGAGGAGCACCAACAGCAAGGTGGTAGGGGTCGGAATGTGACTTTGGGGATGGGGCAAGAGACTTCCGCGGGCAATTCGATTGACCCGCGGCCGATACTGATCGTGACCGGTCTGGTGCAGGAGGCCCGCATTGCGGCCGGTCCGGGCATGACCGTGATCTGCAGCAGTAGCGATCCCCAGCAATTGCGGGCCCTTCTGACCGTGTTCGATCCCTCGACGATCAGGGGCGTGATCAGCTTCGGCGTGGCCGGCGGCCTCGATCCCTCCTTGCGATCCGGCGACGTCGTGGTCGCGACCGAGGTCCTGGCCGGCGATACCCGCTGGCTGGCCGGTCTATCGTTGAATGAAGAATTGATCGCCAGCGTCGCGCTAGGGCGCCGGCGCGTGGTCCGGGGCGGCCTGGCCGGCGTCGAAGAGGTGGTTGTGGCCCGTGACGGCAAGGCCGCATTGCGCTCGGAGACGGGCGCTGCGGCGGTCGACATGGAGAGCCATATCGCGGCGGCCTACGCGGCCGAAGCGGGCCTGCCGTTCGCGGCGCTGCGGGTCATCAGCGATCCGGCCTCGCGTGCGTTGCCGGAGCTGGCGCGCTCAGCCGTCAAGCCGAACGGCGATATCGACCTGCGCAAGGTGTTGCGCGGCCTCGCGCGCAACCCGATGTCGTTGCGCGCGCTGGTCTCGACCGGGATCGATTTCAATCGCGCGCTGCGCAGCCTACGCGGCTGTCGAGGCTTTCTGCTCGGCGGCGAGGGCTTCGTCGCGGCGGATCTCTGACAGGCGCTTCTGCACCTCCGACGAGAAGATGTACTGCGCCGGACGCTGGTGATCGAGATTGATCTCGGGCGCCATCGGGCCGGTCGTACGCACGCCGCGCAGCGCCACCCACATCGCCTTGATCGGATTGACCAGGGCCGCATTCGCCGCGGTCGGCTCGTAGCCGCAATGCGCCATGCAGTCGGCGCACTTCTCGTACTTGCCGGTGCCGTAGGTCTCCCAGTCCGTGGTGTCCATCAGCTCCTTGAAGGTCTTGGTGTAGCCTTCGCCGAGCAGATAGCAGGGTTTCTGCCAGCCGAAAATATTGCGCGCCGGCATGCCCCACGGGGTGCATTCGTAAGTCTGGTTACCCGCAAGGAAATCCAGGAACAGGCCGGAATGCATGAAGTTCCACTTCTTGCCCTTGCCGAGCGCGAACACGTCGCGGAACAGCTTCTTGGTCTTGGTGCGGTTGAGGAAGTGCTCCTGGTCGGGCGCACGCTCATAGGCGTAGCCGGGCGACATCGAAACGCCGACGCCGAGTTCGGTCGTAAAGTCGAGGAACTTGGCGATGTCTTCCGCGGCATGACCGTCGAAGATCGTGGCATTGACGTTGACCGTGAATCCCTTGGCCTTGGCGGCCTTGATCGCGGAGACAGCGCGATCGAACACGCCCTTCTGCGACACGGCCTTGTCGTGATGGTCTTTCAGGCCGTCGAGATGCACCGAGAAGAACAAATAGGGCGACGGCTCGAACAGATCGAGCTTCTTCTCCAAGAGCAGCGCGTTGGTGCACAGCGAGACGAACTTCTTGCGCGCGACCAGGCCGCGCACGATCTCGCCGATCTCCTTGTGGATCAAGGGCTCGCCGCCGGGAATAGCCACCATCGGTGCGCCGCACTCATCGGCGGCATCCCAGCATTCCTGCGCCGACATGCGGCGATTGAGGATCGCGTCGGGATAGTCGATCTTGCCGCAGCCGACGCAAGCGAGGTTGCAGCGGAACAGCGGCTCCAGCATCAGCACCAGCGGATAACGTTTCCGGCCCAGCAGCTTCTGCTTCATCAGATAGCCGCCGATACGCATTTCCTTGAAGAACGGTATTGCCATTACAAGTTTCTTTCCGGGCTCAGTAGAGAAGTGGATCAGCCTGCCGTCAGTTCGGCAGGCAGACGAAATTCGATATTTTCTTCGCGGCCCGGAAGCACCGAGACCGCGACCGGTCCAATGCGCCTCAGGGCCTCGATCACGTCGTCGACCAAGACTTCCGGCGCCGAGGCGCCGGCTGTGATGCCGACCGCTCTGGCGTCCTTGAGCCAGGCCGGGTTTAGCTCGCTACCGTCAGCGATCAGGTAGCTCGCGACCCCGACTTCGGTGCCGATTTCGCGAAGTCTGTTTGAGTTGGAGCTATTGTTGGCGCCCACCACCAGAATAACGTCCACCAGCTTGCTAAGGTCCCTTACCGCAGATTGCCGGTTCTGTGTCGCATAGCAGATATCCCGGATGTCGGGGCCTTGAATATCTGTAAAACGTTGGTGAAGGGCCGCAATAATGTCCTTGGTGTCGTCCACGCTGAGCGTGGTCTGGGTGATATAGGCCACCGGGGTATCCGTGGGCAGCGTCAAAGCGGCGACATCGTCGACGTTCTGGACCAGCAGCACCGGGCCGGAAACCTGCCCCATGGTTCCCTCGACCTCGGGGTGGCCGGCATGGCCGATCAGGATCAGCGCCCGGCCTTTTGACATATAGCGCTTGCCTTGATTGTGGACCTTGGTGACCAGCGGGCAGGTGGCATTGAGGACCGGCAGGCCCCGCGCCGCGGCTTCTTCCTCCACGCTGCGCGCCACGCCATGGGCGCTGAACACCGTGACGGCGTGGGGCGGAACTTCCGAAAGGTCCTCGACGAAGATTGCGCCCTTGTTTTTAAGGCTTTCGACCACGTATTTGTTATGAACAATCTCGTGGCGGACGTAGACCGGCGGTCCGTATTTCTCGAGCGCTCGCTCGACGATCTCGATCGCACGCACGACGCCAGCGCAAAACCCGCGCGGCTGTGCCAGAAACACTTCCATGGGACGTCCGTTACGCAAGTTGCACCAAATTCATTCGGTATCTCCGTATGGAGTGGCTATCTGCAATATCCGCACCAAGAATCCCAAAAAGGTCCCCAAAAGCCTTGATGGTAAAGGACTTGGTGGCACAGCGCTTTGTGTCAAAAAAAGACCGGATAGAAAAGGCGGATTGCATAACGATTTGCCTCTGACGTCCGCATCAAATTAGGTATTATAATACAGCTTGCGACAATTCGTCAGAGGCCGATACCCCTGACCCACTTGTTCGTCACTTTTCGGCGGCCAATCTGCGCTATAGCGGCCCGCGGGCACGGTTTCGGCATGTTTTGAGCTTTTTGTCGTGTTCCCCAGACAAACTGTCCAAGAATCCCCAAGGCAACATACTCAAAAACAACATTAGATTGGCCCGCGGAACTCCGATAGATAGCGAACGTTTCCGGCAGGCTGTTAACATTAGAAAGAGAAGATGTGCTGACAAGTATTGTTGTATCGATTGTCAAAGCCTGCACACGGTTTGCCGCTGTTACTGTTTTGGTCGCCCTCGTGCTTGCGGTCGGGGCCGGCTTCTATACTGCCCAACACTTTGAAATCAACACCGACATCAACACGCTGATTTCGCCTGACCTTGATTGGCGCAAGCGCGACAATCAATTCGACAGTGCGTTCGATCGCGACAGAACGATTCTCGCGGTCGTGGAAGGCCCGACGCCGGAACTCACCAGCGCGGCAGCCGACGCCCTCGCCAAGAAACTGGCCGGCGACACCAAGCATTTCGAATCGATCCAGCCGTTGGGTTCAGGGGAGTTTTTTGAGAAAAACGGCCTGCTGTTCCTGCCCGCCGCCGAAGTCGGCCAGTTGACCGGCCAATTTTCCTCCGCCGCGCCGTTGATCGAGATCATGGCTGGCGACCCCAGCATCCGGGGATTGACCGGTGCGCTGGAAACCGGGCTCGCCGGCGTCAAGCGCGGCCAGGTCAAGCTGGATAACACCGAGCGGCCGTTCTCGCTGATCGCCCAGACCATAGAGGATGTGCTGAACAAGGGATCCGCCACGTTCTCCTGGCGCGAACTCGTCAGCGACAAGCCTTTGACCGATTCGGACCGGCGCGCTTTCATCGAGTTCAAGCCAATCCTCGATTTCAACGCGCTTGAGCCCGGCAAGGACGCGACCGACGCGATCAGGCAGGCGGCCGTCGATCTCAAATTCGCCAGTGAATATGGCGCACGCGTACGGCTGACCGGACCGGTTCCGATCGCCAACGAAGAATTCGCGACCGTGGCCGACGGTGCTGTCGTCAACGGCATCGGCACCGTGCTGGTCGTGCTTGTCATCCTCTGGATGGCGCTGCATTCGGTGAAGATCATCTCCGCGGTATTCATCAACCTGTTCATCGGCCTTTCCATCACCACCGCGGTCGGCCTGATGATGGTGGGTTCGCTGAACCTGCTGTCGATTGCGTTCGCCGTGCTGTTCGTCGGGCTGGGCGTGGATTTCGGCATTCAATTCAGCGTCCGTTACCGCTCCGAGCGCTTCAAGAACGACGACTTGAAGGCCGCACTGGCGAAGGCCGCCGAATATTCCGCGATCCCGCTCTCGCTGGCGGCGATGGCGACGGCGGCCGGATTCCTTTCGTTCCTGCCGACCGACTACAAGGGCGTCTCGGAACTCGGAAAGATTGCCGGCGTCGGCATGCTGGTGGCTTTCGTCTCCAGCATCACGGTGCTGCCGGCGATGCTCAATCTGCTCAATCCGCCCGGGGAAAAGGAGCCGGTCGGCTATGCCTTCATGGCGCCGGTAGATCATTTTCTCGAAAAACATCGCGTCGCCATCATCGTCGGCACGCTGCTGATTGCGGTCGCCGGTCTGCCGCTGCTTTATTGGCTGAGATTCGACTTCAATCCGATCAACCTGCGCAATCCCAACGTCGAATTGATCGCGACCTTTCTCGATCTGCGAAAGGATCCCAACACCGGCGCCAACGCCATCAACGTGATGACGAATTCGGAGGCCGAGGCGAAGAAGATCGAAGCCCGGCTGATGCAGGTTCCGGAGGTTCTGCGGGTGCTGTCGCTGGACAGTTTTGTGCCCGAAGACCAGCCGGAAAAGCTCAAGCTGATCGCCCAGGGCGCCAAAATTCTCAACCCGGCGCTTAATCCGGAATTTGTCGACGCGCCGCCGTCCGACGCGGAGAATGTCGAGGCGCTAAAGGGAACGGTGGAAAGCCTGCGCAGGGCGGCCGGCGATTCCAAGGGACCCGGGGCCGTGACGTCGCGGCGGCTGGCCGATGATCTGTCGAAGCTCGCGGCTTCCGATCAGGCCACGCGCGACAAGGTTCAGGCCATCTTCGTCACGCCGCTGAAGATCGCGCTCGACCAGCTCAAGAACTTGATGCAGGCCCAACCTGTCAGCCTGAAGACGCTGCCGCCGGACATCGTGAACAGCTGGAAAGCCAAGGATGGCCTGATGCGGGTCGAGGCGCAGCCACGCGGCGATCCGAACGACAATGACACGTTGCGCAAGTTTGCAGGGGCGGTGCTGGATGCCGAGCCGAACGCGATCGGTGGACCGGTATCGATTCTCAAATCCGGCGACACCGTCGTCAAGGCATTCATTCATGCCGGCATCACGGCGCTGGTCGTGATCAGCTTCCTGCTCTGGCTGACCTTGCGGCGCGTCACCGACGTGCTGCTGACGCTGGTCCCGCTCTTGGTGGCGGGCGCGGTGACGATGGAAATCTGCGTGCTGATCGGGCTGCCGCTCAACTTCGCCAATATCGTCGCGCTGCCATTGCTGCTGGGTGTCGGCGTCGCATTCAAGATTTATTATGTCACGGCGTGGCGTGCCGGCAGAACAAACTTGCTGCAGTCGAGCCTGACGCGCGCGATATTTTTCAGTGCGCTGACGACAGCCACGGCGTTCGGCAGCCTGTGGCTATCGAATCATCCGGGAACGGCGAGCATGGGCAAGCTGCTCGCGCTCTCGCTGGTGACGACGCTGGCGGCCGTGTTGTTGTTTCAGCCCGCGTTAATGGGCAAACCGCGCGATGTCAGGGAGGAGACAGATATCTCCCACTGAATCAGCGGTGGCCTGCTTTTGACCCGCTGGCTTGGTGCCTGAATTGACCGAGCCCGTGGTCTTCGGTGCCTTGGGTAGCGCTCCCGGCGTCGTCCCCTTGGCCATGCTGTTGGCGGTGCTGGAGGGAATAGGCCCTGAGACGCGGGTCCAGGTTTCGCCGCCGCAGAGAAAGCCCAGCACGCAGCCTTGAATTTCAAGCTGGTCGGAACCCACGGGCTTGATTGTCGAACTGTAGGATTGGCCGTCCTTGGCGTTATAGACTTGGCCTTCCCATTGATCGACGCCGGGCTTTTTCTTCATGTCGATCAGGATCGGCATGCCCAAGGTCGGCCTGCTGCGTTTTGAGGCATCCGGATTGTTGCTGTCACGGCCACCGGGCGTCTTTTCCCAGGACACCGCGCCCCACATGTCGCCATTGCATTCGGCAACGCGGATGTTGGCGACGCCGTCCGCGACCTTCCAGTCGCCGGTTGGATCGGCCGCCAAAGCGGGCGCAAGACCGGCTACAAGACCTGTCGCCAAAAATAATCCTGAATATACTACTGACGTCATGATGTTTCGCGGGCGGTGCAACATTGCTAAACCTGTGTTTAAGTAGATGATACGTACCGGGGGCAAAACGCCGCATTGAGCGTTTTAAGTTGACGAAATGGCCTTCAACCGAAGTAAGTAGACAATGGTATATTCAAATCTAGACGTTTCCGAGATGTTTGTGGACCGGCAGTCGCAGCGCAGTTCCCTGCATGTGCGCCATCTGAACGAGCAGCTGGTCCGGGTTCTCAAGACAATCGGCTATGATGTCGGCTTTCAAAAGGGTCAGGGCCAATACCTGTTCGATCGGGACGGCGCCAAATATCTCGACCTGTTGAGCGGTTTTGGCGTTTTTGCGATCGGGCGGAATCATCCCTCGCTGCGCCAAGCCTTGAAGAGCGTCCTCGATAGCGACCTCCCGAATCTCGTGCAACTCGACGTATCGACGCTGGCCGGTGTGCTGGCCGAGCGCCTGCTGAAATACGTGCCCTATCTGGACAAGGTATTTTTTGCCAATTCAGGCGCAGAATGTGTCGAAGCTGCGATCAAGTTTGCTCGTGGCGCGACCGGCCGCCCGGGGATCGTGTACTGTGCTCATGGCTACCATGGGCTTTCCTATGGTGCGCTGTCGCTGACCGACGATCCCAATTTTCGCGGCGGGTTCGAGCCATTGCTGCCGGGTTGCACATCGATTCCGTTCAACGATCTCGCAGCCCTGGAACAAGCGCTGTCATCGCGCCAGATGGCCGCTTTTATCGTCGAGCCGATTCAGGGCAAGGGCGTCAATATGCCCACCGACGAGTTCCTGCCAGGCGCGGCCGCGCTCTGCCGCAAATACGGGACATTGTTCGTCGCTGACGAAATCCAGACCGGGATCGGACGCACCGGAAGATTCCTGGCGGTCGAGCACTGGAATGTCGAACCCGACATGGTGCTGCTCGCCAAGTCGCTCTCGGGCGGCCACGTTCCGGTCGGCGCGGTGCTGACCCGCAAGAGCGTCTTCGACAAGATATTCAATCAAATGGACCGCGCGGTTGTTCACGGGTCGACCTTCGCCAAGAACGATCTCGCGATGGCCGCCGGCATCGCGACGCTTGAAGTCATGGAAGCCGAAAAGCTGGTCGACGCCGCCGCCAAGCGCGGCGCCGAACTGCGCCTGGCGCTGACCCGAATGGTTCCGGGCTATGAACTTCTGAAAGAGGTTCGCGGCAAGGGACTGATGATAGGCGTCGAGTTCGGTCCGCCGAAGTCGCTGCGCTTGAAAGCCTCGTGGAACGTTCTGGAAACCGCGAGCAAGGGCCTGTTCTGCCAGCTCATCACGGTGCCGCTGTTCAAGGATCACAAGATCCTCACGCAAGTCTCCGGCCACGGCAGCCATACCATCAAGCTGTTGCCGCCGCTGACCATCACCGAAGAAGATTGCAAGTGGATCGAGACAGCGTTCGATTCCGTGATCGCCTCCAGCCACAAGGTTCCCGGTGCGATCTGGTCGCTGGGCAAGACACTGGTCGACAACGCCGTGCGCAAATCCGCTTAGCTCAAGGCTAGGCGGCCAGCGTACGGACGGCACCGCTGCTATGGTGCGCGTTTCCCGACAAGTTGACTTTACGCTGGCGCCGCCGCGGGCAGGATCATGCGCATGAACGATGCTCCGGTGGTTCTCATTACCAACGCGCTGCACTATGTCGGTCCGGCCTCGGTGTCCCGGATGGCACGCAATGGCGCGCGCATCGTGGCGCAGGATGAAGCGTTTTCGGATCCGTCGATCCGCCAGTCCTTTATCGGGGATCGTCAGGGCATCATCACCTGCGACGTGACGAAGCCGGAAGATATCATCGCGGCCGCGCTCGACGCGCACGGCCGGATCGACGCAGTCGTCAGCAATGACGAAGCGCCTGCGATCCGGGCGCCGCTGGAAGAAGCGACGACCGAAGATTTTCGGTCGGGGCTCGAAGCGATGATGGTGCGGCCGTTTGAGTTGGCCAGGGCCGCGATCAAGCCAATGAAACGTCAGGGCGGCGGACGCATCATTCTGGTGACGTCGGCGGCGCCGCTGCGCGGCCTGTCCAATTATTCGATGTACGCGGCCGCGCGCGGCGGCGCCAACGCGCTGACCTTGACGCTGGCGCGCGAACTCGCGCCTTACAACATTCTCGTCAACGCGGTGGCGCCGAACTACGTCGAAAATCCAAGTTACTTTCCGCCGGAACTTCTGGCCAACCCGGAGTCGCGCGCCAAAATCGAACGCAACATTCCGCTCGGCCGTCTCGGCAAGCCCGACGAAGTCGGCGCGCTGGTCGAGTTCCTCGCGGCAGGTGATTGCGGCTTCGTCACCGGCCACGTGATTCCGATCGCCGGCGGTTGGGCGTGACGTTGGCGTGAAACCGGCTGGCGATTGTTCCGCCCTGCGATGTCAACCGCAACAAACCTGTCTTGTTGCCGTCAGCATAGTGTCAGGTGATCTGCGTAGACCATCCGGACTCTAAATCACAGACCGGGAGAACTGACATGAGCGACCACGCAGGCGTCCAGCATCACCACAAGGCTGCCGAACATCACGAGCATGCCGCGAAGCACCATCGCGAAGCTGCCAAGCATCATGAATCCGGCGATCACGAAAAGGCGGCCCATCACGCCCACAGCGCGCATGGCCACGCCAGCCATGCCGAACATCACCACACCGAAGCCAGCCGTCATCACGCCGAGCATCACGGCCATAATTAATAAGAAGAAGTCGTACGCGTAGAGTCGCGTTTTGCCGCCCCTGTCAAAGGGGCGGCTTTTTTGTCTGTAGACCGTGGGGTGGGTTAGCCGACTTGTCCGCCGTAGCTCGAAGGCGGAAGGCGTAACCCACCACTTACCGTCAGCGAAACGGCGGATTACGCTACGCTAATCGGCCCTACGCGCTGAAATCAATTTGGATATCGCGTATTTGAATTTGTCACTTTTGCGTTGGTTCATCGTCACGGGGAAAGTCTATCGGTTCAAGGCCATCGATTGGAGGCAAACCGGTGCGCACATTAATCCAGTAAATTGTGAGCCACCTCAGCTTCTGAAAATAGTGAGGATTGTATATTGAATTGCTCAACTGATTTTGGATGCAAGCACGGCAAGATTGCCCAGTGACAAGCAGCCGGGATGGAGCGTGGAGATGGCTGGGTATGTCTCTAAATCTACGGAAAACATCCAAATGAACAGGGCCGTCATCGGCGTGGATCAAGCGTGACGAAAGCATGTCCCAATCCGCCTTGTTTCGAGCGCGATAGTCCCGATGCGTCGACTGATCGACGACAATGCGAGGATATTTTGCGATGGTCGTTTCCAAGTGATACGCAGCAAGGAATGCTGGACCAAACGCGACGGCGTCCGAATGATGTAGCAGTCCTTTGGCCACGCCGCCTCGCGTCAGGATTCCCTGCGCCAACAAATCAAGCACCAGATTTTCGACTGAAAACAGCAGGTATTTCAGGCCGGTTTCAGAGGCCGCCTCGGAAAGTACGATGGTATCCGAGAAAGATTGCGCTTTGAAATCGTCCCCAAGCAAATCGTCGGTCTGCTTGATGGCGGCGCTCGTAGCTCGGGAGCGAATTCGCTCTAGAACGCGAACTAACTCCGCTGCCTGATACGGCGAGTACTGAGAATTCCGAACGATTTCGCTAAAACCTAATATATCGACGAACGCGACATATCGTTCCGAATAGATCGTTGAGGTTTCGTCCGACGCCATTGTTCAAATCCGTACTCAGAGAACCTTCTTCAACCGAATGCAGTGACCTGAGCTGCACCCGGTTCTGTTGACACCCGCTTAAGCTAATCCAGCCTGCCGCTCGAACTCCATAGGGCTTAAATATCCGATCGTCGAGTGCCGGCGTTTCGGATTGTAGAAGCGCTCAATATAGTCGAACACGTCAGCCTTGGCATCGTCTCTCGTTCGGTACATTTTGCGCGCAGTCCGCTCGGTTTTCAAGGACGAGAAGAAGCTCTCCATCGCCGCGTTGTCCCAGACGTTGCCTGACCGGCTCATCGAGCAGACGACGCCGTGATCGGCCATCAACCGCTGGAACTGCTCACTGGTGTATTGGCTGCCGCGATCGGAATGATGCAGCAGCGCATCCGGTTTGCCGCGTCGCCAGATCGCCATCACCAGGGCATCGGTGACGAGCTGCGCCGTCATCGCTGTACTCATCGACCATCCGACCACCCGCCGCGAGAACAGATCAACGACGGCGGCCACATAGAGCCAGCCCTCCGCCGTCCACACATAGGTGAAGTCAGCGATCCATTTGCGGTTGGGAGGGGGCGCTTCGAAGCTGCGGTCGAGCACGTTGGGAGCGACGGCGGCGACCTGCCGCTCACCCAGATCGGGCGGCAGTCGACGCCGTCGCGGGCGCGCTTTAAGAGCCTGTAGCCGCATCAAACGCTCGATCCGATGCAGGCCACACGACACGCCTTCCGCCAGCATGTCGTGCCACACCCGCCTGGCGCCATAGGTTCGATCGCTGGCAAGGAAGCTGGCGCGAACCTTCGCACCCAACTCCTCCTCGCTCCGGCTGCGTTGACTGCGCGGCCGTGTCAGCCAGGCATAGAAGCCACCCCGCGAGACACCGAGCGCCCCGCACAACCATTCCGCCGGCCAGATCCCCCGGTGCTTCGCAACAAAACCGAACTTCACGTCAATTCCTTCGCGAAGTAGGCCGCGGCTTTTTTTAGAATATCTCGTTCGGCCTTCAGCTTGGCGACCTCGCGCTTGAGCTGCGCGATCTCCAACTGCTCCGGCTTCATCTGGCCGTGGCCGGGGAACGCATGTTGCGGATCGTCCGCAAGCTGCTTCACCCAATTGCGTAACTGTGTCGGATGAACTCCAAGGTCTTTTGATGCCTGCGCATACGACACACCGCGCTGCTTGATCAGCCGGACAGCCTCAAGCTTGAACTCCCGCGTAAACTGCCTTCTCTCCATGACGCACCTCCTGTTCCATAAAACACCTAACTCGGTGTCTTCGGAACCGGGTGCAGCTCAAATTGTAGCAATGGACTACCAGTGAAATCGGAACCACCCAACCCAAATAGTACAGGCGATACCCGTGCTCGTTCGATACTTTTTGAAAGAGCGCCTGCTTCGAACAAAACCCAAGGCGCAGTCATGTTGTCCGGAGTTACACAAATCACGCCGAAGTGGGTTTCCTCCAACTGTTTTGCAATATCGACGCTCCACCGCTCACCTTTGTCGATGTTCTCCGCAGACATATAAGGTTTGACCGTTTGAATTACGGTCGGTAGCCAGCCGTGGAGCGCCATGGCCGCAGCTTTACTTTTCTCTCCAGACCAACTCAGAAATACCTTCATTCTATCCCCGGCTTTCTCTTTGATAGAAGAGCGTAAGTAATCTAGCATAAGTTGCGGCGAAAGCGCTTTCTCGAAAGTGCGTCCAATCCCAACGGGACACTGACGGGACGTTCGCGCGCCGTCCGAAAACTAAGTGCTTGAATAAGCGCCGCAATTCCTGTCCGCCCGCGGAACGGTTGACACCCCACAATGGGGGCATTTCGCGATCGCCGCTCTCACCAGGACGACAGCTACTGAAATCACACCAAAAAACAACGGTCGGCACGGCGCAAGCGCGCCTTTGCTCACCCTACGATTCCGGAGTGATAACTACCCGACGGGCAAATCAAGTGCACATCCGAGAAATCAAAGTCCAGCCCTGACGCGAAAAATATTCTGATTTTCCGAATACGCAAATCACTCCTATAATCCGCACATCCCGTCCCACTCGAGGGGCGTATCGCGATCGTCACGGACGCGGGATGGGATGCGGTGGACGCGGATGTGCCTTTGACGAATGGCACTGAGGCGGACGGCGAAGTCGTGTGGTCCTGACGCCTCGACGCTGGCGTCAAGTTCGCGCTGGAGACGGCGCGGGCGACGGTGGCAAAAGAGCCCGATCACCGGGGAGAGCGCGAAGTAAGCTGTAAACCATCGCGTGGGGAATGCCGGGCGTTCTCGGTGTGACCTAACCAACGCGTGTGCATTCTACTCTCTGCCTTCGCACATGCGGCGGCGGGCGCACCAGGCGCCCGGCATTCCCTGCGCCCTCTGAAGGGAGGGCGGGATTTTGTTGGCAAAACTCGGGCGGAACGCGCCGCGAGAATGAGAAATTATGTCTGCCGTCATTGCGAGCGAAGCGAAGCAATCCATCGTGCGGCACAAAGAAAGAATGGATTGCTTCGTCGCTTCGCTCCTCGCAATGACGATGTTAAGAAATTCGAATCCGCTACCCGCGACGATCCTCAAGAATCATCGCCGCACCTTTTTCCGCGATCATTGCGGTCGGCGTATTGGTGTTCCCCGACGTAATCGTCGGCATCACCGAGGCGTCGGCGACGCGAAGTCCGGCTAGCCCATGAAAGCGCAGGCGCTCGTCGACGACGGCCAGGGGGTCGCTGGCCGTTCCCATTTTCGCGGTGCCGACGGGGTGAAAGATCGTGGTGCCGATATCGCCGGCGGCTTTCGCCAGCGCCGTATCATCGTCGCCGACCGAGGGGCCCGGCAGGAATTCTTCGGGATGATAGGGTTTCAGCACCGGTTGTTGCATCAGGCGCCGCGTGGTGCGGATCGCGTCGGCGGCGACCTCGCGGTCATCGTCGGTGGTGAGATAATTCGGCGCGATTGACGGCGCCTGATCGGGCTGTGCGGAGCGGATGCGGACAATGCCGCGCGAGGTCGGCTGCAGATTGCAGGCGCTTACCGTGACCGCCGGGAAACGATGCAGGGGATCGCCGAATTTGTCGAGCGACAGCGGTTGCACATGGAACTGGATGTTGGCGCGCTCGCGATGCGGATCCGAACGCGTGAAAATGCCGAGCTGCGACGGCGCCATGGTCAGCGGGCCGCGGCGGCGCAACGCATAATCGAGGCCCATCAGGCCGCGTCCGATCAGGGAGTAATAGGTCTCGTTGAGCGTGCGAACGCCCTCGACCTTGTAGATCGCGCGCTGCTGCAGATGGTCCTGCAGATTGCGGCCGACGCCCTGGCGGTCGAGCACGCTTTCGATACCGAGCGGCGTCAGCCATTCCGCCGGCCCGATGCCGGAGCGATGCAGCACCTGCGCCGATCCGATCGATCCCGCGCACAGGATCACTTCGCCTTGTGCGCGGGCCTCGATGACTTCGCCGCCACGGATAAAGCGCACGCCGACAGCGCGGCCGTTCTCGACGATCAGACGATCGACCAGCACGTTTTTTTCAAGCCGCAGGTTGGCGCGATTGAGCACCGGCTTGAGAAAGCCCCGCGCCGACGACCAGCGTCGTCCGCGCTTCTGGTTGACGTGGAAATAGCCGACACCTTCATTGTCGCCGGTGTTGAAATCCGGAATTTTCTTAATTCCCATTTCTTGCGCCGCGTCGCCGATCGCATCCAGAATGGCCCAGGACAGCCGCGGCGCCTCGATCCGCCAGCCGCCGCCGGCGCCATGATGTTCGCTCTCGCCGAGAAAATGATCCTCAAGCCGCCGAAACGCCGGCAGCACGTCGTCATAGCCCCAGCCGGTCAGGCCGAGCTGGCGCCAGTGATCGTAATCGGCGGCCTGGCCGCGCATCGAGATCATGGCGTTGATCGCCGAGGAGCCGCCGATCACCTTGCCGCGGGGATAGGCCAACGCGCGGCCGTTAAGACCGGCCTCGGGCTCGGTTTTGAACATCCAGTCCGAGCGCGGATTACCGATCGCGAAGAGATAGCCGACCGGGATGTGAAACCAGATCCAGTTGTCGTTGCCGCCGGCTTCCAGGATCAGGACGCGGTTGTTGGGATCGGCCGACAGCCGGTTGGCCATGATGCAGCCCGCGGTGCCTGCGCCGACGACGATACAGTCAAAATCACCTTCAAGCCGCTGCATAAGTCATCACCGTGTGCCGCCATAACACTCAAACAGGCCCCGGTACGTGCCAGCCGCAGGCCAATTAAGGCCATACCGTCGCGGCTGGCTGCTGTACAGCGCTGCGAAGTGTTGGGTGGATCGGAGGGACATGCTAGACAGGATGAAATCGTTCTCTGGACCGAGTTTTGTCATGCCCATCGTCAATCGCGTCGCCGATCTGCAACCCGATATTCAGGCCTGGCGCCGGGATATCCATGAACATCCGGAGTTGCTGTACGACGTTCACCGCACCGCGGCATTCGTGGCGGATCGGCTTCGGGAGTTCGGCTGTGACGACGTGGTCACGGGCCTTGGCCGCACCGGCGTTGTCGGTGTCATCAAGGGCCGCAAGCCCGGCAACGGTAACCTCAGGGGGATCGGGCTTCGCGCCGATATGGACGCGCTGCCGATCGAGGAGGCCACCAAACTTGCTTACGCCTCCAAGACACCGGGCAAGATGCATGCGTGTGGCCATGACGGGCATACCGCGATGCTGCTCGGCGCGGCGCGTTATCTCGCCGAGACCAGGAATTTTGCCGGCGATGCGGTTGTGATCTTTCAGCCGGCGGAGGAGGGCGGCGCCGGCGCCGCCGCGATGATCAAGGACGGCCTGATGGACCGTTTCCCGATCGATCAGGTCTACGGCATGCATAATAATCCGGGATTGCCGGTCGGCTCGTTTGCGATCCGGCCCGGTTCACTGATGGCCTCTACGGATGCCGTGGACATCCGGATCGAGGGCCTCGGCGGACATGCGGCGCGCCCGCACCTCTGCATCGATACGGTTCTGGCCGGCGCGCAATTGATCACGGCCCTGCAGTCCATCGTCTCGCGCAACGTCGATCCACTGGAAGCGGCGGTGGTTTCGATCTGCGAATTCCACGCCGGCAATGCGCGCAATGTGATCCCGCAGACCGCGGAACTGCACGGCACGGTTCGTACTCTCACGGCGGAGATGCGCAAACTGGTCGAGAAGCGGGTGCACGAGGTTGTCGCCGGCGTGGCGCAGGCGACGGGCACCAAAATCGATCTGAATTATGAGCGCGGCTATCCTGTGCTGGTCAATCACGCCTCGCAGACGGATTTCGCCATCGACGTCGCCAGGGAAATCGCCGGCGACGCCAATGTTGGTGAGATGCCGCCGATGATGGGGGCGGAGGATTTCGCCTTTATGCTGGAAAAGCGGCCGGGCGCGTTCATCTTCTGCGGCAATGGCGACAGCGCCGGGCTGCATCATCCGGCCTACAATTTCAACGACGAGGCGATCGTGTTCGGGACGTCGTACTGGGTCAGGCTGGTCGAGAACATGCTGGCGGCGTGATCGCTCTCGCCAGCGTGGCGATATGTACCTACGAAAAGGCCCGCGCTGATGGCGCGGGCCTTTGGCTTCACGTCGGAAGGCGATGCCGTTTACAGGAAACGGGAGAACACGAAGTAAAGGGTGCCCGAGATGATCATCGCGGCCGGCAGGGTCAGGATCCAGGCCAGCGCGATGTTGCGGATGGTCGACCATTGCAGGCCGGAGCCGCTGGCCGCCATGGTGCCGGCAATACCCGAAGACAGCACGTGGGTGGTCGAAACCGGCAAGCCATAGCCGTCCGCCGCCGCGATGGTCGCGGCCGCGGTGATCTCGGCGCAGGCACCCTGCGCATAGGTCAAATGGGTCTTGCCGATCTTCTCGCCGACCGTCACCACGATCCGCTTCCAGCCGATCATGGTGCCCAGGCCGAGCGCGATCGCCACGGCGATCTTGACCCAGCTCGGAATGAACTTGGTCGCACCGTCGAGCGAGCCTTTATAGCTGTTGAGCGTCGCAATTTCGTCGGCCTTGAAGTCGCTGGCGTTGTTCTTCGTCAGGAAGCGGATCGCCTCGGACGCCAGATACATATCGTTACGGGTGTTGCCGACCTTATCGGCCGGGAACTTGGCAAGCGATCCGTACTGCGTCACCTGCTTGCTGATGTCGCTGATCATCGACGCCAGCGCCGGGTAGGTGCCGTCGTTGAGCTGACGCTGCGCGACGTAGTCGGTCACGGTCGCCTTCGCATTGGCGGGGACAGCGCGGCCCGCACCCTTCTTTTCCATGATCCCGCTGGCTGCCGTCGAATTGGTGACGAACTGCGCGATCTGGCTCTCGGGCAGCGCCCGGTTGAGCGCGTAAGCGGTCGGCACGGTGCCGATCAGGATCAGCATGATGAGGCCCATGCCCTTCTGACCGTCATTGGAACCGTGGAAGAAGCTGACCAAAGTGCAGGTCAGGATCAGGATGCCGCGGATCCACAATGGCGGCGCCGCGTCACCCTTGGGCTCGGCGAACAGCGCTGGCGTAACCTTCTGCATAACGTTCTTGAGAATGAACAGCAGCACGGCAGCGAGTGCAAAACCGAACAGCGGCGACAGCAGCAGCGCCTTGCCGATGTTCCCAGCCTGCGACCAGTCTACGCCGGAAGTACCGTCACGGCCGCGCAGCAATGCGTTGGCGATGCCGACACCCATGATCGATCCGATCAACGTGTGCGAGCTCGAGGCCGGAAGACCAAAGTACCAGGTGCCGACATTCCACATGATCGCCGAAATCAACAGCGCGAACACCATGGCGAAGCCGGCGCCGCTGCCGACCTGCAGGATCAGCTCAACCGGCAACAGCGACACGACGCCGAAGGCTACCGCGCCGGTCGACATCAGAACGCCGAACAGGTTGAACATGCCCGACCACACCACGGCGACATTGGCCGGCAAGGAGCGGGTGTAGATCACGGTGGCAACCGCATTGGCGGTATCGTGGAAGCCGTTGACGAATTCAAAGCCGAGCGCAATCAGCAGGGCCACAAAGAGCAAAATGTAGGGTGCAAACGATGTGATCCGGGTTCCGGTCGCATCGACATCGTCATAAATGCTGTAGGCAACAAACAAGAGAGCGGCCGCAACCACCCCCAAATAAATAATCCCGGTCAGCGGATGCATACCGCTGTCCAGATTCGGACCCTTGCTCCGTGCGGGCTCGATCGATCGGGTAACGCAACGTCGCTCATCTTAATTCTCCCCTGCTCCAAGGAATTAATTTTAGTTAGGGTATGTGACAGTACGGTGAAATGGCCGTCATAAAGCCTTCGGCCGGGGACGTTGCCCCGCGGATAAGCTATTGTTTGGAGATGGAATTCAGGCTGCGTTGCTTTCTTGCAACAGGTTAGCCACAATTTTTAAATCCTGGACGAAGTGCCGGTACTGCTCTGCCCGGGCGTCCGCGTCGGGCAGCCGCAATAAATAGGACGGATGCACGGTCACCAAAGCCCGGATTCCGTCGTCGAGATCGATCAGGCGACCCCGGTTTTTGTTCACGGGGGTGATTTTGCCGAGCACGCTCTGTGCGGCGGTCGCGCCCATCGCCACCACGAGCTCGGGTTTGATCGACCGCAGTTCGCGCTCGTACCATTGCCGGCATGCCCTGATTTCGGACGTGTTGGGCTTCTGATGCAGCCGGAATTTTCCGCGGGCCAGAAACTTGAAATGCTTTACCGCGCCGGTGACGTAGAGCTTCGACCGGTCGATCCCGGCTTCTTCCAGTGCGCGGTCGAGCATGTGACCGGCGGGTCCGACGAAAGGTTTGCCCGCCAAATCCTCCTTGTCACCCGGCTGTTCGCCGACCAGCATCACCCGCGCATGCTGCGGGCCTTCGCCGAACACGATCTGGGTCGCATCTTTCCAGAGTGGACAGGCTCGGCAATTGGCGGCCTCCTCACGGAGCGCCTGGATGGTGTCGGCGGATGGTGAATGTTTTGGCTTGGTGATGGGCGTCTGCCGTTTCTGCGATTTGTGCGGTGCCGTTGCCACGTTGGCGATCATGGCGCTCGCCGCGCGCTCAGCGCCGGCGATCAATGGCTTAATCAACGAGGCCTCCGGCAGGTTCCGCCAATATTTCTTCGGCATCTCGGTTTGCATGGCTTTCACCTTCAGCCGTGCCGGGTTGAAGATGCTGGCGTAGTAGCTGCGCCAGGTTTGTTCCAGCCGGTCTTCCGACGGCGCCTGGGCCTTGCTGACGCCAGCTGTAATTGCGACGGCCTTGCCATCCCAATGCGCGCAGGCATCCGGTGTCAGGATCGACCACGCCATATCGGCGAAACGCCGGACGAAGAACGGCGCGGCAGCCTCGACGATATGATGCTCCGGTTCGAACCAGGCGACAAAGCGCGAGGTTTTTCCCTCGCCGACTTGGCGGAAGCGAACGAACGCGTGCATCTTGTGCTCGTCGCGATGCACGGCCTTGGCCATGGCTGCGATACGCGAAACATCTGGATCGATCGCGACCATCAGCAGATCGGGTTTACCGCGAAGCCGCCACAGCAGGCGATAGAGCAGGGCAAACCGTTCGGGGTTGCGATTCAGAATAGTGGACTGCGCCAGTTCAACGAATTTAGCCGGGACCGTGAAAGTGCCATGGGGGTCTGACGGCGGCGCGATGGCCGATGGTTCGAACAATTCGGGCGAATTGCCTTGCACGCACCATGTCACGACGGATGGTGAGATGTTGTTGAGAATCAACGCACGCGCGGATTGACGCCAGCCGTCAAAATCGGTTTCGCTTTCCAGGGCCAGGATGTGATGGCTCATTTCAAAACCCAAATCCCAATTGAGCCGGTTTCGGCTTGAACCGCTCCGCCAGTCCGGCGGCATCCAACAGATGCGGTGCAGGGCGATGATCGCTGAGCACAATGAACGGCAGCGCCTTGTTGCGGGGAATGTGCAAGCGGGCGAGATCGGATGACCGCACGGACGTGAAGCGCCGGGTAGCGATGATGCGATCGACGGCTTTGGTGCCGAAGCCTGGCACACGCAACAGATCCTCGCGGCTGGCGCGGTTGATGTCGATCGGAAAGCGGTCGCGATGCCGCAGCGCCCATGCGAGCTTTGGATCGATGTCGAGCGACAGCATGCCTTCGGCCTGTTCGACGATTTCGCCGACATCGAAACCGTAAAATCGTATCAGCCAGTCGGCTTGATAGAGCCGGTGTTCGCGCACCAGAGGCGGTGCGGCCAGGGGTAGCGAACGGCTGGCATCGGGGATTGGGCTGAATGCGGAGTAATAGACGCGCTTGAGCCTGTAGGAGCCGTAGAGATTGGCGCTGGTGTTGAGAATGGTCTGGTCGCTGGCGGTATCCGCGCCGATGATCATTTGCGTGCTCTGGCCGGCCGGTGCGAACCGCGGCGCGGTATTGCCCTGCGGCGTGACCTTGCGGCCTTCCTGCGCCTCATCAAGCTTCAGGCGCAGCCGGCCCATGGTTCGGCGGATCGCGCGGACATCTTTTTCCGGCGCCAGCTTCGCAAGACTGGTTTCTTCCGGCACTTCGATATTGATGCTGAGACGGTCGGCATACTTGCCGGCTTCCGCGATCAGCGCATCGTCGGCTTCCGGAATGGTCTTGAGATGGATGTAGCCGCGGAAGTGATGCTGCTCGCGCAATTTACGCGCGACGCTCACCACTTGCTCCATGGTGTAATCGGCGCTGCGGATGATGCCGGAGGAGAGAAACAATCCCTCGATATAATTGCGGCGATAGAAGTCCAGCGTCAGTTTCACCACTTCATCGATCGTGAAGCGCGCGCGTGGCACGTTGCTGGTGGCGCGGTTGACGCAATAAAGGCAGTCGTAATTGCAGGCGTTGGTCAAAAGGATCTTCAGCAGCGAGATGCAGCGTCCGTCCGGCGCGTAGGAATGACAGATGCCCATGCCGGGGGCGGTCGAGCCGATGCCCTTGCCGTCGCGGGAGTCTCCGTTTCTCGGTGCCGCTGGAGGCGCAGGACGCGTCGTATTTGGCCGCATCCGCCAGGATTTCGAGCTTGCGTTGCACGTCCATGATCAATCCCTTTGATTCCACTCGCTAATCCCCGGTGTGCCAATCCCGATTGACTCCTTGGGCCATGTTAGCTTTATATTAGAACATATCATGAACAAATAGGCTAGCCACAGGTTACCTGTGACGGCTCAAACATCGCCTGAGGAGCGGCGCAATGACCGGCGCACGCACGAGCACGCTTGCGAATTTGCGCGGCAGCATCGAACGCATCGAGACGCCTGGCGACGCGTATATGCCGGGCAGAGTGGCGCTTGGGCATATGGATGCCGATGCGACGTTGCAGGGCGGCCTCGCGCTGGGGGCGGTGCATGAGGTGTTCGCCGAGGGACGCCAGAGCGCCGCGGCGACGGGGTTCATTGCGGGCCTTGCGGGACGGGCGATCGCACGCCGGCCGCTGGTGTGGGTACGGCAGGATTTCACCGAAATTGAATCGGGCGCGCTGTCGATGAGCGGACTGGCCGAACTCGGCCTTGATCCCCGTCTGCTCGTGGTCGTGCGCGCGGCCGATGTCGACACCGCATTGCGGACGGCCGCCGATGCGCTCGCCTGCGATGCGCTGGGCGGTGTCGTGCTGGAAGTCTGGGGCGAAGCGCGCCAGTTCGATCTCGTCGCCAGTCGTAAGCTGACACTGGCCGCGCAGGCGTCGGGCGTCACGGGATTATTGCTGCGGATGGCGGCGGAGCCATCGCCGTCGACGGCGGAAACCAGATGGATCGTGCGCGCGGCGCATTCACCGCCCGCGGCTTCGATGTCTGCGGCGACTTGGGGCGCGCCGGTGTTCGACGCGCAACTGGTTCGTAATCGTCATGGCCCTGTCGGGCGGTGGATCATGGAATGGAAATGTGATGAGTGCCTTTTCGAGAAACCGGCGGCGTATCCTCAGCCTGTGGCTGCCGCGCCTGCCCACCGATCGCATCAAACGCCAGCTCGCATGCGGCAGCGCCGCGCCGGCTAATAATTTTGATAATTCTCCCTGCATCGTCGTCGCCAAGCAAAACAACGCGCTGCAGATTTCCGCGCTGGATAATGCCGCAGCCGATCTTGGTCTTGAGATCGGTCTGCCGCTCGCCAATGCCCGCGCCATCTGCCCGCAATTGCAAGTATTCGATGCCGATGAAGTGGCCGATGCGCGGGCGCTGAATATCATCGCCGACTGGTGCGATCGTTTTACGCCGCTGGTCGCGCTCGATGCCCCGCATGGCCTGTTTCTCGACATCACCGGCTGTGTGCATCTGTTCGGCGGCGAAGCCGCGTTGATGCAGACCATCTGCGAAGCGCTGACGCGGCAGGGTTTTGCGGTCAGCGCCGGGATTGCAAGTACATCGGTCTGCGCCCGCACGATGACGCGTTATATCTCCGGACAAATTATCCGGGAGGGCGAGGAGGCCGAGGCGGTCAGGCCGCTGCCGGTGTTCACGCTCGGCGCCGACGATGCCATCACCCGCGGCCTGCGCCGCGCCGGACTGAAGACCATCGGCGATGTCGCCTCGCGCGCCCGCCACGAAATCACGGCACGGTTCGGCGCTGATTTCACCACCCTGCTGGAACAGGCGCTGGGGCATGGCGATGCACCGATCACCCCGCGCAAGCCGTTACCCGATTACATCGTGGAGAAGCGGTTTCCCGAGCCGGTCGCGACCGAAGGCGTGATCGTGGCGACATTATCCCGGCTGGCGCAAACCCTGGTCACCGCGATGGATAACCAAGGCAAGGGCGCGCGGCGGCTGGAGGCGAGCTTCTTCCGCACCGACGGCGCGGTCCGCACCATCATCGTGGACACCGGGCAGCCCGTCACCAAACCGGATGTGATGGATCGTCTGTTTCGCGAACGGCTCGATGCCTTAAACGATCCGCTCGATCCCGGTTTCGGCTTCGACCTGATCCGGCTTGGCGCAAGCCGCACCGAAATCGTCGTGCAGCAGCAGCGCGATCTCGACGCCAATGTCCACGACAATGATGAACTGGCGGCCTTGATCGATCGTATCGTCGCGCGCATCGGCGGACGGCGCGTGGTCGTGCATCTGCCGCAGGACAACCATATTCCGGAGCGCGCGGTGCTGGCGGCGCCGGCGCAGCAGCATCTCGCTATCGCGATGCAGGCGGCGTGGCCGGCCCGTGTGGAGGGCGAGCCGCCCCTCCGGCCGTTGCGTTTGTTTGAAAAGCCCGAGCCGATCAAGGTGCCGTTTGCGACGGTTCCCGACGGGCCGCCACATCATTTCACATGGCGGCGTGCCGATCATGCGGTGGTGCGGGTCGAAGGTCCCGAGCGCGTCGCGATGGAATGGTGGAAACAAGACGGTGAGAGCCTGACGCGCGATTATTTCCGGATCGAGGATGAAGCGGGACTGCGGTTCTGGATCTATCGCGACGGGCTTTACGGCGAACTCGTTACCAAGGAGGGCGCGCCCACCCCTCCCAACTGGTTCGTGCATGGACTGTTCGCATGAACGCTCCTCGCAGCATTTCAATACCTGATTATGCCGAGATCGGAATCACCACGAATTTCTCGTTCCTGCGCGGCGGATCGCATCCGCAGGATTACGTGCACCAGGCGAGCGAGCTTGGTCTTCCCGTTATCGGCATCGCCG
This sequence comes from uncultured Alphaproteobacteria bacterium, assembly GCA_963790595.1. Lineage (GTDB taxonomy): Bacteria > Pseudomonadota > Alphaproteobacteria > Rhizobiales > Xanthobacteraceae > Bradyrhizobium. The sequence goes on along the minus strand of CAWBPE010000016.1, from coordinate 170,495 downwards.
ATCACAACACGCTGGCCGGCGTGGTGCGGGCTTACAAGGAACTCGGCAACCCAGATGTCGTCTACAAGCCGAAACTCCTGATCGGCTCGCGCCTCGTCTTTATGGACGGTACGCCTGATATTCTGGTCTATCCGCGCGACCGTGCCGCTTATGGCCGGCTATGCCAGCTGCTCACCCACGGCAAACGAGGTGAAGACACCGCAAAGGGCGAATGTCACCTGAAGCTCGATAATCTCCTGGCATTTTCAGAAGGACAGCTTCTGGTTCTGACGCTGCCGCATCGTTTCGAGGCGGCAAAGGCCCTTAACATTCTGGATCAACTACGCCGCAGCGGCGCGGATGGTGTCTGGCTCGCCGCTAGTCTGCTGTACCGCGGCGATGACAAGCGCCGTCTGGCGCGGCTCTATGGCGTCGCCGCCAAGGCGCGCGTGCCGTTACTGGCGACCAACGAGGTGCTGTATCACCACCCCGCGCGCCGCCCGCTGCAGGATGTTCTTACCTGCATTCGCGAGAAGGCAAATATCGATACCATCGGCAAGCGCCTCGAGGCCAACGCGGAGCGCTATCTCAAGCCAGCGGCTGAAATGGCGCGGCTGTTTCGCGATCTGCCCGAGGCGATTGCGGAAACCATGCGATTTGCCGGCCGCATCACGTTTTCGCTGGATCAGTTGAAATATCAATATCCGGATGAACCGGTGCCGCCCGGCAAGACGGCGCAGCAGCATCTGGAAGATCTGACCTGGGCGGGGGTGAATAAATATTTTCCAAACGGCATCAATGCCGTGCTCCGTGCCACATTACAAAAAGAACTCGCTCTGATCGAGGGGCTGAAATACGCGCATTATTTTTTGACGGTGCACGATATCGTCCATTATGCGCGCAGCCAGAACATTCTCTGTCAGGGCCGGGGATCGGCGGCGAACTCCGCCGTGTGTTACGTGCTCGGCATTACCTCAGTCAATCCGGGCGAGGTCGATTTGCTGTTCGAGCGCTTTATTTCCAAGGAGCGGCTGGAGCCGCCGGACATCGACGTCGACTTCGAACACTCGCGGCGCGAGGAGGTGATGCAATATGTCTATCGGCGCTATGGCCGCCATCGTGCGGCGATCATCGCCACCGTGATTTATTATCGGCCGCGCAGCGCCATTCGCGATGTCGGCAAGGCGCTCGGGCTGACGGAAGACGTGACCGCCTTGCTGGCCGATACGGTGTGGGGCAGTTGGGGCGACGGCCTCGACGAGATGAAGGTTCGGCAGGCCGGTCTCGATCCGCAAAATCCCATGATCCATCGTGCGGTGGCGCTGGCGGACGAACTGATCGAATTTCCGCGCCATCTGTCGCAGCATGTCGGCGGCTATGTGCTGACGCAGGACCGGCTCGACACCTATGTGCCGATCGGCAATGCCGCGATGGAGGATCGCACCTTCATCGAATGGGACAAGGACGATGTCGATGCCTTGAGCATGATGAAGGTCGACGTGCTCGCATTGGGGATGCTGACCTGTATCCGCAAATGCTTCGATCTGATCGCGGATCACAAAGGCAAGCGTTACGTACTGGCCGACATCAAATCGGAGGATGACGACGAAGTTTATCAGATGCTGCAAAAGGGCGAGTTGCTCGGTGTGTTCCAGGTCGAGAGCCGCGCGCAGATGAACATGCTGCCGCGCCTGAAGCCGCGGACATTTTACGATCTCGTCATTGAGGTGGCCATTGTACGGCCTGGGCCCATCCAGGGCGATATGGTTCACCCCTATCTGAAAAGACGCAAGATGCGACCGGAAGATATTGAATATCCTTATCCCAAGGGCGGCAATAAAGACGAACTACGCAACGTTCTGCATAAAACCCTCGGCGTGCCGCTGTTTCAGGAGCAGGCGATGCGGATCGCCATCGAAGCGGCAGAGTTTACCTCCGAGGAAGCCAATGGGCTGCGTCGCGCTATGGCGACGTTTCGCAATCTTGGAACCATCGGAAAATTCGAAGAGAAGATGGTCGGCAACATGATCCGGCGTGGCTATGATTCCGAATTTGCAAAAAATTGTTTTAACCAGATTAAGGGCTTTGGCAGCTATGGCTTTCCGGAAAGCCATGCCGCGAGTTTTGCGCAACTGGTCTATGTCTCGTCATGGCTCAAGCATTTCCATCCCGATGCGTTTTGCTGCGGGTTGCTGAATTCGCAACCGATGGGGTTTTACGCACCGGCGCAGATCGTCGGCGATGCCCGCAAGAACGGCGTCGAGGTGCGCGAGATCGATGTGTCCTTCAGTCACGCGCAGAACACGCTGGAGCAGCAGAGCGAAAAGTATCATGCCGTGCGGCTCGGCTTTCGCCAGATCGACGGCTTCAAATGGGCCGATCCGGATGAGGAGTTTTTGAGACAAAAAGCCGGAAAACCGAAACCGGAAGACTGGGCCGACCGCATCGTCGCCGCACGGGAGCGCCGGCCCTTCACGTCGCTGGAAGATTTCGCCCGTGATACGGCGCTACCCAAGCGGGCGCTGATTTTGTTGGCGGATGCCGATGCGTTTCGCTCCATCGGCCTTGATCGCCGCGCCGCGCTATGGGCGGTGCGGCGGCTGCCCGACGATGTCGCGTTGCCGCTGTTTGAAATTGCCGTCGCGCGCGAGCAGCCTGACGAGCATGTGCAGCCCTTGCCGCAGATGCCTTTGCCTGAGCAGGTGGTGGCCGATTATCAGACCATCCGGCTGTCGCTGAAGGGCCACCCGATGGAATTTCTGCGGCCGATGTTTACCAGTGAAAATGTTGTCGCCTGCAACGCGATTTCGCATGCCAATGACAAAAAGCGGGTGCGTTGCGCCGGCGTGGTGCTGGTGCGGCAGCGCCCGGGCAGTTCCAACGGCGTCGTCTTCATGACGCTCGAAGACGAAACCGGCATCGCCAATATTGTGGTGTGGCCGCAGGTGATGGCGAGCTACCGCAAGGAAGTGATGGGCGCGCGGCTCATTCTGATCGAGGGTTACATTCAGAGCAGCCCCGAGCATGTGACGCATCTGGTGGCGCAGCGCCTGGTCGACCGTTCGCCTGACCTGGTGAATCTGGCGAATGACGCGCTCATCCGGCGGCATGTAGTGCCGTATGGCGCGGCACTGCGGGACGATCCACGCGAGCATCTGGAACCCCGGAAGCCGAAAGCTCGCCACCCCCGCGATGTCCGAATTTTGCCGCCATCGCGGGATTTTCATTGAGGGGATCAATCAGACCTGAGTTCGTCATGGCCCGGCTTGTCATAAAAAGAACGGCACTCGGTATACCGAGTGCCTATGCATCCACGTCTTGGTTCATGTGGTAATCAAAGACGTGGATGCCCGCGACAAGCGCGGGCATGACGAAGTACACTGGAACTCCCATGCAAACACCCCGCGAAATCCTCACCGATCTCTGGACGTTCGCCGGCGGCGAGCCTGCCGCGCTTGATACCGTCGCGCTGACCGGCGACGAACCGCAACTGCCGTCGTCATTTCGCGTCGCGGCAGCAGCGCAAGCCAGCATCGCGGCGACCGGACTGGCCGCGGCGGAAATCTGGAAATTGCGCAGCGGGCAAAGCCAGGAGGTCGCGGTCGATATGCGTCATGCCATCGTCGAATGCCGCAGCGAGCGCTATCTGCGGATCGAGGGCACGCCGCCTCCGCCGGCCTGGGATGTCATCGCCGGGGTCTATAAAACCCGCGATAACAGCTTCGTGCGGCTGCACACCAACTTCCCGCATCATCGCGACGCCGTCTGCAGGGTTCTGAACTGCAAGCCGGAGCGCGACGATGTTCAGGCCGCCTTGCTGCAGTGGGACGCCGAAGCGTTCGAGACCGCGGCCTATGCCGCCGGCGGCGTGGTCGCGATGATGCGTTCTCGCGAGGAATGGTCCGATTTGCCGCACGCCAAGGCGCTGGCCGCGCTGCCGCTGATCTCGATCGAGAAAATCGGCGAGGCGGCGCCAAAACCATGGCCGGCCGGGGATCGTCCGCTCGCAGGTCTGCGCGTGCTGGATCTGTCGCGGGTGATTGCGGGGCCCGTCGCAGGCCGCACGCTCGCCGCGCACGGCGCTGACGTGCTTTTGATCTCCGGTCCGGATTTGCCGGCGATCCCGTGGCTCACCATCGACACCGGCCGCGGCAAGCTGACGAGTTTCCTCGAACTCAAGAACGAACAGGGGCGGGACAGCCTGCGTGCGCTGCTGGCGCAGGCGGATATTTTCTCGCAGGGTTATCGTCCGCAGGCGCTCGCGCGGCTCGGCTTCTCGCCGCAGGACGCGGCGCAGATCAGCCCCGGCATTGTTTACGTCACGCTGTCGGCCTACGGCCATGCCGGGCCGTGGGCGGAACGCCGCGGGTTCGATTCACTGGTGCAAACCACGACCGGCTTCAATCACGCCGAGGGACAAGCGGCTGGTGTCGACGGACCGAAGGAATTACCGGCGCAAATCCTCGATCACGCCACCGGCTATCTGATGGCGTTCGGCGCGATGATGGCGCGGGCGCGCCAGTCGCGCGAAGGCGGCAGCTGGCATGTCCGGGTGTCGCTGGCGCAGACCGGACAATGGCTGTGGAATCTGGGCCGTGTGACGAACGGATTGAAGACCGAAGATTTGAAGAGCGACGTGGTCCGCCCCTTCCTGGAAACGGTGCCCTCGGGATTCGGTCCGCTGAGTTCGGTCAGCCACTCGGCGAAGCTATCAAAAACGCCAGCCTTCTGGGCGCGCCCGGCGATGCCACTCGGCAGTCACCCGCCGCAATGGCCGCGCTGAATATCTGATGTTTTGATTTCCGCACGCCGCGAGAGTTCGCAGCGTGCGGCTTGAGTGTGCCGGATATCAGAAGCCGTACAGCTTCACCGGATTGTCGACCAGAATCTTTTTGCGGATCGCGGCATCCGGCGCCCATACCGGGAGTTGATTGAACAGGCGGCCGTCGTCGATCTGATACAGCGGCGTTAATTCGGTCGCGGGTTTTCCCGACGACGAATTCGGATGCGGCCAATCCGAACCCCAGATGATGCGGTCGGAGTTTGCCGCGATCAGCGCCTTGGCGAACGGAGCAGCGTCGGGATAATCCGGTCCATTCTTTGAAAGCCGGTAGGCGCCGGAAATCTTGACGTAGGCTTTGCCCGCTTTCACCAGCGCCAGCAGATCGCGGAAACCCGGCTGTTCGAGGCCGAGGTCGGCGACCGCGCCGCCGAAATGGTCGAACACGATCGGCATCGGCGCAGCGGCGATGAGGTCCTTGACCGCTACGATGACCGGCGCGTCGGCATAGACCTGGATATGCCAGCCGCGTGACTTGATGCGCTCGATCGCCTTCTGAAGGCGGGTGCGTCCAATGTTAGGATCGGTGACGCCGCTGGTGGCGAGATTGATCCGAATGCCGCGGATGCCGGCCTTGTCAAAAGCATCGAGGTCGCTATCGGTCGTCTTGTCGTCGATCACGGCAACACCGCGGGCGTCGTTGCCGCGCGCCTTCATGCCGAACAAGGTCGCCGAATTATCCGGGCCATAGACGCTCGGCGTCACGATCACCACGCGCTGGATATGCAGCGCCTTGTGCAGCGCCGCCATTTCCTCCGGCGACGCCGGCTCCGGCGTGTAGGTCCGCCCGGCAAAGAACGGGAATTTGGCGGGATCGCCATGAATATGCGTGTGACTATCGACCGCGCCGGCCGGCACGTCAAAGTTGACCGGTGTCGAAGGTTGTGCCGCAGTGGCAAGAACAGTTCGGCTGGACATGGTTACTCCGGCAGCTACCGAGGCGAGCAGAAGGTTGCGTCTGTTGAGCATGGGTCGTTCCCCCTTTTATTTTATTCTCGTTGAGTTTTGGTCGTTGATTTCTATTCGGCTGCCGCCGCTGCGTTGGCGCGCATCATGGCTGCCGGGTCACCTGCCGCACGCGCGGCAAAATAGGTGATCACGGCGCACATCAGGGAGCAGCCTGCCAGGAAATACAGGCCGACCTCGAATTTGCCGGTGGAATCCTTGATCCAGCCGACGATGAAAGGACCGAAATAGCCGCCAAGATTGCCGGTGGCGTTGATCATCGCGATTGCGCCGGCGGCCGCCGTGCCGGTGAGGAAGAGCGACGGCATCGGCCAGAAGGCCGCGCGCGAGCCATAGATGCCGACGGTGGCGCCCGACATTCCGAGCAACGCCCAATAGGAGGCGCCGGACCACGCGGCGAACGCCAGGCCGATGGCGCCCACAGTCGAGGCCGCGATCAGATGCCAGCGGCGCTCTTTATTGCGGTCAGACGAGAAGCCCCATGCGATCAGGCCGATGGTCCCGATGATGTAGGGGATCGACGACACCAGGCCGGTCATCATGTTGGTCAGGCCGATCCCCTTGACGATTTGCGGCATGAAGAAAACGATACCGTAATTCGCGGTCACGCTCATCAGATAGATCGCCGAAAGCGCGAGCACGCGGGGATCAGCCAGCGCCCGCCACAGCGTCAGGCGGCCCGCGGTGCTTTCGACGGTGCGATTTTCGCCATCGATCCGCGTTTGCAGCCAGTTTTGTTCTTCCGTGGTGAGCCAGTCGGCGCGCGCCGGCCGGTCCGTCATCACCTTGAGGACGACGAGGCCGAGCAACACCGCAGGGATCGCTTCAATAATGAAAATCCACTGCCAGCCTTTGACGCCGAGCAGGCCGTCCATTCCAAGAATGGCGCCTGAAGCAATCGACGCGGCCGCGTTGGCGACCGGTTGGGCGATAAACAGGGTCGAGATCACCCGGCCACGATATTCGGAGGGAAACCAGTAGGTGAAATAGAGGATCATGCCGGGGAAGAATCCGGCCTCGGCGGCGCCAAGCAGGAAACGGATGAACAGGAAACTGGTGGTTCCTGTTACAAAAGCCGTCAACCCGGAAATAATGCCCCAGGTGATCATGATCCGCGCGATCCAGATCCGCGCGCCGACCTTTTCCAAAGCCAGATTGCTTGGAATTTCGAACAGGAAATAGCCGAAGAAGAAAATACCGGCGCCCCAGCCGTAGATATAGGCACTAAAGCCGAGGTCCTTGTTCATGGTCAGTGAAGCAAAGGAAATATTGCTGCGGTCGATGTAGGAGATGCAATAGGCCAGCGCGACCAGCGGCAACAGCCGCCATGACACTTTTGCGATCGTCCGGCGTTCGATCGTTTGCAAATCCTGCGGCGTGGCCATGAATTTCTTCCCGGAATCCTGTGCGGCGCGCTTGATCCCGCACCTGTCGTTGATTTCCAGCGTGAACGCTTCCAGCCCTGTTCGCAAGCCGGATTCGACGCGCTAGTTGACGCTCGGAATAAACGACTTCGTGTCTTCTTCCAGCAGCAGCCGGTCCTTTACCAGTTGTTGCGCCGCCTTCGCAATCGCGGCCGTGCGGTCGCCATTGTTAGGGTAGCGCTCCGCCAGCGACAGGCGTGGATCGCCATTCTTCTGCCGCTCTTCACGCGTCGCGGCGAACGAGATCATGCTGCCGTTGTTGTCGCACAATTCGCCTTCGCCAAAACCTGCCTTGCGCAGGTTCCAGCCGGTGTGGGTGCCGACAGGCGCATCCAGCGTCGGCAAGTGCACGCCGGCCACGTCGCGGCCATCGGCGTCGGTCTTCGGCACGAACACCGGATAGGCCGCGCCTTTGGAGGGCGGCATTTCGTCGGATTTGATCAGGGTGGGATGCGCCATGCGGCTGGTATAGGCGAAGCCTGGAATGCGCGGGAAGCCGACATCGTCGGCCATGGGCGGCACCAGCGTTCCGTCGCTGCGGCTGGGATATCGGCTGGCCGGCGGCAACGTGCCCTTGCTGATCCAGTCATCGAGCGCGACCAGCAACGCCCGCACCGGCGGCCCGGCATTCAGCGGATTGGTCGGGAACGTGCACACTTTCACCATTTCAGGCTTGGCATTGGCCATCGAATAATGCTGCAGGTTCGACAGCAGAAACAGCCTGATATTATCCGGCATCGCGAGCGCATTGCCCTGCGTGTCGGTCACGACCAGCGAAGCGCGTTGCTGATAGAACTCAAGCTCGCTGTCGGATTTGATGATCTTGGGACAATTGCCGGCGGCGAGACACCGCGCCAGAAGGCCGTCGCTCTTTCCCGTCAGCGTATCCGTGATGACGGGATAGGTGAACGGAAAGTCCGCACCGGGATAAAGCATGTCCGCATGCTGGTAGGGCGAGCGGCCGGGCTGGCTAAAGCGGTAGTTGGTAAAAGTCTTCTTGCCCCCTGAAATGTGCGGCATCAGTCCTTCAAAAACAACGCGGCCGGCTTCGTCGGCATTGAAGCCGAGATAGAGATAGTCGTGCAGATAGCGGCCGCTTTGCGAAAGGCCGAAGCCGATGGCGCGGTCGATCCGGCCGGCGAGGGGATTGGCGGACCCTGCCGCATCGGCAGTCTCGTTGCGCAGAAATGAAACGACATCGCGGGTCGCCGCGAAGCCGAGGCCCATCACCTTGGGATCTCTGGCGGTATAGATGAATTCGTAGATCGCGCCGGCGTCGAAACCGTCGGGCCGCTTGATCGAGATTTTGGTTGGCCCTTCGAATTTGACCTCGAGACCGGCCGGCGTTGAACGCGGATCAGCCTCGAACTGGCGCACGCTGAGCTTGATGTGCGCCGGATCGAGATCGCCCGCTGGGTAGCTGAGTGTGCCGCTGGCGGGATTATCCATCTGGTCGAAGACAAAATCCTCGCGCGCCAGACCCGTCACACCAGGTACGACCGGCGGCGTAAAGGTCATCCGCCCGGCACCCGGCACGATGTCGCCCTGCCATCCGCTCCACACCATGGTGTAGCCGCGGTTCATCAGAAAACCGTTGCCCGCATCGGTGGCCTTCGCGAGGTCGTTGACGACAGCCGGGACGTCGTCGAACAGCGCGAAGCCAAGCTTGCTGCCGCGATTGAGCACCTCGTAGAACAGGCGGCGATTGGCGTTGGCCGCGACAGTCGGACGCAGAATCTCCACATCGGTCATGGCCTCGACCAGGCCCTGCGCGTTGCGCGGCGCACGGTCGAGATCGACGACAATCTTGTTGTGCGGATCGTCAGGCGAAACCGCGATGGTCGCGTGCGCGATGATCCGGTCATAGGTGCCGACCGAACCGAAGCTGCGCCCCTCGAATGCCGGCGACTCCACGCGAACGATGTCGAATTTGACGACTTTTGCAGCGGAGGGGCTGGAGAGGGCGATGATACCGGCGAATATAACGACGGCGCGCAGCCGATTAGTCATGACGCTCTCCCCAATATTCTCCGCCGGGCGTTGCGTTGCCACGGTCTTGAAGCGGACATTACAGAGGGAAGCGCCGGGCGGGAAGGGGCGTGTGGCGCTCAGGCCAGTTCTTCGGCGATGGCCCGGCGAACCGTGTCGCGTTCGGACATTCGCTTGCGGTGATCGCTGACTTTCGGAAACCGCGCGGGATCAAGGCCATCTCCCTCCAGCCACTGCGCGACGGTGAACAAATACGGGTCGCAGATCGTATAGGTCTCGCCCATCACCCAGGGACCCCTGAACATTTTGTGCTCGATCAGATCGTAGCAGGCCCCGACGGATTCCGGCACCTTGCGCTTCATGTCTTCGATCGATGCAGCGTCGTTGGCCCAGCGATATCCGCGCATGCGATGGGCGTGAGCGATATGCAAGGTCGAGCACAGATAGCTGTTGAAGGCCTGCACCTCGGCAAACCCAAACGGATCATCCAGCGGCGCCAGTTGCGCCTCCGGAAAGCTCTGGGCGATGTAGGCCAGCATCGCTGGCGTCTCCGTCAGGATGCCTTTGTCGGTGATCATCGCGGGAACGCGCCCCTTGGGATTGATGGCGAGATAATCCGGCTTGCGCTGTTCTTCCTCGGCGAAGCTGATCCGCACCGTCGAATATTCGGCGCCAGCCTCTTCAAGGGCGATGTGAGAGGCCAGCGAACAGGTATGGGCCGCGTAGAACAACGTGATCATCGTAAGATTTCCTGTGCGGCGTCGGATGCCTGCGGAGTTCGGTCACGAATGTAACCGAGTCCGGCGCGGTGCGCTATGTGGTCGTACGGAGCGGCTTAACCGGCAACGCCGTCGATGACGATGAAATCGGTGTCGGCATATTTCTGACGAATGGTCCTGGCTTGCTGGTATTCCGGGCTCTGATAGCAGGCAAGGGCTGTCGATCTATCCTTGAATTCGACCACGACGTTGCGTTCGCGGGCATTTCCTTCCATCGCTTGATAGGCTCCCCCGCGTACGATGAATTTTGCTCCGAACTTCTGGAACGCAGGCGCAGCTGCCGCGAGATATTCGGGGTACCTTTGTTCGTCCCGGACCGAGACGCGTACAATCCAATAAGCTTTCGGCAATGCCGTTCTCCCTCGATGTTTCCGGGCGTGGTTGAAGCATCGCGCCATGCCGTGGTCTTTACGCAAGATGCTAAATCACATAAAATGAATAATTATGATGTTTTTGATCTCAAAAAGAGATGAAGTGGAAGATAAATGGACCTGTCGGATCTGCGGATTTTCAGCGCAGTTGTCCGCGAAGGAAGCGTAACGCGTGCGGCCGAGCAGCTGCATCGCGTTCAGTCCAATGTCACGACCCGCGTCCGTCAACTGGAGGAGGATTTATCCGTCACGCTTTTCATTCGTGAGGGTAAGCGGCTGCACCTCGCCCCGGCTGGTCAGGTGCTCCTGACCTATGCGGATCGTCTTCTTGCGCTTGCCGACGAAGCGCGTGGCGCGGTGCAGGACTCGAAACCGCGTGGGACATTCCGGCTCGGTGCGATGGAGAGCACGGCGGCCGTCAGGCTGCCGCGGCTGCTCAGCGAATACCACCGCCGGCATCCCGGCGTGGTTCTGGAATTGCGCACCGGTAATCCGCAGGTTCTGGCAGGTGCGGTACTGGCGGGCGACCTCGACGCAGCGCTGGTTGCGGAGCCGATTGCAGATGCGCCTTTCGAAAAGATGTTCGCGTTTGATGAAGAGCTTGTGATCGTTGCCCCCGCCGATTATCCGCCGATCGGCAAAAAGGGCAATTTGCCCCGAACCGTTCTCGTTTTCGAACACGGATGTCCGCACCGGAAACGTCTGGAAGACTGGTATGCGAGGCGTCACGAAATGCCGGAGCGCACGATCGAGCTGACATCGTATCATGCCATGCTGGGCTGCGTTGTCGCCGGCATGGGCATATCCCTGCTGCCAAAAAGTGTTCTGACAACCTTTCCGGAGCGAAAGCGCTTGAGCGTTCATCACTTGGCGCGGCCAGAGAACTGCGCGCAGACCGTCCTGATCTGGCGCAAAGGCGCAGGCTCAGCGAACGTGAGGGCCCTCGAAGAAATGCTGCAGGGCAAAGCGTTTGCGCCTCGTCAGTGAATTCGCTTCTCATCAAAATTTTAGATAATGATCATGGAAGTGTAATAGCCTCTCGCGGCGATGCGCGATTCCTTGCGGCCGCCGGCTGTTCCGGTTCGCGTCGCTCCTGATGGAATATTTATGCCGAAACAGTTCACTGATCCCGAGGCGATGGCGGAGGATATCATCCGCGACGTCGGGACCAATCTGGTGGTGGGATTGCCGCTCGGCCTCGGCAAGGCCAACCACATCGTCAATGCGCTCTACGCCCGCGCTGCCGCCGATCGCGCCATCAACCTGACTTTCTTTTCGGCGCTGACGCTGGAAAAGCCGAAGCCGTCGAACCTGCTGGAGCGGCGCTTCATTGCGCCCGTGATCGATCGGCTGTTCGGCACCTATCCCGATCTCGCCTATGCCGACGCATTGCATTCCGGTGCATTGCCGCCCAACATCAAGGTGATCGAGTTTTTCTTTCTGGCCGGCCGGTGGCTGCACGTGCCGTTCGCACAGCAGCATTATATCTCCGCCAACTACACCCATGCTTCGTCCTATCTGTTGGCGCGTGGGCTTAATGTGGTCACGCAGTTGGTGGCCAAGCGCGTTGTCGACGGCGTGCCGCGCTATAGCCTGAGTTGCAACACCGACACCACGCTCGACATCCTGCGCGCCCGCGCGCAGGGCCGCGCGTCGTTCAAGCTGGTCGGTCAGGTCAATTCCGAACTGCCGTTCATGCCGGGCGCCGGCGATCTGCCGGCCGAGGAATTCAGTGCGATACTGGAAAGTCCCGCGACGGAGTTTCCGCTGTTCGCGCCGCCATCCGAGCCGATCACCGACACCAAATACGCGATCGGTCTTCACGCCGCCGGACTCGTGAAGGACGGCGGCACGCTGCAGATCGGTATCGGCCAGATCGGCGATGCGCTGGCGCAGGGCTTGATCGTTCGCCACCGCGCCCCCGCGCAATTTCAAGCGACCATCAAGCGGCTGACGCCAGCAGCCGAACAGTTTGCGGCATTGGAAACCGGGACATTCGAAAAAGGTCTCTACGGCGTCAGCGAGATGCTGTTCGAGGCATTTCTGGCGCTGATCGATGCCGACATTCTCAAGCGTGATGTCGACGGCGTGGTGCTGCACGGCGCGTTTTTCCTCGGACCAAAATCATTTTATCGTGCGTTGCGCGACATGACGCCGGCGCAGCTCGCGCGGATCCAAATGATGCCGGTGTCGTTCACCAATGAGCTCTATGGCGATGAAGATGTGAAGCGGCGCGCCCGCGTCGATGCCCGCTTCGTCAACAACGCGATGATGGCGACCCTGATGGGGGCGGCGGTTTCCGACGGTCTCGAAGACGGACAGGTCGTCAGCGGCGTCGGCGGCCAGTATAATTTCGTGGCACAGGCCTTTGCCTTGCAGGGCGCGCGTTCGATTTTGACGCTCGAGGCCACACGAGAGGCCGGCGCAAAAACCCAATCGAACATTCGCTGGAGCTATGGCCACGAAACCATTCCGCGGCATCTGCGCGACATCATCGTTACCGAATATGGCGTCGCCGATCTCAGGGGGAAATCCGACGCCGATGTGATCGCGGCGATGTTGCAGATTGCGGATTCCCGCTTTCAAGGCGAGTTGACCCGGCAGGCCAAGGATGCCGGCAAGCTGCGCCGGAATTTCGAGATTCCTGCCGCCTGGCGTGAAAATCATCCGGAGCGGATTGCCGATGCCTTGAAGCCCGCGCGCGCGGCCGGTTTGCTGCCCTCATTTCCCTTCGGCAGCGACTTCACCGACGCCGAGCAGCGGCTGATTCCGGCTTTGCAATTCCTGCAGGACGCGCAGCGCTCGCCGCAGCGCCTGCCCGGATTATTGTGGCAGGGTTTTACAAGCCGCCCCGACGCGGCCGACCAGGAGTGCCTCGCGCGGCTCGGCCTCGATCGGCCTAACACATTTTCCGAACGCGCCTACCGCGCGCTGGTAAGTGCCGCGCTGGTGAGAAGCCGTGAAGCCTGAGGCGGCTATGACGTTGTCTGCTTGGCGGTTGCGCGCTACCGGTTCTTGTTCACCGGCTTGCGCTTTTCGATGAACGCCGCCATGCCCTCGGCGCGATCTTCCAGCGCGAAGGTGGAATGAAACAGGTCGCGCTCGACGTTGAGACCCTCGGCCAGCGGCGTTTCGAATGCACGCTTGATGGCGCTCTTGGCCATCTCGGCCGCAGGGCGCGACATCGAGGCGATTTTCTCAGCCGCCGCCAGCGCTTCCTCCATCAACTTGTCCGCAGGCACGATGCGGCTGACGAGACCCGCGCGTTCCGCCTCGGCGGCATCCATCATTCGTCCCGTAAGGCACAGATCCATCGCCTTGGATTTGCCGATCGCGCGCGTCAGCCGCTGGGTTCCACCGAGGCCGGGAATGGTGCCGAGCGTGATTTCCGGCTGACCGAATTTCGCGGTGTCCGCGGCAATGATGATATCGCACATCATCGCCAGCTCGCAGCCGCCGCCGAGTGCATAGCCGCTGACGGCGGCGATGGTCGGCTTGCGGCAGTCGGCGACACGGTAACCGCCGATCGCGATGAAATCGCCGGAAAACATGTCGATGAAGGTTTTCGGCTGCATTTCCTTGATGTCGGCGCCGGCCGCGAACGCCTTTTCACTGCCGGTCACCAGGATGCAGCCGACGGCGTCGTCAGCCTCGAGCGCATCGACCGCAATGGCGATTTCGCGAAACACGCCGAACGACAGCGCATTGAGCATTTTCGGGCGGTTAAGCGTGATGATGCCGACCGCGCCCTTGCTCTCGACAATGATGTGCTCAAACGTGCTCATGGTCCACCCCGCATGCTGAATTGCGCAGGCAATGTGCCTGCTGCGGCGATGGGCTTCAAGTGGGCCAAATCAGTCAAGATATGCTCGGTCCCGGAACAATAATGTCCGGGGACCGAGACACTTACGCCATGAACATGCGGGCGGCGGAGGCCATCGTCAGCAGCGCCCCGAAACCGATGAAGATTTTTCCGATCAGGGAGGTCTGATCCCAGGTCGAGCCGTCATTGCCGCTGCTGCTGGCCATCACGGGTGCTGTGGCCGGGGTGTCGGCCGAGGCCAACACGAGGGCGGGCGGATTGCCTTCATGCAGCGCGCGATCGACGTCGTTGAGCTGATCGGCTGCGACCATCTGGGCATCGACATTGGTCTGCGCACCGGCCGGCGCGGCCTGAAGAATTTCGCTGGCCCGTGCGGACATCGCCTTGGCGTTGCCGCCCGGTACATCGGTCGCAGCCATTTGGGTCGGGGCCATTTGCGCATTGGCATTGGCCACCGTCGGCGGGATCGCGGATGAAGTGTCGCTATCGGCTGCGGCGGTTTCGGCAGGCGCGTCTTTTTTATCCAGGTCTTTGTCCGCGTCTTTTTTGTCGGATGGTTTCTGCGCCACCGTGCTGGATTTACGATGCGCGTAGCTTTTCCCGTGGTGTGCGTTGTGTTTGGCATACTTGCTGAGCACAACGGGCGCCGCGCTTTCCGGCTTGGCGCTTGCTGCCGTGGTGTCGGTACCCGTGGCAGCCTGCGAAGGGCCTGCGAGGCACACAAAAATTCCCGTTGCTAGTATCAACGCCGAGCGCCCGGTGGCTTTGATCATCATTTGGCAATCTCCCCATTTGCCAGTCCCGAACCGAAATGAGACCCTGGGGCGTGTTCACAGCGGGGCAAAAAAAGGGAATCTTCGGGCGAGTCCGGGCGAAAAGGGGGCAACGGCGTCGCCCCGGACCAGTCGTTTGCGATCGCGCCTTCACGAAATCGCTGGGGAAACATGGGGCGGGTGCCAGCCAGACCGATCGATGTTATGAGCCTTCCCGGAGAAATTCTGCTGTTGCGATTCCCGATCGCGGGACGCCATTCAATGCTCGCGGAAAGCAGTCGATCACGACTTCGTGATCGGAGTGTCCTGGCGTAACAAATTGAAAGATAGACCGAATTGAGATGTGGGAGCGCGCGTGCGCGAAACTGAAGACGAATGGACCGGCCTGATGCGGCTGGCCATGTCAGGGGATAATGCGGCGTATCACCGTCTGCTCAAGGCCGTCACGCCGGTGTTGAGAGCCGGTGCGCGGCGTGGACTCACACGGGCCGGACAACCGGTCGATCAATCCGAGGACATTGTGCAGGACATTTTGTTGGCGGTGCATCTGAAGCGGCATACCTGGGATGCGAACGCGCCGTTCGCACCCTGGCTGTTTGCGATTGCCCGCAACAAACTGATCGACGCGCTGCGCCGGCGCGGCCGCCGGGTTTTCGTCAATATCGACGATTTCGCTGAAACGATCCCGAGCGAACCCGTCGTCGAGACGGCGCCCGCGGGCGAGATCGCCGCCCAGCTCCAGTCCCTTCCGGCACGCCAGCGCGACGTATTGCAGTCGATTGCGGTCGATAGCGCGTCGATCAAGGAGACCGCCGCGAAATTCGCAATGACCGAAGGTGCGGTGAGGGTGGCGTTGCATCGCGGACTCGCCAGTCTCACCGCCAAATTGCGGGAGACATGAGCATGGAAACCGAACAGCTCATTCGAACCCTCGCTGCCGATAATGCGCACCGCGCCCGCCCTGTCGGATTGGTGCTGGCGCTGGCGTTGCTCGCAGCGGCGCCGCTCTCTGTGGCGATGTTCTTCGCCGGCTTGGGTATTCGGCCTGACGTCATGACGGCGATGCATAATCCGTTTTTCGATATGAAGTTTGTGGTGACGCTGGCGTTGGCGATTTCAGCCATCGCCATCAGCCTGCATTTGTCCCGGCCGGAAGCCTCGCTGAAGGGGTGGGGATGGTTGCTGCTGATTCCCGCTGGAATTCTCGCATTCGAGATCGGAGGCGAGATGATGATGCCGCAGCGGCTGCCGATGATGACGCGTCTGGTCGGCAGCAATTCGCGGGTCTGCATGACGGCGATACCGCTGCTGTCGCTGCCGCTGTTGGCGGCCGCGCTGATCGGTCTGCGTCGCGGCGCGCCGACGCGGCCTGCGGTTGCCGGCGCGATCGCCGGAATGCTGTCGGCTGGATTGGCGGCAACGTTGTATGCGTCGCACTGTACCGATGATTCACCGCTGTTCGTGGCGACCTGGTACACGATCGCCACGGCGCTTATGGCCACGATCGGCGCGCTGGTGGGATCCAGGGTATTGCGGTTCTAGAGCGTTTTCGAGCGAAGTGGATACCGGTTCGCGTGAAGAAACGCGTAAAAAACGAAAGATTAGAGCCCGGTTCTGATTCAATCAGAACCGATTAGGCTCTAGGGACGGAGATTTATCCGTCCCTCGACTAAGGTGGCTGCCTTACGCCGCCGAGGGTGCAGCCGACGTCTGCTGCATGCGATGGAAGCGAAGCACTTGCTGCGCGGTCGAAGGCCGCAGCCGTTCATAGGTCGCCTTGCAGGCGCCAAGATCGGACGGCTCATTTCCCGACAGCTCGTCGCGCATGTTGATGATCGCCTTGACGGTCGACCACGACATCCCCGAGACCTTCGCCAGGATCATGACGCCCTCGGCGCGGGTCTCGACCATCATATTCTCGGCGACCGATACGCTTACATTGGCAAGCGCGGCGACGGCGGCGTTGGCTTCATCGAACTTGCCGGCTTCGGCAAACGAAGCGACCTGATGTTCGTCGAGCCTGCCGTCCTCGTACAATGATTTGATGAGCGCATGGGCGATGGCGGTTTCCTGGGTGATGGCCGAGGGCGCAGAGCGCGCCAGCCGTGTCGCCTCCCGTACCGCGGTCGACACGTCTCCCGCCAGCGGCGGGTTGGCGGCCTCGAGCCGCGCCCGCACCGCTACCGACGCCTTTGCGATAAGTTTCAGATAGAGGTGCCGCGGAATTGTCGGGCGCAGGCCGATGCAGGTCGCGAGGTCGTCGTCTCCCTCGGCGCGGCTGACCAGCCGGGTGAATCCGCGTTCGGAGAATTCCGCGCCGGGATTGTTGACGGTGCTCTGGATCACCTCATCATTGCCGCGCAGCACCAATACGTCCGTGACCGCGCCGCTCAGTACCCTGCGCGTCGAAATCGCCATCAAATGCGCCTGGCTCTTGTTGCGCGCGGTCTCGATCAGCGCGTCATCATCGAGCCGTTCGGATCTTGACAGCACGGGAGCGGCGACCTCGATGAGATCATCGAGTGCGAGCGCGCGAATGGTGAGCGGCGGGGCGCAGTCGATAGGAGCCAGCCGGTTGGCGAGCAAGGCCTTGGCGGAGGTTTCGATGTGATGCATCAGGCACTGGAAGACGTCGTCGAACAGATCGATCTGATCGGTCGAATAATCCACCGCACCATTGATGAAAAGATCGGTGACGCGACGCAGGGTTTCGACCCGGCGTGCAACGGTGCCGTGCGCGAGTGTGGCCTGCAGCTCGTCGAGCAGGCCTTCGGAAGTGGGGAGAGGTTTCGAACTCATGACTTTATCCTGGAGTGTTCGGACATACTGGCCGGCGACGTTTCTCGTCGACGGAAACGGAACTGGTTGGATCAGGCGCTGATGACGCGGTTGCGCCCCCGTGCCTTGGCTGCATAGAGCGCGCAATCGGCGCGCGCGAGGAAGATGTCGGCGGTTTCGTCGGCTCGCAGCGTCGTGACGCCTGCGGAAAGCGTGACCTGCATGCCGGGCGAGAATGCGCTCCAGTCGAGGTCGGCAATGATCGACCGCAGCCGGTCGAGCATGTGCATGGCGGTGTCGCCGGGCGTATCGGGAAGCACCAGCAGGAATTCCTCGCCGCCGTAGCGGCCGAACCGGTCGATGGTGCGGATGTTGGCGAACACCGTGATGGCGAATGTGCGCAGCACTTCGTCGCCGGTCGGGTGGCCATAGGTGTCGTTGATGCGCTTGAACCAGTCGAGATCGATCAGCGCGATCGAGCAGGGGGCTTTGGTGCGCTGAGTGCGGATGATTTCGTCATCCAGCATGCGCATGATGCAGCGGCGATTGAACGAGCCGGTCAATTCGTCAAGCGCGGCAAGTTCTTCGATGCGCTTGTAGGCTTCCTGGAGTTCGAGGCTGTTCTTGTAGAGCGTCTGGCGCATCGTGCTGGAGAATATCCCGAGAAACATGCAGCGCCCGATGGTCAGGACGAACACCGTCATCGTGGCGAAGCGTTCCAGATAGGTCTCGTGCGGCAACGAGATCGGCTTGTCGGTCAGCAGAAACAGCCATGCGAGACCGAACGCCATCGCGGTCCAGACCACGGCGGTTTGCAGCGGCGTCGATCGCAACGAGCTGAAATTGAACACCACGAACAGCGTGCAGAGAAACATCACGCCGACTTCGGGCGCGATGTAGACGAACGCCAGCATGATCGCCATGCTGGCGATGACCTGCGGCATGACGAAGTAATGATCCCTGAAGCGTTCAGTGAACCCGATTTCGGACAGAAAGATATAACTTGCGACGGAGATGAGGCCGCAGATGCCGAAGGCCGGGCCGATCATGGCCGGTGTCGTGCCGGCGTGGGCATAGACCAACAGCACGACCGCATCGACGACGTAGCTCACGCCGATCATGCTCTGGACCTGACGGCGCTGTCGCGCGCGGCGCAAAAGCGCCTCCGCCGTCGGTTTGGTGGGACCTACGCCTTCCAGTTCGTCCGCAATTGGATTCAGGAAAGGCGACGCAGCGGTGCCCATGATCTCGCCATTGATGGAACTCAGCCGTAAAAATCTACGAGGGAAAGCCTTTAGGTTTGGTATCTTTCGCGGCCGAATATTGACCGTCGGAAGCCGGCTTTGCCGTTGTTTTACGGGCAAAAATTGGCCGGTACGGGGATGCGTGAACAGGCCTGATATCGAGGAACCGGAACGGCCATCCAAAGGCTGTTTTGCAGGCGAAGCCCTTGGTTCTATCTTGGATGGTCTGTCACGTATGGCCGGGGAACGCGACGAGTAATCTGTATTATGATACCTATATTTCGGGTTTGTTTGCCCTGCCGCCCTAAAGGGCTGCCAAGCAGGCGCATTCTGTGCGCTAGATCACAGATCGAGATGCGCGCTTGCGATAAATTCAAGAATCTTGCCTTTCTGATCGAACCAGCCACCAATCCCATCCGACCAACCTTGCGAGACGGCCATTGAGTGCGACACAGGCGGCTTCGGACGACGTCCTGATCGCTCGGATCGCTCAAGGCGACCGCCTCGCCATGCAGGTGCTTTACGGACGGCACCATGTCAGGGTGTTTCGCTTCGGGCTTCGGGTCGTGCGAGACGAGCAGATTGCGGAAGACCTCATCAGCGAGGTTTTTCTCGATGTATGGCGCCAGGCTGGCAAGTTCGAAGGCCGATCTGCCGTTTCCACCTGGCTGCTGGCGATTACGCGTTTCAAGGCCCTGTCGGCGCTGCGCCGCAGGAAAGACGTTGAACTCGATGACGAGGCCGCCAACGCGATCGAGGATTCATCCGACGATCCGGAAGTGGCGGTGCAGAAGAAGGATACCAGTGATGCGTTGCGCAAGTGCCTGACCGCACTTTCGCCGGAACATCGGGAGATCGTCGATCTCGTCTACTACCACGAGAAGTCAGTGGAAGAGGTAGCTGAAATCGTCGGCATCCCGGAGAACACCGTCAAGACGCGCTTGTTCTATGCGCGCAAAAAACTGGCCGAACTGCTCAAGGCAGCCGGCGTGGAGCGAGGTTGGCCATGATGGCGACGAGCAAGAAAATACTGGAGCAAGAACCCAGTGAAATCGAAATGCTGTTGCCCTGGCATGCCGCCGGCACATTGAATGCGCGCGATGTTCGCCGCGTCGATGAAGCGCTCGCCCGCGATCCCGAACTCGCCAAACAATACGCCGTCATCCAGGAAGAATACGCCGAAACCATTCATCTCAACGAAAGTCTCGGGGCGCCATCGGCGCGCGCGATGCAGAAGCTGTTCGCCGCGATCGATGGTGAGCCGGTACGCCGGCCGTCGGGAGCATCTGGCATGTCCGTTTTCGGGCGTATCTCCGGTTTTTTCGCTAGCCTGTCGCCGCGCACGCTCGCCTGGTCGGGGACACTTGGCGCGTTGGCGTTGCTGTTGCAGGCCGGCCTGATCGGCACCGTGTTGCTGAAGGACCAGTCGGCTTCGTTCCAGACCGCTTCGTTGAGCACGAATGAACCGATCACCCGCGGGCTGGGGGCGGAAGCCCCGCCACGCGCGCTGGTGCGGTTTGCGCCGGATGCGCGCGTCGCCGACATCACGGCGCTGCTCGAGAACTATCATGCCTCGATCGTCGATGGCGCCAAAGGCGGTCTGTTCAGGTTGCAATTCGGCGACAGGGCGATGTCGAAGGACGAAATCGCCGACCTGATGGGCAAGCTTCAGAAAGAGAAGGTCGTGAGCCTCGCGGTGGCCACGCCCTGATCCCACGCCGCATTTTCTTGATGCCGCGTGAACCCGAGGTCTCATGATCCAGCATTGTGCCAATTGGCGGATGAGGATGCGGCGTGCGATTGCGGTCTTGATTGCCGCGATGTTGCCGTTTGCGTATTTCTGCACTCCGGTGGCTTTGGCGCAGAGCGCGATGCGCTCGCCCTCGATCAACATTCAATCACGCATCCCAAGCATTGCCCCGACCGTGGCGCCACGGATCGATCCGAACATCGCGGGCCGGTCGGTTGATATTGGAAGCGGCCGCAATATTCCGAGCCTTCGCTCGGCCTGCACCGCGGCCGAGCGTGACAGCGGCGAATGTTCGGGGCAGACGACCAACGCGTCTGGCGGCGGTAACGGTCGTGGAGCGGCCAAGAACCGGAACACTGGTTCGCGCGGCAATACCCTGACCGCACTCGACCAGCGCACGATCGCCAATGAACTCGTGGCCGAGATCGACGGCTCGCTGTCGGATGCGCAAGCCGACCAATTGGCGCGGCGTCACGGCCTCGCGCGCCTGCAATCGCAGAATTTCCCGCTGATCGGCAGCACCATCGGCTTGTTCCGCGTGACCGACCGCCGCGCGGTCGATACCGTGAGCCGCGAACTCGCCACCGAGGCCGGCGTTCGCTCGGTGCAGCCGAACTTCCGTTACGTCCTGCAGCAGCAGAAGGCGGAATTGACCGAAGGCGATCCCGCGCAATATGCGGTCGCAAAGCTTCATTTGCCCCAGGCGCATACGCTGGCCCATGGCACCAACGTGACCGTCGCGGTGATCGATTCCGGAATCGACGTCAACCATCCGGAACTGGCCAACTCGATTGCAGCCTCGTTCGATGCGCTCGGCAGCAAGGAAGGTCCGCATGTCCACGGCACCGGCATCGCCGGTGCGATCGTGGCGCATGCACGGCTGATCGGGAGCGCTCCGGCCGCGCGCATTCTGGCGATCCGCGCGTTTGGCGTGGCGTCGAATGGGGCGGAGAGCAATTCTTATGTGATCCTCAGAGGACTTGATTACGCCGCGGCGCATGGTGCCCAGATCGTCAATATGAGCTTTGCCGGCCCGAAGGATACGCTGATCGAGCGCGGCATTGCCGCGATGGCCACGAAGGGCATTGTGATGGTGGCCGCGGCCGGCAATGCCGGCGCGAAATCGCCGCCGCTCTATCCCGCCGCCAATGCCAACGTCATTGCCGTCAGCGCCACCGACGCGCAGGACAAATTGTTCTCCGCATCGAACCGGGGCGGCTATATCGCGCTCGCGGCACCCGGCGTCGATATCTTCCTGCCGGCGCCGGACAACAAATATCAGATGATTTCGGGCACGTCGTTTTCCGCCGCCTATGTCAGTGGCCTCGCGGCGCTGATGCTGGAGCGCAATCCGGCATTGAAGCCCGATGAAGTCCGCGCCACCCTGATGAAGACCGCGCGCGATCTCGGCGCTCCCGGCCGGGATGATCTGTTCGGCGCCGGCGAAGCGGATGCCTATGCCGCGGTCCAGGCGGTCGTTGCCGCATCCGCGGTGCCGGTGGCCGCGGGCTCCGATCCGTCCGCGGCGAAAAGCGCGCCGGCCCAGCAGGATGTCCCGGCGACGCGAGGCCTGGAACAGCCGGCGACGCGAGGTCTGGAACAGCCGGCGGGCGCCACGCTGGCCTCCGGCAAACCGGCGGACGGCGATCCCAAGCCTGCTGCGCAGTAATTCTGTACCCAAAATACCAGTCAAAATATCTGCCAAAAACACCGCCAAAAATCCTGGCCGAAAAAGTTAAAAAAAACGAAAGCGCGTTGAACGTCGGCGCCCCCTCCGGCGACTTACCTAGGTGGGAGCGGTAATCCCTCCCCAACGAGGCTGTATCCGGCGCGAGCGCCCATCCACCCCAAGCGCCCATATGGCTTGACCCGTCCGGTTGTCCCCCCGGGCGGGTCTTTCGTTTCAAGTGACATTTTCACGCAAGCATCATGTCCGCGGCCGCACATTGAAGCTGCTGCGTCCGTGCATCGCCACCATGCTCGTGTGCCGCTTGACTGTGGATGGTGAGGAAAACCCCGGATTACTACGGCTTTTGGGCGTCGCACGGCGCCTGTAAGGGGTGTTCGCTGGACAAAATTATAGTTTTCCACAAAATATCTCCGTCACGTCCTAATTGATTCGTTCCTGTTGCGTTGGCGTCCGTTTTTCTCCTTGCGGGCAGGTTCATGACACATCGATTAGACGTGGCGCGCGGCCGCGGCATCGTCGCGCGCTGGTGCGCGTTGGCCGAGCAGCGGCTGGAATATCTCACCGAATTGTTCGAGACCGGCCGTTGGCGCCGCTTTCACAGCGAAACCGCCTTTCTTGAAAATATCCGGGAGGCCAAGGCCGCCGTTGAAACCTGGCGCGATCTGTTGACGCGCGAGGCTTCGCTCGACAATTCGACGATCGATATGTCCTGGCTCAGCCGCGTGGCGCCGCCGCGCCAGGCGATGTCCACTCCCGCTCGCCGGCCTGCGCTGGCGCCGATCACCCAGCCATCGTCACGGCCGATCGTCATGAAATCAGCCGGCCGCATCCCTTCCGACGACGCGCCTTCCGCGCCTGTTATGGCTGCGCCGGTCATGGAAGCACCGGTGCTGGACAACACGATGGAACTGTTGCTCGACATCGATACCATCGAGCGGCGTTACCCGCTGCTGCGCAACGCGATGTAATTCGCTCCGCCGTTCCCGTGCGCGAGGAACGCACACGCGATCTACTTTCGCACCGCATTGGTTCCGACCACCACCTGCGCGAAGCGCTGCGCGCCCTCGGCGCAGAGATCCGGCGTAATCGGCCTGGCGTGATCGAGCCCCACCACGGCGCCGCGTGGCGTTTCCGAAATCATGTTGTTGTTGACCAGCGCCGTACCCGCGCCCGGCGTCACCGATACGCCGACGCCGACGAAGGCCTTGCGGATCACGTTGCCTGAAATCACCACGTCGCGCAGATATTTGCCCCAGCCGGCGACGATGCCGAAGGAGGGCGCGTTTTCGATCACATTGCCCGACACCGAGGTGTCCGCCTCGACATAGATGCCGATGCCCGCATCATCGTCAGGCGCGGTGCCGATCGGCCGCTTCGGCAGCAGATTGCGGATGATGTTGCCTTGCACGACCGCAAGGCGTCCGCCTTCGTTGAAATTGCAGACGGACACGCCGAGCGCAGCACCATCCACGGTGTTGTTGGCGATCACAGCGCCCTCGAACGCAAATTCCGAATACAGTGCCACTTCCCGCACGTCGCTGACGCTATTGCCGGAGATCTGGATATTGGCCGCCGAATTGCCGCGCACCGCCGAATAATCGCAATTGCGGATGCGATTGCCGCGCACAATGACATTGCCGGCGCGAAACGCGTTGATGGCGTTGCCATATTGGCCGGAACCGCCGGGACCGGCCTTAATGTCCTCGATGCGGTTGTCGAGCACTTGGGTGCTGTCGTCGCCAATGGCGGTTCGCAGGATCTCGATGCCGTTGTCATTGGTGCCGATAATGGTGTTGCGCGTCACCAGCAGGCCCAGCGCGTCGAACGAGACAATGGCGGTGCTCGCGATGCCAGTGATGATGTTGCCGCTGATATCGCCGGAGACGTTCTCGAACCAGATGCCTGCGCCGCCGCTGCCCGCGATCTCGCAATTGGTGATGCGGATATCGCGGCCACCAAGGCAATGCACGAGGCCGCGCCGGTTCGGCAGCGGAATGCCGCTGCCGTCGAAGGTGATGCCGTCGAGACCGATGCTATTGGCGCCTTCGCCCGATAACAACGAAGCCCCGCCATTGAAGCTGAACCGGGTCGCGCCGCGTACGCCGATCAACTGCGTGCCGTTTTGCAGCCGCAGCATGCCGGTGCGGTAGACGCCGGGGGGCAGTGCGAGCGGGACTTGCGACCGCGCCGCTTCATCGATCGCGCGCTGCAGAGCCTTGGTTTGGTCGTCGGGGCTGCCGGGATGCACGCCATATTGCGTGACGTCGCGGCCGAGCGTCGAGGTCGGCGGCGCGGCCCGCGCGGCGTCAGGCGACATCGCCAGCGCGCCCGCAATACCGGCGGCGGAGGCTCCAATCAGATGGCGGCGATGGATGTCCATGATCGTATTCCCGGCGGGTCCGTGAACCGCGCCCGCTGTGTTGAAGTAACGCAAAAATACCGCGGCGTAGGGTGAAGGCGAGGGCGGAACATCGCGATTGTTGGGGGTAGGGTTAATCGTTCGGGTGTGATCCGTTCTGTAGGGTGGGCAAAGCGCAAGCGTGCCCACCATCTTGTCTTGCGGTGACATGGTGGGCACGGCGCAAGCACGCCTTTGCCCACCCTACGCACTACGCGATCTTTCTTCGTGTCAGCCTCACCATCTCCATCAGCATCGCTTCGCCGGCATCGACCAACTCATCCAGCGTGATGCGATGCGTTGTGCCCTTGCGTTGCGGCGCGCCGCCGCGTGCGAGCAGCGGAATATGCACAAAGGCCGCGAGGCGCGGACCGGCATCGCCACCCGTCGCCTCGATGACGCGCCAGCTTAGGTAATTACAGAGATAGCTGCCGGCATCGCGCGAGGTGCGGGCATCGATGCCTGTGCTGTCGGCCGCGCGCAGCAGTTTCATGGTGTGCGGGCCGAACATGACAGCGTCGGCGCCAATGGTAATCGATCCCTTGCGCGCCCGCGTCCGGTCGGCGTCCGGCCATCGCGTGGTGACGGCGTTGCGCGCGCGGGTCTCGAACCGGACATGCGCGGCGCGGCCCGCAAGGCCGAACATCAAAACCGCCTGCGGGCGATGTTTCGCCACGAGTTCCGGCAATTCGCGATCGACCGCCTGATACGTCACCGGAAAGATATGACCCGACAATTCGACATCGTAGAGTGCGGGACGGCGCAGCCGCAACAACCGCGCCACCAGCGGCGCCGTCGGATTGAACGGCGCGCCGGGAAACGGGCCGAAGCCGGTGATGAGGATGCGAAGTTTTTTGCTCAATGTGAATAAACTCTCCCATCGTCATGGCCGGGCTTGTCCCGGCCATCCACGCCTTGCTTGCCGGTACTTTGGAAGACGTGGATGCCCGGGAGCGCAGACAAGTGTACGTAGTCTGCGCAAGGCAGACTACTATGCCCGGGCATGACGGCAAATGGAGTCACTTCAGCCATTCCGCGATCTGCTCCGCCGCCAGCGCCGGTGTGATGCGGCCGTCGGCCACTTCCGACTCGGTCTTCTTCACTTTCGAGCGGATCGCGGGATCGGAACGCAGCCGCGTCATCATGCGCTGCTCCAGCATCGACCACATCCACTTCACCTGCTGCTGCCGCCGGCGTTCAGCGAATTCGCCGCTCGCGTTCATCGCGGTGCGATGCTCCTGAATTTTCTGCCACAGCACGTCGAGGCCGCTGCCCGTCAACGCCGAATAGGTCAGCACCGGCGGCTGCCAGTGCTCCGAACGCGGACTGAGGATATGCAGCGCGCCGCGGTATTCCGCCGCCGCGAGATTGGCGCGCTTGATGTTGTCGCCGTCGGCCTTGTTGACCGCGATCATGTCGGCGAGTTCGACCAGGCCCTTCTTGATGCCTTGCAACTCGTCGCCGGCGCCGGGCAGCATCAGCGCCAGGAAAAAGTCGGTCATGTCGCAGACCGCGGTTTCGGATTGCCCGATGCCGACGGTTTCCACCAGCACGACGTCGAAGCCCGCGGCTTCGCACAACAGCATCGCCTCGCGGGTTTTCGCGGCGACGCCGCCGAGCGTGCCGGAAGCCGGCGAGGGCCGGATGAAAGCGTCGTCGGAGGCCGACAGCCGCGCCATCCGGGTCTTGTCGCCGAGGATCGAACCGCCGGTGCGCGCCGAGGAAGGATCCACCGCGAGCACCGCAACCTTATGGCCCTGTTCGATCAGGAACATGCCGAGCCCGTCGATGGTGGTGGATTTGCCGACCCCGGGCGAGCCGGTGATGCCGACCCGAACCGCCTTGCCGGTGTCGGGCAGCAGCGCCTGCACCAGATCGCGCGCCGCCGCCTGATGATCGCCGCGCCGGCTTTCGATCAGCGTAATCGCCCGCGCCAGCGCCGCACGGCTGCCGGCGCGCAGGTCTTGGGTCAGGGCGCTGATGTCGACGGGAGCATTCTTGGGCAGGGTCATGGCTTTGTTTACAGTGGGGACACGGGGTAGGCGAGGGGGGTGGATGGAGTGGTCGTTTTCACCGTCATTCCGGGGCGATGCGAAGCATCGAACCCGGAATCTCGAGATTCCGGGTCTGGCGCTAACGCACCATCCCGGAATGACGTCGCTTAATCTCACACACGTCCGCATTCCCGCGACGCATTTCGCCCGAGCTATGCCAATAAATTCCGCCCTCGCTTTAGAGGGCGCAGGGAATGCCGGGCGCCTGGTGCGCCCGCCGCCGCATGTGCGAAGGTCGAAAGTAAAAAAGCACACGCGTTAGTCAGGTCACACCGGAATCACCCGGCATTCCCCGCGCAATGGTTTACGGCTTATTTCGTGCTCTCCCCGGTGATCGGGCTCTTTTGCCACCGTCGCTCCACGGATGCTTCCGCGAAACTTGACGCCAGCGTCGAGGCGTCAGGACCACACGACTTCGCCGTCCGCATCCGCGCCATTCGTCAAAGGCGCATCCGCGTCCACCGCATCCCGCCTCACGTCCGTGACGATCGCGAAACGCCCCTCCAGAGAGGCGGGACGGGGGAATCAATATTACTGTTTCTACCCCGCCGTCAATCAGAATTCGGAAATTCAGAAATTATTTGAAGTCGGCTCTCGCGTCAACGACGGACATTGCTGGGTCTGCGCCAGATCTCTGAAAAGTGCCCAATAGCGGACTCATACACCCCTGGGAAAGTCAGGCTTCGGTCGGTCGCTTCGACGGTAATGGCGAGTACGGGTCGCCGACCGCCGACGAACAGACACAACTTCAAATGTTGATTTCGACGGCCGGACGAAGATGTTCGTCTCGCTATTCCAGATACGGCGTCAGCACACCTTCGATCCATTTCATGAATGTGCGGACTCGGCGCGACAGATTGCTCCGATGTGCGACGACGAGGGACACGGCGAGCGCCCGGCGACGAAAATCGGGTATGATCTCCACAAGCGCTCCATTTTCCAAGTATCGGCCAATCCCCAATAGTGGCGCCTGAATCAGGCCAAGACCAGCGAGGGCAGCGGCTTCGTAGGTCTGCGCGCTGTTGACGTGTAGCGCACCCGGCAACTGCAGCGTCGCGTAGCTGTCGCCGTCCGGATATTCCCATCCATGGGGTCTTGCGCCCAGCATCGTCGAAAAATGGATTGTCCGATGCTGCTGAAGCTCGAGATCTTCCAGCGATCGAGGGACGCCATGGCGCGCCAGGTAGGTGGGACTGGCGGCGTTGACCATGCGTAACTTGCCCAGCGGGCGGGCAATCAGCGTCTCGTCCCCGATCGGACCAAGTCGCAATACGCAGTCAAACCCCTCCTGAACCAGATCGACTTGGCGATCCGTACTCGACACCTCCAGCTCCAACTCGGGGTGACTAGCCATGAAATCCGGCAAGGCCGGCACGATCGTTGTGCGCGCCACCTCGGTCGGAAGATCGACCCGTAAACGCCCGCGAAGTGCCACGCGATCGCCTGCGAACATCGAGTGCAGGTCATCGACTTCAGCAAGCAGTTCGCGGGCACGGGCATGAAATGCGCGTCCGTCCTCCGTCAACTGCACGCTGCGGGTCGTCCGGTGCAGAAGCCTGGCACCGACATCTTCTTCCAGCTTCCGGACCGCCGTTGAGGCCCTTCCTTTCTGAATGCCCAGGCTATCGGCTGCGCGGGTGAAGCTCCCCATCTCGGCTACCGTTGTGAAAATGAGGATGGGTTCGAGGTTCTGCATTTTCGTGCCTCAGTATTGTTCACCAGAAAGAGAACAGTGAGTTCATTTTATCGGTGTTTATCATACCAGAGAGACACAATACGCTCCGAATATAGGATCCCCTAATCGGAGAATGACAAGTGTCCGAAACTTTGAACCTGCATCAGTTGCCTGAAACCATGACCTTGCATCGCGGCCCGTGGGCCGGCCGGATCATGAGCGCGATTGTCGTTATCGCTCTCGTGGCAGACGCCACTATTCAGCTTTTCGCCCCGGCACAGATCGCGGGCATGTTGCAGGAAACCGGGTTTGCGATGGACCTGACCCGTGTCGTGGGTCCGATCATACTCGCCTGCGCCATCCTTTATGCCATCCCGGCCACCGCCGTCGTCGGCGCGATCCTGGTGACGGGGTTTTTGGGAGGTGCCATCTGCGCCCATGTCCGCATCGGTGAGTTGGGGTCGCCGCCGGAAATCATTTCCCTGCTTCTGGGCGCGATGACATGGGGCGGCTCT
Organism: uncultured Alphaproteobacteria bacterium; assembly: GCA_963790595.1. Lineage (GTDB taxonomy): Bacteria > Pseudomonadota > Alphaproteobacteria > Rhizobiales > Xanthobacteraceae > Bradyrhizobium. Next base: position 141,447 of record CAWBPE010000016.1, on the reverse strand, counting down.
ACGCGCGCGATCCCCGTATCCGGGCCGTTCTGCCGCTCGTCCGTTGAACCAACATGGGCATCTGTCCCTTAAAATCAGGAGAAAACGCATGTTTTTAGTTATGGGAATCACGGGAAACGTTGGCGGCGCAACGGCAAAACATCTGTTGGCGCACGGCAAGGAGGTACGCGCGCTTGTCCGCAATCGTGAGAAGGCGGCTCACTGGGCGAACCAAGGCGTGGAACTGGTAGACGGCGATTGGAATGATTCGGCAGCCATCGAGGAGGCGCTCAAAGACGTCGAAGGCGCGTTCGTCATGTTGCCGGCTGTCTGGGCCCCTTCGCCCGATTACAAAGAGGCCAGGGGCGTGATTGCGAACTATATCGAGGCGCTCACCAAGGCAGCGCCGCCGCGAGTGGTTGCGCTTTCGTCGATGGGGGCGAACAGGAACAGCAGGCTCGGGATGATCACGGCATTGTCGCTTCTGGAGCAAGGTTTTCGCGACCTGATATCGCCAATCGCGTTTGTGCGCGCAGGCGGATTCTTCGAGAATTTCCTTTACGGCCTGCATGTCGCCCAAGGCGGTACGCTACCGGTCTACTACAATCCGACAAATCGGAAATCGACCATGGTCGCGACGAACGACATCGGCGCGGAGGTCGCAACCCTTTTGACCGGGCCAGTGTGGTCAGGACAGCGCGTCGTCGAGCTTGGTTCGATGGTCACCGCGGATGAAGTCGCGGAGCAATTGGGTGAAGTCCTGAAGGTCGACGTGAAAGCCTTTGCAGTCCCGCGTGCAGGGTGGGCGGAAGCGTTCGAGCAGTTCGGCATCCCGAAGGGCCACACTGGACCTGCCGAGGAAATGTTTGAGGCCGTGAATGCAGGATGGATGGACCTCGGGGTCGAGGGTACGGAGCACGTAGCGGGTACGACGTCCGCTCGCGATGTATTCGAGGCTGCACGGAACGCCGCGGCGTGAACTACGCCGCTGACACTCAGAAAGATCGAGATTGAACATGAAGATTCTTGTTTTAGGTGCAACGGGCGGCACCGGACGGCTGATCGTTCGCGACGCCGTGGCGAAAGGTCATTCCGTCGTGGCTCTGGTACGTTCAATGGCCAGCGCCGGCCTGCCGGCCGCCGGCATTATCGAGGGCGATGCTCGCAACGAGGCCACCATCGCGCACGCCATGGACGGCTGCGATGCCGTCGTCAGCGCCTTGGGCACCGGCATGGGCCGCCGTAAGGTCGACCTACTGACCGTCGCGACACGCGCCATGATCACGGCAATGACGCGCAACGGCGTGCGCCGTCTGGTCTGCGTGTCCGCCTTGGGGGTCGGGGACAGCCGTGGTCATGGCGGCTTCGTGTTCGACCGACTGTTCCTGCCCTTGCTGCTAAGCGAGGCTTACAAGGACAAGGAACGCCAAGAAGCCGCCATCCGCGCTAGCTCGCTCGATTGGGTTTTGGTCCGCCCCGCCATGCTCACAGATGATCCAGCTCGCGGAAACGCTAGGGCCGTTACCGACCTCGCACGCGTTAAAGGCGGCAAGATAGCCCGCGCCGATGTCGCCCAATTCGTGGTGGACCAGTTGACGACCGACACTTATCTGAGGCGGACACCTGTCCTCATGTGGTGAAAGGCACCCGTTGCGGGATTGGGAGGCAAAGAGCGTCCCATTCCTCGTTTATGATATCGAAACAGGTATGGACGTTACAAAGGTTCTTAATCGCCTAATCGGTAAATCCGAAAGTCTCGATTTCTGCACCTAGACCAAAGCAGCGCAAGGTCCGCTCCGGGTCGATCGCGTCGCCCTTACCCTCACTCGATGACTTCCGGTCTATCCGCATCAACGGACATTCACGGGTCCTGCCGGCATGCCTCAAACTGTCGAGCAGCGCACTGCGCCCGAACCATCGTTGCGATCATGGCAACGATGGTCCGGGCGAATGGCGAAGTCCTGAAAAGCTTGTGGGTCGTTTGCGCGCGGCACTAGAGCGGCATCTTGCACTCGGTGCCATCGGGGAAGGCGGTCGCGGCCGGGATGGTTGAAACGATGTCGAACCAGCCGTGGGGCTCGGCGAGCTGCGCCGAGCTCTTGACCTTGGCGACATAGAGATCGTGCACGACCATGTGGTCGCTGGCGCGGAATTCGGCGTTGTGGGCGAACATGTCATTGAACTTGTGCCCGTCCAGCGCGCGGATGACGGCATCGGCGTCGGTGGTGCCCGCGGTCTTGACCGCGTTCAGCCATTGCAGCGTGGCGGAATAGTCAGCCGCCTGTCCAGCGTCCGGCCGAAGCCCGTTATGCGCAGCCGCAAACCGGTCGGCCCAGGCGCGCGCCGCGGGATCCAGATTCCAGTACCACGGCACCGCGGCCACAACGCCGGCATAGCCGTCCTTGACCCGGTCGACGTCGGAAAGATACAGCAGCGCCGTCGTGATGGTGGCTTTCAGCTTGGCCTTGTTGAGGAAGGCAATGCCGACATCGCCCTTGGCGGCGTCATCGAACACCGCGACCACATCGGGATTGGCGCCGCTGATGTCGCCAAGCGCGTTGGCAAAGTCAGCCTCGGTGTTCAGTTGGGGAATGACAACAGACTTAACGACCTCACCGCCATGCGCGGTTACGATCGGCGACATTAGTCCCGCGCCGGCTTTGCCGAAGCCGGTGTCCTCGGCAATCATGGCCCAGCGCTTGTTCTGGGGCTGCGCCATCAGGTAATTCGCGGTCGCGGTCGTGATCGCGGGCAGGTCGAACGAATAGTGATAGAAGTACTTGCTGCAAGCGGCCCGGGTGAGGGCCGGGCTGGCCGCGATGGTAGTGATCGCGAGTTTTTTTCGCTCGGTGGCCACTTTTGAGATCGCGGTTGCGATCGGAGAATTCTGCACATCCATCAAAACGTCGGCGCCCGCATCAAAGGCTTGCGTGGCGAGTGCTGGCGCCTCCGCCCCCTTGTTGTGATCGTTGAGCGCATCGACCACGATCGGTCGGCCCAGCACGGTACCGCCGAAATCGGCAACCGCCATCCGGGTGGCATCGACGCCGCCGCGGCCCGACCGCGCATCGTAAAGATCGTCGTTCAGATCCGAGATCACGGTGATGCGGACCGGCGCCGGGTCCGCCGCATGCGCACTACCGACACGTGCTACGCCAACGAGTGCCGTGCCCGCCAATAGGCAAGCGATCCATTTAGAGATCATGCGAAATCCTTCCAGGGAGAGCTGACTTGCTCTCGGCGGTCCGCCGAAGCCGGAGACAGATACGCTATATCGTGTGAAGTAATTTCGACCAAGGCGCGGTCGCTCACGACGGTGTGAAGGGCAGGGCGCAGCCGCTTACCGCGTGCCGTCGTCATCATCTTTTGGTCGCGCGCCGCCGAAAATTTTTGCACCTTCCGGCGAGAGAAATGGTTTCAGCGCCTCCCACGGCACGAATGCGACATACTCGCCTTCGACGTAGGAGCCGACCGCATAGGGCGGATAGTGAAAGGTCAGGCCGGAGCTTTTGCCTGATACGCTCGATGGCGCCAGCGTCACCGCGCCGATCTTGAGCAATTTCGGCTCGAGATCCTTGTACCAGTCGGCGGCCCCGGTCTCGTCGATGTCGCGCTTCTTCTTCTCAGCGTTCAGCGATGCGATCACGCCGCTTTGTATCGCCTTCATGGTCGGGCCGTTATCGGCGGTTTCGGTGAAGAACGGCCGGATGCTGATGCGCTTCTTTTGGGCGGCGTCCCACAGGATGGTATTGACGTCCAAATTGGGATGCGCGGCTTGAGTGTCCATGTAGTCGGACCTGACGATGCTGACATAGTGGCCGTCGACCACGGAGCGGGTGTCGTATTTGCGTTCAAAACTCCAGCCGCCGTCATGAAACTGTTGCGGATCCTCTTTGCGCGAGGCGTTGGTCTCCGCGGCATTCTTGTCGATCCACTTTTTGCCCTCGGCCAGACAATCGGCGGCCAGTGCCGGATCGGCCTTGATCTGGGCGTCCAGGAACACATTGGCTTCGACGTTGCGGTTTTTGATTGCGGCGTCGGGTTTTGGATCGGTGGCAAACGCCGGAGCGAGCGCAAGGCAGGCGGCAACGCCGATCAAGCCCATCCTGCGGGCGAACGTAATGGTAGTTTTGAAGTGCACGGGAAATCCTTCGAATGAAAGCGATCGCGGGGAATTATTCCGCCGCCTCGCTATGCCCCAGCCGCGCATTGAGCTTGTGGATCAGCTCTTCGGCGGCATCGGCAATGACGGTGCCGGGCGGGAAGATCGCTTCGGCGCCGGCCTTGTACAGCGCATCGTAATCCTGCGGCGGCACCACGCCGCCGATGATGATCATGATATCTTCGCGGCCCTGTTTCTTCAACGCGGCCTTCAGTTCCGGCACCGCGGTGAGGTGCGCGGCCGCGAGCGACGACAGCCCGAGAATATGCACGTCGTTCTCGACCGCCTGCCGCGCGGCTTCGTCGGCGGTCGCGAACAAGGGTCCGATATCGACGTCGAAGCCGACATCGGCAAAGGCCGAGGCGATCACCTTCTGGCCGCGGTCGTGGCCATCCTGGCCGATCTTGGCGACGAGAATGCGCGGGCGGCGGCCCTCGGCATCCTCGAACGCGTCGATCAGCGCCTGCACTTTTTCGACCCGGTTCGACATGGTGGATGCCTCCCGCTTATAGACGCCGGTGATCGATTTGATTTCGGCGCGGTGGCGCCCGAACACCTTTTCCATCGCGTCGGAAATCTCGCCGACGGTGGCCTTGGCGCGCGCGGCATCGATCGCCAGCGCCAGCAGATTGCCGTTGCCTTCGCCCGCGCTGCGGGTCAAGGCCGTCAGCGCGGCGTCGACATCCTTCTGGTTGCGCTCTTTCTTGAGCCGCGACAGCTTGTCGATCTGCAGCCGCCGCACCGTGGAATTCTCCACCTTCAGCACGTCGATCGGCGCCTCATTGATCGGCTTGTATTTGTTGACGCCGATCACCGCCTGCTTGCCGGCGTCGATCCGGGCTTGCGTTTTGGCCGAGGCTTCCTCGATCCGCAGTTTGGGCACGCCGGCCTCGATCGCCTTGGCCATGCCGCCGAGCGCTTCGACTTCCTGGATGTGGCCCCAGGCCTTGGCGGCGAGATCCTGCGTCAGCCGCTCGACATAATACGAGCCGCCCCAGGGATCGATGATGCGGTTGGTGCCGCTCTCCTGCTGCAGGAACAATTGCGTGTTGCGCGCGATCCGCGCCGAGAAATCGGTCGGCAGCGCCAGCGCCTCGTCGAGCGCATTGGTGTGCAGCGATTGGGTGTGGCCTTGGGTCGCCGCCATCGCCTCGATGGTGGTGCGCATCACGTTGTTATAGACGTCCTGCGCGGTCAGCGACCAGCCGGAGGTCTGGCAATGCGTGCGCAGGCTCAGCGAGCGCGGATCTTTCGGATTGAACGGCTTCAAGAGCTTGGCCCACAGCAGCCGCGCCGCGCGCATCTTGGCGACTTCCATGAAGAAGTTCATGCCGATGGCCCAGAAGAACGACAGCCGCGGCGCAAAACGATCGACATCGAGCCCGGCCGCGAGCCCGGCGCGCAGATATTCGACGCCGTCGGCCAGCGTATAGGCCAGTTCGAGATCCTGCGTCGCGCCGGCTTCCTGCATGTGATAGCCGGAAATCGATATGGAGTTGTATTTCGGCATCTTCTGCGAGGTGTACGCGAAGATGTCCGAGATGATCCGCATCGAGGGCGCCGGCGGATAGATATAGGTGTTGCGCACCATGAACTCTTTCAGAATGTCGTTCTGAATGGTTCCCGACAGTTTCTCCGGCGGCACGCCCTGTTCCTCGGCCGCGGCCACGAACAGCGCCAGGATCGGCAGCACCGCGCCGTTCATGGTCATCGACACGCTCATCTGGTCGAGCGGAATGCCCGAAAACAGCGTGCGCATGTCGAAGATCGAATTGATCGCGACGCCGGCCATGCCGACGTCGCCAGTGACGCGCGGATGATCGGAATCGTAGCCGCGATGGGTCGCCAGATCGAACGCGACCGAGAGGCCTTTTTGCCCGGCCGCGAGGTTGCGGCGATAGAACGCGTTGGAATCTTCCGCGGTGGAGAATCCGGCATATTGCCGGATGGTCCAGGGCTGGTTGACATACATTGTGGGGTAGGGGCCGCGCAGATAGGGCGCGATGCCGGGCCAGGTCTCGAGGAAGTCGATACCTGCGAGATCGCTTTCGCCGTAGCCGGGTTTTACGAGGATGCCTTCGGGCGTCAGCCACGGTTCGGCGCCGCCGGCGGGCTCGGCGCGACCGGTTTGTTCGAAAGCGATATTCGCAAAGTCAGGTATGCGGCTCATGGTGCCCATCATAACACAACCAATCCCCGGGGGGTGCCACCCCTAATCATGGTCCGGATGCTGGTGGCTGACGATGCCGCCAAGCTTGTCGGCGCCGTAATTCTGCAGCGTGGTCTGGCTCGGCAAATTGGCGATCGTCACCACCCAGCCCAATCGAGACTCGGTTCCGAATTGCTGGATTGGTACCACCCGGTCCGGGCGGTCAAAGGCGCCGGTCAGGATCTCGATCCTGGGGCCGTGGATGCGGCGGAAGCTGAGCGGCGTGCCGCAATCCCGGCAAAAATCGCGCTCGGCGATCGAGGAAGAACGAAACACCGCCGGCGTGCCGCGGGTCCAGGCGAAGTCGGCGTTTTCGATATCGGCCAATGAGGCGAACGGCGCGCCGGCCGCCTTCTGGCACATCCGGCAATGGCAGATGCTGACCTTCACGGGCGCCGCCGACAGCGCAAAGCGGATCGCGCCGCATTGGCAGCCGCCGGTCAGAACGGGTTTTGTCGCCGTCGTCATGCTCACTCCATCAGCCGATAGGCTTGCTGCAGTGTGGCCAGCGCGTCGCCGCCGGCAAAGACAAAATCGTTAATGCCGGCGGCGCGCAGCGCGGCTTCCTGTTCACCGGGCCGCCCCGCCAGATAGATATGTCTGGCGCCGGCCGCTTGCAGGGCCTCGGCGGCCGCGGCCGCCTGGTCGGCATAGATTTTATCCGATGAGCAGATACAGGCCAGCGCCGCGCCTGAGCTTTTGAAGGCGGCGGCGAGGGCGGCCGGATCGGTAAAGCCTGCGGTATCGACCGCCTCGATCCCGCCGGTCTCGAAAAAACTCTTGGCAAAGGTCGCCCGCGCGGTGAAGTCGGCGGCCATGCCGAGATTGGCGAGAAATACTTTTGGCCTGATGCCACGCGCTTTAAGCATTTCGTCCGAGCGGTCGCGCAGGCGTTCGAAGGGAACCGCGAGCCGCATCGGCGGCAGCGCGTCGAATTTGAATTTTTCCTCACCATAAGGCGCGAGCGCCACCGGCTTCGCATCCAGCACCGCGACATGGGCCTCATGCAGGTTGGGAAATTCGCTGGCGCCGGTCAGGACTTCCTTGCGCCGGGCGATATTGGCCTCGCGCACAGCGCGCGTCGTCGCGACCTGGCGCTGGATCAGGTTTTGCTCCAGCGACGCGAACACGCCACCGGCCTTTTCGGTTTCCTGAAACAGCGCCCAGGCCGCCTCGCACAATTGCTGCGTCAGGGTTTCGATGCCGCCGGATCCCGCCGCGGGATCGGACACTTTTGAGAGATTGGATTCTTCCAGCAGCACCAGCTGCGTGTTGCGCGCGGCGCGCCGGGCAAACGGATCGGGCAATCCCAGCGCCAAGGTATGCGGCAAGACATTGATAGCTGTCGGCGCCGCCGAGGCCGGCGGAAAATGTCGCCATGGTCGCGCGCAGCATGTTCACATAGGGATCGCGCCGCGTCAGCATCCGCCACGCGGTATCGGCGGCGATGAACAGCGGTTTTGGCACGAGGCCGCTGGCTTGTTCGATGCGTGCCCACAATAGCCGCAGTGCGCGGAATTTCGCCATGGTCAGAAACTGGTCGGCGTCGGCGCTGAGCCGCGCATAGACCATGTTCCGCGCATCTTCGAGCGCCACACCGGAACCTTCGATCGCGCGCAGATAGGCAACGCCGGCCGCCAGCACGAAGGCCAGTTCCGGCACCTCCGATCCGCCGGCATCATGGATCACCCGTCCGTCAGCCGGCGCGAACGGGCCTTTGAATCCCATCGCGGCGAGGCCTTTGATTCCGCCGGTGACGGCCGGCACGATCTCGGACCAGGCATAGGGACTGGAACCCCAGACCGCGCAGGCGCCCAGCGGATCGAGCCCGAAGCGAATATTGCAGGCCGCGGGGTCAACGCCTCTGCGTTTGATAACTTCGGCGAGGTGGATCGCGGCCATCCGCGATTGCGGACCGACCTGAAGTTCGATGGCAATCCCGGCATCGATGAAGACGCCCTCGAGAACCTTTTCGATCGCTTCAGGCGTCGGCGGCAGCCCAAAGCCGTAGGCGCCATTGGCGCTGGCGAAGACCAGCGTCAATCCGTTGGCGCCGTTTTCCAGATCATGCAGCGCCTGCGCGTTGGCCATGGCCGCATCGGGATGATCGATGCGCTGCATGATCTGCCAGGGCGCGGCCGCGGCGCGGCCGGCGATCGGGGCGCGATCATGGGCGCGCGCGTAGATCGGGTCGATCTTCAGCCCGTCATAGGTCTTGCCGACCAGTTTCTCGAACGGCGCGCCTTTCAGCACGCCGTCGACCAGCTTGCGCCAGTCGTCATAGGTCGCCGGCGCAAAATCGGCCGCCAGCCGCAGGTCATCGTTTACGAATGTCATTCGGCAGATCGCTCCCGGCAGCGGTTCTTGCTGTTGTCCCGAAATTGCCACGGGCTGAGCGCCAAGCCAAACGGTTGTTTTCGGCGATTTTGGCTCACGTCAGATCGGATAACCGCTCGATGCCCTCGGCTGACAGCTTGGCCAAGGCTGTTGCGACGCTTTGACCTGCGATCAGGCGATCGGGCACGATCTCGGCCAGCGGCACCAGCACGAAGGCGCGTTCGAACAACCGGGGATGCGGCAGCGTCAGTTCCGGCTTGCGGATCGACACGTCGTCATAAGCGATCAGATCGAGGTCGAGCGTGCGCGGTCCCCAGCGGGTTTCTTTGGCGCGGTCGCGGCCGAATTTGGCTTCGATCTTGTGCAGCGTGAACAAGAGCGCGTGGGGATCGAGGTCGGTTTCGATCTCGATGGCGGCATTGATGAAGCAGGCCTGCTGTTCGTCGCCCCAGGGCGGTGTGGCATAATCGGACGAGCGCGCCAGCAGCGCGGCTTGCGTCATGCCGCAGATATTGGCGATCGCTTTTTGGAATGTCGCGCGGACGTCGCCGACATTGCCGCCGAGTGCGATCAGGACGTCAGCCATGCCTAAGGCTGCTGCCGGGTGCGGGTCAGGACGATCGCCGACATCGTCGAAGATCGCGGCGATCGGCGCGTGCGGCTTGTGGACGGTGACCTTGATGGCGCTGATGCGCGGAAACGCGCCCAGCACGGCATCGGCGACCGCGCCGGCGGCGCGTTCCAGCAATTTGTAATTGGCGTTCTTGAAGGCCGCGGTCGCGGTCGCAACCACATTGGAATAGGACACGGTATCGGCGAGGCGGTCGGTGCGCGAGGATTCCGACAGATCGGCAGAGAGTTCGAGATCAATGACAAAGCGCTGGCCGACCTCGGTCTCGTGTTCCATCACGCCGTGGCGGGCATGGATGACGACGCCGGTAATGAAGATCGTGTCGGTCATGTCTGGTCCTCGATCGCCGCCGTCACGCGTAATGCCTGCACGGTTTCCTGGACATCATGGGTCCGGATGATCCGCGCGCCAGCCTTTGCCGCCATCAGGTGGGCGGCGATCGAACCGCCCAGGCGCTGCTGCGGCTCGGACGGCGTCACCGAACTGATGAAGCGCTTGCGCGAGGCGCCGACCAAGAGCGGCAGGCCGAAAACGCTGAGCTCATCGAGCCGGGCCAGGGCCATCATGCTTTGTTCCGGCGCTTTGCCAAAGCCGATGCCAGGATCGAGCACGATGTTATCGCGCGCGATGCCGGCCTTGTCGGCGATGTCGAGCGAGCGGGTAAAGAACGCCGCGATATCCTCCATGATATTGATGGAGGCATCGGCGCTGTCGCGGTTATGCATGATAATGACCGGGCAGCGGCGCGCCGCGACCAGCGCGGCCATGTCGGGATCGCGCTGCAGGCCCCAAACGTCGTTGGCGATGGCAGCACCGGCGTCGAGCGCCCAGGCGACGACTGAAGCCTTCATGCTGTCGATGGAAACGGGAATGCCGAGCGCAACCACCTCGGCCAGGATCGGCTGAAGGCGTTGCCGCTCCTCATCGGCCGAGATCGGCTCTGAGCCGTAGGGCCGGGTGGATTCCGCGCCGATGTCGATGATGTCGGCGGCCTCGGCGATCATGCGCCGGGCCTGCGCCAAGGCGCGCTCGGGCGCGACATATTGTCCGCCGTCGGAAAAGGAGTCCGGGGTGATGTTGAGCACGCCCATCACGGCGGGCCAGCGCTTAGACGACAAGAGCCTGGACATGAAGTCAGGCAACCCCGGATGATCTGCCGGGGAGGTTGCCGGAGCGGGTCTGGACGTGGTCGCGATCATGCGGTCGCTTTGCGCGGTCCCTGCATGGGAGTCAAGATGTGGGACGCGGCCCGGACGTCGCGTTACCTGGAGCGCCCGGTCGGGCCCGCCGGGTGATGCTGCTTAGCAAATAATCTTTGAAAGTAACTTTGGCAGGCAATTTCAGCAGGTAGTTTTGCTCGACAGGTGATCCCGCTCAGTACGTAATTTTGGGCTGAAGCTTGCGCGCCTGGGCGATCAATTGCTCGACCGACTTCTCCGAGGGCAGCACGCGGACCAGTTTGTGCTTGGTATTAATGTCCCGCATGTTCTGCGCCAGCCGGGCCGGATTGCGCAGCGCGAGCTCGCGCACCGTGGTGACGCCGGCGGCGCGCACCAGGCCGACCTTGGCCTTACCCATGCCGGGAATCCGCATGTAGTCGGAAACATTGGCCCATTCCAGCAATTGCTGCTCGCTGATGCCGGTCTTCGCCGCCAGCGTTTTACGGCCTTTCACGGTCCGGGCCGCTTCAAGCAGTCCCGTCGTGGTGCGAATGCCCAGCGATTTCAGTTTGGAGGCGGCGAAGGACGGTAGGCCGTCAATCTCGGAGATTGGGTATGTCATGATACTCGATATGAAAAAGGTGCTTTAAGCGAACTGACTGAGCCCCGGGGTCCCTGCGATGATCTCGCCCATCTGGTCCGCTCCGATTTTGTCTCGGCCGAACCGGAAAAGTTCACGCGCGACGTTCTGAATTTCGCCCATGCCGAGGCCAAGCCCCATCAGCTTGGTGCCGAGCGCCATCAGGCCGCCGCCCATCAGATTTGCAAGACCGCCACTGTTGCTGGAGGCTGAGATCGCGGCTTCCGCGCCCGGGATCTTGTCGATCAAGGCCTGAACCTTGTCCGCGGGTCCTTCCTTGCGCAGGAAACCCAGAACGATGCCGATGGTTTTTTCGGCGACAGCCTTGTCGATGCCGGCCTTGGCGGCCAGCTGTCCTATCAGTTCGTCCATATACCCCCGCCCCAACCCGGTTGCTTGCCGGATCCTTAGTTTGCGAATTTATCTTGATCTGGTGCGTTACGAATTACAAGCGATGACCGCATGCGGTCGTGCGATTAATCCGAGATCGCGTATCGAGTGTTGCAGCAATGCAAGAGTCCGGTGCGCGATTTGCGTTATATTGCGTAGCACGCTTCGGTTTCTACCGTGATCTTGCGGGGTCGCCAAATACGTCAAGCCCGTTGAATGGTTTCAATCGGCTTGCAAGATGCGGTATAATCGTGGTGCCGGGTGACTGCGAACCCGATAATGCGCATGACGAGGCGACGCAATGGCTGCACCCGACAATCAAATGGCCGATAGCGACGAGAAGATTTTTATCGGAAAGGGTGAACAGCCGGCATGGCTGACGCTCGGGCTTGCCAATCGCCACGGTCTTGTCACTGGTGCGACGGGAACCGGAAAGACCGTGTCGTTGCAGGTGATGGCCGAGGGATTTGCGCGGGCCGGCGTTCCCGTGTTCGCAGCCGATATCAAGGGCGATCTTTCAGGGATATCGGAAGTAGGCGAGGCCAAGGATTTCATCCTCAAACGCGCGGCCGACATGGGTCTTAACTTCCAGCCCGACCAGTTTTCGACGGTGTTTTGGGATGTGTTCGGCGAGCAGGGCCATCCCGTGCGCGCCACGGTCTCGGAAATGGGCCCGCTATTGCTGTCGCGCATGATGGACCTGAATGACGTCCAGGAAGGCGTCGTTAATATCGCGTTCCGGGTCGCCGACGAGCAGGGATTGCTGCTGCTGGACATGAAGGATCTGCGGGCGATCCTGACTTTCATCGCCGAACATGCCGCCGAACTGACCACGCAATATGGAAACGTATCGAAACAGACGGTTGGAACCATCCAGCGTCAGCTTCTGGTGCTGGAAAATCAGGGCGGCGCCAAATTCTTCGGCGAACCGGCGCTGGCGCTGAAGGATTTCATGCGCACCGACCGTGACGGCCGGGGCATGATCAACATTCTGGTCGCGGACAAGTTGATGCAGAGCCCGCAACTCTACGCGACCTTCCTGTTGTGGATGCTGTCCGAATTGTTCGAAGAGTTGCCGGAAGCCGGCGACCCGCCAAAACCCAAGCTGGTGTTCTTCTTCGACGAGGCGCATCTGTTGTTCAACGACGCGCCGAAGGCGCTGATGGACAAGATCGAGCAGGTGGTGCGGCTGATCCGCTCCAAGGGCGTCGGGGTGTATTTCGTCACCCAAAATCCGATCGACGTCCCGGACAAGGTGCTGGCCCAGTTGGGCAACCGCGTGCAGCACGCGCTGCGGGCCTTTACGCCGCGCGACCAGAAGGCGGTCGCGGCGGCGGCGCAGACGTTCCGGCCCAACCCCAAGCTCGACACCGCCCAGGTCATCATGGAATTGGGCAAGGGCGAAGCGCTGGTCTCGTTTCTGGAAGGGAACGGCGTACCGGCGATGGTCGAACGCGTCATGGTCCGGCCGCCCACGGCGCGGATCGGGCCGATCACGCCCGAGGAGCGCAAGGCCATCATGGATCTGAGCCCCGTCAAGGGCAAATACGACACCACAATCGATTCCGAATCCGCCTATGAGGTGCTACAGAAGCGCGTTGCCGGCACCGCCGCGGGTGGGGCCGGAGCGGGGGGAATCCTCGGGCAAATCGGCGCGATCGTCGGGTCGATTTTCGGCACCAACGTCCCGCGTGGTAAGATGTCGACCGGTCAGGTCATCGCGCGAAACGTGACGCGGTCCGTCACCAATCAGGTGGTGGGCGGGGTCGTCGCCGATCTCGGCAAATCACTGGGCGGCTCGGTTGGCGGTTCGGTGGGACGTGCCATCGTGCGCGGCGCCCTCGGTGGGCTGCTGCGAAGATAGAATTTTCCCGGCGATCGCCACGCGCGAGCGCCGTGATTTTCGGAAAGTGACGTGTGTTAAGATATCCGTCGTTGCGAGCTCCGCTCGATATTCTTTTCCTGGTCTGCTGCATCCTGCTGACCGCCGACGTTCTCCTTCCGGAGATTTTCGGCAGCGGAAAGACCAAGGACTATCCGCTCTGGTTCTGGGCCGGCCACCAGATATTGGCGGGAAAAGATCTCTATCCCAGCGACCCCAAGGACTATTTCGAATTCATCTACCCGCCGCTGTCCGCGATCCTGCTCGCGATACCCAGCTATTTCGGCAAGATACCGCTCTATCTGCTGTTGTCGGTGATGAACGGCGCCGCGTGGTGGATGACGGCCCAGTTCTCCAATGCGATGACGGGGGCGGGACGGAACCCCAACCCGTGGCTGTTTGCCCTGCCGGCCTTCGTGACCGTCTCCTTTGTTTTCGACATGTTCGATCTCGGGCAACCCAATCTCGTGCTGCTGGTCATGATGCTGTACGGGTTTTGGCTGTTGCAGCACGAACGGCCGTGGATGGCGGGAAGCATGTTTGCGCTGGCGACCGCGATCAAGGTTTTCCCGGTGGCCGTGTTTCCCTATCTGGTGTGGCGGCGAAAGTGGAAGGCTGTCGCCGCCATGGTCGTCTTCCTCGGGATTTTCCTGTTCGTGGTTCCCGTTCCCGTGCGCGGTTACCAGCACAATGTTTCCGAGTTGAAGACCTGGTATCAGGGCATGGTGGGATCGAGCTCGGAGCAGGGGTTCGGGCAGCGCGCCGAGCAGAACTGGTCGTGGGTCAATCAATCCATCATCGCCGTGACGCACCGGCTGACCCGCCCGGTGAACTACAACCAGGACAATCCGGCCAAGCCGCCGGCATTCATGAATCTGGTCGATCTCGATTTCAAGACCGCCAACTGGATCGTGGTTGCCATCTCGCTGGCGATCGGGCTCGGCTTCATCGCGGTGCTGCCGGCGCGTTCGCGGATAACAAAACTGTCCGAAGCCGAGGAACTTGGCATCCTGTTCTGCCTGATGACGGTGGCGTCGCCACTGGCCCGGCAGTATTATTTCCTGTGGCTGTTTTTTCCGGTGACCGTCCTGATCCACCGGGCGGCCTTTGATCTTCGCAGCAATGTGCGGTCGGGAACCTGGACGGTGCTTGCGATCGCGGGTCTGTTGATGTGCCTGTCGCTTCCGGTTTTCCCGCATGATCTGCAGGCCTATGGGAACAATCTGGCGGCCACCGCCGTGATAACCGGGGGCTTGGTCTGGCACATCCTGCACCCGGCCGCGGACATTGCGGTCAGTGCTTTGTCTTCCGATGCGAGTTCTTCCGGCGGCTTGTCTTCGACGACCGGCAAGCTACAACCGGATATGCAGACTAGCCCCAGCTAGAAGGAAAATCCGAATGTCCGACGCAGCGCAACTTCAACCGGTCCTTGACCGCATCGATGCCGATTTCGACAACAGCCTCGAGCGGCTGTTTGCGCTGCTGCGGATCAAATCGATCTCGGCCGATCCGGCCTTTGCCGGGGATTGCAAGGCCGCGGCCGATCATCTGGCAAAGGATATCGCGACGCTCGGATTTGTCACCGAGGTCAGGCCGACCGCGGGTCATCCGGCCATCGTCGCCAAGATGGATGGCAACGGGAGCGGAACGCGGCCGCATGTTCTGTTCTACGGCCATTACGATGTGCAGCCGGTCGATCCCCTGAATCTGTGGCACCGTCCGCCGTTCGAACCCGTTGTCACCGACCATGCGGACGGACGCAAAATCATCGTCGCGCGCGGCGCGGAAGACGACAAGGGCCAGTTGATGACCTTTGTCGAAGCCTGCCGGGCCTGGAAATCGGTGACCGGTTCGCTGCCGCTCGACATCACCATCGTGATCGAAGGCGAGGAAGAAGTGGGATCGAAGAATTTCGTTCCGTTCCTCGAAGCCAACAAGGCAGACCTCAAGGCGGATTTCGCGCTGGTGTGCGATACCGGCATGTGGGACCGCAACACGCCGGCAATCACCACCTCGCTGCGCGGACTTGTTTACGAAGAGGTGCGGATCAAGGCCGCCAATCGCGATCTGCATTCCGGCATCTTCGGCGGCGGCGCCCAAAATCCGATCCGGGTGCTGACCCGTATTCTCGGCGGGCTCCATGATGAGAACGGCCACATCACCATTCCCGGTTTCTATGACGGGGTAAAGGATTTGCCGGCCGATATTCTCGCGCTATGGGAAAAGCTCAATCTGACGGCGGACTCGTTCCTCAAGCCGATCGGACTTTCGATCCCTGCCGGTGAAAAAGGCCGTTTGTTGATCGAGCAGATCTCATCGCGTCCGACCTGCGACATCAACGGCATCATCGGCGGTTATACCGGCGAAGGCTCCAAGACGGTCATTCCGGCGGAAGCCTCCGCAAAGGTCTCGTTCCGGCTGGTCGAAGGACAGGACCCCACCAAGATTCGGGATACCTTTCGCGCTTACGTGACGGCGCGATTGCCCGGCGACTGCAAGGCCGAATTTCTGGATCACTCCAACGCCCCGGCGATCGCGCTGGACTGGAACATGAAGCCGCTCGCCGCCGCCAAGCGCGCATTGACCGACGAGTGGGGCAAGGAAACCGTGTTGATGGGATCGGGCGCCTCGATTCCTATCGTGGCGGATTTCAAGCGCACGCTCGGTCTCGATTCGGTGCTGGTGGGCTTTGGTCTGGATGACGACAACATCCATTCGCCGAACGAAAAGTACGACCTGCGGAGCTTCCACAAGGGCATTCGTTCATGGGCCCGGATTCTTGCCGCACTGGCGGACGCGCCGCGATAGCCGACACGACGTAGCTGTGAAGGGTGGGCAAAGCGCGTCCGCGCCGTGCCCACCATCCTTCGCACGTGCGCCGGCGGTTCTCGCTGAAAATGAAACGTCAGAACGCGCGCCGCAATCCGACCGATCTTTCCACAAGCAGGACCACGGCCAGGGCGAACGCGACGCTGACCGTCGCGGCGGCGGCGGCGGTCGGATCGAAATCATATTTCAGGTAATCGAACAACGCGAGCGGCAGCGTGTTGCCGCCGACCGGCTTGAGCAGGAACGACATCGTGAACATGTCAAAGGACACGATGAACGCGAATAGCGCGCCGGTGAACAGGCCGGGCCGCAACAGCGGCAGCACGACGCGCCAAAACGTCTCGAGCCCGCCGGCGCCGAGGCTTGCCGATGCTTCCTCCAGGGTGGGGTCGACCTGCTGCAGCGCCGCGGTGACGGCGAGGAACGAGAACGGCAAAGTCACCACGATGTGGCTGACCTGCAGGCCGAACATGCTGCTGCCAAGACCGAGACGATAAAGGAAGAACAGCAATCCGATCGCGGTGAGGATTTCGGGCAGCAGGAGCGGGAGCAGGACCAGAGCGCGAAACGGTCCGCGCCAGCGCGCCGACAAGCGGCGATAGAACAGCGCGGCCGTTACCGCGAGAATTGAAACGACGAGTGCGCTGACGAGCGCCAGGCGAAGCGACAGCAGCAGCGCAGAGATGAAAGTCTCGTCGGAAAAGAAGCGTGAATACCACTTCAGCGAGAAGCCTTCAGGCGGAAAACGGAGCACCTGCCCGCCGCTGACCGAAGCCAGCACCACGACCACGAGCGGCAGCAGCAGAAAGCCGTAGAGCAGCGCCAGAAGCAGGGCCCAGAGATATCGCAGCCCGCGCTCCATGCCGATCAGCTCCAGCGCCCGATGCGCCGCGTGAGCGGCCGCATCGCCAGCGTCAACAGGCCGATTTCCGCCAGCACGGCCAGGCTCAGGGTCATCGCCAGCGCGGCGCCGAACGGCCACGCAAATGCGCCGATCAATTGCTGGATGATGATGGTGGGCATCAGCACGACGTTTTGTCCACCGAGCAGAGCCGGCGTCACAAAAGCGCTCATCGCCAACGCGAAAACCAGGATGACACCCGCCAGCACGCCCGGCAGGCTCAGCGGCAGCGTCACACGGCAGAACGTCTCCCACCGCGTCGCGCCGAGCGAGTTCGATGCCTCCTCCAGCGCGGGATCGATGTTGCGCAGGGCGTTGGTGATCGGCAGCACCATGAATGGCATGAAGACATGCACCAGGGCCAACACGACGACGGGGAGATTGAACAGCAACCGCATGGGTTGATGGATCAGGCCGAGCGACAGTAAAACCTGGTTCAATGGCCCGCTGAAAGACAGAACGATCATCCAGCCGAAATTGCGCACGAGAACGCCGACCAGCAGCGGTGACACCACGCAGATGTAGAACAGCAAGTGCCATCGGTCGCCGACACGCGCGAGGTGCAGCGCGATCGGATAGGACAGGATCAGGGTGAGTACGACGATCAGTGTCCCTACCGCAAGCGTGTAACCGAGCACGCCGAGATAAAAGGGATCGCCGACGGCCCTGAGATAGTTGGCGAACGTCCAGGCCGTGCCATAGGGCGCGCCGGTCGCCGGCGTTCGGAAACTCATCGCGACCATCTCCCCATAGGGCAGCACCAGAAACACGAACAGCAACACCAGTACCGGCGCGCCAAGCAGACTGCTGCTCCAGAGCGAGCTCTTCTTCATGGGGCGCCCGCAGCCTTCATCAACCAGGCCTGTTCGGGATCGATCGCCAGCGTCAGCGCATCGCCCAACGCCAGTTGCTGGCGGACCGGCATCTGAAACACCAGCCGTTGGCCATCGGCTGTCAGAACCTCGCAACGCTGAAACGCACCGGCATAGATCAGCGTATCGAGACGGACCGGCAGGCCGGCCGCGTCACCTTCTGCCAGCGCCAGGCTTTCCGGCCTCACCAGCAGGCGACATTCCGCGCCGATGGTCAGATCTGACGGGCCGCTGACCGGCAATTCAGCGCCGGCGACCGCAACCCGATAGCGGCCAGCGTCGGCCTTGAAAGTCACGCGCGCCGACAGCGTGTTGCATTCGCCGGTGAACGCCGCGACATATTCGTCAACCGGGCGCTGATAGATCTCGCGCGGCGTCCCGACCTGCGCGATGAGGCCCTGCCGCATGACGGCGATGCGATCCGAGATCGCCATCGCCTCCGCGTGGTCGTGCGTCACATAGATCGCCGTCGCGCCCTGTGCCTGTTGCACCCTGCGGATCAACCATCGCAGGTCCTGGCGCAGCCGGGCGTCAAGGTTGGCAAGCGGTTCGTCGAGCAGCAGCAGCCTTGGCTGGACCACGATCGCGCGGGCGAGTGCGACCCGCTGCTGCTGCCCGCCGCTGAGCTCGCGCGGCAGCCGGTCCTTCAACTCCGATAGCTGCACCATGTCGAGCGCTTCGCCGACCCGGCGCGCGATGTCGTCGCGTGGGACGCGGCGCGAACGCAAGCCGTAGCCGACGTTCTCGCTGACCGTCAGGTGCGGAAACAGGGCGTAGTTCTGGAACACGACACCAAAGTCGCGCCGTGCCGGCGGCATAGCGAGCACGCTCGCACCGCCGACGCGGATGTCACCCGCGTCGGGCGCGATGAAGCCTGCAACACAGCGCAGCGTCGTGGTCTTGCCACAACCGCTCGGGCCGAGCAGCGTGAAGAATTCGCCGGAGGCGGCCGAAAGGTCAACGCCGGCGATGACCTGCGATTGTCCATAGGCCTTGCGAAGGCCGGCGATTTCAAGATGCGCCATCACCCGGCCGCATGGTGCGCGTCGAACACTCAGATCTCCTTCGACCAGCGGTCGAGCATAAGTTCCCGGTTTTTTGCGGCGAACTGCCAGTCGAACGTGACGATCTTCGAGATATTGTCTCCGGATACCGGGATCGCGGCCTGCAATTCATCCGGCACCTTGACCTTGCGGTTCACCGGCGCCGTGAAGAACTCCTTCGCCAGCAGAGTCTGCACTTCGGGGCTAAGCATGAAATCGATGTACTTGTACGAGGCCTCCTTGTCGGCCGCATTGCCGGCAACATTGAAGCTCTGGTCGAACATCAGCACGCCGTCTTCCGGCACCACGGTCGCGATCGGCACGCCCTTCTGCTGCAGAGCGACCGCCTCGGCGAAATCGATCGGTGCGATTGCGACCTGGCCCTGCGTGAGCAGGGGCGCCATCGCACCGCTGAAATCCACCTGCGGGAACGGCTTGAGCTCGGCGAGCTTCCGAAAGCCGGTGTCGAGATCGAATTGGTCCTTGCCGAACAGTCTGCCGGCCAGCATCAGAAACATCACCGCGAGCGAGTTGTTGACCGAATAGAAGCCGAACTGGCCTTTGTATTTCGCGTCCCAAAGCTCGCGCCATGTCCTTGGCGGCGTCTTGATGAGATCGGTACGATAGGCAATGCCGATCGGCGAGACGATACCGGTCACTGCGACGTCGTCCTTGTAACGCGCGATAGGATAGAGATCGGCGAGATTGGCGATGCTGGCGGCCGGCATCGGCGCGAGCAGGCCCTCTTCGCGGAGCATGACCGCGTAGCGTTCGTTTGTCATCAGCACGTCGAAGGGAGACTTGTCCTTTCCGGCGGCGCGGAATGTGGAAACCCAGCCATTGCCCAGACCGATGTCCAGCTTGACCGGCCGGCCCAGCATCGGCTCGAACTTTGGCAGCAGTTGCGCACGCCAGAATTTCTCCCAGCGTCCGCCATAGGTATTCACCACGTAAGGCGCTCCCTGGGCCTCGGCTGTGCGATCGAAGTTGGCCAGGGCCGCGGTGCTGGCCAGCCCTGCAAGCAAGTGCCGGCGCGTGAACTGAAACATGTCTGGTTCCTCTCAATTCAGTCGGAAGGTATGCCCGGCATTCCCTTAAGTCCCGCTCCCGCGGTCAGCCCGCCTTCTTGCGATAGTCGTAGTTGCGGTTGAGCCGATCGAGCAGATAGTCGCCATAGCGCACTGGCGGATAGCGTGGCGGATTGTCTGGCCCAACGCAGCTCGGTAGCGCGGAAATCATCGCCTCCATATCGGGATCGAAGAAATACGGACAGGAATAGCGATCGCCGCCGGAAAGGTTGCGTACCAGATGCGGCGTCGACTGCCACCGACCATTGGTCCAGCGCGCCAGCATGTCGGCGACATTGACCACGAAGCTGCCCGGGATCGGCGTCGCCTGCAGCCAGGTGCCGTCGGTGCGGCGAACCGCGAGGCCACCGGACATGTCCTGCAACAGGATGGTGATGAAGCCGTAGTCGGTGTGCGGCGCAGATCCGAAGGCCTTGTCGTCGCCGACCGGCTGCGGTGGATAATGCAGCATCCGAAGGAACGTGGTGGGATTCTTGAAATATCCGTCGAGTGCGGCCGGCGGCATGTCGAGCGCAAGCGCGATGACATGCAGCAACTGAGTGCAGAACGCACGCAATGCCATATCATAGGCCTGCACGTCTTCGCGGAAACCCGGCAGATCGTCCGGCCACTGGTTTGGGCCGTTCAGTGGCGAGCCGTAACGCTCCTCGCCCTCGGAGACCTCGTGCATCAGCATGAAGGACTCGCTGTAATTCGGCCTGGTCACCGTGGCGACAGATGACGTCTCGATCAACGAGGTGTTCGGTGCCATGTAGCCGCGGTGAAAGCCGTTGATCTTGATCGCCGCCTTGCGCTCTGCAGACATGGCGTGAAA
This sequence comes from uncultured Alphaproteobacteria bacterium, assembly GCA_963790595.1. Taxonomy (GTDB): domain Bacteria; phylum Pseudomonadota; class Alphaproteobacteria; order Rhizobiales; family Xanthobacteraceae; genus Bradyrhizobium. The sequence continues at coordinate 120,510 of CAWBPE010000016.1, read as the reverse complement.
GCGCCTGGACGCCGTGAAGACGCGGTCCATCAGCGCCTGCGGCACGCCCGTATTGGTGAAGTAACAGAAGCCGACGCTGCGAAAGGCGTCATCGACTGCGCTTGCCAGCAAGCCGTGGCGCGACTGGTCGCCGGGGCCGCCGCTAAGGCCTCCGCCAAAGTCGATGATCGGAAGTTGGGTGGCAGGGGATGGAGCGTCCGTCATCGTCACCTCGCGGTTGCCGAAAGCTGCATTGTCGCTATATCTTGTCGATTGTATCCAAGATGGGGCGTCGCACAAGGATCCCCATTGCTCAAATTGGGAGCACGCCCAAGGAGTAGACTGTGCTGAGATCCGGACAACTTGCGACCGCGTTCGCGACCCCGTTGCCACTCGGACTTGAGATCGCCCAACGGCTTGAAGCGGAGATCATCCTGCTTCGGCGCGAACCGGGCAGTCGCATCGGCGAAGAAGAGATCAGTGCACAGTATGGCGTCAGCCGCTCGCCTGTTCGAGAGGCACTGCGTGCGTTGGAGCTGGACGGGCTCGTGGTGCGATCACCCCGCCGGGGCGGCGTCGTGGCGCCGCTGTCGATCGAAAATCTGGACGCCATTTACGCCTGCCGTGCCCCGCTCGAAGGCCTCGCCGCAGCCGGGGTCGCAACGGCGGCCGACGCGCACACCGTCGATGCGCTGCAGGGTGCGATCGACCGCATGGAGGCCGCGCACCAGCGTGGCGACGCCGAGGCGGCGTTCTGGGCCAATGCGGCTCTGACCGATCTGCTGCACAATGTGTGCGGCAATCCGGTGCTGCGACGCCTGCTCGACAGCGTCAACAAGCAGGCGCTGCGTTATCGCTATTACGCGTATCGCAACTCCGCGGATTTCGTCGCTTTGGCCGTCGCCGACAATGCCGAAATGCTGGCTGCGATTCGCCGCAAGGATCCAGATGCTGCGCGCACCGCGACCGAGCAACTCGTGCGCAAGAACTGGCAGGTCGTCCGGAGCCAGCTAGTCTAGGTGGTGTGGACTCTAGGGATTCCCTTTTAGAAGCAAATCAGATTCAAGGCTGCTTTTGGGGAGGCAGTTTTGGGTGTGAAGGATCGGTTGGTTTTGAGCGACGCAGCGTGGGAGCGGATGGCGCCGCTGATCATAGGTCGGCCTGACCAGAAAGGCTCGACCGGGCGCGACAACCGGATGTTCGTGGAAGGCGTGCTTTGGATCGTGCGTACAGGCTCTCCCTGGCGTGATCTTCCGGATGCATTCGGGGATTGGAACAGTGTATTCCGTCGTTTCAGTCGTTGGAGCGTCAAAGGTGTCTGGTGGCGGATCTTCGAGGCCATGTCCGATGATCCGGACTTCGAATATCTGATCGTCGACTCCACCATCGTTCGAGCCCACCAGCACGCTGCCGGGGCCAAAAAAGGGGGTCTGAAGATCAGGCGATCGGCCGCTCGCGCGGCGGCCTGAGCACCAAGATTTATATGGTCGTTCGCGGCCTGGGATGTCCCGTGCGGTTCATACTTACCGCAGGCCAGAAGGGCGATGCACCGCAAGCCGCCGCATTGATCGAGGGATTGCCCGCCGAGGTCGTCATGGCCGATACGGCCTATGACGCCGATCACTTGCGTCAAGCCATCGCCGCCAAGGGCGCGCTCGCCGTCATCCCCAACAACCCGTCACGTGCGCTCAAATATCCACTCGACAAGCACCTCTATGCCCAGCGCCATCTCGTGGAATGCTGCTTCTCAAAGCTCAAGCAGTTCCGACGCGTTGCAACGCGCTTCGAAAAGACAGCACGAAATTACCTTGCCGTCGTCACTCTCGCTGCCATCATATTGTGGATGCGATAAGTGTCCACACCACCTAGAGCCTCATCGGTTCTGATTGAATCAGAACCGATAAGGCTCTAGAGCGGGATGGGTTTAGGTTTGGTCATATCCTGCGTTGGCGAAGTAATTGGCGCATTCGGCCGGTGAGACGGTGTCGAGGATCGGGGCGATAGCATCGTAGACGGCCTCGGTGGTTCGCTGGGCGGCTTTGCGTAGCCAGTGTTTGAACTTTGAGAAGAACTGCTCGATCGGGTTCAAGTCGGGCGAGTATTTTGGCAGGTAGAACAGCCGGGCGCCGGCGGCCCGGATGGCGCGACGCACCGCGTTGGCCTTGTGTGTGACCCAAGATTGTCCATGATGACGATGTCGTCCTGCCGCAGGGTCGGGACCAGAACCTTCTCGATGTAGAGAAGGAAGGCTTCGCCATTGATCGGCCCCTCGATGAACCATGGAGCGGTGATGCGATCGTGGCGCAAAGCGGCCATGAAGGTCATGGTCTGCCAGCGGCCGTGCGGCACCTTGGCTTTGATGCGTTGACCGCGCGGCGCCCAGCCCCGCAGCGGCGCCATGTTGGTTTTGGTCCAAGTCTCATCGATGAACACCAGCCGGGTGGGATCGATCCGATCCCTATACTTGGTCCATTGCGCCCGTCGACGGGCGACATCGGGACGGTCCTGCTCGGCGGCAATCAGCGTCTTTTTTTATAACTGAGCTTCTCAGCGTGGACGAACTCCCACATCATGCGGTAATCGACCTTGAGACCACGCTCGGCGAGTTCGGCCACCAGCCCTCGCACGGTAAAATCCTTCCGGCACCGTTGCATCAGCCATTCGCGGTGCGGCCCCGCAATCTTCTTTGGCCGATAGCCGCCGATCTGGTCCGGTTTGACGCTGCCGGTCTCCTGGAAGCGTTGTACCCAGTTGATCGCTGTGCTGATGCCTACCCCAAATTGGGCCGCCGCCTGATGCCGCGACAGGCCGCCTTTGATGACAGCCCTCACCACCCGCTCACGAAGGTCGTTCGAATAGGCTCGTCCCATCCATGCTGGCCTCCTTCCCAGCCAGCATGTTGAATCAGATGTCTTCTGATTTGGGAATCCTCAATCGATTCAAGCTAGACCCATCCCGCTCTAGCCGCAATCCCCGGAACTGGTGACGCAAATAAAAACGCCGCCCGGAATTGGGCGGCGTTTTGAATTTCGAACGTGTAGAGGTCGTTCACGGACACCCTACACTAGAATCCGCAAATTTCAATTCTTGTAGCCGGGGTCGAGGCGCTCGACTTTGCGTAACAAGGCCGGCCACACCAGCGTGGTCGAGCGCAGTTCCTGCCGCTCGGGGTTCGCGAGAAATGCGGTGTTCTTGTCGATCACGGCCGCATCGACCGGATAGGCCACAGGTCCCAGCATGCGGGTGCGCACCTGCATGGTGCAGGCACGCTCGAGATGGAACATGCGCTCGAAGGCGGATGCCACCGAGCGGCCCACGGTCAGCGTGCCGTGATTGCGCAGCAGCATGTGGTTCCTGGTGCCGAGGTCCTTTTGCAGGCGCGGGCGTTCGTCATGGTCGAGCGCGATGCCTTCATAATCGTGATAGGCGAGATCGTAGGTCACGAGCTGCGCAGTCTGGTTCATCGGCAGCAGGCCTTCCTGGCTGCTCGCCACCGCAGTTCCGTCGGGCGTATGCAGATGAAGCACGCAGCCGGCATCCTCGCGGACCTCATGGATCGCCGAATGGATCGTGAAGCCCGCCGGATTGATGCTGTAGGGGCCTTTGGTGAGCAAATTGCCGTCGAGGTCGACCTTGACGAGGCTCGACGCGGTGATTTCGTCGAACATCAAACCATAGGGGTTGATCAGGAAGTGATGTTCCGGACCCGGCACCCGCGCCGAGATGTGGGTGTCGACCAGATCGTCCCAGCCGTAATGCGCGATCAGGCGATAGCAGGCGGCGAGGCTGACGCGCTGGCTCCACTCGGCATCCGTCATACCGGACGGTACTTCCTTCAGGCGGGCTTCCGCTGGTGACATAACCGGTTCTCCATTGAATTTGATGTGCGAGCCTAATCCTGCGGCCGGTTCGCAGCAAGGCGCGGACCCGGCGTGGCAGTCATGCTCTGGTAAAGGCGCGCGCTTTGCTTCAGGGCGCCGGAATAGCCAGCAGGCTGGAAATGCTGCGGCCGCGGATATCGTAGACGCGGGCGAACACGACGTCGTCGCGCTTGATTTCCACCATCACAGGCGCGGTGAGGCCCTTGCAGTAGAATTCGCCGAGCGTCATCGCGAAGTCGGCCGCATTGCTGTCCCAGCCGATCGTGAAATCGGGGCCGAGCGCGACCTGGGCCGGACGCTGCGGACCGCATACCGCAACCTTCCATTTGCGCCCGTGCGGGGCGACTTCCTGACGTTCGTTGAGTTCCTCACGCAGGCCGTCGGAAGCCTGCTTGAAGGCGAGGCCCCAGTAATCCAGCATGTAGAGATCATCGGCGCCGCGCACTGTGCCCGCGATGTGATTGAAATGCGTGTATTGGTAAGGGTGCAGCCGGATCATTTCACCGAGCGGCAACAACAGGCCGAACGAGAACACGGCAATCGCGACCGGCTGCCAGCTGCGGCGGTTTTGCTTGAGCCAGTCCTTGCCCCAGGCGAAGCTCGTGCCCGCGAGCACGGTCATCGGCGGAATGACGAAAATGAAATGGCGAATGCCGTTATACAGCGCCGGGCGTTTCACCATCGCAATCATCAGCGGCAGCGTCGCCGCCAGCGTCAGCATCAGGAGGATGGTCTTGCGGCGGCCCGGCACGCCGGGGCGCGTCAGCAAGACGAAGGTGCCGGCGACGCCGGCGATCGTCAGGCCGAGCAGTACTTCGGGAAGCTGCAGCGCGAACAGCGTCGGCAAATAGAACCACGGCATGTCCGGCACCGACACCAGCGCGCCGTCGAACATTTCCTTCCACGGCTTCTCGAAGAAGCTCGAGAAATAGGTCAAAGCGTGGAACGGATTGCCGGGCTCCATGATCGACCACGGCCAGATCAGTCCCATCACGAGGTAACCGAAGATCAGGCCGGGCAGCAGCACATAGAGCACGTGCACGAACCGCCTGACGGCCTCGCGTGAACCGTTGGTGCGTACTTCTTCCAGCAGCAGCGGCACAAAGCCGATCAGCGCATAGACGAGGGCCAGCCCGCCGAGAATGCGCGACCCAATCGACAGGCCCGCGCCGAGACCGACGATCAGGATGGTGCGCGGCGAGGGCGAGGGATATTCCTCGGCCAGCCGAACCAGACCGAGCGTCAGGATCACCATCGCCACGGCGAACGGCGCATCCTTTGGATTCATGAACATGTGCCCGTAGAAGGTGGGACACAGCGCCAGCAGCAGCAGCGCGGCAAGTCCCGCGAGCGGACCGCCGACGCGGCGGCCAAGCCGCCAGGTCACCGCAAGGCCGATCATGCCGACGATGGCGCCGAGCAGGCGGCGGGTTTCAAACAGTTCGAGCGGAATGATCTTGTGCAGCAAGGCCGCGACCATGTCGAAACCGCCGCCATACATATAGAGATTGGCGAACGACAGCGCGCTGACGTCCTTGAAACCGGACTCGTACATGCGCAGCAACAGATCCGCGTATTCGGCGTGGGTGTAATCGTCCCAGCCCAATCCATAATCGCGAAAGGTGAGGCTGGCGATCAGTCCGACCGCGGCCAGCACCATGACGGCGAGGTCGTCGCACGTCCGTTCCACCGAGCGCCGTGATGGCGTGTCGATAGCCGAAGTAGTGATGGATGACATGGCTATTGGTTACCCAGTCCCCTGTGGCCCAGTAGCGCTTTGGGCCTCTTCCCCGGCATCCATATAGCGCAGTTCCCTTTCCAAGTAATTGGGAATTGTGGCGTAATTTTCCTGATGCAACGCAGCAATCGTCAGGTGGACAAGTTTTAACGCTAACGGGAAGGGCTGGTTGGATCGGTATTAAGTATTGGGTTGCTCTTGGGTTGTACGACTGGGGCAGGGCTGGCGGCCGTGTTTTTACGGGAACTCGCCCCGTAATTGCCGGTTGGCGAGGTACGCAATATGACGGTATCGTGGCATCGGGGCCTTGCGAGTATTTCGAGCGCGGTCCGGGGGTGAGTTTGATGATGATTGTGATGTTGGTTGCCGGGATTGGCTGTCTATTGGCCGGTCTCCTGGCGATCGGTTTCGGCATCCCGGTTCAGGAGTTCAGTTTCGGCAACACCCTGATTCTTTCGGGGGCCGTTATCGCATGCACCGGCCTGATCATCCTCGCCCTTTGGGTGGTGGTCGGCGAATTGAAGAATATCGCGCAGCGGCTTGGCTTCGGCGTTCCCCTGGATCTGACGGGAGCCGCTGCCACGAGGGCCGCGCAGCGCAATCAGGCGCCGGACAGAGGTGGTTTTTCGTTCAATCAGGCGGCGCCGGAAGATGCGGGCCATGCCGAAGCAGATGCGGCACCCGCGCCATGGCGTGAGGAGGCCGTAGCCCGTACCCGCGCCGAAGCAGCGCCACCGGCACCGGAGCCGGCCGAGGCTGCCGAGCCCGCCCCCAAACCGCGGCGCAACCTGCTGTTTTCTTCATCGTCGCGGAAGGAACGCGAGCGCGCGCAGACCCGAACGGCCGAGCCGGCCGCTCCTGAATTTCCTCCGGCCCTGGCCCCGGCTGTCGCACCGCCGCCGCCGATTGCCGAACCGAACGAAGTGCCCGCGGCGACGTTCGACGATGCCTGGCCCAAATCAGAACGTGCGCGGGGAGCCGATGCGCCACCGCGCCGTTCGACCCGCACGCCATCGACCTTTACCGAAGCAGCCGCGATACCCGATCGCCCGTCGCCGCCGCCGCGCGCGGAAGAGCAGCCGCCGGTGACGGTGCTCAAATCGGGCGTCGTCGATGGCATGGCTTACTCACTGTATTCCGACGGCTCGATCGAGGCGCAAATGCCCGAGGGCATGATGCGGTTTGCATCGATCGACGAGCTGCGTTCGCATCTCGATCAGCGGCCGTAAGCCGGAGTACCGGCGAATTCAACTCGAAAAATAAAGTGCCGTTGTTCTTGTCACCGTCAAAGTAATCCGCTCATATTCGGCAGGTCGAGCAAGGCGCCGCAAGCGTAATGGCGCGGCGGTTACTGTTCGGCCTGTAATATTTCTCGCAACTAACATTGCTCGCGCGATGACGCTTTTCAGAAGGTTCAGGCCATGACCGACGCTGCCGGCAAGAATTTCATCGATCTGACGGCGAGCATCGTATCGGCCTATCTCAGCAACAATCCGACGCCGGCATCGGAAATTCCGGCCCTGATCAGCCAGATTCATGCAGCACTGCTGCGGGTTTCGACCGGCCGGGTGGACACGCCACTGGAGCCCGCCAAGCCGGCGGTTTCCGTCAAGAAATCGATGACCCCGGATTATCTGGTGTGTCTCGAGGACGGCAAGCGCTTCAAATCGCTGAAGCGGCATTTGCGCTCGCAATACAACATGACGCCGGAACAATATCGGGACAAATGGGGCCTTCCGCCCGACTATCCGATGGTGGCGCCGAATTATGCGGTGGCGCGTTCGCAGCTCGCCAAGAAAATGGGACTGGGCCAGCAGCGTCGGCGGCGGAAATAAACCGCGACAGCTAGGTTTTTACGACGTCGCGGCAAGCGCCTCGCGGGCGTCGGCGCGAATCCGCTCGACCATCGCGCGCAGTCCGTTGGAACGCTGCGGCGTGAGATGCTCGCGAAATCCCAATTCGTCGAACACTGCGGGCGCATCGGTGGCCAGAATTTGCTGCGGCGTGTGGCCGGAATACAGCGTCAGCAGGATCGCGATCAGGCCGCGCACAATATGGGCGTCGCTGTCGCCAAGATAATTCAGCGACGGTTCGCCGCCTTGCTTGCGGTCGATCTGCTTTGAGAGCCAGACCTGGCTGGCGCAGCCCTGGACTTTATTGGCCTGGGAATGCTCGGCTTCCGGCATCGGATCGAGGGTGCGGCCGAGTTCGATGACATAGCGATAGCGGTCATCCCACTCGTCCAGCAGCGCAAAATTGTCTCTGATTTCGTCGATCGTCATCGCATCCCGCACTCAATCCCTGAAGCCCTATATAGGGTCGAATGCGGCTGAAAGCGATATGATTAGAGCGTTTTCGAGCCAACGGGTCGCGCGAATGCGCGCCCGATAAGAGGCTAAGTGGATACCGGTTCGCGTGAAGAAAACGGGTCAAAACAAAAGATTAGAGCCCGGTTCTGATTCAATCAGAACCGATAAGGCTCTAGGCGAAAAATCGGGATTGTTCGGGCCCTGATCAGGGAGCTGGCGGCGCCCGCCACTCGACCTGCATGTCATCGGCCGTCAGCGTTTCGCGCGGCGCGATTTCCGGCAGCGACGGATCGGTATTCTCGAGGCCGCCGATCGAGCCGGTGTGGTCGGGCGCACGCTTGTCGGTGATGATCTGATAGAGCTTGCGCGCGCCGGCCTGGGCGCGCTGGCCGATCACGGTGGCGGCCTGGCCGCCGACTTCACAGGCCGCAGGCTGGCGCTTGCAGAATTGACTCATGTCGGAGACCGCGGCGGTCGCAGCGGACACCGCTTCGGACGCGCCTACTTGCGGCAGCTTGTCCGATTCAGGGGTCTTGTCCCGGGGCAACAGCACCAGCACCAGCCCAACCCAGAATACCATGCGAAGCAGAAAGAACATCTCGCGACCCCGGCCGCCCTATCGATCGTGTTGCGGTTCAGTTTGACTAACAGCCGTCGATAAATCGCAAGTGTTTGCATTGAGGTTAAATCGCCGAAAATTAGCGAAAAATTCGAATGGTTTGATTCGGCGTAAATTTTCGATTGATGCGGATTTTGGCGGCGAAAGTGCCGCTGCAGCCGCGTCCACCATTTCGAAACCATACCGGGCCGGTGCCGGAAACCTCGCGTTCACCATTCGCGCCGATTGAACAGCCCGCAAATGCGTGAAAACCCCTGTAATAAGCGGTGTTCCGCCACGGGCTACGCGCGCCTTAGCGTTCGCTTAAGTTCGCTCTGACAGGTTGAGGCAACGATAAAGGGGGCGTTCCGGCGCGTCTGTTGGACGCACACAAGCCGAAGCGCGAGAGCCGTGACAGTGTTGAGTATTTTTCGCGATTGTCTTGATGCATTGCTGCATCCGTCTGCGCGCTACGATGCGCTGACGCGTGCGCGCCATCGCGCGTTCATGGCGCCGCGGCTGCTCGGCAGCCTCGCGGCCTTTGCGGCATTTCCGGTTTATCTGGCGATGCGCGGCGCACCCAACGCGCTTGAGGTCGCGGCGTTCGCATGGCTGATCGCGCCGATCCTGCTGTCATGGTTCCTGTCGCGCACCGGCCGTTACGAGGGCGCCCATGTGCTGTCGTCGCTGGCGCTGGCCGGTCTGGTCGTGACGATTGCGATGAGCACCGGCGGCATCGAATCCTTTGCCGCGATCTGGCTGGTCGTGGTTCCGCTCGAAGCGGCGCTGTCGGCATCGCGCCGGGTGGTTGCATTTGCGTCCGCGCTGGCGCTGGCCTGTGCGTCGCTGCTGATCGTTCTCGGTCATCTCGACATGTTGCCGGTGCCGGAAGCGAATACGGGCTTGCACGCGATTTTCATGGCGATTCGGTGTCGCGTCGGCAACGCTCTATGCGGCGGGGCTCGCCTTCGGCGCCGAGTTGCTGGCGCGCACCAGCGTGTCGCTGCTCTATGTCGAGGAAGATCGCTATCGCCTGCTGGCGCGCAATATGAGCGACGTGATCTCGCGTCATCATCGCAATGGCATGGTGCAGTTCATTTCGCCGGCGGTGGAGACCATGCTGGGCGCACCGGTGGCGCGGCTGCTCGGACACGGCCTGTTCGATCGTGTCCATGTCGCTGATCGCCCGGCCTATCTTACCGCACTGTCGGATGCCGCGCGCGGCGGCGAGGCGCGCAGCGTCGAATTTCGTCTGCGGCGGGAAGCGCCGCGTGGCCGCGAGCGCGGTCAGAACACCCAAGTGGATTTCATCTGGGTCGAGATGCGTTGCCGGCCGCTGGAGCAGGCGCTGGGAACGGCTTCCTCCGAAGCCGAGGTTGTCGCGGTGATGCGCGACGTCACCGACCGGAAGACTCCAGGAGCAGGCGCTTGATCTGGCGCGCACCGCCGCCGAGCACGCCGATGCGTCCAAGACGCGATTTTTGGCGACCATGAGCCACGAACTGCGCACGCCCTTGAACGCCATTATCGGGTTCTCCGAGATGATCGTTCAGGAAGATGCGCTGATGCTCGATGCGGCACGCCGCAAGGAATACGCCCAGCTGATCAACGATTCCGGCCAGCATCTGCTGTCGGTGGTCAACGGCATTCTCGACATGTCCAAGATGGAAACCGGCAATTTCGAGATCTCGCCGGAGCCGTTCGAGCCGCGCACGGCGCTGATCAATTGCTGCAACCTGCTGGCGCTCAAAGCGCGCGAAAACGCCATCGACCTCGTGACCCGCGCGCCGGAGAATTTGCCGTACATGACCGGCGATCCGCGCGCCTTCAAGCAGATCGCGCTCAATCTCGTCTCCAACGCGATCAAGTTCACCGAGCGCGGCGGCTCGGTGACGGTTTCCGCCAGCGTGGAAGGATCGCGGCTGGTGCTGCGCGTCGCCGACACCGGCGTCGGCATTGCGGCCGACGATCTCAAGCGGGTCGGCGATCCCTTCTTCCAGGCCGGCAAGACCTATCAGCGCCGGCATGAAGGCACTGGTCTCGGGCTGTCGATCGTCAAGAGCCTGGTCGCGCTGCACAGCGGCGAGATGACCGTGCAAAGCCGGATCGGTGAGGGGACCACCGTCACCGTTGCGTTGCCGCTGGCGTTCACGCCGCCGGTACCGTCAAGCAATATTGCGACGTTGACGCCATCGTCGCGCTCTACAATTCAAGACCAAGCCCACCAGGTGAAGAAAAGTGCCTAGACAAATCTCGAACGACGAAGACATGCCGCGCCGCCGCCGTGGCGCCAGCGCGGTTGCGATCGAAGCGGAAGCGGAGACCGAGCGCGGTCTGGTGCTGCGCGTTCTGCTGCATAGCCCGAAGGACATGGTGGCGGGCGCGCTGGCGTTTGCCGCCGTCAGCGCCATCGTTGCCAATGCGCTTTGGTTGCAGGCCGGCCGCCATCCGGCGCCGCTATTCGGCACCGTCGTCAACCTGCCGGCCATGACGTCGGCGCCAGCCAATCTCTTGCCGCGTCCGCGCCCGGCCGAGGCAGACGTGTCCGAGTTAAAGCCTACGGAACTGAAAGCGGCGGATATCAGAGCTGCAGAACCCAAGGCTACTGAGCCCAAAACTTCCGACCCCAAAACTTCCGACCCAATGGGCAATCTGGTCAAGGCGACCAGCACCGCGCCCATCACCAATTCGATCCCGCGGCCGCCGGCCTCGATACCAGGCGATGCCGCTTCAGGCTCGCGCCGGGTTGCAGCGGTGCAGCGCGCGCTGACCGAATATGGCTATGGCCAGTTGAAGCCGACCGGTACCGTCGGTTCGGAGACCCAGGCCGCGATCCAGAAATTCGAACGAACGCGCAAGCTGCCGGTGACGGGCCAGATGTCCGATCGTCTGGTGCGCGAGTTGACCGCGATGATCGGTCACCCGATCGACTAGAGCCTTTATCGGTTCTGATTGAATCAGAACCGGGCTCTAATCTTTGTTTTGAAGCGTTTTCTTGACGCGAACCGGTATCCACGGAGCCTGTCATCGGGCGCGCGTTCGCGCGACCCGTTGGCTGGAAAACGCTCTGATCGCCACTCCGAAGTCCTGTCACGCCGTCTTCGGCGCGACCGTGTCGGAAACCTCGAAGTGATCCGGAACGGCCTTGAACTTGCTCAAGAGCCACGCTGCACCCACCATGATCGCCATGCCGGTAACGCTGACCAGGATCTGGGCCAGGATATCGCCCTCGATCTGGACCAGGAACCAATGCGCGGCAAATGACAGGAAGACGCCGAGGCAGAACATCGGCAGCGAATTCTGTCCGATCAGAATCAGCGGGCGCAGGATCGGTGAATGCAGCGCCGGCCATTGGCGCGGGATGTAGCGCACGAACACCACACCCAAAGCGAGGAAGTGGATCAGGCGGAACATGTCGAGATCTGATTTGTCGATTGGATAGATGATGTGGATCATCCATTGCGGGACCAGCGCGCCGAGCACCGGAATGTGCCAGGTCATCACGATCAGAAAGGAAAACGCGATCCACGCCAGCGCCAATATTTCGACGGCGCGCGACTTGATCAGCGGTGCAATCTCCGCGGCCTTGGTCAGGCCGCACCACGCCCCGAACACGAACAGCATTTGCCACGCGAAGGGATTGAAGTACCAGTTGCCCCCGGGAAACGAGGGTAGATTCCAGTCGAACATGCGGGCCAGCACGTAAAGTACCGCCGAAGCGAGCAGGGTCCAGCGCGGAATTTTGACGAGACCATACAAGATCATCGGCAGTGCCAGCACCAGCACGATATAAAGCGGCAACACGTCGAGATCGACCGGCTTGAATTTCAGCATCAGGGTTTGCCCGATCATCACGTCGGGATGCTCGAGAAACAGAAAGATATTGTACTCATTGCCGTACATCGGATTGTCGAAGCGCCGCGCGGCGCGCGCGATCTGGGCTACGAAAAACAGGAACAGGAAAATATGCGCCACGTAGAGTTGCCAGGCGCGTTTGAGCAGGCGCTTGGTAGCGGCGAAATACTGTCCATAGGCCACCGCCGGGCCGTAAACGAAGCCGGCGGTATATCCGGAAATGAAGACGAAAAATTCCGCGGCGTCGCTGAAGCCGTAATTGCGCAGCGTCAGCCAAGTGACGACGTCGTAGGGGATGTGATCGAGGAACACCATCCACTGTCCGATGCCGCGCATCAGATCAAGCCGCAGGTCGCGCTCCGCCGGAGCCAGGAGACCAACACCGTTGCGATCAGCCATGTTTCGCCTCCATCGCTTTGGACGAGTGTGCGCAACTCGCGCCTGTGAAACAAGACCAAACAAATAAAGCCTCCTGCCGGAAACCGCTTTTGTGATCCGGCCAACACCGGCTCAGGTCTCAACAGGTCAGAACAAGAGCTCTAGCGGCAACTCGCCGGCTGGCCTATCGTCATCCCCATGCGTTTGAAATCCAGTATATGGGTGGCGGCCTATTTACGCCGTTGCCAGACCGAAGGGATTTTTGGAGCCGTGCGCCGCCGCGGGGCGGAAGAAGCCGGCGCGGTCTTCGTTAAGGTGGCGACGCTCGACGGCAATGCGATGCTGTACGCGCCCGCACCGCAGACGGTTTACGACGACAGCCGGCCGATCGAGCGCATTTTCGCAGCCACCTCGCCGCAACCGGTGCCGGAGCCATCTGTGGAAGAACGTCTGGCCAAGGAAGTCCGCTTCGATCCCGATGTCTGGATCGTGGAGACGGAAGACCGGGCCGGGCGGCATTTTCTCGATCTGGCGTAAGGCTAACGTTTTGTTTGACGCGTTTTCTACCGCAGATAAGTCTACGCAATCTGCGTAAAACTTGATTGCTACGCGAACCTGTACCCACGGAGCCTGTCATCGGGCGCGCGTTCGCGCGACCCGTTGGCTCGAAACGCTTTAACGCTCCGAACCTAGCGTTCCGAACCCTGCGAGCCCTTGCGCGGCATGGTGGCGGCGCCGGGCAGGGAGGCTGCCGGGCGGGCTTGGGCAGTGGCGGGCCGGGCGCGGTTGCGTTCCTCGTCGTAGAGCGAAGGGCGATATTTGGCGCGGGTGACCGCCATCGTCGAGCCGCGCCAAGCGGCCAGCAAGACCAGAGCGGATCGCTCGCTCAATCGGTCGTACAGGCGTGACAGCCGGTAGACGGTGTTCACTGAAGTACCGAATTCGGGCTTGAGAAACAGCAGGACGCGCTGGAACACCGCGCTTGGCATGTCCAGCACCCTGGCCGCGCACGCCAGCGGCTCGCCGCCGGGATCGTTGACAACCTGCTCGGCGACTTTCCACGGCAAAATCAAAGCTTCCCCGATCTCGATCGTGAAGCTCTCGACATCGGCGGCGAACGCGGCCATTTCCAGCGTTTCGACGGCGCGCGCCGCGCGCGCGACGGGAACGCGTGGCGAAGCCCGCAGCGGGGTTTCGGCGAGATTGTGCAGGATCAATGCGCGCTCGCTGGCGCTCGCGCCAAAAAACATCCCGCTGATTTCGGCGGCGTCCTTTGGCTGCATCGACAGGCTGGATGCCATCCGTATTTGCGCTTCGCTCATGGCCTTGACCGACGGCGCCGACGGAGCCGGGGCAGGCTGCTGCGTGAGCGGTGCGCGTGCCTCGGAAGTCAGCGGCCTCAACCCGAGCTGTTTCATCACTTCGACCGGCGTGCCCGGATAGATCGCAAGCCGGGCCCGCACGGCCGCGCGCGTGGTGTCATCAACCTGATCGATCAGACGGGAGGTGAGCTCGACAAACTGCCGCTTCTCGTCCTCGCTATGCACGCTGGCCTGAACGAAGAGATCGGTCAGCACCCGCAGCAAAGTGGGTCTGATATCGACACCCTCGCGGCGCGAGAGCGTCATCAATCCATCAAAACCCGGGAATAGCGGAGACGTGGTCATGTCAGGGATACGCGACTGAGTAATATTCGCGCCAGACTACGACGGTTGCTTTAACAGCTCGTTAAGGAAAACAATGGGTGAACTGTCGTCACTATATTGGGTGCGTTCATATCGGGCGCCACCGCGGTTTCGACATTTCCATTCCGCATGTCCGGCACGAACGCCCGATCCGATGCCTGGCAAGAAATTAAGATGCCGTTAACCACGTCCTGTTCTTAATGTTGGCGTGTCGCCGGCAAATCACGCCGGAGCGGCAACCAGAGAGAAGTTGGCATGGGCACTATTATTGAATTTCCGGCGGATGCGGCAGCGCGGCGGCTGGGCCCAACCATGAATGGCGCACCGCGCGAAGGCATGGGCACCGTCCTTATTCTTCCTGTCGTCCGGATCGAGCGCGAGCCCGAGGAAACCAGCGGTGGCCGCGGACCGGAAGAAGGTACCGCGCCGGGCCGCCGTCGCCGTCGTCGATAAAAATCGGATATTGAATATGCCGGAGACGTGTTTTCCGATCCGGACCAGAGCGCGGGTTCCGGTCGCCGCCGCGACGCTGTTGCTGCTCGGCCTGACGCTAGGGGGATGCAGCGGCGGCGATTTCGGCCGCACTCGCCAGGATTTCGTCAACGACGACATGCATCGATGGATGGGCGGCGAAGCCACCGGCAGCATCGGCCTGCGGGCCTCGCAATTTCAGTTGACCGATGGCGAACGCCAGCTTCGCGATCAGGCCTATCCCCTGATCGAACCGCCGCATTCGCGACCCGCCTGGAAGAGCGTATTCGGCGATTATGCTGTGCTGCCGTCGCCGTGGCGGCAGAAGCAGCCGCCGTTCGACCGCACCACCTACGGACGCCAGTTGATCGACGAGCCGCACCGCTCGCACGCCTCGCGCTATTCGCAAATGATCGACGACGTGCGCGACGACATCACCCGGTTCGAGCCGTTCTATGCCAATGCCGGGCGCGTGCTCGATATGGACAGGAAGCGCAAGGCCAGCCTGGCGCATGTTTCGGAATTGTCGCCGCGCGAACGCGCCGACGCGGTCGCCCGGATGGAAGAGAATACCCTGATCGTGCAGTGGGTGCAGCAATGCCTGGAGCGCCGGATCTCGTCCTATCGGTGGGCGCTGGAACGGCTGGTGATTCAGGCGCCGGACAACATGGCGGCTGAAGTCGATCGATTGATCAATGAACTCGCCGCCCAGACCGCCAATCCGCCGGTCGCGACCCAGCCCGTGATCGGACACGCCGTCGTGTCGAAGGGCTAATTTCGATCAACGTTTAGCCGGCGTCGGCTCGGTCTGCACCTTGCAACTTGATGCGGCGAGCGAGGCCTGAGCCTGTGGCATCAGGCCGGGCTCAGCCGCCAGCGCCTTCAAGACGATCAGTCCCGCCGCGGTCGGAGAATCGATGATCAGGCGGTCGGCCGCGGTCACGTCTTCATCCTCAGGCAATTCGGCGTGCTGCGCCTCGGTCATCAGATCGAGCTCGATCACCTTGCGCCCGGCGGAGCGGTCGTTGATGGCATAATAGGCGACTTCGTTGCGCGTATAGAACGACACCGAAGTGTAGGCCTGACTGACCGGGACCGTGAGCTTGATCGGTCCGCCTGTGAGGTCGTAACGGCAGATCGCGGTCGCGAAGGCCGGATCCATGAACGGCATCGAGGCGTTGTTCGGATCCGCCTGCGGCAGCGGACTGACGGCGTTGAGTTTGGTCAGCGGCGTGAGCCGCGAATAGGCGTCCTGGGTCGCAATCCGCGGCAACGCCAGCACGCTGACGAGATGCACGACGCCGCCGAGCAGCACGCCTGCGATGATGGTGAACAGCAGCCGGATCATGGGCAGCCCGCCGTCGTGATCGTCGGCATCGGCGCATCGCGCTGGGTGCGCGTCGCCACGCCGACCGGTGTGTCGTACAGCCGCAGCATCAGCGCGTAACGCTCGATGCCGCCGGTGGGCAACCAGTTGCCCGCGCGCGATCGCGACGCGATCCGGACCTCGAAGGCGCCGTCGGAGCCGCGGATGATTTCCTGGCTGGTGAAGCCGTAACGTTGCAGCGTATTCGCGACCAGGCGTCCCTTGGTATCGTAGAGTGTCAGGGTCCAGAACCGCGCCGCCGGCGTGACGCCGCTCACGATCACATCGCAGCGGCCATCGAGCGGCTTCTTGCGATCGTCCGTTGTCGCCGAGAAGGCCACGCCGTCGCCGGTGCCGATCGGCAGTTCGCCGCTGCGCGCGATCGAGGCGCGTGAATAGGGGTCGACGTCGGCGGTGCCGGTTTTGGGCCGGGCGGTCCAGGCGCCGATTTTTAGCGTGCCGAGATTGGTGCCGCGCGTCGCCGTCATCCACGTCGCGCCGAGGCCGACGACGGTGGCGAGGATCAGCGCCAGTAACGTGATGAAGATCAGCCGCACGGTCAGTTCTTGCGCGGCGCTGATTTGGCCGGATCGCCTGGGGCTGCCGCTGCAAAGCTTTCAGGGAACGGAAGCGAGGTCGATGATACCGGCTTGGCTGGTTTTGCCGGATCTGGAGACGGCGTAATGCCGGCGGTCCGCGCCGCGTCGTCGAGCAGTTTTTCAACATGCATCAGGACATCTGCGCCGCGTTTGGTGAGGATCGGAGACAATGCCGGCTTGACGTCCTGAGCCCTCACGGCGCCATTCGCGGCCATGGTCGTGGCGGCGGGAGCCGGCAATTTCGTGCCCGCGCCGATACCGGCGATTTCCTTGATCTCGACGCCCTGATGAGCCGCGACCATGATGTCATGCCAGGTCTGGGCCGGCAGCGAGCCACCGGTCATGCGGTTGGTCGCCGAATAGTCGTCATTGCCGTACCAGACCGCACAGGTGAAATTGCCGGTGTATCCGACGAACCACGCATCGCGATAGGCGTTGGTGGTGCCGGTCTTGCCGGCGGTCGGAATGCCGTCGAGCGCGGCGCGCCGCGCGGTGCCTTCGCTGACCACATGGCTCATCATGCCCGCCATGTCGGCGGCCACCGAAGCCGGGATCGCCTGCAGCGGTTTCTTGCCGTCGCGATCGAAACGCCAGACCAGATCGCCGGCGCCGGTGCGAACTTCCAGCACCGCGTGAGGCGTGACTGATTTTCCCTTGTTGGGGAATGTCGCATAGGCCACGGCATGTTCGAGCACGGTGACTTCGTCGGCGCCGATCGGCAGCGACGGCGTGTCGGGCAATGGCGCCTTGATGCCGAAGCGGCGCGCGACTTCCACGATCTTTTCGCGGCCGGCTTTCGGACCGCCCTTGCCGCCGATCGCGATCGACAGTTTTACCGGAACGACGTTGATCGAGCGGGTGATCGCCTGCGTCAGCGTCACCGCGCCGGAATAAGAGTGGCCGTAATTCTGCGGACACCAATTGCCGATACAGACGGGTCCATCGACCACGATCGAGGTCGGCTTGAAGCCGTTGAGCAGCGCCGTCGTATAGACATACGGCTTGAACGACGAGCCGGGTTGCCGGTAGGCGTCCACGGCGCGGTTAAACTGGCTGGCGCCATAGTCGCGGCCGCCGACCATCGCGCGCACGCCGCCGTCGAGATCAGCCACCACGGTGGCCGCCTGTGTGGCGTGATAGTCGCGGCCGAACTGGCGCAACTGGTTCTCTATGGCGTCTTCCGCGGCACGCTGCACATTCAGGTCGATCGCGGTGCGGACTACGAAAACGCGCTCATTGTAGGATTTCGGAAACGTATCGACCAGCTTGCGCATCTCGTCGAACGCCCAGTCGAGATAATAGTTCGGCGAGTTCTCGTCGCGGCGATCCACCGCGGTGGCCGGATTGCGCCGGGCGCCGAACACCTGGCCTTCGGTCATGAAGCCGGCGTCGACCAGATTATCCAGCACCACGTTGGCGCGGGCACGCGCCGCGGGCAGGTTGATATGCGGTGCATATTTGGTCGGCGCCTTGAACAGCCCGGCGAGCATCGCGGCTTCCGCCAGATTGACGTCGCGCGCCGACTTGTTGAAGTAGAAATGCGCCGCCGCGTCGACGCCGAAAGTGCCGCCGCCCATATAGGCGCGATCGAGATAGAGTTTCAGAATTTCGTTCTTGGTGAGCCGTGTCTCCAGCCAGATCGCGAGAAACGCCTCGTTGACCTTGCGCTCGATGGTGCGCTCATTGCTGAGGAACAGGTTCTTGGCGAGCTGCTGGGTCAGCGATGAGCCGCCCTGTCGCACGCCGCCGGCCTGTGCGTTGGTCACCAGCGCGCGAGCGGTGCCGGCGATGTCGATGCCGAAATGATCGTAGAAGCGGCGATCTTCGGTCGCCAGCGTCGCCTTGATCAGATTGTCCGGGAAATCCTCCAGCGGAATCGAGTCATTGTGCTTGATGCCGCGGCTGCCGATCGGGTTGCCGTAGCGATCGAGGAAGGTGACGGCGAGATCGGATTTCTTCAGCCAGTCTTCGTCGGCGGTTTCGCGAAACGCCGGCACCGCCAGCGCCAGCATCAACAGCATACCGCCAAGCCCGAGGGTGGCGGCTTCCGACAACGACTCGATGAAGACCCAGCGCTTCCAACGGCCGACATAGAAATGATCCATGAAGGTCGAGAAACGCTCATAGAGTTCGCGGACGCCTTTGCCGGAAGAGAACAGCGTTGAATTGATGCGCGCATCGAGATCCAGCATCCAGTGCCGGATCTTTTTCTTCCATTCCTGAGGTACGAACTTGGGCACCGGGACCCTTGGTCAGTTTGCAGCGCTCAAGCACCCGGCTGGGGCGGCGTCGAGACGTCTTGCGGGAATGTTGCGGCAAACCCAAGGCGCTATAGCGCCACTGGGGACTCCCTCCTTATCTATCCGAGCGGGGCCCATAAACCAATGGTCCTGCTGCTATTTCGATCGGCAGGGCTAACGCTGTCCCGGCCTTTTCGGCGCCATGCGGCCATGTCACTTGCACCTGTGGCGCCGCAGCCCCTAGAGCTCGGTTCTGATTTAATCAGAACCGAGCTCTAATCTTTTGTTTTGATGCGTTTTCTTTACGCGAACCGGTATCCACTTCGCTCGAAAACGCTATAGAACGGCCTTTTACGGCCTTTGGCCCATTACGCCCGGAAATCGTCAGGACTCATGACCGCCCCGCCCAAGCCGCCCTCAAGTCAAGAGGGATTCTTTTGGAAAACCAAGACGTTGGAGCAGATGTCCGGCGCCGAATGGGAAAGCCTGTGCGACGGCTGCGCGCGCTGCTGTCTGGAGAAGCTGGAGGACGAGGACACCGGCAAGATCTATTTCACCCATGTTTCCTGCAAATTGCTCGATGCCGGGCTTTGTGCCTGTAAGGATTATGGAAATCGGTCCGACCAGGTTCCGGACTGCGTCAGGCTCACGCCGGAGAATGTCCGCACGCTGAACTGGTTGCCGCCGAGTTGCGGTTACAAACTGGTCGCCGAGGGGCGCGATCTCTATTGGTGGCATCCGCTGGTTTCCGGCGACCCCAATACGGTACATGAGGCCGGCGTTTCCGTGCGCGGGCGCGTGCAGGGAACCGAGAACGAGATCGCGGATGCCGATCTTGAGGATCATATCGTGCGATGGCCGGCGCTGCTGCCGAAGCGGGCACGGCTGAAAAAGCGGCCAAAATCCTGAAACCGGGCTTTTGATTCACATGATTGCGTTGGTCCTCTCGCGGGACACACCCATGCGTGCAACCCGCTGCCAAAGCCCCGGTTTGGAGCTTAAATTACCCAAACATGATGATTCCCGCGGCCTTTGGCCGCGCACCCCGTATAACGCCAATTCCGCATGAACAAGTTCGAACGGCAGAGCCCCCAACCGGCTGACCAACAGACATTGCCCGATGCCGTCGCCAGCGATCTGTCAATCCTGTCGACTGAAGTCATCGATATCAGCGATGCGCCGCCGATCGCGCCACCTGCGCCGCTGACGCCGGGCGAAGTCCATACCATCCTGCTCAGCCTGATGCTGTCGATGTTTCTGGCCGCGCTCGACCAGACCATCGTCGCCACCGCGCTGCCGACCATCGGACGGCAATTCCGCGACGTCTCCAGCCTGTCATGGGTAATTACGGCGTATCTGCTGGCTTCGACCGCGGTGGCGCCAGTGTTCGGTACGCTGAGCGACATTTACGGCCGCAAGGCCACGATCATCACCGCGATGAGCCTGTTCATGGTGGGCTCGATCCTGTGCGCGGTGGCGCCGAACATGCCGGTGCTGATCCTCGCGCGCGGACTGCAAGGGCTCGGCGGTGGCGGCATCCTGCCGATCGTGCAGACCGTGATTGCGGACGTGGTGTCGCCACGTGAGCGCGGCCAGTACCAGGCCTATTTCAGCGGTGTGTGGATGGCAGCCGGCATCGGTGGGCCGATCCTTGGCGGCGTCTTCGCCGAACATCTGCATTGGTCGATGATCTTCTGGATCAACGTGCCGCTCGGGCTGTTGGCGCTGGCGCTGCTGCTGCCGAAAATGGCCAAGATCCCGGTGTTCCACCGCAGGCGCAAGGTCGATTGGCTCGGCGGCGTGCTGCTGATGGTTTCCGCCGTGCTGTTCATGCTGGTGCTGACTTGGGGCGGTAACCGGTATCTGTGGTTGTCACCGGCGATCACCGGGATGATCGGTGCATCGGTTGCGCTCGCGCTGGCGTTCGTCTGGCATGTCCGGCGCATCGACGAACCGTTCCTGCCGCTGCCGCTGTTGGGCGGAACGGTCGTGCCCTATGCGATGGGCGGCGGCAGTCTGGCGATGGGGGCGATGCTGGGACTGACCGTGCATCTGCCGCTGTATTATGAAGTGGTCTATCATCTCAGTGCCAGCGAGGCAGGGTTGGCGCTGATTCCGCTGGCCGCGGTTTCAACCGGCGGCGCCGCGATTGCCGGCCGCGCCATGGCACGCTCCAAACACTACAAGCGGGTCGCGATCATCGGAGCGTTGTGCGGGGCATTGGCGGGCGGCGCGCTGGCGTCGACGTTCATGCCGCTATGGGTATTGCTGGTGCTGCTATCGCTGTTTGCACTCGGTCTTGGCACCGTATTCCCGGTCACGACGGTTTCGGCGCAAAACTCGGTGGTGCGCTCCCAGGTCGGCACCGTGACCGGGGCGTTGAACTTTTTCCGCTCGCTGAGCGCATCCTTTACGGTGGCGGTATTCACCGCGATCCTTCTGATGGCCTTGGGGGCGGATATTTCGCTGAACGGCGAACATCGCGGACCGGTGAGTTCTATTCCGGTGGCCGACATGGTTACCGCGTTTCGTTATGTCTTCGCCGCTGCTGCGGTGATGCTCGCGGCGGCCTCGCTGTGTGTGGTCCTGATGGAAGAGAAGCCGCTGGCGGGTCCGTCAACGCAGATCGATATGGCCGAGTAGGGCGCTCTGCGCTGAAGCGGCAAACTTGCCAGCTTCGTCTATCCCTGTGCCGGGATTTGATCTAACAGCGGCGCCAGCAAATCAAATCGTGGAATCCGAAGGAGCCGACCATGAGCAAAGCCACCGTTGAGCAGACCCGGATGGGTACCGAAGGCATCGCCTTTTGCATCGCGCGAACCCTGATCGAGCGTGATCCCTCGTTGAAGGCGCCGATGCGCGCCAATCTGCGCAAGATGTGGGAACTGCTGGAGCAGCGGGAAGATCACGACGCCGCCGACATGGTGGATACGATGATCAAGGCGCTCAACGATCCCGCGTTCTTCAAGCCGTGAGCTTGCGGCATCGGCGGAAGCGTCGGTGCCGTTATCGCGGGTTCGGCGCTCCCCGGCGGACCAGCACGCTGGCGATCAGGCCGCGCAAAATATCTTTCATCGGGTGATGGGATTTAGCCAGTTCGAGGGCGGCGCATTGTTCGTCGATCCCCTCGATATAGTTCTTTCTCGATTCCTGCTTCTGCACTGGCATGTTCGCTCGCTCCGGAGACGCCAGTTGCGACCATGCGTGGTTATCAAAAATCAGGAGTAAGTTTTTGATCCCGTATCAATACCGTAAATGGGTATGGAAATTGCGAATGATTTATTTAATCTATCGTTGAGCGTGTTTGTCAACACGGCTGCAACCAATGTATCGCTAGATTTCTGCGCGATTGGGCCTGAGTGCCAACAGGAGTTTTTCGGATGTGGCTGCCGGTTTCAAGATTCCTCAGCGATGAGTCCGGCGCGACCGCAATCGAATATTGCCTGATTGCAGCGGGCCTCAGCATCGTGATCGTGGCCGCCGTCAACGGTCTCGGTAGCACCCTCAACGCCCGGTTCGTCTCGATCAATTCGTCGCTGAAATAATCAGCCTGCCGCGGGCCGCAGTATCCGGAGCCGTTCCTCGCCGGTGCAGCAAATGCACCGGCACTATCCCGCCTTTTTCGACCGGACGGAGCTACGCACCGGCTTCTCGATCTTCTTGGGCGCCTGCACCTTGGGCTCTTCTTTGGCCGCGCGCTTGCCGCTGATCGGCAGCAGCATCTCGCGCTGGCCGGCGACAGCCTTGCGCGACTTTTTGCTCTTAACTTTCGGGGAAGAGGCGGCTTTCGGGGCAGGGGCGGCCTGTCGCTCGGTGGCGAGGCTGCGCTTCAATGCATCCATCAGATTGATGACATTGCCGCTCGATTTGGGGGCCGATTTCGCGGTGAGCGTGATGCCGGCGCGTTTCTTGTTGATGAGATCGATCAGCGCCGATTCATAATGATCCTCGAATGCGTCGGGTTCGAACGATCCGGATTTCTGTTCGACGATGTGCTTGGCGAGATCCAGCATGTCCTTGGTGATTTTCACATCCTGGATGTCTTCGAAATATTCCTTCTCGCTGCGCACCTCGTAAGGATAGCGGAGCAGCGTGCCCATCAGGCCCTTATCGAGCGGTTCCAGCGCGATGATGTGCTCGCGGTTGGTCAACACCACGCGGCCGATCGCGACCTTGTCCATGCTGCGGATGGTTTCGCGGATTACCGCGAATGCATCATGGCCGACCTTGCCGTCGGGCACGAGATAATAGGGACGGATCAAATAGCGGTTGTCGATATCTGATTTGGGCACGAACTCATCGATCTCGATGGTGTGCGTCAATTCCAGCGCGATGTCGTCGAGCTCGTCCTTCGACACCTCGATATAGGTGTCGGTATCGACCTTGTAGCCCTTCATGATGTCTTCGGCGGCAACTTCCTCGCCGGTGTCGGCATCGACCTTGGCATATTTGATGCGATGGCCAGTCTTGCGGTTGATCTGGTTGAAGCTGACTTTTTCGGTATCCGACGTCGCCGGATAAAGGGCAACCGGGCAGGTCACGAGCGAAAGGCGCAAAAAGCCTTTCCAGTTGGCACGGGGGGCCATGGAGTACTCCGAAAAACGCAACAACTCCCCCACAATACCATCAGACCACCAAGTTTCAATCAAGCCCAGTGCAGAATCTCCCAATGGCGTTAACTAATCCCGGAGCTCAGTTACGGAAGGGCTCGGTGAGGGAAGGAAGGCTTGGTTACGGAACTTGGCGCGGGGCGGCAAACTCCAGTTGAATGCCTCGTTAGCGCGTTTCTTTCCCGATTGGCCCGACATGGTTAATTGTTACGGCCCGGAACATCGGCCAAATTCATGCGTTGCTTGAAAGTCTGGCGCCGACAGGACGACTATTTGGAGCCACATTTGGGAATTCGAGGGAACGATGGCAACGCGACAACAACGCCAGATCGTTGAAACACCTACTCAAGCGCGGCAGGCCGAACCTGGACCATCCGTACTTGCTTTGCTGCTTGTCTCCACTGGTCTTGCAGTATTGATTCTCGGCGTCGTCTGGTTTGTGTTCTTCCGCGCCTGACTTGGCAACCGGCGGGTCGTTTGCCCGCGCACCTTTATGTCGAGTTCACCGCCAATTATCGACCGCCAGCGGAAAACATGACTGTTTGGCGAAGGGAGCGGAAGTCTGGTTCTACCTGGCAAGGATGTTCTACTTCTGGCGCTTGCTTCTGAACAATATTGAGAACAGTATGCCAATGAGCAGGATTCCGGTAAGAGAACCGGCAAACGTCAACGCCCATAGGCGAATTTCTTCTCGCGCAAGACCGCCGTTAACGTGCGCGAAATGCCGGATTGCGGCGGCCGTCACCAGCGCTGCGATGATGATCGCGATCACTTGCCTAATCCGAAAGGCGGTCATCGGGTCCATGATTCACAATAATCCGGTAATATCGTCCTAACAAGGCGTTTTTGCTCCCGTCCCTGGTCGGTTTTCGCGCTTTCGCTGCGCCTAGATCGCTAACTTTTTGGTTTGAAGTTCGGTCCAGTGCACCCGCGATATCGGCGCCTCGGGCGATTTTCAAAAGACGAAGCTGCAGCGTCGCGAAACCGGCAATCGCCAATTCCTGAACTAATGTCGTGGCGCGCGGTAGCCTCATGTTAGGACCAGTTCAACGGCCAACATGGCATGTCAAAGGCGCCACTGGTGTTGACCCGGCGCAGATCGGAATCTGTTCGGGGTGGTGAGGTCCCCATCCCGACTGTTCATGGGGCGTCGCCGTTGCTGGACGAGAGTTCGGTCCTCAAGGGTGGAGGTCCGTGCCAGGCAGTGACACAAGACGCGGTTAAGACTCGGCGGATACACCCTGCATTCGCTTTCCGAACCTTGCACCCCAGATCGTGGAAGCGGCTTCGACACCACGTGCTAAGACTTGGCGGGGCGCATCCCGCGTTCGCTCCCCGACCCGCGCAGCCCACGAGCGCTGTGGTGGATTTAGCTTTGACCATCAACCAGTCATCGGAAATCGCCGACTCGGCGCCGCCGGCAACGCGACCGCCTCGCGGTTTGCATTTGCAGCATCGGCTTCGGGCAAGGTCGCGACGAGGTCGCCCTTGTCGATCAATCCTTCTGCTCCACCGAAGCCGGCGGATGAACTCATTCGCGAACGCTCGATATGTCACAAAGAGAAGGCCGCTGGAAATGTTCCCGTAGTCTCCATGCCGGGCCCCGCTGCACCCGCCCGGACTGAGAAGTGAGTATCAGTCAACAGAAAAAGCGTGGGGTGTTGCTAACGGCGTTAACGTGTCGTGTGTGCGCAACCATTTGGCCTTGAGGCGATGATCTCGTAAAAACGGCTGAGACAGATAATCTTCCAAGGGGAAAGCTGTTTTATATTGGGTTTTCGTTTCCCCTCATTCTCCCCCTCACAACTTGAGGGGAAGTCGCCCTATTTGGAGGGTTATTAGTCCAGGCCTGTTCATTAGCGCGGTTCATTGCTGACAAATCGTCCAAGACTCGTCAAGCATCATGCAACCGTCAGCAGTATTGAAGTCTCGGCAAAAGAATCCAAACGATCACAGCCAGCCCCGCTCGCCAGATGCAGAGAGATCAACTCCAGGGGGCATACCACCCCCTGTCGCGCCATAACGGGCGCCAAGCTTTAGGTGGTGTGGACTCTAGGGATTCCCTTTTAGAAGCAAATCAGATTCAAGGCTGCTTTTGGGGAGGCAGTTTTGGGTGTGAAGGATCGGTTGGTTTTGAGCGACGCAGCGTGGGAGCGGATGGCGCCGCTGATCATAGGTCGGCCTGACCAGAAAGGCTCGACCGGGCGCGACAACCGGATGTTCGTGGAAGGCGTGCTTTGGATCGTGCGTACAGGCTCTCCCTGGCGTGATCTTCCGGATGCATTCGGGGATTGGAACAGTGTATTCCGTCGTTTCAGTCGTTGGAGCGTCAAAGGTGTCTGGTGGCGGATCTTCGAGGCCATGTCCGATGATCCGGACTTCGAATATCTGATCGTCGACTCCACCATCGTTCGAGCCACCAGCACGCTGCCGGGGCCAAAAAAGGGGGTCTGAAGATCAGGCGATCGGCCGCTCGCGCGGCGGCCTGAGCACCAAGATTCATATGGTCGTTCGCGGCCTGGGATGTCCCGTGCGGTTCATACTTACCGCAGGCCAGAAGGGCGATGCACCGCAAGCCGCCGCATTGATCGAGGGATTGCCCGCCGAGGTCGTCATGGCCGATACGGCCTATGACGCCGATCACTTGCGTCAAGCCATCGCCGCCAAGGGCGCGCTCGCCGTCATCCCCAACAACCCGTCACGTGCGCTCAAATATCCACTCGACAAGCACCTCTATGCCCAGCGCCATCTCGTGGAATGCTGCTTCTCAAAGCTCAAGCAGTTCCGACGCGTTGCAACGCGCTTCGAAAAGACAGCACGAAATTACCTTGCCGTCGTCACTCTCGCTGCCATCATATTGTGGATGCGATAAGTGTCCACACCACCTAGAGCGAGATCCTTGTTGCCATAATGAATCCGCAGCGGCGTCCCTGCCGCCGGATTTGGTTGGGCGCGTATTGATGCACCGGCGGCGACAGAGGGCTTTCGCTTTCGGGATATCTTGGCCGGTGCCGTCGATTGAGCCGCTATTGATTTCGTCGGCCTGGACGCTGTCTTGCGACCACTTTTGCGTCGCTTCGAGCCTTTGTTCGAGTTCAATCCACGCCGCCATTGCAGCCGAGTTAGCCTTGGCCTCGTCGGGAATGACGACACCTTTCCCGAGCGCTATTTTCGTGGCGTACAACAACTGCGCCGGACTGACCGATTTCGGTTCTGCCGTCCCAAGTGCTTCTCCGTCGGCTTTCTTGGGCGCGTACTGTTTGAGAAACGCGCTGCAGATCGATATCGACGTTTTGTAGCCCGGCGGCGGCTTAACGCCCTTTTGCCGAACGAGGCTGTCAGCAAAGCGCTTCATCGCAGGCGTGGGTTGATATGCTGCAGCGCCCTTGGCGACTGCGGCACCAAGCAAGGGAATTCCTTCGGCAGCGGCGCCTTCCATGAGCTTGCCGATGATGCGCTGGGCAACGTCGCACACCGCGTCGATTGCGCCGACCATCTCCTGCTTGCCGACTACGACATCGTCGAGCAAGCATTCAAGTTGCGCCGTCACGCCCGGATCGACCAGCGCTGGATCGGCCTGTTCGAGGATGCCGAACAGCGACAGGCCAATCTCCGTTGGCACGACATTCTTTCCCTGGGCAATCAGAAAACCCTGCTGCTTCAGCCCGCCGATGATCTCGGCTCGGGTCGCCGGCGTGCCGATGCCCTTGGCTTCCTTCAGACGCTCCCGCAAAGCCTCATCGGCGACAAAACGCCAAGCATTCTGCATTGCCTCGATCAGCGTGCCTTCGTCGTAACGCGGCGGGGGTCGGGTCTCCTTGGTCTCGATTTTGGGGTTCTGTAGTTGCGCGGTCTCGCCGTTGCGCAGCGGCGGCACCAATTGGGCCTCATCGCCCTTCTCGTCGGCGGGTTGCCACTCTGGGAATGCTGCTCGCCAGCCGAGATCGATGGGCTGGCGGCCAGCAGCCCGGAATTCGAAGCCGCGGACATCGAGCGTTGCGGTTGCCTGCCGGTAGCGAAAGTCCGGCATTAGGGCGGCCAGATAGGCCCGCGCGATGACGTCGAATAGTTTTTTCTCGTGCGGCGACAGGCTAGCATTACAGCTGCATTTTGATTTGAAGTGAGCGCGTTGAGCTGCAGCCTGGTGAGCTCTGCGCCAGAAAGACCATGCGATGATGTGTGCGGGTTGAATGCGCTTTCGAGCGAGTCTGATAGCAATGCGGCGGATTTCCTGGATTGACCAACGAATCAGTGGCGGCGTGGTTATGCTGGTGTTTTTGCCGGGCGGCGACGTCTCGTTTTTTTGGGCGGTGACGGATTAGCGCGATGTCGGATTGCGGCCATCATGGCGAAGGCGAGCATCACCAGAGACACGTGACGATGCCAGCCATGCCATGATCGGCTCTCGTTGTGATCGAGCCCGAACTCGTTTTTCGCGGTTTCAAAGCTGTCCTCGATCGCCCATCGATGGCCTTCGACCGCGACCAGCGTTTCAATTGATGTTCCCGCGGGGCACCAGGTGCTGAAGAAGGCAAGATCATCATCGGCGATGCGACGACGGATCAGTAGACCACGCGTCCACAAACCATCGTGAGCACTGAATTGCTCGGCCGCAAGATCGGCCAATTCGAGATAGCACCAATCGTGCAGCCGCGGCCCTTTGGTTCCGGCTCCCGCCGACAGCCGCTTCCAGTCAGATGAACGCCGTGTCCGGGCTATGTCGGCTGCCGTACCGGCGACCGGCGGTCGCTTGCCCCAGGACCGAAATACATGAGCGCTACTGACCCCGAGCACATAGCCTTTGCCTGCCCGACGCAGTTGCTGCTCGATCTCGCCGACACCGTAGACGGTATCACCGGCAACCCATTTGAATGCGGACGCGGCTATCGCGCGTGCGATCATTCTCGTCGCAAGCTTTGGTTTGGTCGCAAAGCCGACATCGGCAGGCACATATGCGGCTTCCAGGCGATCCGGATCGTCGGTCCATTCCTTCGGAAGATACAACGCGCGATCGATAAACGCATGACCATGACGCGAAACGTAGGTAGCGAAGACGCCGATCTGGCAGTTCGTGATCTTGCCCGCAGAACCTGTGTATTGCCGTGCCACCCCACACGACGCTTTGCCCTGTTTTAGGAAGCCCGTCTCGTCGATCACCAGCACCGCATCGTCATCCGCCAGATGCTCGATGACATAGTCGCGCACGATATCGCGCAGGGCATCAGCGTCCCAATCCCCACGACCCAGAATTGCTTGCTGCCGCCATGGGCCAGGATCGCCAGCCGCCTCCGCGCGCATCCAACCCGTCTTGCGCGGCTCTTCTCCCAGCAGACCTTCCAGGAACATGCCTGCATTCATTGCAACACGCTCTTGCGTGAACAACGGACGTATCCGCTGCTTAATCTCTCGAAGCGACGCCGCCCACAACGCAAGCGTCTCCTCAACCGACGCGGCTCGCGTCCACGATCTTCGAATCATGGTTGCCCATTGATTCAGAACCTCGCCGGAAACACAACTGTAATGCTAGGCCAGACCTCCAGCAGTTTGTCGATCGTATTGACATTGGGAACAACGGCGTGATGGCTCTCGCCCTCCGGTCCCTTGTCGTAGAACGTGCCACTCGCGCCCCTTCGGATGACCAGCGGGTCCGGGATCGTGCTGAAAGATTGGCCCATGCGCAGGCCGGCCACGATCCGCGGCACGTCTGAAATCAAGCTCGCCGGCAGATAGCGCACCTCGGCGCGCGGGTACGTAACGATCTTCTTGCCCGGGCCATCATAGAGCTCCTGCGCCACCTCAAGCGTCTTGCTGGCGGACCAGCCGAAGCGTGAGCCGCAGAGCTTCTGGAGCGACGGCAAATCGTGCAGTTTGGGCGGTCCTTGCCGCTTCTCTTCGACGCGAACGGCGAGCGCGCCCTCGAAGCTGTCGGCTGCTTTGACGAGGTCCTCAGCAATTTCGCGCCGAACAATTCGGTCCTGCGGCGCATGCCGCATCTGGAATTGGCCTCCCGCAACCTTCGCGGTGGCAACAACTTCAAAATAGGCGAGGGGCACGAAATCTCGGATTTCCAACGCGCGCTTGCAAACGATGGCCAAAGTCGGCGTCTTCACCCGGCCGACGCCGATCACTCTGCGCGCGCCGCGACCCAGGATGACGGTCGCAGTGCGGGTAAGGGACAAGTTGTAGATCTGGTCGGCCTGCCGGCGTGCGACGGCGGCGGTATAAAGGCGTGCGTATTCGGCATTTGGCTTTGCTCGACCAAATGCCTCACGGATTGTCTGCGTTTCTTGCGCAGTGAACAGCACCCGTATGATCTCGCCGCGGTACTTGTAATTCTCGAGAATTTCCTGGCCGATTAGCTGGCCTTCGCGATCGCAATCAGTGGCGAGCCAAACCCGCTTGGCGGTGCGAAGGGCCTCGCGAATGGCTTTGAGCTTGGCGGCTTTGTTGCCGCCCTCTGCTGGGCGAGTGCCGTAAAGACCTTCGGGCGGCAGAAGGATCGGCGACCAACGATTCCAATCCGGAACGACATCCTCGGGTTCGAGCAGGTCCAATAAATGGCCCTCGGCCGGGAGAATTTCCCCGTAGCGAGAACCAACGGCGGTGCGGACGTGCTGACTGGTTTTCTCGGTGATGACGATCTGCTCAGCCACGGCAATGCTGGCTCGATTGGAGGATAAGGATTCGATGATCGCAGGAACATATAGAGAACAAAGCACATTGGCAAGCCGCGACGAGGCCCCTGCCTTCGAATTACGCCTGGAACGTTTTTCCCTACCGCTGTCGCCGGATCAACTGCTGCGCGGCGGCACCGAAGCGGTGCTGCGACAAACGGACAGCGCCTACAAGAATATCACTGGCGAGCTCTATTAGGACGATAAGGGGCGGCGGGAAAGCATTAGCTCCCAACCGCAAATGGATTACCGACTTCACCTATGTCTGGACGGCTGAGGGCTGGGCTGGCTCTGCGTGTTCGCCGCCGTAGATCTGTTCTCTCGCCGGTGGCTGGTCGATGAACGCAGTCGTGACGGCGCAGCTGGTCACTCGTGCCCTGGTGATAGCGATCTGGCGACGGGGCAAACCTGACGCGCCGCTGCCGCATTCCGATCGCGGCAGCCCAATACACCAGCGAGCAGTTCCAGCGGTTGATGGCTGATCACGGCGTCGTCTGCTCAATAAGCCGGTCAGGAAATTCTTGGACTACCGCGCCGACGCGTGCACCTGACGCCGACCAGTTCATCCTGGCTCAATCAGGTCGAGCGCTTCTTTGCCTTCATCACCGAGCCCAAGATCAGGCGCGCCAGCTATCGACGACATTCTCAGCTCTATCGAACGCTTTTGCGCTCACAATTCGCCGAAGGTGTAAAAAATGCCACGAACCGAACTTTTGGTTCAGGAAAACTAAAAGATTTTCTTTGGCCACCGACCGGCGGTTAAAGGTGTTCGCTGACGGCTGATGACCCTTTGATAAACTCAAATTTACGAATTGCTCATCATCTGAAACGATTCTTGAGCCTCGTTTACCAGCTGCAAGGTCAGTTTGGGATTAATTGATTTAAAGCTGATGGAGCTTTAGGACTTATTATGCTTACAAACACTCCGACGATTATTAATATCGATTCGGTTCATAGCACCGCAATCTGCGAGGAAATTGGCTATCGTCTGAGCCAAGTCCTTAAAATTGAATTGGCGGAGCTACCGCCATATCTAGCTGGGCTAATTGATCGATTTCAAAGGGACGAGGAACTTGCTCCGCCGATTGTTCCGTCACTAGATAGCATGGGCCTGGTAGAGAACCAAAATCGACCTTCTGCGCTCGCGGTTATTTCTTAAGCCACATTGGTGGCCCGTCAGACCAACCGGCCTGGACTTTTGCTCAGAGATACTCGCGGGGTGAGCGGTACCGAGCCGTCTAGGGCCGCAAGGCGGGGGCTCACCGCCGCGGCGGAGGCGCCGATCCCCTTCCCAACCTTTAGCCCCTCGGGTTGAAGCGGAAATACAAGAGAACGATCTGAAAACCATGATTGCTCGTCGCCACGTCACCGACGCGGTTTGTCATGAGACTAGTCAATGTCAGGCGCGTTAGGCACGAGGATTTGGAACTCACTCCGCCGCGAATTTCACTTCCGGAGCGGCCGCGCGGACTTCGGCGTCGACCTGGGCTTCGAACTTGGCAAAGTTCTTCTGGAACATGCCGACCAGCGCCCGCGCGGTCTTGTCGAACTCGGCCTTGTCCTTCCAGGTGTTGACCGGATCGAGAATATCGCTCGGCACACCCGGCAGCGCGGTCGGAACCGCGAAGCCGAAATACTTGTCGGTGCGGAATTCGACGTTGCGCAGCGAGCCGTCGAGGGCCGCGGTCAACAGCGCCCGCGTCGCCTTGATCGGCATCCGGCTGCCGGTGCCGAACTTGCCGCCGGTCCAGCCGGTGTTGACCAGCCAGCAATCGACATTGTGCTTGGCGATCAGCTCGCGCAGCATGTTGCCGTAAACCGAGGGATCGCGCGGCAGGAACGGCGAACCGAAGCAGGTCGAGAATTCCGGCTGCGGCTCGTTGCCGAGGCCACGTTCGGTGCCCGCCACTTTCGCGGTGTAGCCGGACAGGAAGTGATACATCGCCTGCGCGGGCGTCAGCTTGGCGATCGGCGGCAACACGCCGAACGCGTCCGCCGCCAGCATCACCACGTTCTTCGGCTGGCCGGCACGGCCGGTCCGCGAAGCGTTCGGAATGAATTCGAGCGGATAGGCCGAACGGGTGTTCTCGGTCTTCGAGCCGTCGTCGAAATCCGGCGCGCGGGTGAATTCGTCGAGCACCACATTTTCCAGCACCGCGCCGAAGCGCTTGCTGGCGGCGTAGATTTCCGGTTCGGCTTCTTCCGACAGCTTGATGCACTTGGCGTAGCAGCCGCCTTCGAAATTGAAGATGCCATCGCTGCCCCAGCCGTGCTCGTCATCGCCTATCAGCGTGCGCTTCGGATCGGCCGAGAGCGTGGTCTTGCCGGTTCCGGACAGGCCGAAGAAGATCGCGGCATCGCCGTTCGGTCCGACATTGGCCGAGCAATGCATCGGCAGCACGCCGCGTTCCGGCAGATAATAGTTCAGCGTCGTGAACACCGACTTCTTCATTTCGCCGGCATAATAAGACCCGCCGATCAGGACGATCTTGCGGGCGAAATCGATCGCGACGACGTTTTCGGACTTGCAGCCGTGGCGTTTCGGATCGGCCCGGAAACTCGGCAGATCGATGATGGTGAGTTCGGGCACGAAGCTCGCGAGTTCGGATGTCTGCGGGCGGATCAAGAGCGTGCGGATGAACAGCGAATGCCAAGCGAGTTCGGTGAACACGCGGGTCTTGATCCGGAAGGTCGGATCGGCACCGCCGTAGAGATCTTGCGCGAACAGCGTCATGCCCTCAGCGTGGCTGAGGAAATCCTTGTAGAGCGTCTCGAACTGCTCGGCGGTGATCGACTGGTTGCCGGCCCACCACATGTTCTTGTCGGTCGTGGCGTCGCGAACGGTGAACTTGTCCTTCGGGCTACGGCCGGTGAAGTCGCCGGTGTCCGCGCACAGCGAGCCGTCTGACGACAATACGGCTTCGCCGGCCCGTACCGCATGCTCGCACAGTTGCGGCGCGCCGAAATTCCAGTTCACGCCCTTGAGTTTTTTTAAGCCGAATTTATCGGCGCCGAAGGCACCGTTATGCACGCCCGTCTCTTGCACGAAAATCTCCTGAACCTAATCTTGTCTCAAATCTTCTGATTATATTCGCCGACCTCGGGATGGGTGCGCAGCACCGAGTCCATTGCTTCGAACAGGTCGCGCATCCGCTGTTCCGAGACGGGGCTTTCGACCACGACCACCAGTTCCGGCTTGTTGGAAGACGCGCGCACCAGGCCCCAGCTGCCGTCCTCGACCGTGACGCGCACACCGTTGACGGTGACGAGATCGCGGATTTTCTGTCCCGCGACCTTCTCGCCTTTCTTCTCCATCGTCTCGAAATGCTTCACCACGGCGTCGACCACGCCGTATTTGGTTTCGTCGGCGCAATGCGGCGACATCGTCGGTGATGACCAGGTCTTTGGCAGCGCGTTTTTCAAATCGGCCATCGACTTGCCGGGCGCGCGATCGAGCATCTCGCAGATCGCGATCGCTGAGATCAGGCCGTCATCATAGCCACGGCCGAACGGCTTGTTGAAGAAGAAATGCCCGGACTTCTCGAAGCCCGCCAGCGCGCCCAGTTCGTTGGTGCGGCGCTTCATGTAGGAATGGCCGGTCTTCCAGTAGGCCGTCTTGGCGCCCTGTTTCTGCAGCACCGGATCGGTCGCAAACAAGCCGGTCGATTTTACGTCGACTACAAATTGCGCATTGGGATGGATCGCCGACATATCGCGCGCCAGCATGACACCGACCTTGTCGGCGAAAACTTCCTCGCCGGTATTGTCGACCACGCCGCAGCGGTCGCCGTCGCCGTCGAATCCAAGACCGACATCAGCCTTGTGTTCGAGCACCGCGTCGCGGATCGCATGCAGCATTTCCATGTCTTCGGGATTGGGATTGTATTTCGGAAACGTGTGATCGAGTTCGGTGTCGAGCGGCACCACCTCGCAGCCGATCGCTTCCATCACCTGGGGCGCGAAGGCGCCGGCGGTGCCGTTGCCGCAGGCGACCACGACTTTCAATTTGCGTTTCAGCTTTGGACGCTTGGTGAGGTCGGCGATGTAGCGCGCCGGGAAATTCTCGTGAAATTCGTAACTGCCGCCGACCTTGTTCTTGAAGTCGGCGCTAAGCACGATTTCCTTCAAGCGGGTCATCTCATCAGGACCAAAGGTCAGCGGGCGATTGGCGCCCATTTTGACGCCGGTCCAGCCATTGTCATTATGCGACGCCGTCACCATCGCGACGCAGGGCACATCGAGCTCGAATTGTGCGAAATAGGCCATCGGGGTCATGCACAGGCCGATGTCGTGCACCTTGCAGCCCGACGCCAATAGCCCGGAAATCAGCGCGTATTTGATCGAGGCCGAATAGCCGCGGAAATCATGCCCGGTGACGACCTCCTGCTTGACGCCGAGTTCCGCGATCAGCGCGCCCAGCCCCATGCCGAGCGCCTGAATGCCCATCAGGTTGATTTCCTTGCCGAACAGCCAGCGGGCGTCATATTCGCGAAAGCCGGTGACCTTCACCATCGGCTCGGATTCATACGCATAGGTGTTCGGGACCAGCGCGGATTTCGGCTTCGGAAACATACAGACGGCCTCGTAAAATGACATTTTCAGGTCGCGACGCACCAATATCTCAAAGCAAGTCTTTAAGAAAGTTCATGGCACAAAATCGCGCTCAAATCGGTCGACAAGGTGAATCAGCGCAGGAGGACTAGCGACCTGCCGGTATCTGCTTTCTTAAGTCCTCGCAACGAACTTCGATTATTAAGCTTGACGTGGGTAATGAGAGTTGAACCCCGATATTTGTGGATTTAGTCTTCTGACTCGCTTGCCCAAGGTTTGACGATGAATTCGTGGGCCGGGAGGCACTTCAGGGTTTTGAGGCGTTTGCCATAATTGTGAACGGCTCTGACGAGCATCGTGAGGTAGCCGTACTCGGACGTCCTCGATCGCAACCTAAAGTAAAGCTCGCCTTCGTCGGTGTCCCGCGCTTCGGCCCCACGTCGCCGATCGGATAGGCCCTTGAACTTGTTGTTCGGTTTGTTGCCTTCGTCAGGCTCGAAACGCCACATCACCGCAGGCAAGGAAGCAGTCGACCAGCGGCAGGAGCGTGTGCCGGCAAAAGACAGCGTGGCCTCTTTCTCGAGCGACAACGGCTGTAATCGTCTGCAAGACACCTTTCGAGTTCGCCTTCACTTTTCATGCGCGCCGGTGCGGCGCTCTGCCAAAGGCTCCGGCCAGCTCCCGTCTCAACAGGGCAATCCCAACGCCTGAGTAAAGCTCGCCGTGGATAAAAGTTGCCGGCAGGGTCAATCATCATCTGCAATCCACTCGCCTCGAAAGGCATTCCAAGTGCTCGCCTTGGTTCGGTTCAAGTGCGCATTGACCCTATTTGCCCGCCGTTCGGATAGCCACTCCTTCGCGGCATAGGCGGCAAAAAGAAAACAGAAGAAAAATATTAGGCCGTAAAGCGCTATCAAGATTCCATCATCGGTCAAGTACATGGCAAGCCTCGCCAAGGGATACCCCTTCACGCACTAACTTAGCGCGCTCGGGACCGCCTTGCATACAGAAAAGGCTTCTGCATGCAGCATTCGATCCTTGCTTAGGCGCTTCTGAACCCACGGAACCTGGCTCACTGACCGCCTCAGGAAGCCGAATACAGGGATCGCCAAGCCAGTGTTTCAGTCTCTCGCCGACGAGGCCTCCATGTCACCATGTCAGGCTGGGAGCAGGACTGAAAAGTAGAAGCTGATTGATTTCAGTCTGTTGTGATTCTTTCGGATTTGCAAAGATTCGTGGGAGAGCACGATGGCCCGGACCGAAATCACTCGTCGATGTTACAGGCGCGATGGCTTGCGATATGAAAGCGATACGACCATGCAGAGTGGTTTGTGGAAAACAACTGAAGCCAAGGGGCTGTGACGCGAGCAAGAAAATCAAGGGCCGCAAAAGCGGCACATCGTGACCGATACCCAAGCAATCTTGTCGGACTCGTGTGCAGTGAAGCCGGCGTTCAGGATCGCGACGGTTGCCTCCTTGCTTCGATCCGCTCGCGCTATCCGCGGCTGCGTTACATCCTCGCCGATTGGCGCGCGCATCGGCTAATGGACGATCGAAATCATCAAACGGTCCGACGCGGCGCTGGGCTTCGAAACTGCCCCTTAGATGCGTGTCGAACGTACTTTTGCGTGGCTCGGTCGCTGTCACAGGCCGGCAAAGGATTTCGAAGCGACAATATCTATGCCATCGCCGTTGCCTGGGCATTCGTGGCGCTGTCCGAACCGTCACCCGGCAGACCCGCAAGAGCTTGAAGTCAAAATAAAAGTGTGTCGGACACTGAATCCCGAATTTACTACAGCCAAATCATAACATTCATCCGGTCTCGCCAGTCGGCTAAGGGACGTTTTCCTGTCCAGTCCACAGATATTGGTACTTATTTACCACCTTTTGTCTAGTCATCTTGATCGTCGGAAAGGAAAAAATCGCGCTGCATACGTTCTACAATGGGCGCTAATGTCTTATCGACCTTCGCTCGATCGGCTCTTCCGAACCTCAATCCTCTGACCGCCCAATTTGTTTCTAAACGGGATTTTGGCTTTGTCTGTTGGAGGATCACGCCAAGGAAGCCCTCGCAGTCCGGTTCAGACGTCTGGACGGCTTCGGTGATGGCCGACTGCAAGGTTGCGGACGCAATCAAACTTCGGCTGTCGCGCCGTTTGCCCAGAGGAGCTGGCTGGCGTTGTCGTTTCGAATTCGTGTTTTTCAATTGCCTTGGAACCGGAGAAGAAGAGACAATTTCAGCTATAGTCCGCACAATTATGGGCAGCGTTAGCGATGCTTGGCGATCCCGCGAGCTTGGATCGGTGGAATTGGAATTCAATCGCTGGACTTCCCGCAAGGTCCAATCGATTAACTCCAATTGGTCGTTCGGCGATGTTTTGCGGTCAGATTTCAGGGCCCGAAACACGCCGATGCGCGCAAACGTGAGCGCACCCTTGTGATCGGCGGCCTCGGTCAGGAAATGCATCGCCTCCAGCCATTCCTTGCTGTTGTGCTCGGACTGCGGAAAGGCTGTTATGAAATCGCGGGCATCTTGCAGCGTCGCAAGTTTGCTGCCGTTGGGTAGTAAGATCGGCTCGTTGAAGCAACGTTCCCAAGACACTAAAATACCCTCACGCCGACCGGTACGATCGCGCTAGCTAGCCAATGGAATTAGGCAACTGCCCGAGTAATTAAATTGCAGGTCATGCTACTCCCAAAGGAGAGTCAGAGTCCGACTAGGTCGCAAATATTACATCCGCCCTGCCGAGTGCACCGCAAAAAAGACGGCGCGTCAATCAACCATGATTTGAACCGCGGTCGCCGGCCAGATATGAATGCTCCTTCGAACGATGGCCGGAACCACTATCTATCGGGTATAGATGACACCAACCGCGCCGTTGGCTTATCTTTGTTATTATAACCGCTTACGCTTGCGATCGCTTGATACGAAATCGCGACTTTGGTGCCGTCATCTCGAGCAATGAGTGTCGCCGGTCATTAGCTTAAAGGCGATAGTATCGCATCCCGCCGCGATGTCTGAAATCCAGCTTCCCAAGGATTGTCTCCTGGTTGCGTCCACCTAAGACCAAATCCCTGAAGCCGTGACTCTGGCAGGGATATCCGAATCAGCATCTGTTTGATTCAAAGGGCGAACGAGGGAGGTTCGTCATGCCTATTGCGCTTCGCGCTGATTGAAATAAGGGCCGCTGCCAAACGATCGAAGGATGGAGCGCAGGCTCGGCGGCTTCTGGCGCTGGCGGCGATTTACGATGGGGCGACCCGCATCGAGGCGGCGAAGGTTGGCGGCGTGACGCTGCAGATCGTTCGTGACTGGGTCGTCAAGTTCAATGCTTTTGGGCCGGACGGCTGATCGACCGCAAGCCGCCGGGTCAACCCTCGAAGCTCAATGATGTACAACGCCATGCGATTGTGCAGATGATCGAGAGCGGCCCGATACCGGCGATCCACGGTGTCGTGCGCTGGTGGCTGATCGATCTTTCACAATGGATATACCAAGAATTCCGCATTACGGTCGCCAAACAGACGCTGAGCCGGGAGCTTCGCGCGATGGGTTACCGCAAGCTGTTGGCTCGACCCCGTCATCATGCGCAAGCCGAGGGGCCATCGCGGATTTTAACAAAAGTTCCCAGCGCCTGGATGAAGTCGCGCGCGAAAAGACAGTCGATGTCGGGAAAATAGAGATTTGGTTTGCGGATGAAGCGCGCATTGGCCAGAAGAACAAGATCACCCGCAGGTGGGCCAAGCGCGGCACTCGCCCAAGCGCTCCGCGGGATCAGCGTACCGCCTCGACCTTACATCTTCGGAGCCATCTGCCCGAAGCTCGGCAAAGCAGCTGGCTTGATACTGCCGGCCTGCAATACCGAGGCGATGAACCTGCATCTGGCGGAAATCGCCAACGCCGTCGCGACCGGATCCCACGCCGTCCTTCTCGTCGATCAAGCCGGATGGCATCTGTCGGCATTTGGTGGTTCCCGCCAATATCACCATTATCCCGCTGCGAGGTGAGGGGTATCCGGTAATTGCGTACAACCGTGGTGATCTTAATGAAAACTTGTTTGGCATATAAGACACAAGCACGCGAAACCGAACCCAGAGAATTTTTTTCTCAAGCAGACACCTTGGCCCGATATAGTGCGGGACTACAACAATTAGGATGTTGCCGCATTGTCGAATTAGTCGACTGTTAAGAAGTCGATTTGACGACTGACTGAACGCTGATTGCCGCGATGAGTGCGGTCAGGATAAGGCGCAAAAAATCTTTCAGCCAGGCGAGGATGCGGCGGAAGTTGTGGCCGACGGCTGAGAGGATGACGTTGGCGGCGTCTCCTGTGCGGCCTTTGAGGTAGCAGCGCCCGAGGTGACCTTCGGCCTTAAGGTGTCCGATGATGAGTTCGATGGCGGAGCGCCGGCGCAGCTCGCGCTTGATGACACCGAGCTTCTGGCCAGAGACAAAGACGCGACGGGGATTTTGTGCGTCGTGGCCGCGGTATCCCTTATCGACATAGGCCCGCTCGATCGGACAGCCGGTGAGTGCCTCAGTACGGTCGATGACGTCCCGCAAGGTGTGACCGTCGTAGGGGTTATCGGGTAACGCCCTGGCGTGTAGCACGAACGAGCTACCGGGAGCCGGGCGATTGTTGGTGACGATGGAGGCCTTGACGCCGAACTCGTAAGGCGCGCTGGCCTTGCCCTTGCCGATACACTCCACCTCGGGGGCGTGGAAGGAATATAGCTTCCAGCCGCGCTGGCGCTGCTGCTGCGAGCGGATCTGAGTGGCCCGGCTCAAAGGGAGTGCAAACACCTGCTCCAGAGTTGGCTGGCCCTCGATCTTGCGGCGGATGTCGCGAATGATCCGGCCCAAGCGGCTGCGCAGGACGCGCAACTGCCGCTGGTGCCGCTTGAACTGTTTGGCATGGGCGTAGCGGCCCGCCATCATCGCAGCGGCCTTGGCGATGCGAGAATAGGATTGTCGCAGCCTGACGCCGTGCCTGCTCGCCAGGCGGTTGAGCCCCTTGATGGCCGCATGCA
This sequence comes from uncultured Alphaproteobacteria bacterium, assembly GCA_963790595.1. GTDB lineage: Bacteria > Pseudomonadota > Alphaproteobacteria > Rhizobiales > Xanthobacteraceae > Bradyrhizobium. Next base: position 80,545 of record CAWBPE010000016.1, on the reverse strand, counting down.
GCAGCTTGGCATCGGTCGGAAAGGTGATGGCCTTTGGCTGCACCGTGGTGTCGACCGTGACCCGCTTGAGGTCCTGGCTGCGTAACGCGCCGGCCCCGTGCGCCACCCGAAGGCTCTCGGCCAGCAACAGTTCCAGCTTGTCGCCGAGCCGCTTGCGCCAATGGCTCAGGTCCGAGCGCTCGTGCGGAAAGGTGTGCTGGAAAAACTCTTCGCCGGTGAAAAACTGGAAATACGGGTCGTGGACCCAGCGCTCGCACACCCCCTCGTCGGACAGTCCGTAAATGTGCTTGAGCAACAACAACCCGATCATGAAGCGGGTCTCGATCCCCGGCCGGCCGTTCTCGCTGTAAAGCGGCGCGATCTCGCCCTCGATCCAGTCCCAATCGACCTTGCCGGCAAGCAGGACCAGCTCGTGCTTCAGGTTGATGATCTGGTCCAGCCGCGCCCGGAACAGATCGTTCGATCCCATCATCTTGTGCTTCTTTGGCCGCATCGTTCCCTCCGATGCACCACAGAATCATGGTCCGCAGCCAAAGGGAATCCAAAAACGAAATTGCAAGGTTCAGGGGCCTCAAGCCGCCATCTCCTGCAATCTCAAATGCCTCCGCAGCCGAAAAACAGACTCCCGATCAACGGCTTGGTGACTTGTTCACGGACGACGAATTAAAATCGTCTCCGACGGCCGATGCCACGAATTCGAACCCAAATTGGAAATGTCTGAGAGCTTTGCTTCGATTACATCGATGCATCTTGGAAATTGAATCAGACATCAACGTGTAATAGCAACTTCGCTTGCAATCCGATCTGAGGATAATTTGACCAGGTCATCGATGGTCTTCAGTCGTCTCTGGATCGACCGCTGCGATCGGAATTATTCTTTCGTGTTAAGCCAAGCCCCACTTCGGCCCTAGTAACTCGCTCGCGAAGCCGGCGCAATTCGGACATTCGAATTGCCAGCTCTTCAACCTTCGAAGCAGCGGGCTTTTTGTGCCCTTGGATACCGGGTATGCGTCGGCGCTTTCGTGACATTTCTACGACCTTGCACTGCATCCGGACGGCTCTTTTTGCCGAGTCTTGGTTTTATCGACAAGTGCCTACAAGACACAATACCGTGGAAAACGACTTAAATCCCTGCACGCTTAATCCGATGTGTCGATTCAGCAACACAAATCCTTTTTAGGGAGATTGCGAGTCGGCTTGCATGGGAGAGTTTGATTTGTGCTCAAGCGAGCACGTGGTTGCGGCAGGCGAGATGCACTACCGGCGGCGGTCTGGCGATTTTCTTGGCATCGTGTCCCTTTTTTAGACGGACGCCCACTTGTCGCCCACCTTGATGGGATGAGTCGGGGCGACCGAGAAAAGGGGATCTGGCTACCCGATCAACCCGAGCTGTCAGCCGGGAATCCCCGAGACGGTCGTATTGTTGGAACTATTGGCGAAAGGCGCCTTATCGTGGCCAGTATCGGCCAGTCCACCCGCGCAAGATGCGGGGTTCGATCGGACCGAGAGGAATGCTCACCGTTTGGACACGTTGTTTTACAGCTTCACAAACTCCTGCAATAATCATAAAAAACTCATAGAAAACGATATTGTGGATGCGAATATTGCCGTCAACGACAGATGCCCTGAATCGGAATCCTACTACGCGCAGCGACCTGCAGATTGCGATCACGCACGCGGTAAAAAAGTCGGGCCCCGGTTGCGAAGCTTTTGTTGGCGTTATCGTCCAGAGGGCGACCCCCGCGTCCAGCCTTGATGCAAATTGGACTGTAAGAGGTATTAAGTTCGGCACCGCCGATCGAGAAAAATCGAGCCAAGCCCTGGCGACAGTTATCGAGCGCATGCAGCGAGAGTTCAATCTTTCCGAAGATCACCGCGTACAAAAAGGTTTGAAATAGCAGGAACATTCCGCCGCAGCAAAAGCAACGCGAAGTAGTTTGGTTTTGCAAGTCTTCTCCTGGTATAGCGGAACCCCTTATTTTGTTGATGGTAGGCTTTGTGACCGAAAATTAAAAAACTTGACGAACGCGCGCTGCGCCGTTGACGAGAGCCACTATATTCTAGCTTTAACGTTTCTTTCTTAACCGAACTATTCAGGATTACCGCGAAGCCGGTCCGAGTTTGTCTGGCGATCCGCTGCCGGTCGATTTATCGTAGACCAACTGCTGCCGTTAGTCAGGGAAGATGATGGCCTGGTTCGATTGGGGGCGGCTGAAAGCGCATATGCCATCGGGCGCCAGCGCCGACGGTACCGACCTTTTCGATCCAATTATGATTCTCCATGCCCTCGACCGTGCTGTGCCGAGGTATCTTGGTAGAGTCGACCGTGGAGAACTGATTTTTCCAGCCTTCAAGCGAACTGTCACGGACAAGGACGGTGACGTGCGCGCGGTATGGGAACATACCCGGCTGGAGGCAATGCGCTATGTGGTGATGGTGCCGAAACGCGACTTCGGATTGTTGTTTGAGCCAGCCCGTCAATCCCAAATTCTCAAAACGTTTCTTCGCAAGCGCGCCCACACGAAAACCTCCATCGACTTCACTGGCGATCCGAGCGACGACATTGTGAATGCAATTATCGCCGGGTTCAATTGGCTGGATATGTGTCTTGCTGCGGTCGGCGTTCACCAGCCCTCGCGTTCGCTGACCGATTTCAAGAATGTCGCCTGGCTCGCGGAGCAGTGGTGGGCCGTCGAGGGCGCAGTGCCGCGCTGCTATCATATGTTGGCCGAACGAAAGCGACCGCCACTGATGCTTTACCTGATTTGGCTGGACTATACAGGTTTGGCCAAGGAGATAGCTTCAGCCGCAATTTATGGACCGTCTAGCGATCGATCGGCACAGATCGCGCGTACCGAGCGGACACTTGAATTCAGTGCGGTCGATGGAGCGTCGGATACAATGTCCCGCCTGCAACGTGCTGAAGATCCCAGCGAATTATTTTGACCAGCTAACATGTGAACCGTGAAAGCGATCTCGGCCTCGGCTGGGTTTTGCTGCGAGCACCGCACTCAATACTAATGTCGCCGTCAAAACTAAACGGTGGGGTGATGAGGCCGGAATATAGCGGGGTGTCGAAGTCGTCTTTCAGCCGTCGGACGCATCCTCACCTTGTTCAGACACTTTTGACATTTGTTCCTGATAGCCACCCTAATGGCTCTCCAGTCGGAATCCAAATCGGCTTCTCAGCTGCCGACGACCCAAGACAGCCATATCGCAGCAGGCGTCGATTCTCGGTGCGCTTCTGATTCTATCAGTCTTCTATCAGCCGCAATGTTGACCCGCGCGTCACCTCGGATTTGTCGTTCATATCATTGCTGGCTCTGAGCACGGCAGGAATGTTAAAGCGCATGGAGGCGCGTTGCTTTATTGGTTTCAAATGATGGATCAAAGCTGAGACTCATAACCATGCGTGAATCTGCGCTAGTTAACGGTAATGCGCAATTTGAGATAGCGAGCCACCCAGCGAGGTTATCCCACGCTGTCGAGTTTCTCCGCTTCGGCGACAGCGCAAAGCACGTGATAAAAAGTTGAAGCGGGGATGAAATCAACGAGAGAGCATCCATGCTCATCGAATTGATCGTACCATCCGCCGACGACCGGGTGGCTCAGATAGTATTGCTGCAATCGTTGTAACGCCAGCCGCGCTTGATCGGCCGCACCCTTGCAACCCGCTTCGGCTTGCGCAATCCACGCTTTTGCAATTTCAGTTTGCGGCCAACATCGGCGAGTCAGCTTCGTAACGCGCCCCGAGGCATCCCCTTCGTCAATTAAACAGCCTGTCGTCTCATCACGATAGCGCAACGCCGACGTAAGCAAAGACGAACGAACTTGATCGGTCGGGCAGCCCGTGATCCGCTCGAAGCCCTTCAGCAGCCATACCCATTCCGCCTGGTGTCCGGGTTCGACCGTGACCGGAAGGATTTTTGACCAGTCTTCTTCGAAATATTCGGCGAGAACCTGGGAATGTAAATCGTAAAAGCTCGTCGCAAACAGTTTAAAAAGCCCACCAGCGCGATTTTGAAAGATCACGTCTTTGGTCGCATCAAACAAAGCAATCATCGCTTCGAACAGATGCATTTGTGGGTTCTGCCGGCGGGGCAATGCCGCGGGTATCCCCTCGCTGAACCCGCCGTGGGGTGAGCGCAGATGTTCGTCCAGAAAGCCAACGAGAGAGTCGATCTCGGCGCGAATCTGGGCATCTTGATCCAGTTCGTAAACGGAGGCGAGCGCTAGTAGCACAAAGGCGTGGTCGTATGTGTCGCGCCGGAAGTCGATAGGCGCCCCTTGGGAATCAAGAAGATGAGCAAAACCGGGACGGCCATCCGGGCGTTTCGCTTTTGCCAAGAGGTAATCCAGGCCTTTGAGGGCAACCTCGTGACCTTTGGGGTACCAACCCTTATTAGCCGCTTTGGCGAAGCAATATATCTGCCGGGCCTGAACACGAACGCGTCGCGGCGCAGACCGATCAGCTTTGCCGTCCCGGTCAAGTCGTTCGACGAAGCCACCTGCCGCCTGATCCCAGCCCTCGGTGCACCAGAGCGGTAAGGAGTGCTCTATAATCAATTTTCTGAGCACATTCGCGACGTCATACTGCTTGAAATCTGTTGGCGCAAAGTCATTTTTCATCGTTTGGCTCAATGTGATTGGAGGACCGCTCAGAAAACGACGGCCGTTATTCCGGCGTCCTCTGAAGGCGAACAACAAAGGTTGAAATCAGCCTTGAAGTTTTATTCTACACCAAGTCCTTACGCTAGGTTCAAAAAGCGGGACGCGGGCCGGGCGGGATGCAGAGGTGGCGCGGCGTCTAACGCTGTCTATTAGGTTGCTTGCCGACGGGATATGAAGCGCCGTCGTGTTCCGGAATTCGATGCTTCCCTTCCACCTGATCGAAGCGCAGACCTTCGTCGGTCTGGATTCGCCAACAACCGGTTCGTCGCCTAATGCGAAATGCGCTCATTGTTCAGAAAGGCCCGGCAACTTCCGGGCCGGCCACCGGGAGCGACCTAGTCTCATTTCACTGATGTCGGATCGTCAAAGAACAAAATCGTGCAATTGCCTATCAATTGATCTACGGTGAAAGTTGCGATCTAGATGCAAGGAGAAGTTTATGAGAATTATTAGCGTACTCGTCTGCTTGGTTGCTTTGACTACGTCAGCCGCTGCGCAGTACGGAGTGTCAAATGCCCGCGACGGCAACGGGAATCTTGTACACGATAACGGGATGAATCCGTCCCGAAACTACGGACAGGCGCCAGTAAACAACGTCAACAATGCCGTTAATCGCGTCGCGCCGCTGCCGCCGACCTCAAAGAGCACGAAGACTACTCGGTAGCTGCACGGGTAAGGCTGCGTCGCGGCGCGGTTGATACGTCATCATAATTTGGCTTTAGTAGTCAGTCGGCTGAGAAAATGGAACTCGACTCAGGAGCAGCTGGGCGCCCAGAGAGCGAGCACGTATCAGCAAACAGGGCACGCAATAATCTCCTGAACCACTGCGGGCGCAGACCGAAGTTGTATCCGACGGCCGCGGAGTTTGCCGAATTTGAGTTCGCGCCGGGCGCACTTGAACAGGTAAGCTTCCGTATAGCGCCCTGCCATTATGGTGGTGCGCGCGCTTGGCCACTCGCAGATAGCCCTGGCGCAATTCGACGCGCCTGGCCGATGCGGCCAGCTTCTCAATCGCCCACCGGTGGGTGAGCCGCGTGTACCGGTCGGGTGCGCAATCGCCACCACTGCGGCGGCTCAGGGTCTTTGGTCTCGATCGCCTTGGCTCGGTGCGCCACCGAAAGGCTCTCCTGCAGCAGCGCCGCAATCGGCTGCTTACACAGCCGCTGGCGCTAACGCGTCAGCGACGAGCAATCGAGCGGTGCGACGTGCTGGAACACCACTTCCCGCAGAAAATGCTGGGAATACGGGTTCTCTGGTTCTCTACGCAGCGGTCGTATCGCGCTTTGTCCGAAAGATTGTGCATGTGCTTGAGGATGAGCAGTCGGCCACCAGCCGCGTCGTCGACGACTGCTGTCCCGGTCCAACGCGACAGACCGAGAATTTAGTCCTTCAAAGCCGATCACCACCCAAAGGGTGGGCGGTTCATGCTGCACGCCAAGCGGCAGCGCTTATGACGGTTACTCGCTCAGTCCCGTCATCGCCGATCTCGAAAAGCTCATAGCTATCGCACTGCGCCGCATCTTCACGGACACCCCTTAACTTAACCGCATACAAGAACGGGAAGGCGGCGAACACCAACGTCTGTTTCGACGTTTTGCACCTGAATGCAGCCGGGGTAGATAGCTAGGTGATAATGGAACGGAGCCGAATTAAAATATCCGTGGATCGGGCACAAATACGCCAGATCTGGACCGCACCGGGTCAGAGGAAACATCCGCCCTTTGGCCGATGCATCACTCGACGTGAAGCCAAAAGCGGATGCGAAAACGCTGGCTATAAAAGCAATTCTCAAAATCTGGTGCATTTCAAGCCCCTCAACTTCGGTGATTTAGACGATAGGCGATGCCAAGTTGGTACTACCCTAGACTAGTTTGCGGCAGTTCGCCAAGTGGGTTATGCTAGAAAGCATGACAAGAGCGCCCGCATGTCATTCTTTTTGGGGATCTCGGCTGGTTCCACGGCGCATGATCTATCGCTTGCTGAGCTCGGTTTTCCAGGACTGCGAGCATTTGGAAGAATTGCTGCTGTGGGCTCTGTCCGCTAGGATTGCGGGCTCGGTTCGCTGAGATATTGACGACCAGCCAAAGTTGCCCATGCCTGAAATGGTGACGATAGATCAAGACGAAAGCGCTTCGCCCCACGCTCAGGAGGTCGAATTCGCGCTGCTTTTGTCGCGGATGATCAACACCGTCAAGCAAGATCCCGAGCAACTGCGCCTGACGATTTACGATTTCGCCCGAACAAAGCTCGAGGCCGACATGTCTTGGGCCGGTGAGGACGAAAAACGACGATTGCTAGCTTCGTTAGAAACCGCGATTAAAGGCGTTGAAAAATTTTCATTGCGTACTGATCAGACTGCGCAACTGAATCCGCCGTCCGCTGCCCCTCAACTCGCACTGGGCGGTTCGGCATCTACGTCGCGCGCCAGGTCGGTGGCTGTAGTGGGCGAAGCCGACCTGCAATCATATGCCAGAGAACCAATCGAGATTCGGGCAACATCGACCCTTCGGTCGTATCCAGTCCGTCGGCGCAACTGGGCGAACACGACTTCCCTTCTTCTTTTTGGCTTCGGGGGGCTTCTCGTCGGCTCGTTGTTGATTGCGGGGGTTTATCTTCAACGCACACTGGCGCTGCGCGGTGTTGTGGAGCAATCGGTGTCGGTGCCGGCTCCGCCGAACCCGGCCGCCGCGGTTGCCGACGCACCATCGTTCCCGATTCCGACCGACTACGGCGTCTATGCCTTGAACAACGGCAAACTCAGCGAACTCGATGCGCTGGCGGAACAAGTACCGGACAAGAGGGTCGCAATGTCCACTCCGGTGACGAAGCCGAGCCGCACCACGCTGCCTGACGGTCGGGCGAGGTTCGTGGTGTTTCGGCGCGATCTTGCCGGTAACGCGCCCGAACGGGTCGATGTTCGCGTGGTTGCGCGGGTCACTCGGGAATTAGCCTTCGATCAGAAGGGCAAAGCGACGATTTTGCCTGTTGGGGACGCTTGGAATATACGAAATATCACTTACGGTTTTAGAGTGCGTCCCATTCCGGGAAATGCGGAAATGTTGCTAATGCAACCGGAGAACCCTGATTTCGCATTGCCAGCGGGTCGCTACGTGCTGGTGCTGAAGAATTCAGGATACGACTTCACGGTCGCGGGTAAAATTACGGATCCGTCACAGTGCCTGGAACGGACGGAGGCAGCCAACGGTGTTTTCTATTCGGATTGCGTAAAGCCCTAGGTGGTGTGGACACTTATCGCATCCACAATATGATGGCAGCGAGAGTGACGACGGCAAGGTAATTTCGTGCTGTCTTTTCGAAGCGCGTTGCAACGCGTCGGAACTGCTTGAGCTTTGAGAAGCAGCATTCCACGAGATGGCGCTGGGCATAGAGGTGCTTGTCGAGTGGATATTTGAGCGCACGTGACGGGTTGTTGGGGATGACGGCGAGCGCGCCCTTGGCGGCGATGGCTTGACGCAAGTGATCGGCGTCATAGGCCGTATCGGCCATGACGACCTCGGCGGGCAATCCCTCGATCAATGCGGCGGCTTGCGGTGCATCGCCCTTCTGGCCTGCGGTAAGTATGAACCGCACGGGACATCCCAGGCCGCGAACGACCATATGAATCTTGGTGCTCAGGCCGCCGCGCGAGCGGCCGATCGCCTGATCTTCAGACCCCCTTTTTTGGCCCCGGCAGCGTGCTGGTGGGCTCGAACGATGGTGGAGTTGACGATCAGATATTCGAAGTCCGGATCATCGGACATGGCCTCGAAGATCCGCCACCAGACACCTTTGACGCTCCAACGACTGAAACGACGGAATACACTGTTCCAATCCCCGAATGCATCCGGAAGATCACGCCAGGGAGAGCCTGTACGCACGATCCAAAGCACGCCTTCCACGAACATCCGGTTGTCGCGCCCGGTCGAGCCTTTCTGGTCAGGCCGACCTATGATCAGCGGCGCCATCCGCTCCCACGCTGCGTCGCTCAAAACCAACCGATCCTTCACACCCAAAACTGCCTCCCCAAAAGCAGCCTTGAATCTGATTTGCTTCTAAAAGGGAATCCCTAGAGTCCACACCACCTAGTCTTATTGAGTTAGAAAGACGCATTTTGCGAGCTTGGAATTATTGATAGATTTGGGAGATTCGGGTTTCGGCATGAGGAGCTGAGATGGATCACCCAATAACAGCTGACAGTGCATCGCGATTTGAGGCGTATGTCGAGGGACTTGTGAGCGTGATCGGCCATGCGGACCGTGCCCGGCCGTTGCGGGATTACTGCGTTGGCCTGATGATGCCATGCGAGCGCAAGAGCGTAGAGCCTATGGCGGCGGTGACCGCACCTGATCGGACGGCGGCGCAACATCAATCACTACTGCATTTTGTCGGCGAAGGACGCTGGTCGGACGAGAAGGTCTTGGCCAAGGTGCGCGAGATGGTCCTGCCGGAGATCGTGCGCCATGGGCAGATCGAGGCCTGGATTATTGACGACACCGGTTTCCCCAAACAGGGCCGGCATTCGGTAGGGGTGGCACGGCAGTATTGTGGTCAACTCGGCAAGCAGGACAATTGTCAGGTCGCGGTGTCGCTATCGATTGCCAATCGTCACGCCAGCCTGCCGGTGGCCTATCGCCTTTATTTGCCCGAACAGTGGGCGGCGGACGATGACCGCCGGCGCAAGACAGGCGTGCCCGATGATATTCGCTTTAGGACCAAGCCCGAGATCGCACTCGAGCAGATCCGTGCGGCCAGTGCAGGCGGCCTGCCGCCAGGTGTGGTGCTGATGGACGCCGGATATGGCTGCAACACAGAACTGCGCAGCAGCATCAGCGCGCTGGGGTTGACCTAAACCCGGCGCCCATACCGTGGTGTTCGGCAAGATGCCGGCCACATATGGCGCCGTTGCATCCCAAAAGCTGGTCGGGCCGCGGACGGCCGCCGAAATTGATACGGCGTGATCGCAATCATCGGCCGACCTCAGTCAAGCAGCTTGCATTCCTCGCGCTTTGCCCGAGTGCGTATCCGCGTCGCCCATCGAGATTACAATCTTACCAAGAGCCGCCCGGAAGAATGGCTGTTGATCGAGTGGCCGAAAGGTGAGGCCGAGCCGACAAAATATTGGTTCTCGACGCTTCAACAAAATATCACCTTCGGCCTGGTCGATCTCACCAAGCTCCGCTGGCGCATCGAGCGCGATTATCAGGAGCTTAAGCAGGAGGTCGGGCTCTGGCATTTCGAAGGGCGGGGATGGCGTGGCTTCCACCATCACGCCACACTCTGCATCGCGACCTACGGATTCCTGATCTCCGAAAGGGAGACGATTTCCCCCTCAGCACCTCGTTCGACCGCGATGTTCCAGGCGCCTGCCATTCCCAAAGGTTACAGACCCAGAGGCTCCACCACTACAGCCCGAGCGGCACATTCCAAACTCGATTGCGACCATGCGCCGACGGCTGGTTCTCGCCCTCGTCAAAAACTTGCCGCGATGTCCGTGCTGCGCCGCTCCGATCAGGAACCTAGCCCGTCTTATTCGCCAGAAGGCGCCTGAGAGGCTGGCGAGCGTAGCGTAAAGCGCTGATGCGGCGTAGGATTCGGTTGCGAAGCCAACCCCATCACCTTCAACCGCGAACGCCACGCCCGCCATGACCGATGATACGATTCTGCCATTCACATTTCCAGCCGTTCACGCCAAGAAAGTCACAGCTGCCTTCGATGGCGGGCGCCTGACCTCGAACGGGGGCGTGATGCTTCTGGCGATGGCCGAGCGGCGTCTCGGTTTGGCCGACAAATTGGCCCGGGTGTTCCCGGATCGGCGCGATCCGACGCGGGTCGTGCACAGCCTTGTCGACATGTTCCGCGCCCGCATGTTCGCGATCTGCTGCGGCTACGAGGACGCCGACGACCTCGATCATCTGCGGTCCGATCCGGCGTTCAAGCTGGCCTGCGGTCGGCTGCCGGACACCGGGCGGGATTTGTGTTCCCAACCGACCCTGTCGCGGCTGGAGAATTCTCCGCGCCTGCGCGACGTGATCCGGTTGACCTACACCTTGGTCGAGGCATGGATGGATAGCTATCCGTGCGAGCCGGCATCCGTCACGCTCGACATCGACGACACCTGCGATGTCGTCCACGGCCATCAGCAGCTCTCGCTGTTCAACGCTCATTATGACGAACGCTGCTTCCTGCCGATCCACGGCTATGACACGCAGAAGAGCCGGCCGGTGGCGGTTGTGCTGCGGCCCGGCAAGACGCCGGGCGGCGTCGAGGTGCGTGCCCATCTTCGACGCCTGGTACGGCACATCCGGACGCGGTGGCACAAGACGCGAATTACGTTCCGTGGCGACGGGCACTATGCTCGGCCGGAGGCGATGGCGTGGTGCGAGGACAACGGCATCGACTACATCTTCGGCCTGTCCGGTACCAAGCCTCTCGCCAGAAAAGTCGACGAGGTCGCTGACGACATCCGCACCCGACGCGCCATCGAGAACCTGGCTGTTCTGCGCGGCTATACCGAGACCCGCCACAAGGCCAAGTCCTGGGACCGCGAACGGCGCACCGTCGCCCGTATTGAGGCGACGATGCTCGGCCTCGACATCCGCTTCGTCGTCACCAGCCTTGATGTCGGCTCGGCCGAGTGGATCTACGACAGCCTGTATTGCGCGCGCGGCCAAGCCGAAAACCTGATCAAGCTGCACAAGACGCAGCTCGCCTCCGATCGCACCAGCTGCCGTTCGGCGCTCGCCAACCAGGTCCGCCTCGTGCTCCACACCGCCGCTTATTGGTTGATGCTGACCGTGCGCGACGCCATTCCCAAAGTCCAGGAATTGGCCACTGCCGAGTTCGCGACGCTGCGACTTCGTCTCTTGAAAATTGCAGCCCGCGTCGTCGAGACCACGAGCCGCATTCGCCTTGCGTTCGCCGCGGCATGTCCCGAAGCCGACCTAATCCGCGGCTTGCCAGGCGCGCTGCTGCCGCTCGGTCCCTGATCGGCGGGGCGTGTCGCCCCCTGGACGCCCAACCCATCCCTCAAGCGCGTTGCAAAGTTCGGGTCGTCAAGCGGTGAAAAGCCGAAGGCGATCCTGTGCGCCTCGTCAAAGGAAGCCTGCGGCCGCGTCATTCGGACCAAAAAACCGCATCCTCACGAATAGGACGGGCTAGGTAGGACGATCGATCTGTCGCCTTTACCGCTCTTTAACGCAACGCGTTAGATCTCACTGATTGACCATGTCAGTTTTTGCATCCGATGTCATTCGGAAATCCGACCCCGCCGAAATCGTCAGCTGCCGCGTGCCTGCCGCCGGGATGTTTAATAGGTTCATCCACCGTCGCGAATTTCAGCACAGTCGGCCCGACCATTGCGACGAAATAACAGACCTAACCACGATGCCGACGAAATATCCGAACTGGATGGCTGCCTGGGCGGCGAAGACCACCAGAGCGGTGTCTGCAAGATCTAAGCCTCGCGCAATTGCAAAGGCCGCGGAACCGACGAGTAGCAGTGCAAGAATTGGCAGTAGCACTTTTAGGCGGAACGCCAGGCCAATTGCCAGTCCGAGGATAGCTAATATGATGGCAGCGTATTCCATCAGGAATCCTGTTCGCAGCGAGGTTCCATTCGTTATAGAAAACCAAAAGTTAATAAATTGGTTAGAATCCCGCCAATATTCTTTCCTCATCTCGGAGGCCAGCAATCCTTCCGGGCTGTTTGGTGAACAGCCCGGCTGTGTTGTACCAAGACTTGTCCTACTAGCGGGTGTGGAGGAATTTTCCGCTTCCTTTGAGGGTGTGTCCCGGATGCAACGGCTGCGTCTAAAACCGTCTGAGTCACGTCGACCATTTATCGCACCAAGCGCCGCTTCGTGGAGGCGAACCTCGAGGGCGCGCTCTCCGAGAGCCGCGCCCTGGCGTCGCACGCAAATTATCGAGCAAGCAGAGGCGCTCCTGGTGCCACCGCCTGCTCCAAGCCGCCTCCCGCACGCGCCCGCTGTACCCTCGAGCTTCTCGCTGATGAGATGGTCCGCTCACCGACCATGAGAGCTGTCCCCCGAGACCGTGCGTCGACGCTTGGCCGAGAACCATCTGAAGCCCTGGCGCAAGACATGTGGTGCATCCCCAAGTAGATGGCGCATACGTCGCCCGCATGGAGGATGTGCTCGACCTCTATGCCGAAGCACCCGATCCCCAAACGACCTGTCGTCTGCTTCCACGAGAGCCCGACCCAACTCATCGGCGAGGTGCGTGAGCCCATTCCCGCCAAGCCGAGCCAGCTTGAGCGCTATGACTGCGAATATCGCCGCAACAACCGTCTGAGCCGGCACTAAAGGTGTTTGAAGGTGCAAACTCGCCCTGTATGGTGTGAGAACAGGCAACGGCGGGGGCCATCCCTGAAATTTGGAAGCGTTTCGTGCGAATTCACCACCATTTGGGTCATTATCTCCACCATTTGGGTCAATTTACTTCTGGGACTGGGGCTGGCTTTGAATCACAAAATCACACGCGCTCGCGCGGCGGACGTTGGATTTCAAGCGACTGGGGCATCACTCGTGAACCTTGAACCTGTAGTGAGTGGTGTGAGGCCGACCCTCAGCAGGGAAGCGAAGGGTTTTCGCGGCCGGTTTTCTCGCTTGTGCACTGCGTTGTTTATGGCGGCAGTTTTACCTGCCTGTTCGCTTCTTCCCGGCACCGGGCCGACCAGCGACGACGTGGAGTCAAAGGCAACTGCCGGTTTGAGGGATTCAAAGCCGCTGCCCTACGCATTGGTTGATGTCTCTTCGAATACAATTGGCTTCCTTTCGGAGCCAAACCTTATCAGCTTTCAGGGCGAATTCGCCGACAAGCGTCCTAAACCCACGCAGGTCGTTGGCGTGGGCGATATCCTGAACATCTCTATCTTTGAAGCTGCACCTGGCGGGTTGTTCACGCCAGCTACGGCGGCGGGCGCGCGGCCGGGAAATTTTGTCGACTTGCCGCCGCAGGCGGTCGACCAAAAGGGTAGCATCTACGTTCCCTATGCTGGGGAAATTCCGACGGCGGGCCGAACCATTCCTGAAATTCAGCAAGCCGTCGTTGGTCGGTTGAAAAATCGGGCAATCGAACCTCAGGTCGTTATCAGCCTCAATCAGCAGCATTCGAGCGTGGTCAGTGTCTTGGGTGATGTGAACACGCCCGGTGTATTGGCACTAAACAGCGTTGGGGAACGGCTGCTCGCACTAATTGCGCGCGCTGGAGGACCTAAGTTCGAGGCAATCGAAAGCTACGTGACCCTGCAGCGGGACGGCAAGCGTGTCCGAGTTCTGCTCAGCCGCGTCGTCCACGATCCGCGCGAAAATGTCTTCGTTCGTCCGAATGATGTTATTTTCATCACCCACGAAGCGCCGAGTTTTACGGCGCTCGGGGCACTCAACCAAAACATCTTTGGCTTCAACACGGAGATTCCGTTTGATGTCGAGACGCTGACGCTCACCCAAGCACTCGGCAAGGCTGCGGGGCTTGCAGACCAACAGTCCGATCCTAGCGCTGTCTATGTCTATCGTTTTGAAAGCCGAAATTTCCTTCAGAAACTTGGCGTCGACACAAAGAGATTTACTTTTGACTCGATACCGACAATTTATCACATCAACTTGCGCGATCCTTCTGGACTCTTGCTTGCCTCCGGTTTTCAGATGCATAGCAAAGATGTCGTCTATATCGCCAACGCGAAAGTTGTTGATTACTACAAGTTCCTGACCTTGTTGAATAACACCGCGAATACCGTGACTAACGTGTCCGGCGCAGTGACCACCGTAAATACCGCCGCGCATACCAAATACTAGTGGCTGTCTGACCAACAGAGACGAGGGATCGATCGAATTGGGGTTTGGTGCTTGAATTCCAAATCCGGCCAAGTTTATGTGACTTTGGCTGTGATGGTTCTGGCTCCTTTTTTTTTCGGATCCGTAGATCTCTTTTGGATTTCAATATGGACAATTGTTCTTTCGATTAGTGCGCTATTTGGCCTTTTTGTCCCGTTGAAAAAAGGACAGGCCCGCATACTGCTGGCATTTATTTCTCTCTGCAGCGTTTATGGCGTTGTTGCCATCATCCAAATTGTGCCTGATGCGTTCGGTGGTCTAAACGATGTCATCTGGCAAAAGTCGTCCGAGATTCTCGGTACACCTTCGGTGCCACGGATATCCAGCCACGCCGAGATCCCGCCGCGCGCGATTGGACATGTGCTACTGTTTTTAGTCGCTTTCATAAACGGCTTGTGCATCGGAACTTCTCGACGCGACAGTCAGAGAATTGTTCGTTGCGCTCAGTATTTTATTTTGGCATTCGCGGTCTATGGCTTCGCCGCACTTTTGTTCACGCCTCACCTTCTAATCTGGGCCGACAAGACGGCGTACCTTGGGTATCTAACCGGCACCTTCGTCAATCACAACACGGCGGCGACTTTGCTGGGAGCGGGCGGGATCCTCTGGCTCTGCTCGGCGTTTTCCGCAGCACGGTCGGTAAGTTTTGAATCAGTCCGCACGATATTGCTATCTCGATCCAATGAGAGCCTGGCCGTCAGGCTTATCTTTCGATCTGGTGCGGCGCTTGTGTGCTTTGCCGCGCTACTGCAAACTGGCTCTCGCGGTGGACTTATCTGTTCCGTCGCAGGATTGCTGGGCGCGATAGTGCTAATGCTGACAAAAAGTCCATCACTAAAGCCAAGCCACGCATTTTCTGTCTTGGTTGCGGCATTGATAGTTTGTTTTTTGGTGCTGGGTAGAACAGGGAGAATAGCCAGCCAGGGCCTAATCGACGAGGGACGGTGGTCAGTTTATCAGCTCGCATTTGAAGCCATCAAGCGACGACCACTTTTTGGCTCAGGGGCAGGGACGTTCGCCGAACAATTCGCGGCGTTCCGCAGCAGTGACCTTTCTTCCTGGGGCGTGTGGGATTATGCACATTCCTCGATCCTGGAAATAGCGGTTGAAATGGGCATTCCCGTCGCCCTGATGATCGCCGCCAGCGCTTTTGTTTCGGTGTATATTCTTGCGCGGGCTGCGATTTCCGCGGAGGGGCAGGACCAGCGAACGCTGGCCGCCATAGCCGGCATTGCCGTTCTCACCTATCTACATTCGCTGATCGATTTTTCGCTGCAAATTCCAGGATATTTGATCGTCTTTGGAGTTCTCTTGGGATGCGGGCTGTCGCGCGCGACTTCTGATCAAGTGAAGCCCGTCGAATTTCGAATCCCCCGAGCAAAGCGGAGTCAAAGAATTTAGAGCGCAACGCGCATGCCTCGCCCTATCGGCCCGCAACCCGCATCTGTTCCTCTGATTGTGACGTGGCTGGCGCAGTTGGTTCCACTTTTTCCCAAAATCGGGGATTGGCAGCCGATTGAATCTTGAGCCATCGGTAGTCGGTAATCTGCCACGGGCGGATTTCGTCAGTGAGATTGTCCAATACTATTTGTTGCTTCGTTGTCGTGACGAGCAAAACCAGGTGCCCGATCCCTGAAGCCGTTTTAATAACGGATAATCTCAAAGCGCTCGATGGAAGGCCACTTTTAAGAAGTTCGTGACGCTTGGTGACAGCGTAATCGTTGCAATCGCCAGCCAGTGGTGCAATCGTCCAGCCGTCCTTCAAATTCCTGCCGTAATCTTTTATTCTCGGAGCGATTGCCCGATTTACGCTTAGATTGACACGCTGCAGAAGGTTCATCGTCTGCATGTTCAAGTCAACTCCGTCGCTCTCTTCGGAATTTGCCTTACAATCGGCGGGATATCGCAAGCAAAAGCGGATATGTTGAAACGGAGCAAGGGCCGGCGAAGTAGCGATGATCGCGCTGCGGTCCGGAAAGTTCTGGCCATCTTCAGCCGCGCGAGAAGTCGATGTAAAGGTGACAAAAAGGACCAACGATAGGATTACCCAGCGCCCCAACATAGATGTTTTGCTTTCCCGGCCGGAGACCGCACCAACGCGGTTCCAATCAAAGGGCATTCTGACGCCGCGAGGTTAATTGTTCGCTATTATGGCAGCTGCAAAAGTCCCCGAAATGGTCGTCGGCCAGACCAGGCCGGCGTAAATTAGTCGTCCGTTAAGAAACCTGAATGAGCGCTGATCGGTTGATCAAGACGCGTAGGATCACGGTCAGGATTTGCGTAAAAGAGCCCTCAGCCATGCGAGGATGCGTGGGAAGTTGTGTCCGACGGCGGAGAGAATGGCGTCGGCAGCGTCGCCGGAGCGGCCTTTCGAGATAGCCGCGGCCGAGGTGACCTTCGGCCTTAAGGTGGCCGATCACGGGCTCGATGACGGAGCGTCTTCGTAGCTCGCGCTTGATGGCACCGAACACGTTTCGTTTCTGGCCGGAGAGGTAGTGTCCAGAATCTTTCGCACATTCGATTGCGCATACCGCGGAAGGCGACCACGTTGTCCGGCGCATGGAGACCACGTGATCCGGTCGATGACGACCGGGGCGGCGCACGAGCTTGATGGCGCCGTTGGATTTATTTTCTGATCTCAGTATTTGAGGTTCGGGTCAAGCGATAGGTGGAGCCCGTGCGCGGCGCGAAGTGACCGCCACGAGTCAAACGTAGCGCCGCGCATGGGCGGGCCGGATGGCGTGTTGTTCATTTCTTCGCTCCTGTCGGCGGTTTCGTGACCGTCGTATCCGCGACGCTCGGCCCCGGCGCTGTGGTATCCGACTTGGCCGTCTTGGGATCGCGCATCGGTGGCCCATCGAGCGCAAGACGATGGGCGTTATGCACGAGGCGGTCGAGGATAGCGTCGGCGAAGGTCGGATCGCCGATGACCTCGTGCCAGGCATCGACCGGCAACTGGCTGGTGATCAGCGTCGAACCGGCGCCATAACGGTCCTCAACGATCTCCATGAGGTCACGCCGCTGGTTGGCCTCTGATGGCAAGCACTTTTTGACATTCTGAACGACTTGGTCGGCTTCGATCGTATGTCCGGCCTGTTAGTGCAGAGATTATGCCTCCGCTGGCCCTGATGAAATCCGACGACCGGGAACCGCATCAAGGATGCGAGCTTTACGCTCAGACGACTGGTCGGGTTTTTCCTGGTCTTCGGTAATGACCGTGTCATTCATCATGTCTCGCCGTGCTCACCAAACTTGAGACTACAGATCTCCCTTTAGAATGCTCCATCCAGAGACGAGTGGATTGTTCATGCTTTCATGAACATCTCGGTGCGGAAGCTTTCGCCGGTCTTCATCATCGCCCAGATGATCCGAGCGAGCTTGTTCGCAATTGCGACCGTCACGAGGCGCGCGGGCTTTTTCGCCAACAGCCCGACGATCCAGTCCCGCAAAACGCCCTTACGTTTGCCCACAACATTTAGCAGCGACGTCCCCGCCAGCACGAGCAGTTTCCTTATGTATTGATTCCCCTGCTTGGTGATAGCCCCGAGCGATGGTTTGCCTCCGCTTGAGTTTTGCCTTGGCGTAAGGCCAAGCTAAGCGGCAAAATCGCGTCCCGATCTAAAGACATTCGGGTCTGGCATGCTGGCAGAGATCACCGTAGCAGTGAGTTTGCCGACGCCAGGGATTTCAACGATCAACTGGCTCATCTCGCTTCGTGAATGAGCATTGGCGATCTCCTTCTCAAGATCGTCGAGCGATTGATCGATCGCGTCGATTTGCTGCGCCAAGGCCTTCACCGCTGCATTGGCTACACTCGGAAGCCTCGCGTCCGTTTCAGCCAATTGGAGCAAATCGCTGACATGCCCGATGCCCTTGGCGACAATAATCCCGAACTCCGCCAGATGACTGCGCAAAGCATTGACTGTCATCGTCCGCTGCTTGACCAGAAGATCTCGCGTTTTGTGCAACGTCAGCGTCGCTTGTTGCTCCGCGCTCTTGATCGGTACAAAGCGCATTCCGGGGCGGGAGACTGCTTCGCAGATAGCTTCCGCGTCGACGGCGTCATTTTTGCCGCGTTTGACGTAAGGCTTGGTGTAAGCCGGTGGCATCAAAAATGCCTCGTGCCCCATCGCTTTGGAGCTCGCGGGCCCAATAATGTGCTGAGCCGCAGGCTTCCAGGCCGATGCGGCAAGGCTCGATTTGCGCAAAGAACTCTCGCATCTTCGATCGCGTCAACTTACGTGTAACGACGGAACCGCCTTCGCTGACCAGTGCATGGACCTGAAAATAGTTCTTGGCGAGATCAACACCTATTCTGATAAACTTTTGCATGGACGGTCTCCCTTTTTGTGGCGCTCCGGCGACCACGTCTTGGCACTATGATGCCGCTGAGGTGAGGCCGTCCACATCATCAAGGATCAGCAGATCGGCCTTGGTAAGCGTGCGGAACAGACGCGCGAAGCGGCCGTCTCCATGGGCCAGTTCGAGATCGGCAAAGAGGCGCGGCACACGCGCGTAATGCACCGTATAACCATCACGGCAGGCTCTCTGCGCCAGCGCGCAGCTGAGCCACGACTTGCCGACACCGCACGGTCCGGTGATCAGCAGATTGCGATGCTCGGCAATCCAGCGGCCGGCGGCCAGTTGCTGGAACAGCGCCTTGTCGAGCTCGGGCGGCACGATAGTCGACGTCCTCGATCGACGCCTGGCCGTGGCGCAGCTTGGCATTGCGCAGCCGGCTCTTGAACCGCTGCGTGCCGCGATGCGCCGCCTCGCGATCGAGCATCAGCGCCAGCCATTCGGCAGGCGCGAGATCCCGGGCAGCGTCCTGCGACTGCGGTTCGACAAAGGCCTCGGCCATGCCGTCGAGCCTCAGGGCTCGCAACTGGTCGATGGTTGGATGGGTCAGCATTGCGTGTTTCTCGTCAGCGGAAGTAGCGGGGGCCACGGATGTTCGCGTGCACAATCGCCGGCCCGTCCGTGGCGGAGGCAGGCCGTCGGCGATCGAGGTTGGTCTTCAGGATGGAGGTAACCGAGGTGTAGGAGCGCGCGCCAATCTCGAGCGCGCGGCCGCAGGCGGCTTCCAGTCGCTCATGCCCGAAGCTGTTGGCGTGCCTGAGGATGCCGATCGTGGCGCGGAAGCCCTGCTCCGGATGCGTCTTCTCTCGCAGGATGATCTCGATCAGCGCCGATGTCTTCGGCCCGATCTCGTTCGCTCGACCCTGGATGCGGTCCGGCGTCCAATCGGCATAGCGCCGATGGCTCGACGGCATGTGCTCGCGCACGGTCGTGTGCTTGCGGTTCGATGACGAACGTACGTGGACAGCGACGCGATTGCCGCGATGGAACAGCTCCACCGTGCGTGCCGTGATCCGCGCCCATAGCTCCTCGCGCAGCAACGCGTGCGGCCCCGAGTAGTAATGCTTCGCGACCTCGACGTGATAATCGAGGCCGGCCCTGCACTGCTTCCACTCGGCGTAGACGTAGGGCTCAGTCGGCAATGGCTTCAACGCTGGCTGGTCCAGTGCCTCAAACAGCGCGCGACGGCTCGCGCCGAGATGCCGGGAGACACGGTCGTTCAGCGCTGTGACACAATCACGGATCGCTGCGTTCAACTCGACGAGCGAGAAGAACCTGATGTTGCGCAGCTTGGCGATGATCCAGCGCGTCGTGACCTGCACGGCGACCTCGACTTTTGCCTTGTCGCGCGGCTTTCTCGGCCGTGCCGGCACAATGGCCGTGTCGTAGTGCACCGCCATTTCGGCATAGGCACGATTGACGCCCGGCTCGTAGAAGCAGGCCTTGGTGACGCCGGACTTCAGATTGTCGGAAACGACCATCGCTGGCACACCGCCGTAAAAGCCAAAGGCGCGTGTGTGCGAGCCGATCCAGTCGGGCAGCGTCTGCGTGAAGGTTGCTTCGGCGTACGTAAAGCTCGATGCGCCGAGTGCGGCGACAAACAGCTGGCAGGCATGCACTTCTCCGGTCGTGGCATCGACGATGTCAATCGTCGTGCCGGCGTAATCGACGAACAGCTTCTCGCCGGCCACATGGGCCTGCCGCATCGTCGGCGACAACCGGCCTTCCCAGGCCCGATAGAGTTCGCAGAACCAGCTACGGCCGTAACCGTCGGGATGCGCGGCGCGAGGAGACGAAGATGCGGCGCGGGTTTTCAGTGTAGTGGCCGCGATCTCCTTTGTCGGCATTGGTGGTGACGATCGAGACATTGACGCCGAACTCATAGGGCGCGCTGGCTCTGCCTTTGCCGATGCACTCGGTCGCTGTCGAGCGGGGCGATCTCGCCGTCGATAAAGTCCCAGTCGATCTGGCCGGCGAGCCGCGCCAGTTCGTCTGATGATTTGGTCCAGCCGTGTTCGGAACAGATCGCCTGATCTCGTCGCATCGTTCTCCCTCCGATGCGGCAACAGAATCATGCTTCGCCAAAATGGGAAATCTCAAAAATGAAATCGCAAGGTTTTACAGCCCCAGGGCCCAAAACTTTGCGATCACAAACCTGCCAATATGCCGGAAACGGATTCTTGCTCAACGCCTTAGCCGTTGTTGACGGGCGACAAATTAAAAAGACTTGCAATCTGTATTCGCCAAAGCAGCGCCGCAGCGTTCGAAAGCCCCGACGGTACAATACAAACAGGAGAGCGCCGCGGGCTATCGCGCCAACCCCCCGCGGGCTTTATGCCAATTCCATGCACTCGTTATGATCGACTGAAGGTCGTGGCGAGGAAACCAGCCGATGGTTTCCTTTGCCAGGGCATTGTCTGCCACCAGTGCCGGCGAGTCGCCGTCTCGCCGAGGCCCAAATTTGATCTCGAAATCGCGCCCGGAAACGCTTTTTACGGCTGCGAGTAGCTCCTTCACTGATGTGTCCTGTCCGGTCCCCAGGTTCAACGCGAGGCTGTTACCATTCGCTAAAAGATGTTCGATTGCGCGCGCATGCGCGTCAGCGAGATCTACGACATGAACGAAGTCGCGTAAGCAAGATCCGTCGCGAGTGTCGTAATCGGTCCCGAGCACTTGAAAAAACTCTCGCTGCCCCAGAGCGGCCTCGATTGCGAGGGGTACCGCATGGGTTTCAGGGGAATGCCATTCGCCTATTCTGCCCCCCGGATCGGCGCCGGCAGCGTTAAAGTAACGCAGAATGACGGATCGAAATCCCTGATACTTATCCAAATCTTTCAAAATCTGCTCGACGATAAGCTTGCTGCGGCCGTAGGGATTTAGTGGAAACTGGGAATGCGATTCGTCGATGGGTGTAGAAAGCGGAAGTCCGTAGGTCGCGCACGTCGAAGAAAAAACAAACTTGTTAATTCCGGCCGCTTGTGAAGCCCGAAGCAACGTGACTGCCCCCGAAACATTGTTCTCATAAAAGCTTCCGGGGTCCTGCACAGAGGCCCCGACTTCTATTAATGCCGCAAAATGCACGATCGCGAGAGGGGTGTATTTTCCTATTACCTCGTCGAGCCGATTCCGATCCCTGATGTCACCCCTTTCCAAAGGTCCCCATCGCACAAATTCTTCGTGCCCGTTTGAAAGATTGTCGTAGACAATAGGAGTATGACCTTTTTCTGAGAGGCGGAGACATGTATGCGAGCCGATGTACCCAGCACCACCTGCTACCAGTATGTTGGCCATGCTATCAATTCCAAGTCAGAGATGTTGTGTTGCGCACTTAACTGTCAAAAACAATGCGAATGCTGAGCAGTCCAGACCCTCACTTACGCCCTTATTAGCCTGTGATTGCCGCGTCGGAAAAATCCAGCAGATTTTGCTGAAGTTCTTGACCTGAATTTTGGAACGGTGCCGCAAAGGCGAGGGTCAGCAGCACAATTATTGCGCGATACATCATGCCAGAATCACATTGCAATTAATTCACGCGAATTTCGCCTCAGCCTATCACGGTCAAGGCGACCGGCCAAGCTGGACGCCTTAGGATCGATCCCGGTGGGAATAGTTTCTCGCGATTTCATCCCATAGTGATTTTTGTAAGTCTGCGTCGAGCTGCTCAATACGAGGTCGAAGCAGTGATTGTACGGCCGCAGACGCGCCAGAATAGGACAGTGCGGCTTCATGCCGAAATCCATTCCGAAGTAGTTGTTGAAATTCGGTCAGGATTTTATCCTGTAGGGGTTGAGGCACGACCAAGGCGAGGGGAAGCGCTACAATATTTCGACGAATTGCGATCCATGCCTCATTCGGTGACGTGTCGTATGACATCGCCAGAAATTTAAAGGTTTGCTCGTTCAATTGGCCATGTAGAATATATACACTGAAAGCAAGAAGCCAAACGTAAGAATCGCGAGGTATGCAGCCCAGGACCTGCTTGGCGCGCACCTCCATCGAAACACTTCGCTTATCGAAATCAGCAAGCTCGCCAGCCCGCAACGCGGCCTCCGCTAGACGCATTTCGGTCAGCAACAGTGCAGTTTGGGCATGACTGTCGCAATCGCTCAATGCTTTGGCCGCGGAACTCTCCAGCCTCAACGCGAGTATGTTGGGATCGAAAGTGTCGGGATGTAGCAGTCTAGTCTCGAGATATCTGAAGTCATCAGCCGCCCCACTGGTGGGGAGCGCAAACCCACCCCACAGCAAAGCCATGCAGCTCACCGCACCGATCAGGCTCCGTTGAATGAAAAGCCTGAGATGCATCTGAGCTCAAATGTTACGCAGCCAATGTCGGTTGCTTTTCGTCAGAATAGTAGGAATACCGGCGGTCGGAATAACCCTCGAAACGTCGCATGACCGCCTCGTCCGCTTTGTTGAGAACGGAACCTAAAAGACGCTCCGCAACGATAGGAGAGGCATTTACAGCCCTCACGATCTCGTCGGTTGACGTTCCACCCCACTCTACCACCAAAACGAAGGCGTCGAACAAGCTAGCACAGGCTTTGACGTCCACGACGGGGAGAATCGGAGGAAGATCCACCAAGATATAATCGTACTCCGCGCTGGCTGCCTTGAGCATATCCTTCATGGCGGGAGATGTGAGGATATCTGAGCTATTTGACGGTTTAATTCGGGTAGAAGCCGGCAGAAAATCAAACTTGAACTTTGAATCTGAAACCACAAGATCTTTGAAATCCAATCTTTCAGCTACCATGTTAAGCAGCCCTGGCGCGCTCGAATAACCGAGTGCCCGAGTCATCGAAGGATTGCGTAAATCGGCGTCAATCAACAGGGTGCGTGCGCCGCTCTTCGCAACGAAAGCCGCAAAACTGGTCGCCACAGTCGTTTTGCCTTCGCCCGGAAGGGCGGAGATCATACCGATGATCTTGGCGCCCCTCGGATGCAGATCAATCGCGACCTTAATATATCGCAAGGCTTCAGCTGTTGCCGAAAATGGCGCGGCTTCATGGATGAGCCGGAAGGCGCTGGAGTCTTGCGTAGCACCACGCATCCGCTTCATCATGACTGGTTTTGCAGCTTTGAAGGCAGGCAGCACGGCGAGGCAATTAAGTCCGAGCAATTCCTCGATCTGTCCGCGCGTATGAATCTGGCGGTTCATTTGTTCACGGGCAAGCGCAGCTAATGACCCCAGACCCAATCCGCATATAGCCGCCAGCGCCATCGTCAACGCTACCTTTGGCGAACTCGCAGAACGGGGAGCCGAAGCAATCGTCACTAGTCTTGCTTCAGTAGACGGGAACGATTGCTGCTGCACTGATTGCGTGAACCGACTCAAGAAAGTTTCATAAATGCCACGATAAGAGTTAGCGGAACTTTCAAGCTCGCGCAGCCGTACTTGCGACTGCCTCGTTGAGCCGGATTTCTGGAACACCTCCAGCATTCGCCGATCGATGGCCTCTTCTTGGCTTTTCGCGATCTGCAATTCGCTCTTGTAGCTCTCCGCGATTCGGGAAATTTCGTCCCAGATCGCACGCTGCAAGGCTGCCATCTCCGCCCGCAGGTTTTTCGCGGCCTGATGATCGGGGCCGTATCGGGCGCTCCATTCCGATTCTTTGTTTTGGTCGTCAAGGAATTGCTGGCGAAGTTTCGTGATTACCGGATTGCTCAGTGCATCCGTAACAACGGGATCAGGAATTGTCAGGCTATCTTTCTCTTTATCATTCCGCTGTTCCAAAACCCTTGAGATTCGATCGTACCGGGCTTTGGCTTGCGTCGTGTCGGAACGAGCTTTCGCCAAATTCGTGGCGAGTTGATCGAGTTCAGCTTCGCTAGCTAGCTTGCCATCGACGCCGATAATGATGCTATTTTCCGTCTTGAAATCCTGCACCTGCTTATAAGCGTCGCTCGCTTGCGCGCGGAGTTCGCCGATACGATCTTGCAGCCACACGCTGGCACGGCGCGTTGCTTCGAATTTAGCTTGCAGCTGGTCATCGATATAGGCCTCCGCGACCGCGTTTGCGATCGTTGCCGCCTTGCCCTTGTCGAGTGATGTAAAAGAGATTTGCTCTATGTAGCTGCGTCCCACGCGGTTAACGCGAAGGTTGTCTTTGAATGCGTCCAGCGTGCGCCGCGTCAATTCTTCATCCGACGTGACCGGTTCAGCGGCGGGCGATAAATGGAAAACGGCCAAGATCTTGCGAATAACGCCGCGACCCGCTCCGACAAACTCCGGATCCTCATTCAAGTGTAAGCGCTTGATTACTGACAGCGCCACTCGTTCCGACTTCGTCGTTTCAATCTCGCTCTCGACCGATGCGTCTTCGACCGTCCGGTTCTCTGATGCCATCTCCGTCTGGGTCCAGGTAACCCGCTTGGTGTCGATAATCATATCAGCTTGCGCGGTGTATTTTTTTGGTGAAACCGCAATGTAAGCCGCAGCGACCAGCATCGTCAGCGCCGTTACAACCGCGACAAGCCGCCACTGTCGCGTGAAAAAATCTCTCACATTACGCAGGGAGATCGTGCCCTCAGCTTCGTCGGGCTTAGCTACCGGCTCGTAGGGTTGAGGGGAAAACGGCCTTGCGATATTCATGTGGCACACTTTGCTGTTGAGTAGATTGAAAAGGACGTCGTTAGTTTGCCATTCTAGCGTTTTGCCATTTCGTAAGCTTATCGTGTCGGGCTGACTGGATCGGCGGCGGTGGCGCCCCCACCCTGAGAGTTGCTTGGTCCAGCGACGCTGAATACGGTCGCCGCGGGCGTCACGCCCGGCATCGCATTGATGACGATCGTGGTCGCGGTTCCGCCGCCGTACGCCGGTACTGCGGCAGTGCCCTTGGATCTATTCGGGTTCGTTATGACGACGCTTCCCGCAGAGCCCGAGGCGGCGGTCGCGGCAGTTTCAATGTCGCCGGCCACCGCAGCAAAGGACGCCTGGAACTGGCCGTTCTGGAAACCCGCTACCGCTTGCTGGATTTGTTCGGCGGCCTGCTGATCGGTGTTCTCACAGGCCAATGCGGCTTGCGCCAGCCCCGCAGCAATCGCGGTCTGAAATTTCGGATTTGCGGTCTCCGCAACCCGCACCAGGCTTTCGGCGAGGCGCGCATCGGTTCCAGCCAGTTCTCTTGTCTGGATTTCGACACCTCGCGTCTCAGCATCGGCGGAGGGTATCAAACCCTGCGGATTTAGCCTAAACTGATTGATCTTTTGGGCCGATGCCGGCGGCTTGACGCAGGCCCCCCATGCGGGGCTTAAACTCAAACTGAATGCCGCCATGATAGCGAATTCCTTAATATGAATAGACCGCATTTAATTCACCCGGATGTTGGCTTTGCAATTTTTGGGCCGCTGTTAGCCATGACATAATGCCATTAATCGAGGATACCTACAATCTTTGATCAATCTTAAGGTTGACACGGGCCGCATCAATTTATTTAAAGGTGGACGTAAGTTAATGAAATTGTTTATGTTTTCGGAATTACAGTGCTGCAGAAAGGCCCGTCGTTTGGATTGCCCGTCGTTTGGATTAATGAACCACGGCTGGGCGATCATCCGACGTTCATGATCCTCGACGGTGGTGGCGACAGTCTGGCGTAATTTCTGCTTGCAACCGAGTTAGTCGTGGTGGCGCGGACTTAGACATGTTCACGCAATTTGTTGTGACAAAAGAAGAGGTCGTGGGTGCAGTCCATTTCACCGAGTGAAAAGCCAAAGATAGCTGGGCGGCCTGCTTCAATTGCACAGGGAACCAGAATTTATGCGATCGGCGACATCCATGGACGGCTCGATTTGCTCGACAAAATACTGGCGGTTTGTGCTGCCGACACTGCAACACGCCCAATCGAAAGGCTTATCTATGTTTTTTTAGGCGACTACATTGATCGTGGTACTTGGTCGCGCGAAACCATCGATCGGCTGATCGAACACGGCGCTGCCTTTGAATCGATATTTCTCAAGGGCAATCATGAGCTGATCGCGATCAATTGCTTGCGCGATCCTACGCTGATTGATCAATGGTTCAGATTGGGTGGTCGCGAGACGCTGGCGTCTTACGGCGTGGCTTCCGACATATTATCAGATCGCAAGAAGACCGTCGAAACTCAGCTTGCGTTCCACAACGCGCTTCCTCAATCCCATATTCGTTTTTTTCGAGAATTGAAGAAGTCTTTTACCTACGGCGACTTTTTCTTTGTCCATGCCGGAGTGAGGCCGGACATCGAACTTACGAAACAGACAGAAAAGGATCTTCTGTGGATAAGGGCAGAGTTTTTAAATTCAAACCAGGACTTTGGCAAAATCATCGTTCACGGGCACACGCCG
The DNA here is from genome assembly GCA_963790595.1 of uncultured Alphaproteobacteria bacterium. Lineage (GTDB taxonomy): Bacteria > Pseudomonadota > Alphaproteobacteria > Rhizobiales > Xanthobacteraceae > Bradyrhizobium. Next base: position 53,342 of record CAWBPE010000016.1, on the reverse strand, counting down.
ATCAAGAACATTGATGTCCGTTCAAATCGGATCAATATTGATACCGGCGCCTTTGCGACCGGCGTATTGACATGCTTGGTGATCGAGGGCGAGAGACTATCGGTGTTGTCTGCATCCGCGTGACCCATGGCATTATGAACGGGTTTTTTCCGCAAGCAGGGCGTCAATATGGCTGCGCATTTTTTGAAAGAACTGATCGCGACCGAATTTTCGCGCATGCATCGCGATCTTCGTTGAATCGATGTCCAGGTCCGTCAGACGTCTTACCGCAGAGGAGATCGCCTGGACGGATTGTTCTGCGAAAAACGTGCCTGAAAATCCAGCAATCACGGTTTCCATTGCGCCGCCCCGGTTGAATGCCACGACCGGACGCCCGCTTGCCATGGCTTCGACCGGAACCATGCCGAAATCTTCTTCGCCAGGAAAAATCAATGCGCGGCAACGTGCATAATGCTCTTTCAACACTGAAAAGGGCTGAGTGCCCAGTACCGTTACGGTGGGGCCTGCCAAGCGTCGTATCTCGTCGAGCATCTCGCCGCCGCCTATCACCACAAGTTTCAGGTTCATTTCGTTAAAGGCCCGCACCGCTAGGTCAGGTCGCTTGTAGGACACGAGCTCGCCGGCCATCAAATAATAATCCGCCAGTTCGGCGGGGGTGGCTATCGAAAATGAATCGGTATCGACCGGAGGATGGATGACGGTTGATTTTGCGCCGTAATAGCGATGGATGCGTTTTGCGACCGTCTCAGAGTTGGCAACAAAGCTGTCTACTCGCCGGGCGGAGCTGACATCCCACATGCGCAGGTAATGGGCCAAACCAGGCATCAACATCCGGGTGACGCGGCCTGAACGGTCACGATAGTCATGGTACATGTTCCAGATGTAGCGCATCGGCGTGTGACAGTAGCAAACGTGAAGCGCCTCGGCAGGCGGAATTATCCCTTTCGCGGGGCCCGACTCGCTGCTGATCACGAGATCATATCCGCGAAGATCGCATTGCTCCAATGCGAGTGGCATTAGTGGAAGGTAGGTCTTGTACATTGTGCGTGAGCGCGGCAATGCATTGATGAACGTCGGAATGATCTTATGCTGGCGAATTGTTTCTGAAACCATGTCCGGTACATACACATGGGTAAAAATATCAGCCTGCGGGTACATCTCGCATAGCGCTTCGATAACCTTCTCCCCACCGCGCATTCCCACCAGCCAATAATGAATAATAGCAACTTTCATCGGGTACTTTCACTGCCATTGCAGCCAATCGAAACCTAACTTGCCGGCTGCAAGCCGCGCCGGATATCAAAAGTCCGGGGGCTTCGTTCTATATCCATTCGTTCTATATCCAAATGACTTCTCATGGCAAAGATGGATTTTGATCAAACGCCTTTGCGCATCTGACGACCGCTTACAATGGTTAGCGCAGGAACGGCTTGTGACAGGTATTGCCCGCCGCAAAGACTGTTGCCAATCTTAACCAAAATTGTAGATGTTTAGGCGGCTGGCTGCTGTGATAAGTTAGGCTGCGTTTGTTTCCAGTGCGCAACGATAAATAAAGCGAGTTTCTGAGATGGCATTTTTATTTCCGCGCTCGAGGCGGGTGCTCGATGCGATTCTTGATCCGATGTCGTACCGTCTGTTGCGATACGCGCGCGCCAATCGCCTCATGCCGCTGAAGGATCGCGTGGCGGACTTACGACCGAGCGGCGAGTTCGGCGTACCTGATATTTCGGAACAAGATATTTTGCGGAATGCTTCGCAAATTCCGAAGATCATTTTTCAAACCTGGAAATCGCATTTTGATATGCCCGCGAATTACGGGTACTGGCGAACAAGTTTTCTGCGAAACAATCCGACATACAGGTGCTTTCTTTGGGATGATTCGGACAATCGACAATTCATCGCGGAGCGGTTCTCTTGGTTTTTGTCCCGTTATGACAGCTATCCTCGTGAAATTCTGCGCGCGGACATTATAAGACTGTTCTTTCTTTACACTTACGGCGGCTTTTATGCTGACATGGATTCCGAATGTGTCCGCCCCCTTGATGCGATGCGTGGCATGGGCGATGTGCTGCTGGGGCGAATGGGGCGCGATCGCCAGTTTGAACACGCCATCCCCAATGCGATCATGGCCTCAAAATCGAGGCAGGCGCTTTGGCTGTTGACAATCGCGTTTGCGATCGAGCGTCTCAAGGAATTCCAGGCGGATAAACAAAAGTCCAGGATAGAATGGCTGACGGGCCCTGTTTTGCTCAAGGACGCCGTAGACTTTTACATGAGCCATACTCCGCAGGAAATTCGCGATCGAATATCTAAGGCCTGTCCGGAATTGGCACAGGAAGTCGGTCGCTGCAATTTCGGTAAAATCAAGCTTCTTCCATCGAAGGTGTGGTATCCGATCAACTGGAATAACTTCCTCCACACCGTGCTGAGAAAGAAAATGTTTTCTGAAAATGGAGTCGTGAACGAGGCGGATTTGTCTCGTTTGTTTCCACAAGCCTATATCGTCACCTACTGGACGGCGTCTTGGAAATAAGCCCGATTGACCGCAGTCGATAAGGTCAGCGTGATCGGCAGCAAAGGTTTGTCCACCGGCGCTTCCAGTTTGAAAGCGGAGAACGTGCCGCTCGAAGTTAAACGCTTAAAAAAATGACTTTGCCGGCAATAGTGCCGATCGCGCCACCGGCCATTTTCGATGCGGCGTCTAGAATTCGCGCGTGACGGTCTCTGGTAAAGATCTGCGATACTTCCGACAGGGCGGCGCCGCCCACAATCACTAAAAACACAATCGCGGTTTGGCGATCGTAGGCGAAACCAAACAGGGCGCCCACGATAGCGAACGCAAGTATTTGGAGCGAATGTTGAATAGATGGGACTTGCGCCGGGTGCGATATGATCGGCAACAGTCTTTCGTAAAACCGATATATACTGGCATGCTGCAATAGCGTTGCATAAGCGATGAGAGCGACCGAGGCCCAGGCGGCAACCGCGACAACTTGCTGGATCATGCGCTTCAATCAGACTGTGCAATACGAATTAGCCAACCCCCGCGCGCCCCCATTTAGCGCGGGGCAACGAAAAGGTGCGGCCGGGCTTTTTACTTGCCCCAGGGGGCAGACCAGTACGTCACAATGAACGCTTGAGGGAAAAGTCTGCGTGCATCGTTCTGTGCAATCACCAAGTTTTCCTTGAACATTCTTTTACGAAATATGGCCTGGATGGAATTGTTCCAATTCATCGGGCACCAGATCGGCGAAGCAAGCATCGTCAGGTTGCCATAGTCGCTGTTTTGGGCTTCCGCCGCTAAAATATCCGATAGTCGGGATATACAGTCCAACGTCTGCTGCTTTCCGTGGGTCAGATAAAAATCTGCCGCATCCTTGATCAGGATCGCTCCCGTCAGCCACTCCGCTCGACTGCTGGCGCCGCCGGCCTCACCAGGAACAACTTCTGCGAGCCGTTCCATGGCAAGCGCAATGGCGAGCAGCCAAAAGGTCTGCTTTGGCTTTGAAGCCATGACCGCGTTCGGCACCGAATGTTCAAAGTCCTCGACGTTTCCCATTCGTCCGAGTAGGACGTCTCCGAGGCCGCTGATTTCATCCAGGGGCTTTAGACACTCTGAATCCATATGGACAGAAAATCCACCAAAAGCATACAAAAAGAACAGGCGAACAATATTGGCACGAAAGACGTCGTCGACGTAGCTGTCATATCTATCTAGAAACCAACTGAAGTGTTTCTTGATGAATTCGCGATTTTCAAGCGTATCCCAAAACACAAATGTATAGCCGGTGTTTTTTTCAATGAAGCTTCGTCGCCAGTAAAGATAATTGTTAGCCATGTTTTGTTTTGAGTTCCAGGTATGAAAAATTATTTTTGGCAGCCCTGCCCAGCCTTCCGCTTGCAGTTCCACGGAGCCTCCGAAATTCCCGGTCAAGTCCAGGGCGGGATCATTGTTTTCCAGGGAAATTCCGCGGCGGTTTAAAATGTACAATAGCAACCGATACGAAATGGGATCGCGGATTGAAGCGAGAATCCGCTGCAGTCGTGAGCCCAAATTCCTCATGCGTGGCACCCGCGTCTGGCTAAAATGCCGTTAGCTCCGCAGCAGTTGGTGTGGCGGCAACCCGTCCTTTGAGAACCGTCGCTACTCCCAACGACCCGGCACGACACCATCATTTCGAATGCGTCCCTGTTCGGAGTTGGGCGCGAAGATGATCGGCCAGACGAATCGCAAGCGCTACGATGGTCAGGGTCGGATTCGCATGCCCGCCGGTCGGAAATACCGAGCAGCCACCAAAGTATAGATTGCTAACACCGTGGGCGCGGCAATTCTCGTTGACTACGCCATCATGCGGATCCTTTGACATTCTCGTCGCACCAATATGGTGGTAGGTGCCGTAAAGGTCTTCGTTTCCAATCGGCATGTTGCTGGTGAGCCATGGCTCAGGTCTGGTCTGGCCGAGCCCCAATTGCTTGAGTTCTCCTGCAATCAGGGTATTGAAATAGCGAGCGGTTTCGCGCTCGATTTCGGCTATTCGCCAATCGACCTTCGCCCGATTCATTCCCAGGGCGTCCTTTTCCTGAGACAACGTTACCCGACTTTCCGGATCAGGTTCCTGCTCCAGATCGACAATGACGGTCACCATGGGATCCGGAAGAATTGCCGGCTGTCCAAGAAAAATCCGTCGCCCAAAGTTCGCCGTGACGGTTGGTGCGTCGCCTACCGCGTTTATGACGTCGCGAAAAACCCCCTTATATGGCGTTCTCGATTTAAAGGCGCTCTTCAGCCGGGCGCCTGACTTCCATGCTGAATCGGGCCGTGCCTCATAGTACATTGCCGCGCTAGCATTCACCAATCGATGCTTGCGTTGGGCTTGCTCAGACAAAGCAAAGCCAACTTCGTACTGGGTCCCCCCGCGCCGATAAAATACCGAAAACAGATTTTGTAACCGCTTCGCGGTTTCTGCAGTGGTGTCGAGCGTCGCGACAAGACCGCGCGGGTGCTGCGCAAAATATCTTCCAAGATTATCGAATGAATTGAGTTTGCTGACAACGCTGTCTGGTGCCTGAAGCGCCAGGCGAACATTTTCGATTCCGCCGCAGCAAAGCACGAACGCTTTGGACCGGACCGTCACCGAGTTTTTGTTCAACGAGGTGGCCGTAATGGCGTTCACGACCGATCCGTCCTCATTTCCTTCGAAAGAAGTCAAATTCGCATGCAACAACACGTAGGTGTTTAGATCTGCCTGCAGGCGACCGCGGTATTTCATGCCGTGGTTGACATATTTCCGATAACCCAGCGGGGCATATCGCCAAACAAAGGGGTTTATGTCCTCCGATTTAAAACTCGGCAACTTCATAGGGGCGGGAAGTTGGTCTGACGGCACCCATGGGCTCGCAAAGCTGTTAACATCCTGGGCACGGGCGTAATAGGGATGGAGGTCGGAAAGCTCGATCGGCCACCCGGAATGTCTTACCCAATCTCGCTGTTTAAAGTCGATGGGATCGAGCATCGCGTTCCGGCCTCCCCAACGGATCACGGATCCGCCGAAAACGCGGTAGCGCCCTTCATCCATGATCACCGGATGACCGACGCTCTCGCCTCGATAAAGTGCCTGCGTATCGGGTTCTTCGCTAAATCCGCCCCCCTCGACAAGGCATACCCGAAGTCCCGAGCCGATCAGTTCTTGGGCAATTGTCACTCCTGCCGGGCCGCCGCCTACGATACATAGATCAACCGTCAGTATTTTTGCCGAAGCGAGTTCCCTCAAATCTTCAATCACTCGCGAACCCTCTCGATATTATGACTTCAGTGCGAAAGTCTGTGTCTTAGACATAATCCAAATCAATATGTACCGTCGATTTGGGGCAGGTCAATTTGTTGCAAAAATTAATCGCAAATATGGGTAATAACGATCCTGCTGTAGCAAGTAGCGAAGCGCTAGCCGCACAATTGCAGAAATTCGCGCGAAACGCCGCAAACGCCGCGACAAACAATCATTGCAAACCAATTCTCGCCACTTCCCGATGACGACTTCAATTCAAGCGGCCGGTCCCGGTCAATATTGACAGCTAGATGAAATAGATGTTTTCCTCACTCCCGCGACGTTTAAGTTCAGCAGTGAATTAAAACCCGATTCGGGTGTTGCGTGAGGTTCGCGCTACCGGGAATTTTTCGGTTTAGGTATTGATGCGATAAGTCAGTCCCGCGGTGTTTGATTGCCGGAAATGCCGACAGGTGGCGATGCCCGCCTCACCAAACGCGAATGTTAAAATACGAGATGTTATATGACAATCGAGCTAATTGGATTCATTGCACTCGGTTTTGGGCTGTTTAGCATTTTCTGCGAACCTGCCTTCATCGTCTATGTATTTCTCTGTTCAACGCTATTGGGTTCGGCGGCGGCCTTCATTTTGGACTCACTCGGTGGTACCAATATATCTCCCGCTCATCTCTTGCTTGGCTTTCTAACTTTCAAACTGATTGGCAGCGGAAACTATGCCAAGAACTCGGCACAGGGTTTGGCGTTTGGCCGCGCGGGATTTTGGCTGCTGCTGACACTGATATATGCCCTGATGTCGGCGTATGTTATGCCGCGGCTGTTCCAGGGACAAACCTCGACTTTTCCGCTTCGAACGGTGACTGGTTCGGATAATACAGCGGCGAGCTTCGCGCTGGCGCCCGCCATGTCAAATCTGACGCAATCGATCTACTTTATCGGAGATTTTGTTTGCTTCATTGTGCTTTATGGATATGCGGCCACGCACGATGGCAGAAGAGTTTTAGGCAGCGCTGCCCTGGTCTGTACCGTTCTCAATCTGATTTTCGCATTGCTCGACCTGGTGACATTCTTCACCAATACAACCGAATTACTGTCGTTCATTCGCAATGCCAATTATTCCTTGATAAACGACGACTCGATCGCGGGGTTCAAACGAATTGTCGGGTCCTTTATCGAAGCCTCTTCATTTGGCTCGGCTACGTTGGGATATTTCGCGTTCAACAGCAAATTATGGCTGCTTGGGGTCCGTCCCGCGCTGACGCTACCTCTGGCACTGTTGTCGCTTTGCGCGCTTGTTTTTTCAACGTCGACGACGGCTTATGTTGGCCTCGCGGCGCTGCTTGCTTACCTGTATGTTGAGGTGTTGGTTTCGGCTATTTTTCGAAAGATCACGCCGCACGGGTTCCTGTTCGTGATTGGCGGGCCGATCATCGCGATAGTTGCGCTGATTATCATTCTTCTAAATGATGGCACGGCCACCTATTTTTCCAACCTGCTTGATACCTTGCTGTTCAATAAGCTGTCGACCAGTTCGGGAATCGAGCGCTCGTTATGGAATAGCCAAGGCATCCAGAATTTTTACGACACGTTTGGTTTCGGAGTAGGCAATGGGAGTATGCGAGCTTCAAGTTTTGTGATTGGCGTGCTGGCTAGCCTTGGCGCCATCGGAACCCTGATTTTCAGTCTTTTTTTCCTGCGGCTTCTTTTTAGCGACAAACGCGGCGGCGATGCCGATCCGCTTAACAGCGCCTATCGACAGGCAGCTAAATCAACCTGCATCGCGTGGCTGATCACGGCGAGCACCTCGGGCGGACTTATTGATCTTGGACTGCCGTTCTTCGTTTTCGCCGCAATGGCGTGTTCGCAGCTATCGAGCCTCGAACAACCGAGGAATTGGGCGGTTCCGGTTTTGACCCCAAGAGCCGCCTGAGACAACGTTGGCTGCACGCCGGTTGCTGGCGTACAAAACCGGCAGTTGAGGTTTCCCACGGCCATCGTGTTCCGCATTGGCAAATTGGGGCGGGACACGTGGTGCGGTATGCTTGAGGCACGGCATGAGTTGGCCGTTATCATTAATAGCGAAAAGCTACCGCGGGGCGGTGCCAGCAATTGACACACCGCAATCGGCCATACCAGTTCTGGGGTTACGTTCCCGCGCAGATGTTGGCGCTAAGGACCGGCAAACCGGCCGATATAGTTTCGACAAAGGATCGCAGGGATGGCCAATCGTGATTGAGGATTTGGAGGAGTTCGAAAGCGGCAAATCGCTGGCATTTGATCTCTGCGTGGTCGGCGCCGGTCCCGCTGGAATCACCATCGCCAACGAACTCATCGGCAGCGGCATTCGGCTTTGTCTGGTGGAGTCAGGAGGCTTTGATGATGAACCCGAAACCCAAGCGCTCTACCGAGGCGAAAACGTCGGGCATTCGGTGACTCTGGATGAGGGACGCTACCGCGTGTTCGGTGGTTCCGCCACAGGTACCACAACTGCCCATCGTCCGGCATGGGGCGGCCGGTGCGCCATGCTTGATCCAATCGATTTCGAGACCCGGCAATGGGTGCCGAAGTCGGGATGGCCGATTGACCTCGAGACCCTTCGCCCCTACTATGAAAGGTCAAAGCGCGCGAACAATTTTCTGGAACCGTGGTTGTCCGATGATGCTGTCCCCGCCACCCTCGGGATCGAGCTGCCGGAGTTCAATTCGCAGGACGTCAATCCTTTTGTTTGGCGCATAGCGCCGGCCGAGACGCCGCCCTCGGCGTGGTTGCCTGGTCCTCGGAAGCGATTCGATTGGGCCCGCGCTTATCGGCAGAAACTTCAAGCCGACCCGGATGTGCATGTCCTGCTGCATGCGAACCTGACAAGTCTCGCTGGGAGTATCGACGGCTCGTCCATCGAAACAATTACGGTGTCTTCATTAACCAATGTGTCCATGACCATTGCGGCGAAGGCGTTCGTACTGTGTTGCGGCGGCGTTGAGAATGTTCGTGTCGCGCTAAATGCGCCACCGAACATTGCCCAGAAGGTAAACGAATTTGACAATCTTGGTCGATTCCTGGCGCAACACCCGCGGGGATGTATCGCAACGCTTGAAACGACACCGCAGACCGACAAACGGTTACAGGGCCTTTTTACCGATTTCTTGAGACCTGATGACGTTCAATACGAACTTGGCTTTGCTTTGTCGGAACATGCGCAGCGCAAGCACGGCCTTTTGAACGCCAGCGCGGCGATTTATTACGCAGCTCGACCGGAATCGCCGTGGCGCTCGGGAGCACGATTGCAAGATGCGGTCAGAACCAGGGCGTCCTATCAAGGAATATTGCAGGATGTCGCCAATGTCATAGGCGGCGCCGACTCCGTTGTCGCCAACACCTGGCGCCGAATTCGCGGCAGATCGCCTTTTCTTCCAGATCCCTTGGTATCGGTCGTGATCGATCTAGAGCAGGCGCCGAATCCGCAAAGTCGGGTGACGCTGTCGGATGCGAAGGACCCGCTCGGCATGAACCGGGCCAAGGTTGATTGGCGTATATCTGAAATAGAAAGAACCACCGCCAGGCACTTGAGCACCTACATTGGCTCCGTGTTGCAAAGGCTCGAACTGGGAACGACTCAACCATCGGACTGGTTGACCAGTAATTTGCCGATTCAAAACGATGAGCTCTACGGGACCTTTCACTTTATCGGCACGACCAGAATGTCGCGAGATCCCCGCGACGGGGTGGTTGACGAGAACTGCCGCTCGCATGGCATCGAGAATTTGTATTTTGCCGGTTGTTCGGTGTTTCCGACCGGTGGGCATGCGAACCCGACACTCACGATCGTGGCCCTCGCAATTCGCTTGGCCGATCATTTGCGCGCAAGACTACGAAAATGAGCGGCGACACTTGCCGACCCCGGCGATCATGGACTAATGCTTTGCGTGCGGCGGCAATGCCTCTTTCCGGCGAGGGGGCTTTGCCAGCCGCCTCGGCGTGGCTGGTGTTGGAGTGCGTATGCTGACCCGTTTAATGTCGATTTTTGCGCTCGCAGCCCTCGTGCTCTGTCTTGGGAGCGACCTAAAAATTGACGCAGGCCCAATCGATCGCAACGATGTTGTGCGATCAGAGGGCGGCGAGCGGCGCGATGATGCCAGTCCGTGGGGCGTCGCATCAGGATCCGAATGGCTCTCGGCGTTCCCACTGTTCAACCCCATGCTAAAAAATGCGGGCGTCAGGTGGTTGCGCGGATTCTACGAATGGCAAACGATCCAGCCGAAGCAGGATTCCTGGAACTGGGTGCTTCCAGATCGCCTTGTCGCAAATGCCCGCGATAACGGGATTCACCTAACCTTTGGCTTGGCCTATCTGGCGTCTTGGGCCTCTTCCGACGGGGGCACGCGCAAGTTTCCAATCAAGGACATGCAGTTTTGGCGCGACTACGTCAGCGCCATGGTCGGGCGCTATCATAATGATATCAAATACTGGGAGGTATGGAACGAATTCAATGGGAGCTTTGCCGAAAACGGCACACCCCAGATTTATGCCGACCTGGTGCGCGAGGCATCGATTGCCGCAAAAAAAATTGACCCGACGGCAAAAGTCGGATTGAGCGTAGCGAACTTCGACGTCGGATTTCTTGATGCTGCCATCAAGTCGGGCGCCGCCAATCATTTCGATTATATCTGCGTCCATCCTTATGAAAAAATCAATACGCTGGCCGACGATGGCGAGGTTGATTTTCTGACGATGACGACGACGCTTCGTAAGATGCTGGCGTCAAACGGTCAACCAGCCAATATGCCGCTTTGGATCACGGAAATCGGATCTCAGGCTCCGGTGATCCCCAATCAGGAGGGGGATCGATCTCAAGCCATCGCAATGGCCAAGGCCTATCTGCTGTCGATTGCATCAGGCTTTACCCGCGTCTTCTGGTTTGAGGCGCGTGGCCCCAGCTATGGCGCTCAAACGGATCATGGTTTGATCCGCTCGGATCTCACGCCACGCCCGTCCTATCAGGCCCTGCAAGTCATGACGGAGGTGCTGGGCGCGGCGCCGAGTGGTGACGGATGGCTAAACCTTGGCAATGGTGGCTACGGTTTTTTATTCATCGCGCAAGGTAAGAATGTTTTGGCCGCTTGGGCACCGGCGGGGCGAACCATCAAAGTCACGTTCGATGCCGACGTAGGATTGTCCGCTCTCGACGGCACCGCGACGCGGCTGTTGGCTGGAAAAGAGTTAATTCTTTCAAGCGCACCGATCCTGATTGACCATGTGCCGGGCGCGTTGGTGGCTCAAGCCCATCTCAACATAGGCAAGCCCTATCCTTGGGGCGGCCAGCATGGTCAGGCGCGGGTGGTCACCGCGACCCTGCAAGCGAAAAACATCGAAAACGGAATTAAACAAGTCAATACTAATACGACTTCTGCCGTCGTCCTCGGAGACAGTTCGTGGCGCAAAACCGACTTTTCGATCCCCGACGCGGAGGGACATTACGTCTATTTTTCGGTCGATCCGCAATTTGTGCCGTTCGGAACCCGTGAGTTGGAGATTTCGGCGATGGTTCGGCGCATCGGCTCCGATAAAATGGCGGGCATGGCGCTTAACTATGAATCTCAGACTGGCTATGTCGATGCGGGTTATTTCAATATCCCCGAGGGGGATCAGTGGCACGAACTGTCCTGGAAGGTCTCCGATGCCAATTTTGTGGGTGGATGGGGCTGGAATTTCAGATTAAATGCGATCGCGTCACCGAACGAATTCATGATCAAGGGGGTCAGCGTCAGAAAAATTGACCCGCGATGACAGATCTAGTGTTAAGAATTTCGCTTAACCACTCGGCAATTTGGACCTACGACGGCCCGAGCAACGAAGGTACTAAGAAGACCGACCCTCGTGATCCGGACGATTATTCATAAGGCGGCCGAATTAGACCTATGCCCCGTATTTTGTTCAATATGCCAAGTCAATACGCCGGCCGGCCTTCAGGCGTTGCCCGAATGGCACTGGAGCTCCTAACAAATCTGATCGGCGAGGGGGGGTACGACTATGTGTTGCGATCTCCTTGGTCTCGAGAGCATCTTCCCGAATTGTTGCAAACCAAGCCGTTGTCGATCATTACCGTTCCACGCGTTCCAAGTCGCGGCCTCGACGTTGTGCAACAGTCGCTGACGTTCCCCGGATTCTGCAAACAAGAAAAGATTGATCTTGTCGTTAATCTGGATCCTTTCGGCACAGCGACGGGAGGGCGTGCCCGGCTGATGATCGTACACGATATTTATTTCCGTACGATCTCCAAGCAGATGAGTTGGCGAGCGATCCGTACCAACGATTTTATCTTGAGAATGATGCTGCTTGGCAATTCGGAAGTTGTCACCGTATCGAATAATACCAAGTCCGATCTCGAGTCCTGGTATCCGCGGGCGAAGGGACGTGTGACGACGATCTATTCGGCGACTTCCATCAAACCGCCGACGCCCTCCAGTAACCCACGAGAGGTCTCCGGCGCTTATGTGCTGGCGGTCGGCAACGCCACGGAAAATAAGAATTTTGGGGCCTTGGCGGCTGCGATGGCTGCGATTCACGCTTCGTTTCCGGAGGTCGCGCTTGTCCATGTCGGCGATGACGAACAGGAAACTATCGCGAAGGCGTTGCAGGCGGTGGGATCCCCCGTGCGCGTTATTCGATTTTCTAAAATTGACGATGCGCGGCTTGCCAGTCTCTATAACCATGCGAGCTGTTTGTGCGTGCCCTCGCTGTATGAGGGGTTTTGCTTACCGGTATTGGAGGCCCAGGTCTGCGGCTGCCCGGTCGTATGTTCCGACCGCTCGGCGACGCCGGAGATCGCAGGCGAGGGGGCCCTGCTGTTTGACCCCACTGATCCACATGCGCTTGCCCGTTGCTTGGCTCAAATTTTGGCGGGCGACGGGATTTCTGATGATCTCATTCGGCGGGGTTATAGCAATGCCGCGCGGTTCTCTTGGGCGCGCGCGGCAGGGCAATATGAGGAAGTTTTCGGGAGACTTCTGAAAGTTCGGTGATGACCTGCAGCGCAGGCTGCAGGTCCCGGACATTCTATTTACTGAAAGACACCCGAATCCAGCGCGGATTCGGGCGAAGTTTAGCGGCAGCGCGGCAGCAATGGTTTAATTTTCGGAAGGTTGGTTGGAGTTGGCAGTGGAAAGTAGCCCAGCGTCTGAGATTTCCTCCGGTGATCGCCGAATGGCCTTCGGCGCGATCGCCAGCGGGGTCGTCAGCATCGTCAAGGCGGTACTTCAGTTGCTGTTGCTGCCGGTGATGGCCCGGTTGTTGGGACCAAGTGAGTTTGGTCTGTACGCTTTGGCACTGCCGACCATCAGCCTCGTCACCCTGCTTGCCGACGGCGGGCTGGGGAGTAGCCTGGTTCGTGAGCAGGAATCTTCGACCCTGGTTTGGTCTAGCGCGTTTTGGGCATTGCAGGTGATGGGCATCACGCTGGCTGCTGGGTCGGCCATTTTCGGGATCTTTCTAGGCTATGTGGCGCAACAGCCGCGCCTGCCTGGACTAATTGCATTATTGTCGGTGAGCCTGGTGTTTTTGACGCTCGCGGTGGTGCCCTGGGCGCGACTGACTCGACGAAAAAACATCGGCGTCGGCGCCTTTACCGATCTGGTTTCCACCATCATAGGAGCGGTGGTTGCGGTGATATTGGCCTATTACGGTGCGGGAGCATGGAGTTTGGCGGCGCAGTATGTGATAACCTATGCAGTTCGTGCCCTGATTTTCAATCTTGCGGTTTTTCAACTTCCAGAGGCGAGATTTAATTTCAGCGTGCTTCGGCCGCATCTGGTATCAGGCGGCATTTTGATAGCGAGCCGAATGTCCGAATATGCGGGCCGCGCCGCAGAAAATTTCCTGCTGGATCGAATTTTCGGGACGGCGTTGTTGGGCAGCTTCACGTTTGCCAATCAAGTGTCGAAGTTTGCGACAGATTCAGCGGCAAATATGTCTTGGGGCGCGCTCTACGTCCAGGCTCTGACCGAGGACAAAGACAAGATTGTCGTTTTGCATCGGCAACTCTGTCGATTGCTTGGGGTAGCGATATTCCCAGCGACCTTTATCGGGGCGGCGGCTGCGCCTGAACTGGTCAGTCTGTTGCTCGGTCCAAAATGGGTGGATCTGGCATTCCTATTGAGAGTGTTTTTGCCGTTATATGCATTCAGCGCAATCTGCGCGCAGACCTCCCCCATTCTGTTGGCGTATGGCCGATTTGACCTGCAATTCTGGGTCACCCTCGGTTTGACGGTTGCGCGGATTGCGGCCGTCGGCTTTGGATTCTGGGTGGGGCTGACGGGCGCCGTTTACGGTATCGCTGTCGGAACCTTGATTTATTGTACTGCCATGCTGATCATTCCCGCCAAAGTCACTGGCTGCCAGCCCTTGCCGGTCTTATCCGGTCTGGTGCGCCCGGCAGTATCAAGTGTCATTGGGGCGATAGCCTACCTCTTTACAATTGATGCCTTACCGAGTGGTCTCGTCTCGACACTCGCATGCTTGGGTTTGGGACTATTAACCTACGGGCTCATGATGCTGCTGATCGATAGGAAAGCCATGATCCAGGACTGGAGTTCGGCTCGCCGAATTATCGCGCCGCGCAAGGCGGCCACATGAAGCGCGAAGGCGAATTTAGTCGCATCGTTGTTGGGGCCAAAATGTCTGAGAAGCGATTAAACCTGGTTGTAGGAATTGCGACGTCAGGCCGGCGCGAATACCTTTCCGAAACAATCGATCTGTTGGCCCGGCAAACGCGGCTGCCCGACCGTCTCCTGATTAATCCGGTCAGTCCGTTAGATCTTGATCCGGCCTGCATGGAGCGTTTTCCGGCGCCATCTTCGGTGGTTAGCGGCCAGATCGGGTCCTCGGCGCAGCGCAACCAGATTATTGCGGCAGCCGGTGAGGCCGACGTCGTCGTGTTTTTTGATGATGATTTTTTTGCGTGCAGCGATTATCTGGCGGAAATCGAGCACCTGTTTCTTTCGCACCAAGATGTGGTGGCGGTCACCGGCCGCCCGCTTGCCGACGGCATCAACGGGCCCGGGCTTAGCGTCGCGCAAGCGATGTCGATCATATCTGAAGCGGGGTCGGCGCCAGACAGAACTATTTCAGACGCGTATGGGACGTATGGCTGCAACATGGCGTTTCGGCTGCAGACGCTTCGTCAACATGCAATCTTGTTTGACGAAAACCTTCCGCTGTATGGCTGGCAGGAAGACATCGATTTTTCCAGGCGTCTTGCGCCTTTTGGCCGGATTGTGAGATCGGAGCAACTCCGTGGTGTCCATTTGGGTACCAAACGCGGCCGCACGTCGGGTTTGCGCCTGGGTTATTCGCAAATCGCCAACCCGGTTTATCTGGTCCGAAAAGGAACCGTGTCCTGGCAACACGCTTGGCCACTTATTTGGAAGCTACTCGCAATCAATCTCGTGCGCAGCTTGCACCCGGAGCCGTGGATCGACCGCAGAGGACGCTTGAGGGGGAACTTTCTCGCTTTGATTGACCTCGCACGTGGCCGAATGTCGCCACGTCGCATCCTCGAAATGGAGCCACCACCGTCCCGATGATAAGCCGAATGAGCAGGCACGGCTTCCACTGACCAAATCAAGATCCTAGAAATCGCTCAAAATCGCTGGTGTTCGGAGGCCCGCAAAGGTTCCGACCAAACGCGACAGACAGCCGGAATCAACTATGGCTCTCAGGGTTACCGAACTCTTTTACCTGTCGCGGGTGATCGCGAGCGGTAAACTCATGCGATATCTGGGAGGTGAAAACGGCTTCACTTCGAGATTTGAAGCGCGGTTGAAAGAAAAATTCAACGTGAAGCATGCGCTGACCGTCAATAGCGGAACCAGTGCGCTGATCTCGGGCCTCGTTGGCTGCGGCCTCGGGCCAGGCGACGAGGTGTTGGTTCCGGCTTATTCCTGGGTGTCGACAGCCGCGGCGCCGCTGGCCGTCGGCGCGGTTCCCATTCTTGTCGACATCGACGAAAGCCTGACGATCAATCCAGATGACATCGAGCGCAAAATCACCCCCTACACAAAGGCCATCATACCGGTCCATATGCAGAATCTTGTCTGCAACATGGACGCGATTATCGAGATCGCCAAGCGTCACCGGCTCAAGGTTATCGAGGACGCTTGTCAGGCCGTTGGCGTCAGCTACAGGGGCCGCCGCGTCGGGACGATCGGAGAGGTTGGCGCCTTCAGTTTCAATCAACACAAGAACCTTAACTCCGGCGAAGGCGGCGCCGTGCTGACCGACGATGATCGCGTGTTTACCCGGGCACGAATGTATCATGACGTGGGAAGCTTCACGCGCGAACATGAGGACGAAGGGAACGAGCCGGTTTTTTGCGGCGTGAATTTGCGTGTCTCAGAACTGACGGGCGCAGTGCTTTACGCGCAACTGCCGCGGCTGGACGGATTGATGGCGCGCTTGAGAAGGCGCCGCGACGTGTTGACGCGATATCTTTCGAGAAGTGGAAAGCTGCGCATTTCGCCACACAATGATGTCGAAAACGCCGTCGGGCTGAGCGTGATCTTCGAACGGCCGACTGAAGCGAAGGCGTTTGCGACCCAGCCGGGGGTCGAGCGATTGATCGATACTGGCCGGCACGTCTATACCAATTGGGTGCCCGTGCTCAACCAGCAATCGTTTGATGATCGGATGAATCCCTACAAATGGGCACATCGCGAGATCACGTATTCCGCAGACATGTGCCTGCCGACCCTCGACATCCTAGAGCGCACCTGTCGGGTCTCGCTAGGTGCTCAATATCCGCTTGTCATGATGCAGATGCGGGCTAAAATGCTCCTTAAATCACTAGGCTAGTTCCGCAAGCCCGCTCCAATCATGACGGCGACTGGCTCTATTTGCCACGATCGGGGCTGGCGATTAGGTTCGGGTCAGAATGTGTTTTAGCGGGGCAGGCTTTGAGTGCATGCGGGACTAAATTCGAGGTCACCGTCATTAGCCTGGTGACCGCTCGCGAGCGCCGCGAAAAAATGAGCGCGATGCTCGAAGCATCGGCGCTAAACTGGTCGTTTTTTGACGCGCATTCCTCGCTCCAGCATCCACAATTGCGCTATGACCTGCGCGACGTGAAGCGCGGGTTCGGACGCACGCTTTCGCCTGCACAGATCGCCGTCGGCTCCAGCCATATCGCCGTTTTGAACGGGTTCTTGGAACGCGGCGTTTCGGACTACATACTGGTTTTAGAGGATGACATTATTCTCGATCCGGATTTTCCGGTTGACCGGTTTGCCGCCTTTTGTGCCCAGAACGCCATCGACTACATGCGGCTTTTTGGAAAGCATTACGCCGAGGCGGTCCGACTAGGGTTTTTCTTCGATCGCTCCATCATCCGATACAAAACCACTCCGACCGGGATGCAGGCCTATTTAATGTCGCGATCAGGAGCGCGACGGTTTATCGATAGTTTTCCCTCCATCAATCAACCGATCGATCTCGGGCTGGATAGCTTTTGGATCACCAAGCTGCCGCTCTATTCAATTTTTCCTTATCCCGTCATTGAGCGATATTCACCGACCTCCATCCCTATTCCGCCAGCTAGTAAGGAACTTAATTCCACCCAGCAGCTTGTCCGTCTAAGCCAGCGTGTGGTAAATAAGATTGAAAAAGTAGCTGCAAATCAAAGGCTTACTGCTGCCGACAGGCGTATGAGGCAGAGGCTGGGTGGGTTTCAACAGATTACATGAGTGTTTGGCATAACGAGTTTACGGTGGTGCTAACTGGGTTGTCTGTCCCGGTATCGACGAGTGGGACTGCGCCCGCACCTAAGCTATGGCCGATTGCCCAGATGGCGTTCGGGTGCCGCGGACAGGTCATCGCTAACAGCGGTCAGCGATGCTGATAGAGAACCTGGCGACGTTCGAGGCGGAATCGCTTTTTGATGCTGATCTCGTAATTATCGGGGGTGGCCCCGCAGGGCTGGCGATCGCGCAGGAGTTCTTTGGAACGACGGCGCGGGTGCTGATTTTGGAAAGCGGGCTCATTGATGAGACGCCGATCCACGCGGAGCTTTCCGGGGTCGAGAGCGTAGGGGAGCCTTCCAGCGAAGCCCAGATACAGCAGCGAACAGCCATCCACGGCGGATCAACGACGTGGGCGCAAGCAATGCAGCCCTATGGTGCGCGCTGCCGTGCACTGGGCGGCACCACCCATGCGTGGGTCGGCAAATCAGCCGCTTTTGATGCAATCGATTTTGAAAAACGAGCCTGGGTCCCCTATTCCGGTTGGCCCCTCAGCCATCGCACGCTTGGCGCTTATCTCGACCGAGCCGCACATGTGCTAAATCTGGGGCCAAATTGCTACGATGAAGAGTTTTGGAAATTGATCGGCCTGAATAATCCAGAGCCGCAACTTTCCAAGGAAGATCTTCAATCGTTTTTTTGGCAGTTCGCGCGCTCCCGCCTCGCCCGATTTGATATCATGCGATTTGGCCGGGAATTCGCGACTAATCACGCCGATAACGTCCGTGTATTGCTGAACGCCACCGCCACTGAGATCAGCCTCAATGCGGAAGGCAATAGCTTTATTGGCGTCCGGATTTCCACCATTGACGGGGCTCGGAGCCGCGTCAAGGCGAAGCTCGGCGTTATTGCAGCAAGCGGCATCGAGAATGCGCGCTTGCTGTTGGCTTCGAACAGGGTCCAATCGCGGGGCGTTGGCAACGATCATGATTTGGTTGGTCGTTTTCTGATGGATCACGCCAGTGCACGGGTCGGCCATTTCGAAACCGCCAGCACAGCTCCCGTTGCGCAATATTTCGGATTCTACGGCCTTCGCCATGATCGCCGCACGCATATGTACATGCGGGGTCTTGCGCCAACACCCGAGCTTCAGGAGCGCGAGCATCTGCTCAATTCTGCTGTGTACTTTATGCAAGAGCGCGCCGCCGACGACCCGTGGGATGCCATCAAGCGGCTGTTGCAATGGACCAGCACCGATTTAATGCGGGATGGCGCTGCAATTTTGGCGAACGCGCCATTGTTGGCGAAGGGATTGGGCCTCAAGGCGCTGGCTTCCGATGCGACGCCCAGATTTGTCAGGGATTTCTGGACCGCAGCACCGCAAAACCGGATCGGAACCGCGCCGGAAAAGGTCCAGCACCGCGGCTGGCCGCACAAACTGACCTCCATATCAATCGACGCGGTTTCAGAACAGCGTCCGGATCCCGACAGTCGTATCACGCTCGCCGACAGGACCGATCGACTGGGGATACCTCTGCCACGGGTTGACTGGCGTATCAACGATGACGAACGCTCGACCATCCTGCGCATTGCGCGACTGGTTCGCCAGGGCTTCGCGCGCGTCGGCTTGCCGCAACCGATTTTGCAATCATGGGTGGATGAAGAGCGGTTCCGAGATAGTGTGATCATCGACATGGCCCATACGATGGGCACGACGCGAATGTCGGGCGATCCGAAATCGGGCGTGGTCGATGAAACCAGCCGGATTCATGGTGTCCGCGGCCTCTATGTCGCTGGGGGGTCTATTTTTCCCACCGGCGGGCACGCCAATCCCACCCTCATGATTATCGCATTCGCGATACGGCTTGCCGACACGATCAAGGCGCAGCTTGCGACCTCAAGCTGACCATGTGGTTCGGCCTCAACAGCCAAGCGCGTTTTCGCAGTCAATCGCGGCGCCGGCCAGATGATAGAGCGAACTGGCCGGCATGTGATCGACGGCCGGTGTACCGGCTCGCGTGACCTGATCGATCCATCCCCCGCCGAGCCGGTCTGGCAGATGTTTCATAAACAAATAATTGGTCACCCTGGCAACCAATCCGGGCCAGGCCTTTCCGCGGGGATCTTCCCGGCAGAGCGTGCGGATGGCCTCAGACTGCGGCCAGATACGCGATCCGCCCGAGATTGCGCCGCCGTCTTCTTGGACCGTGCTGCGCACATGCCCTTGCATTGAATCGAGCCCAAAGCCCGTCGCGCCCGCCATCAGACGAGCAACCCGCTGGTTGACGTTTGCCCCGGACAGCCGTTGCCACTCACGCAACAGCCAGGCCCACTCCATCTGATGGCCCGGTTCGACAACATTGAGCCCCAGCGGCTGTTCGGGCCGCCAGTGCGCGTCGAATGTCTCGCGTACGATGCCCGTGTTGGCATCGGCCAGCACGCTGTCGAACAGATCAACCAATGCTCCGGCGCGGGCCAGATAGCGTTCAGCGCCGCTCGCCTCCGCAAGCGCGAGCAACGCCTCGAGAAGATGCATATGTGGATTTTGCTCGCGGATCTGCTTGCGGCCGGGAGCGCTTAGCAAGCCCGGTCCATTTTCAGCGGCAAAAAGGCGCTCGATATCTGAAAGCGTCGTATCAGCAAGGGCAAGCAGGCCAGGATCGCTCGTCAGGCGAAACAGCCAAGCGAGCATATAAATTACAAATGCATGCGCATAAAGATCCCGCGTCTTATCAGCAATGCTGCCGTCCGAGCGCACCGAGAACGCCCATCCGGGCATGCCATCGACCGCATGATAACGCTTGCGCACCATTTCAAAGGCCCGCAACGCACGGAGCTGACCGGCATCGGACCAGTTTAACGTTGCTGCCCGGGCGAAGATCGCAATCTGACGACACTGAACCATCAGTCGACGCGGCAGGTCCGGCGGCCGATTGTTGAAATCCAGGCGCTCATGAAAACAGCCGGCCTTTTCGTCGAATCCAGCGGTCGACCACAGGGGCAGGGCACGCTCAACCACAAATCGTTTGAGCCGATCGACCGATCGTTGCGGCGTCAGCTCGCTGCCGGATAGATCGGCCAAATCGGTCACCCCCGCATTTTTTCGACGATTTTTGTCGACGAGCGATCCGCCAACAGCGAGACCAGGACAACACGGCCGCCGCGGGATTTTACCAGCTCACCTCCGACCACCTGTTCCTCGGTGTAGTCGGCACCTTTGACCAGGATGTCAGGCGAAATGGCGTCGATTAGCGCAAGCGGCGTTGCCTCGTCAAAAATGACCACCAGATCAACGGCACGAAGCGCGCCGATGACGCGGGCCCGATCTGCCTCGTTTTGAATGGGCCGAGTCGGCCCCTTTAACCTCCGGACCGAAGCGTCGGAGTTCAGTCCTACGATTAAGCGGTCCCCGTGATGCGCCGCCGCGGTTAAAAGTTCAATGTGGCCCGCATGCACGAGATCAAAACAGCCATTGGTGAAAACCACGCGCTCACCCATCCGCCGCCAAGTGGCGGCGACCTCTAGCGCGGCTTCAAGGGTTGCGAGGGAACCGGGATTGTATGCGGTGGCGGAGGCGCGGGCAATGGCGGCGTCGAGTTCGGCCCTCGAAACGATCGCGGTTCCGAGTTTTCCGACGGCGATCCCGGCCGCCAAATTCGATAGCACGGTCGCTTCTTCGATTGAACGCCCCTCCGCGAGCGATACGGCCAATGCTGCGAGCGCGGTATCACCGGCACCAGAAACGTCAGCGACTTCCAACACCGGTGTCGCAAAATGGACGGCCGCCGAGCCGGGTTTGAGCAGTGACATGCCCGCTTCTGCACGTGTGACGAGAACGGTGCCGTCGAATTGGTCGGCCAGCGCCCGCACCGCGGCTTCGACTTCCGCGTCAGTCTGGCAGGGAAGACCGGTCGCTGCAGATAACTCACTGGCGTTCGGTTTGATATAGTCTGCGCCGTGGTAGTTTTCAAACGTGCGTCGCTTTGGATCCACCAGAACGACTTTGCCCAACGCCTTCGCAAAGTTGATCACCTCTCGCAGGAGCAGGTCGCTTAATACGCCTTTGCCGTAATCGGAGAGCACGACGATGTCGGCCGCCGTGATTGCCGAATGCGCAGCAACGATAAGCCTAGTTTGGGCCTGCTCGGACAAGGAGTTTGTCTGCTCGCGATCGATTCGGAAGAATTGCTGCCGACCACTGACGATGCGGGTTTTGCAGGTGGTAGGCCGCCCGGCGTCAATCACCACAGCTTCTGCGGCAATTCCGGCAGTGCTCAACAGGTCTTTGAGGTCGTTGCCATCGATGTCCTGCCCGACCGCCCCGACGAGCTGAACATCACATCCAAGGGCCACGACATTGGCCGCGACGTTGGCGGCACCGCCGGCGACAGCACGATCACCGCTGTGGACCAGGATCGGCACCGGAGCTTCCGGAGAAATCCGATTGACCGCGCCGCTAACGTAGCGGTCAATCATGATATCCCCGATTACCGCGACGATCTTTCGTTCGCCGCCGCTAGGTCGCAATGTCAGGCGGTTTGCCACAGTAGATTGCATCACGCGCTCCGGGGATGTTTCCTTGGAAAATCCCTAAATTTGTTATCGATAGGCCAAACCTGATCCTAGGGGATGCAGTCTCAATTCACGTACACGCGCCATTGTTGTTGTCGCAACGCGATGCTTCGCACAGACACGTTCCATCAGGCGGCCTGATCCAATTTTGAAAGTACCGCCGCTGTCGCCTCGTTAGCCGAGACGTTTCGCACACAACTCATGTGAACGCATCCGTTGCTTCGAAAGCAGGGTGCGCAAGGGGTCGGGGCGCTCAGGATGCGGGCTTTCTCATTGGCCGGACCGAACTGCACATGATCGGTGGTTCCACTCATGATGACAGTAGATGGAATGCCGAAGGCAGCGGCCAAATGCGACGCCGAGGACTCCAGGCATACGACATGGCTAGCGCCGGCCACTAGAGCTGCGAACTGGTCCCAGGAAAGCTTGTCACAAAGCTCGACCACGCCAGGTGCTGCGGCCGCGAGCCGCGCGGCGCGATCGCTTTCGCGCGGGCCGGCGCCGGCGATTGCCACGGTTGTTCCCCGGGCATTTAGTTCCTTGATTAATGCGGTCCATTTTTCCTCGGGCCATTCCCGGATTGGATTCCCGGTGCCGGTCTGGATCACAACATATGGCGATGGCGGCACGGGTAGCCGAGCGGACGGCGATGGGTAATAGGCGCCAAAGGGATGCTCAAGCGAACTATCTTTAAACACGACACGAAGCAGATCGCGCGGGTAATCAACGAACGGCCTCGAGGTATGCTCAAACCGGACCCGGTGCGTCAGCAGCGGGCCGAAGCCGCCGCAGGTAAAGCCGATCCGGATCGGAATTCCAGCCGAATGCAACAGCGGAATTGTATTCTGCGCGAATGCGTAACATTCGATCGCCGCATCATATTTGTCCTCGCGGATAGCTGTCGCCGCGGTCTTCCAACTAGACCGGTGCTGGAGAATTTTTCTGGCAAGCGATTGCTTGGATCGATTGAGCATAAAATGATCGGCGTAATACACCTTATCGTATAGTTCTGCGATCCCGCTTATCATCGGTTTGGCCCAGGAGCCGACCACCAGCCCGATCCTGACCTCAGGCCTGTGGGCCCGGACCCAATGCAGCGTCGCAAGGGTCATGATGAGGTCGCCGAGATGGCCGCATTGGGAGAATAGAATTGATTGGATCTTGGAAGGGTCGATCTGAGCAGTGTCACCGGGAACCCTGGTGAGGACGCCGCAGGCGGCATCGATCGCAGCCAATCCCGTCGCGACATATTTCTTGCGGACCATATACCCTGCGACCATTGGAGCCAGCGCCGCCGGGTACACGATGCCGGATGCTCTCTCATTCAACGCTTTTCGCTCCTCTCCGCGACCGGGTCCGGTTGGATGATTTAGCACGAAATGAAAGGTCATATTGCACCATTGCGAGAGGAAAACGTAGCCGCATTCTCAAAAAGTAAAAAAGCGAGGATGTCTTTTTACCAATACCAAAGCTGACGGGCACTAAAATCAAGCTGGAGACATTCCTGTTATCGCGTGCAAACCGGTCGGACAGATTAGCACCTCGGCACATTAAAACACCCTGCAAAACACGCTAATCGTATCGGCGCTTAACGTTAATTGCGTGGCTCGCTGTTGAAGAACGGGCAAATCGAACCCCACCAACGACAATCGGCTTGGCCGCGGGTCGCTCCAGCGTGGCCTTCGTCACTTTCGCGATCTGGCTTGCAGAGCGGGGAGAAAGTTGGCTATGCATGGTTTGGAACGGATTTAGATCCTCTAAACCGCAAAAATGCCGGCCCAGCAAAGCGGGTGCTTCCCGTGGAATATATTCCTGCACGGCGAACCATGCGTAATGTCCCTCCGCGAGGCCTCGAACGATCAAACCGAAACCGATCCGGAATTTGGAACGAAATCGAATTGAAAAACCGAGAATAATGCGTCATCGAAGCGTGGCCCCGACCGGCAAAAAACTTTGGACAATCAACGGGCGCTTTGCAACGCAGCGAACGACGGGAGTTCAGCGTTACGCCCAGGAGATCGTCAATGGAATTGACGAAATCTTGTTTGAAAATGGCGATGTCGCCGAGCGCCTCGGCTTTGAGTTGATCATGCCACCGCACGCGTTAGACGAGCCGGTTTTATCTCGAATTAAAATGCGGGAGACCAGCTTTGGCGCAGGTCATCTGTGGGAGCAATTTGTACTTCCATGGTATTTGCAATCGGGCGTTCTGAGCCTTGGGAATTTCGGGCCGGCGCTGGCCAGACGTCAGGTAATTTGCGTTCACGACGTCAACACGTTCATTCAACCGGACAGTTATTCACCGGCGTTTCGCGCCGCCTACCAGACAATGCAACCGATGATCGTCAGGCTGGCGCGCCGGGTGGCCACCGTATCGAAATTTTCGGCGAAGATGCTGGTCGCCTACAAGCTATGCCATCCGGACAAGATTTTTATCGCGCCGAATGGCCATGAGCATACGTTGCGATGGGATGCCCGTCGTGCTCAATTACCTCTCCTGGCGCAACTGAAGCGGCCATATGTATTGTTGCTCGGCAGCAAGGCCAAGCACAAAAACATTGGAATTGTTCTTGAGGAATCGCAGGCGCTGGAGCAGGCGGGAATTGAGATCGTGGTGGCGGGCGCGGAGTCGACGATTTTTTCAGATACGGTCGAGCTAAAACGTCCCAATGTCCATTATACCGGTTATGTCGGCGACGATGAATTGGCCGCGTTGTACGAAGGCGCGCTCTGTCTGACGTTTCCGTCTCTCACCGAAGGCTTTGGAATCCCGCCGCTTGAAGCGATGGCCAGAGGCTGTCCGGTGATCTGCTCGAATGTGGCTAGCCTGACCGAGGTAGGAGGAGAGGCCGTTATCTATGTCAATCCTGAAAACGCACAAGGGTGGCTGGACGCGATTATCGGCCTTTCGAGCAATCCGGAACTTCGGGCCACATTGGCCGCGAAGGGCCGTAAGCAGGTTGAGCGGTTCTCCTGGAAGCGCAGTGCCGAATTATATGTGAATGAGATCCTCAAGCTTCGCAGCTAGCCTGGATTCTCCGGACCGGCAAACCTCCGGGGTCTGGCGCCTCTGAGCAACGCAGCTCTACTGCTCGCTCGTGTTTGAGCGCACGCTCGTGGGCGTCGGATCCAAGGTCTGAAGCAGAGCGGACACCAGTGGACGCTCGACCAGCCGATAGGCTAGCAGTCCGACCAGGATGCAAACCGCGATTACGGCTGGAATAACCGCGATTTGGGAATGACGGCCGAGCGCGGAATCTTTGAGCAGCTTTTCATAGAAAATCATCACGAAGAAATGGGTAAGATAGAGCGCGTAGGAGGCCTGTCCCAGCGCGACAGCGCAGCGGGCTGTGAGCGTTTTTGCCGGAGCCACCTTGAGAAAGGCGGCGAGCAGGAGCACCGCCGGAAGGCCCCAAACGAATACCCTGGGGATCCCCAATAGCCCGGCTTCGTCCGGGTGAAGCACCAGCGGAGGAGCCAGCGCAAGGGCGGCAAAACCCAACAAGCTCCAAGTTGAGGCGACGTTGACGTGGCCGGCGAGGAATCCTCTCGCGAGCAGAAGGCCAAAACCAAACTCAAGCGCGATGGGCTTGGCGAGAAAGTCTCGCGCGTCGCCATTCGGCATGAACTGTGCCAGCGCGAGCAACAGTGCCATCGCCGCCGTCGCGATGATGATCGAGGCATCGCGAGAGCGCGGCAGGAGGGAGGCAGCAAAAATCAAATAGAAATAGACCAGATAGCTCAAGATCCAGGAGGGACCGATCAGCGTCGTGGAAGTCGGTATCAGCAACAGCGACTCGACGATGTCCGTGATGGTCAAATTCCTCGATTTGAGAAATCCGACCGACCAAATCGCGAGAAATGCCGCGCAGCAGACCCAGTAAAACAGGTAAACCCGCGCCAGCCGACGCAATAGAAAACCGCCGGGCGGGGTGGCTTGCTGTCCCGGCGCAAAACAGCGAAACAACATCATAAACCCGCTGACCACGAACATGATGTCGACGCCGGACTCTCCAATGCGGGTGAGCCAGGCGGAACTGTGATGGCCAACAGAAGCGCCCGACGACGCCTCAAGGGTGTGGTGCACCACTAGCAAAAGTACCGCAATTGCGCGAAGCATGCTGACGCCGGGGAGTTGCTCGCCCTTTAACATTTGACGTCCCGTTCGAAAGGTTTCGCCGTCGCTCTGATTGTTGGTCACTGTGACTGCCCACGCGCCCCAAATATCGGCAGTCCGGGGTCAAGACTTGTTCAGGTCGCGAATCTTGATGCGGCGAAAGCTCACGAGGTCGCCATGGTCCTGAAGCGCGATGCGGCCGTGCAGGAAGCTCGCGAACTGAGATGAGTTGGCAAATTTGCTATTGGCAATGAGGGCCTTTCCTGCCGGACTGGCCAGGTCTGCCTCCACGATTTTTTGTCCATTGAGCCAATGTTCAATCTTCCAGCCACGGGTGACGATGCGGGTCCGGTTCCATTGCCCCAAGGGCTTGGTGAGGTCGGTTGACGGGGCGGCAATATCGTAGAGCGACCCGGCGAGATGATTGGGCTGATGCCGATCTTCGGCATTCAAATTATCCAATATCTGATATTCCGGCCCTGTTTGAAACGCGGGCCCTTCGCCAGGGCCGATCCGATAGATGATCCCGCTATTGGCGCCCTTGGAGACCTTCCATTCGAGACTGAGTTCGAAGTCGCCGAATTGAGCGACGGTAACGAGGTCGCCGGTGTGGCCGACGGAACTGAGCACGCCTTTTTGAGCTCTCCATCCCGAACCGGGATCCGTGCGGTCGAGCGCGCTCCATCCGCTAAGGCTCTTGCCATCGAACAGGGAACGCCAGCGGTCCGATCTGTCAGCCAACACCGAACCGTTCCAATAAAGCGCGACGCCGAAGCCCGATATCAAGATGGGCAGAATAATCCACTTCCATTTCACTGATCGACCGTCCAAAATAGTCTGCGCAGTTACATCTCAAAATTCAGTTGCTTATCGGTCTGTTGATCATTTGCCATGTTGACAGAAGTGTCAACGCAGCAGGCGTCCGCCTGACGGTCGCCAAAACATTAGGGAAGGCGAGAGTTGCGCTGATTTGAGGCGCGGGCGCTTCATTTCTGGAGGTCCTGCGAAGATCGCCAAGTTGAGGGCAGGGCTTCGTGCGCCCAGCCTTCAACTTCCGACATCGACCCGCGGCAATCGGTTCGACCGATCGCATGCCGGCACGACCGACAACCACTATGTTTTTCGGTGCCGCCGTGAATATGCCAGGAGCGTCCGCGCCACTGCGATGCCTGTGGCCCCACCTGCCAATTTTTCGATCGCATCAATGATACGCGCGTCGCGGTCCGGAATGAACAGTTGCATGAGTTCAAGACAAACGGCGGTACCAAGAACGAAAACACAAACCGGCGCCAGGCGGCGCGGGTAGGCTGCGCAGAAAAGCAGACCAAGCAGTGCGTAGGCGCCGAACCGCTCCAGAAAAACGACCAGGGCCGGTTCGTCACGGGTGAATTCCGGTCTGGCGTTAAGGGATGTCAGGGTCGCGTAGATGATGAAGATCAGGCACGCCCATGCGGCAACAGAGAGGATAGTACGGGTCATATCGTCGTCTTAGGCGAGGGAAAGCAGCACGACAAGGCTGCGCGGAGCATTGCATGCGAGAGTTGAGTTACGGCGGCGACGATTTGGCAGGGAGTTGGATCCGACCCTCAAAGGGCGGTCGGACGCAACGCTTCGCACGAGGTGCCAAAGCGGACGATTCCCAATCACGTCGAATTCGATCCGCGGGCGCGTTTTTACGAGGTGCTTATAGCTCGTTTTTCGAGGGGTTTTCGGAACCGTGGAACGCGCGCAGCCACCCATCTGTCAGATCGAATCAATCCGGCGGGCGCCTGAGCCGTGATAGTGGCAAACTGATAGTGGCACGCTGTGCCTAGCCTCAAGCATCGTCCACAAGGTATTTCAGCATCTCAAACAGGGCGCCATGCAATACCCTCGGTCAATCGAACTGAACTGATGATGGCCCACATGTCGCATCCCGTTGTGTCGACAACATTAATGGTGCGCCGGGATTGTTTCCAGTCGGCTTCGTCGCAGCAGGCTCTGGGTTTGTGAGGTTGCCAAGCGCCTGACTGGCCGGTTAGCCCACCCACGCCGAAAGCCCGCCCCGAGCCAGGAGCAGAAGCACGAATATGAACATTGCGGCCTCGAACCTTGAGAGCGATTGTAAAAGCGTCTTCATGCGAAATCCCACCGTTTATTGCCGAATATGGCAAAACGTTTAATGAAATATACTCGCAATACAGGAGTGGCGTGTTGACGGTAGCGACGCCAGGCGCTGAATTTAAAGGGCGGCCCACCGGCTTTGCTTGGCATCCGGTTTGCTTTAGGAGGGTACACAACCCGGCCGGGAGGGTTTTCATCCCATGCGCGAATTTAAATTTGAACCCCTCAAGGTCAATTCGACCGCACCGGGCGGCGCTTGCGTTCTGCGCACATTTGACGACATCGGGACTTTCATCATGCACAACGTCGATTTACAGCGCCGCCAGACCGGATACTGGCAGATCGTCCGACAGGATCTGATGCAAGCCCGCTTCGGCGCAAGGCGGGCGGAGGTTCATGCTGCGATGCGCGAGGCGTTGCTGGCCGGGGCATGGCTTGCGAATTGAAGCTCGCCGACCGGAGAGTTCGCGTTTTCGATGTCAGAGCCGGCTCGGTTTTCTGCTCAGGTGAACATGCAGCATAGCGGTCAATACTGCGGCCACTTTAGCGGACAATATGACGGCCGCGGCACGCAAGCAGAGGGTCGCTTCGCCCGATGCTACTACTCCAATCATATTTGGTCAGATGATGCCCTCTTGCTATCCTATTTCTGTCCTTGGCCAGACTTTGTGGCACTTCGTCACCGGCACGATCACCCTCATAATTAATCCAGAGCGAACCTCCGGAAGCTTTTTTCAGTTCTTGCTCAGTACGGCCTAATCAGCAGCATCGGGCTCCGTAGACACCGAGTTGGAATTTTATGAAACGGAGGTGGGCCATTGAGCGAAGGAAGTTCAGCTGCGATTTCAAGCTTGACGCGTCGAAAGCTAGCGCGCAGGCGGCGGGCGCTTTTTTGGTGTTGGGTTCGGACAATTTCGCGACTGACGGAGGCGGGACGGCATCTTTTTTGAGCCGGCAACGAATGATCGGCCCCAGAACCCGCGTTCCAGGCCGCGCTCGCGAGCTGGCGACCAAAATGGTGCGAGGATCGTCAAGGCGTCGCCGCCCTAACCGTAGCGTCCTTTCAGCAACCAAATGCATTCAAACAGAAGCAACAGCGCGAAGGCCATGACTATTAGTCGGAACCAACGTGGCGGAGATCTCCGCGCTGATTGAGGCTGGGATAATTTGGCTAAGAATAGTTTGTTTTTCAGTTCTAAAAGCCGAGCGACCTGCTGATCATTCGCCTTATCCGAACGGGACAGCAACCAGCGATAGTCGATGGTTTCGATTTTTGTGAGGCCGGGAAGGGCCTCCTCGTCCAACGAGGATGTGTCCTTGGTCATGAAATCTCTCAAAAACTGAAAGCAAAACGCGATTTCCGTGCATGCGTTCCGCGAGGTGGAGCGCGACGAACGGATTTGCGAGTTTGAGCAGGTGCGGAAATCGTCGGCGCTAATGCGGTCCACCTCGATCCGCTACAAATGACTGAATACCCTCAGCTTCAAGTGTTCGGGAAAACTTGCTAAAGCATCATTGTCGGTCGCAAAAAGATCATCCCAAACCGTTGATCCATCTTCGCGATTAACAACCTCCAGTGACCATCCTTCGTAGCCGGTCTTAAGTCGGTAAATCTGGACGCGAACGGTTAGACCGTGACCGTCCTGCGTCACTTCTTCGCAGAGTGGCGAATATTCAATCTTTGGGTCGTCGTCATACATGGCAACGTCCTTTTGAGGAGCTTAACGCAGCCGCCCGACGGGCGAAAGTACCCCGAATAAGGATGGGATTCTTACCCCGGATATCAGGGCGGACCGCGACCGCCAAAACGAGCGTCATCCGCCAGGCCCCCACATCGCGCTCAAAATCCCGACCTTGTTGCAGGGCCTGTAGCGCTGAAATGCGTTTTGCGGGAATCTGGCTAGCTGAGTATTCCTCCGCGCTGCCGGCGTCGCCGCGGTATGGATCGGCGCGACAGGCCACGTCGGTTCCCAGGACGTGGCCGCGATCGCCGTCGAGCGCGCGCTCGCGTCAATGTCCTCCGTCAACGAGAGACAATCTTTAGATGGCCGGCACGGGGAGCTGCTCGGATCCAACCGGGTCTTCACGGCGGCCAGGAACCGATCCCGGCATCATGTATTCCGACTATCTTCAGGGCTTGCAGTTCTGCAGGCTTGCAGGCTGAGACATTTAGCGAGGGGAGTGGGGCAATAGCGGGTCCCGTTTGGGAACCAAGCGCCTGCTCGACTTGTTGAAACAGCTGAACCCAAAGGAGTTTTGGATATGGTCCGGAAATCGCTAAATGTAGGTTTCGCAGCATTCTTGCTGCTGCTCGGGACGGCTCTAGCTCAAGGCGCAGGCGGTGGCGGAGCGGGGGGCGCCGGCGGCGGTGGAGCGGCCGGTGCGGGAGCAGCCGGCGCAGGTGGTGGCCGTGGCGGCGTGGGGACTTCGGTAGCAGGCGGCGGGGCCGCGGTTGGCGGTGGCGCGCCGGCAGGAGCTGTCGGGGGCGGCGCCCCGGCTGGCGCGGTTGGTGGCGGAGCGCCAACGAACGATGCCTCGGTGAATAGTTCAGCGGCGTCCGGAACCGCACCGCCGCCGCCTGCTAGTGAAGCGATTGGCGCGGCAAATCCACCGACAACCGGTGGCGTCATTGGCGGCGCCACCGGAGTTGGCAATCCCGGTTCTGGCACCGCTCCTTCGTTGCCTCCGGTCACGGGCCAAACCTCACCAGTGACGGCGCCGGCGTCAGTTCAGGGAGTGGCGGAACAGCCAGCAAGCTCAACGACAGGATTGGCCGAACCAGCCAGCGACGGAACCGCCACGATTATCGTCCCCGCGAGGCCGTGCAGCGCGGCAGCGCGTGAAACCGACGGTGCGACGACCTGCGTGGGGATCCCGGACAACAGGCGGTAAAGTGCGGGTCAGCAACGCAAGGCATGCCACCGTTCGCGCGGCTAGCGGGAGAGGCTGCCGACCCGATATCGATCTTACCTTTGTAGAGGCTGATGTTTTCGAGATGGGCCGCAGCGAAAAACAACGTCCAAACCGTCCGACCGTGTCGGCGTCGCTGTTGCAAAATGAGCATCGAAATCGGCATCAGCGACCTACGTGAGAACGTCAATCCCGTTTCGGCCAAAATCTCGGCCAACTCGTTATCGCTTTTATGAACCAGGCGTCGCGCCGGGCAATTTGATCTGATCAGCGGAGGTGACGAGGCATCGGACGCGCGTCCTGCATCGGCCTGTCCGCAGGCCGGAACGATCCCTCAGGCTTACATTCCAGGTTTTTGCCGCGTTCAGGTAGGTTATCTGGAAGGGATAAACGGTGCGGCGTGGCCTTTAGCCATAAGGGCCTTGCTCGACGAAATTCTGAAGTCGGTTCATTGCCCCGTTTCCTGATCAATGTCAGCTGCGCCGGGAGAAGTCCCAGACGAATGATCGGCTGCTCGATTTTTTAAGGACAAAGCCGATGAACCCGATCGCGACTAAAACATGCCTCCCGATCATCAGCCAATGCGGATACTCGATCGCCGGGCGCGCGCTCAATTGACCGTCCCAATTCTTCGACGTGCATTTAATCCGTCGCCATTTTGTGCCGCACGAATTAATTGAAGTTGCAAAAACCCCCGGAAAATTACGGGGTGTGTAGATCTTCTAATCGCCTCTTTTTGCCGATAGCCCGGACAGAAGGGCGATCTTTGGAATGCAAGCTCTCAATTTAAAAGTGTTGGCGGTGATGGGTCTTCGCGCTCGCCATGGCGATCGCCAGTCATTCGAGCGTATATCTTAGTATCGACGCCGCAAGCCTCACAGCGGAGATGCCGGACGAGAAAAGCCTGGCCATTTTAGTGAGGGCGGTTCCAGCAAATATTCCTAGAATGCGGGATCGCCGGACCCGGTGTACAAAGTGAATGGCGTTGTCCACGACAGCATTTGGACTCGTACTCTTGGAGGTCAAAGAAAGATTGATCCGTTAGCAATTGCGGGAGGCCTAACGAGGCTGCTTGCGGAGCCAGAGCAACGCGACGAG
Source organism: uncultured Alphaproteobacteria bacterium (assembly GCA_963790595.1). Classification (GTDB taxonomy): domain Bacteria; phylum Pseudomonadota; class Alphaproteobacteria; order Rhizobiales; family Xanthobacteraceae; genus Bradyrhizobium. Next base: position 21,033 of record CAWBPE010000016.1, on the reverse strand, counting down.
GCGCTATTGCAAAGAGTCTGAGGCGTCATTTCAAACGGTGAATCCGAGAAAGGAAAGAGCGGGCCATTTTTCTTTCGGGCCGTTACGTTCGCCTCAACTAAACTGGATAAGACAATCTGCGGGCTTTAAGGAAAGCAATGATCGCATTTGCGCGGTGCAGCAACGAATTCATTTGCACTTTTGGGCGAACATGCGCTGGTGGGCGCCTAAGGTGGCCCAAGTCTGGGGAGGACGCCATACGCAGAGCGACTGGGCGCTAAGACCCGGCTCTCTGCTTGCACTTACCGGTGTGTTTTATTCATTTTTAGCGAATTATTTTTTGAAGGCGTCAATGTCTCGTTAGCGACCAAATCCATCCTTCATTTCCAAAAGTTACCTTCGGTTGTATGCGATATGCGTCACTCCCAGTCGGAGAACGCTTACGTGGGCACGTTCGTCAATGTAATGTTTAATATTATTTTCGGGGGCACCGTCGCTTTTGCGCTCATTAAGCTGACGACAGCATTCGGAGGCGCTGTCATCACCTTCATCGAGCATTTTTGGTGGTAGTCGTGCCCGGCACGTTCGGCTGCTGCCTTTCCAGTTCCAATGCTTTCGATCATCGACTTTGCCATCGCGGCGGAAAAGTGGCGTTGCCGTTTGAGTTGAATGTTCCAAAGGGGCACATTTTTTTGGTGCGGCGATAAAGTTCTCCGAACGCGTTTGAAAAGAGCAGTTCGTAGATTTAGTTCGAGAAAAAGTCGGTGTTTGCCAGTTTTTGATCCGCGGTACCGATTATCTATGAAGTCTGGTCAGACTGGCCATTGAAAAGAATAGTTATTGGCATCGCAGCAAAAGCGGCATTACGGTCGGGCTCCAACTGAGCCGCGGAATGAACGAATGAATAGGCTTCGGCATTGTCTCGCTATGGCTTCACTGTGTCGCCAAAACGCATTAGAAGACCGCGACAGAAGGCAAGAGTGGCTTGACCAAGCTGAAATGTGGAACCAACTCGCAGGCGCTGAGATCGGCCACAGCTTCGAAGAGAGAATTACGAACGCCCCAGGTGAGCCAGGCTCAGGACCCATCAAATTTCTTACCGGTTGATTGATCGGCTGATTTATGGTGACGGCGATGCGTTCCGTTGCTGATTTGTTTCTGCGTTCAAGGCGCAGAAGGGCTGGCTCGTTTTTGAAAATGGCTGCGGCTGGGTTCTAGCGAAACCGGACGAAACCGGCTACGCGGAGGGCGCTGCATCGAGAAAACGAACCGGTCAACTCGCACCAATTCGAGCCACAAAAATCTTTGCTTTGGGTTGCGAGCGGCAGGCTTTTGATCCGATCGCAAGGTCGCTGCCAAAGTTCCCCCAAAGGAACGTTGCCGGTTGGACTGGGACCACCCGCGATGCCTTTATGAGTGACGTCACGCCTGGCAGGAATCCGCGGTCAACTATCGATCCGCTCGACCGCGAACGTGTCCGGGAGCTTGTATGCCCTGCACTCAAGACGCGCCCATTTGACCGCCTGAGCGTAGTCGCGACAACTGAGAGCCATCTCTTGGCCGCGGAATGACACGATCACGTCGCAGATCGCTGAACCGCTGTAGCGGCGGACTTTCACTTCGGCGGGGGGAAAATCAGCAGCTTCGGGCATGTTGATCCTCTGGCGTAGCGCCTTGGTCCAGGCACGGCAAATGTCGCATTGCCAATTCAGGCTGTCGGACCGCCACCGCGGATCATGGACGCCTAGGTGCCGAAGGAAAGGGTGCGCGAGGGCGGGGCCAATCTTATCCCCGCTAATCACATGGGCAATTGCTAATACCGGACGAGCTGTCGCGTAACACGTGACACCGTTTGCGAAGCAAGAGAGATCCTCATTGCTCAAGTTTGCACAATATCTCTTGGGATTAGCGCTTGCGTCCTGCCGCAGATGCTTCGATTGCCTCAGCAAGCGCGTTGCGAACCCGCGTCGGCAACCAGAATTGAGCCGAGCGGAATTTACCATCGGGGCATGCTCTCGCGGCGCATAAAATCGTGGATAATTTTCTGGGATCAAACGCAGCGATCTGAGAGGGTGCTATGTTTTAGGTTTATTGGGCTGGTGGTGCCATGGACGACGAGTTTCTAAGGGGCCGAGAACGCATCGTTCGCGAATTGGCAGAACGAGCCGATCCCTTCATCAAGAAAAGGTTGCTGGACTTGGCCGACAGTTATGCGGAAAGGCTGAGGCGACCATCTAGGGCTGCGAGAAAACCTACAACGATCCCGAGCCCGCCGAACGTCCTGAACAAACCATAACATTTAGTCGCTGCTCGGCTAGCTCAGCTGTTTGCCGCGCAGGTCACCTTTAATCGTATTCGGTCCCATCTGCATCGGACCCGCGTGCTGGATATTTCGCTGCTGAAAGCGCCAAGCAATTTGGCTCTTCCCAAGTTCTTGCCATCTTTCGGCGTGGCCGAGCCATTTCCAACTATTTTGAGGATCGGCTTTGGCGCGCTGACGGTACATCAACTCCATTGCGCGGCAATCGGCGATGTCACTCATGGAAAGCCTCCCTGAATTGGGCAATTGTCATGTTAGGCTCTCAAAGAGAAGTTTAAAAGACAGAGCTGTTGACGTTGTGAGAAAAAGTAGAGCTACGGGGCTACAAGTCGACAGATTAAAATAGCTAAAGCGATGGAATTGAAAGCGGAATAATTGCGCCTTGCAGTGCCATGCTCGCTGCCGAGTGGTGGCTTCAGTTTTTCTGCGAAGCTTGTCCTTGTTTTCTTAGGCTCAGCGCGGGCGTCCGTTCCGGGACGAGGTCGATCTAAATATCTTGCGGCATATCAGGGATCCGCACTGGAAAATAGCGGTATATGAGTGAGCTAGTCGGGCCAGGATGGAGAAATGGAACTCACCGGTTTCATCTTGATAGGGTTGGGAGCGATAGCGCTGCTGGCTTTTTCGCTGAGTGACGAATTGTCTGTGTTTTTCCCGGGATATACCCCGTCCGTACTTACTTGGCGTTATGATGGTGATTGCAGGACTGGCTGTGCTGTTTGTCGGGGAAGGGCTGCAGAAAAAGCGGTCCAAATAGAGAGGATTGCTGAGCACCTGCCACACGTCGGGAGTTCGTTTTCCGCGCCAATAGAACTGCGATCGATCATAACGCGAACATATGATTACCTTGAATCGTGAGCAGGGTAAGATTGCCGGTCGCAAAAGCGCCGGTATCGATATTAATGCGGTTTGCGCGTATGTCGGGTTTCGCAACCGGCGTATGACCGTGAACGATGTATTTACCGAAGTTCGCCTCGCTTTGGAGAAATTCGTCGCGAATCCACAGCAGATCGTCGTCCTTTTGGCGCGCCAACGAGACACCCGGCTTGACGCCGGCATGGACAAAGAAAAAGTCTCCGCACAAAAATTTTGGGCGTAAGCGATCAAAGAACTGGCGGTGCGGCGGCTTGATGCTCCGTTTAAAAGCCAACAGCAGTGCCGTTTGCTCCTCCCTGTCAGGTTTCAGCGAAGGTTTTATCCCATAAGACATCAGCGTGGGTAACCCACCATGCTCCTTCCATTGCGAGAACGAGCTTGGGTTTCGAAGCACGTCGTACAGCATCGCCTCGTGATTGCCTCTGAGGAAGATGCTCTCGTGGCGCCGGCTCCGATCCAGCAAGAGATCGATGGTTTCTCGCGATGCCGGGCCTCGGTCGATGTAGTCTCCAAGGAAGACGTGCAGCGGGCGGGCCGGCCGGGCTAGCTTCAGGTGGTAGTCAATGGCGGCAAAGACCTTGCGTAGCTCATCGACGCATCCGTGAATGTCGGTGACGGCGTAAATGCAAATTCCATCGGGCAGACTTGGTTTGCGTATCTCCTTGGATCGGGGTTTTAGCATCTATTGGCTGGATCCTCGCCGAAGCGCTCCCAGTGGTATGTTGCCAGATCGGCGAGGCCGCAGATTAGCAGCCCCAACGGCTGCGACCATACTATAACGGGGTATTAAATTCTTGAAGACGGTTGCCAAGATGAGCGTTGTGTCCAACCATCCCCAGAAGAGAAAGGCCCAACGTTGCCGCCTCATCTAATGAAGTAAAACAGGCAGATCCAGGGGCTGAGCCCTATTCCGTAAACGGCGATATTTAGCCAGTTCAGCCCGGACTTAAATCGGCGGGTGGCGACAGTGTCCGGCTGCGGCTCATCGATCGCGATCGTGACCATGCTGGCTCTCCGTGGCAGTGCGGAACGGCTCAATCAAAAATCGAGTATTTGCAAGACACTACTAGGGATATTCTATCGATGCCGACGTGCATCAAGGCCGCCAACGGGATGAAAAAGCTAATAAAAACAAAACGTTAGGACGATGATTCCTTAACACAATATCCCTAACAAAAGACTAATTTTGCGGCCTTTCGTGTCCATCGGGTAGCGGCTTTGTTGTGAGCGGCGCGTTGACTGGGCGTGTGCGTGCCGGCCGCCGTCGATAGACGTCTCAAAACTGAATGATTGTACGGCTCAGCTGCAAAGCATCACGGCCACGCCGGCAACGATCGAGACTTAGGTAATTAGACCGATGTACCAAAAAGGCACGGCGAAAATCGGCGCAGCCTCTCTCTGCGAAATCATCCGAAAACCGGCGATTGAAAGGTGGGACCGCTGCTGACTGTGCGCGGTAGCAGCGGTCCCTGTTGAGCGTGCTGGCCAGAGGGATGATGCGGCGTCTCTGGTCAACGACAGCACAACAGATCCACGATAGCTTTGTGTGCATCGGCCGCAATGAGATCACAGCGTTAACCTGACCGGTCAACCTTAACCCACCGCATCAGCGCGGCCGGGCAACGGCCAACACAGCAATAAGCTATTGCGGGACCGCTCTGCTCATCCGGCCAATGCCGGCGATCGACTCTCGAGCCGGGATTCTAAAGCGGCAACAGTCGCCTTGAGATTGTCACGCCGCGTCGCCATCATTCGCGCCGTGAAGGGGTAGGCATAATTAGACGCATTATATTGCCTAGCCAAATTCTCCTCGGCTGCGATGGTCAGCTCCAGCTGCTTGATGTCCCGCTCCAGGCTTGCAAGCAGCAACTCGATTTTCTCGGATGTCTCAATTTGGTGCTGGAACTTCATGATATTGCTTCCCTCTGGTACGTTTCATTAACGTCTGAAGGCGCTTCGCAACGCCCGTGCCAAGCTCCGCGTTGCGGTGAGCATGACTGAAACAGTCCGGGGCGGTAGTCGCGGTTCGGTTAATCCGGCTTCATTTTGGCGTCCGTTGTCGCCCAAAAACATATGCGGCCGACAACAGCAGGCCGATGATAACCGCGGCGATTAAAGAGGGCGTACGGATTTCCTCGCGCGCAAAGCCGAAGTCGTCATGGGCGATATATTCCAGGATGAAGGCCGTCACGATCGCGGCAACCGCGGCCAACCACCGCAAAAGCGCGATACGTGTCGATTGGAAGTTTCCACCTATTCGGGTCCTGTCGAATCAATTCGTCAATGGCATTGCCATTATACCGATGCGCTAAAAGTAGGTACCCAATCAAATCGTGACATCAAAATTTTCGTCATGCGCTTTTGTCGCGCTTGATCGTTCCGCACGATCTTCGCACATTCCTTCAATTGCGGCCGCTGCAGTTAGTAGCCCCGCTTGCTGCTGTCGGCGGCGTCGTTCACTGTCCGGGTTGATGGACGTCACGAGACGCATGGGAGGCCATCAGCGGCTCTTCTTCTTGGCCTTTTTACCGGTCTTCATGGTCTTCCGGACGACTTTCTTATTCGCGGCAGCTTTTCCGACCGGTGCTGCGACTCTCGCTGTGGTCTTCTTGGCGCTCTTCGACGCCGGGGTTTTCATCGGAATAACCTTAGCGGTCTGTTTTTTTGCGATCGCGAGCTTCCTGGCTTCCATGGCCTTGGCCAATGTCGCTTTCTTCAATGCTTTTGCGGCCGAGGTCGAGAGCTTCGCAGTGTCGCCGGGGCCATTCATGGCCGACATGATCTTGTCTTGAAGGCTTTTCATTGTTTCGCTCCCAGGTTGCTATAGATGGCACAACCACTGATTCGATGGCAAGATTATGACAAGGCGCATCGTGGGAAGGGCCGGGGCGTCTGGATATTTGCGGATGGCATTTTGGCTTGCAGGAATCAGCCCAAAGGCCGATCATTTCCGACCTTCCACGAGGAGCAGGTGATGCGTGCGATAACGCTAGTTGCATTGTGTTTTGCCATGTTTGCTTCGACGAAGTGCCAAAGCGAAACGGCGCCATGGCGAGCCTTTGCAGCAAAGAACAAAGTGATGCGATGGGTGGGGCGCGAATCTCTTGTCGCCAATCCCTACAAATACAAGGATCAGGTTATCGCGTTTCAAGCATGGTTTGTCGGGTCGATTTCAGAGACGGCCATCTTCTCTGATCGTTCCAGAAACCTAAATCAGGCCATTTCGGTCCATAACATGCTGCCCAAATCTCTCAAGAAAGGCGAGCCCGTCGTCGTTGCGGTCCAAGTCGCTAGACCCGATCCCACACAAGAATTCGAAAATCTCTCGCTCGTTGAGATTTACCATTGCAGGAAAGAGGCGTGCTCCGAATTTGCCAAATTCAATGATTCCGGCGGTCTGATGATCGTCGATGCGCCGGTGCGCCCATTGGTTCAGCGGGCAAGCGAGCAGGCCGCCGGGGCCATGGAAAGCCAGGAAGACAAGCACTGACGGAAACGCAATCGCGAGACGCTGCCACAAGGTGTTAAAGGGATCGGCCCAAGGCCACGATCAATTTCTTTGCCAATTTGACGATTAAAAGGTCGTACAACAGCCGATCTGTACCCGGCTATATCCGAGACCGGATTAGTCGAAATTCAGGCTGCGGCGCCCATTTGGCCGAAGATGCGCGAACGCGAGCCCAAAAGCCGCTCGCGAATCGATTCTTCCACGAGCGTAAGAGTTTCCGACAGCTCGCGCGCTTTGGCTTCAGCCAATTGCGCGCGCGCCTCGGCGGCGATGGCCTTGTCCTCGGCAGCCGAAATCCGTTGTTCTGCTTGTTTCAACGCTCTTAACGCATCCTGGAGTTTGCGGTCGGCCTCGGTCATAATCCCGCGCCGCGTACGCTCCATGGCTTCGACGCGGTTCTCGGCATTACGCAGCCTCTCCAAAGCATCCGCGCAGAGTGACTGTGCATGAGCTTCGATTTCGCGGGCGCGCGCTTCTATCCCGCTTAAAACCTCAGCAGCCTGGTACACGAGATCGAGAGCTGCAGCATCGCGATCTGGTTCTAATCGGGCAACGCCCATGACTTCGTCGTCGCCAAGTGGGGTCCAACGATCGTGCTGTGCCATCGAGTATGGACCTATTCAGACCAGTAGCCCATTGAACATGAACAGTTATGGTAAATGAACGGTTAAACCGGCGAGGTATGAAATGATCACCACGGAAGCGGCTCAAAAGTTTTAATGCGTCGGCTGCTGGCTAACTGCTCGCAGCTAGCCGCAAGCGGGGCTTCAGCGCCGCCTCTAATTCGATCCTTAGCAATCGCACGCGCGGATCGTCCGAACTAGCTGCACAAACCGAATATTGACTGACCGACCTGGCGAGCGCATGTCGTTCTTCGACGCTCTTGGCGAACTCCGGACTGGACAGCCCAAGTATCATTCCCCCCAATTGAATGAGTACCGCGTCAAGCGCGTGATCTATCTTTGCAAACTCGTTCATGCTCCGCTCCTTTTGACGCCTAACGAATGTTGGAGCATGCCGTTCCGGACGCCTAATCGGGCGGAAGCCGCGGGTGTTTGCTTTGATCGGAACAGATGGATGTTTTGGCGGACCGGCTGGCCGTCTCCGACAATCGCCCAATGCCCAAGGGCGGTTAAGGCGGCCTGCAGGCGCCGCGAAACAGAGGCGAGCATTCCGTTTCAGCGCGTTCGCAGTTCCCGCAAAACTCCAATCTGGAAGCTTGGGGCCGCGCTGAAATGCTGGGCATGCCGGACGCCTGGACATTCACCGCCGCTTCATATGATCAAGCTGACGCAACAGCGTGAGAGGTGAATCCCAAGACGATCGGCGATACGGATCTAAAAGAATCCGGCGCTTAGGTCGAGACCATAGCTTGCAAAGATCAGGGAAACGGACAGGCCGGCACCGCAAAACATGGCAACCGTTTTAAGAATATCGACATCGGGTGAGATCGCTGGAATCGCGTTCACGAAAGCCTTTGCGATTGCAGTCATGGCGGTCTCCTTGGTTGGTGGAATAGCACCACTCGTGGCAAGCGGCGGTTTCAGTACGACTGCGCGCTAATGAAAAATGCTTCGCGTTTGCTTCAAAAGTGTTTCGTGATATTTTTATTATTGCGTAACCGGTATTCGCCAAGGACTTAATTTTTTCTTAACATCGCTCTGTGTCGCCGCGTCAGCCTCGAGCAGTCTTGAAATTTGCTAGGGAGTGCATGCGAGGCCGCTCAAGAGTTAAGTAACCGCGGATTAACCGTGCGGGAGCATGTAATTCTGACCAAGTATCTGGTGGTCATAGTGTGCGAGCGAGTAGAGCCGTCGCTGTGGGGAATCGGCGACGGCTTTTTTATTCTCGAGCCAGTGCAGCATTTCTTAAGTGCCTCACTAATGAGCTGAGCGCGGTTTGGCAGGGGCAGGCACCGAAAAGCCGGCGCAGGCTCGAACCGATTTCTCCGAGCGGGCGTCCAACGATCAAGCGTGCGCGCCCGAGCGTTGTCCCATCCGCTTTCGCGTTCATCACGCCGCCGCCAGGGGTCAGCCTGGCGGCTTTTTTTGTCTGCATCCGGTTTGCACAAAACCCAGGTTTTCATTTAAGAAAGCTAACCGATCATCGAGAGGCGAACGTAGTTATCGTCAACCGAACTACTGTATTGCGACCATATTTCATTAAACGTTCTGACATATTCGATCCCGAACGATGGGGTTCGGCATGAAGACGATTTTGCAGACGCTCTCTCCCGCTGAACAATAATTTTTAGCACTCGCCGCAGCTATGACTTGGGGAGGCCTAATGATTCTATACAGTGGGCCAAGTCTGTTGACGCGTTGAGTGCCCAATGCGTCGCATAACGCCTTAACAATTATCGCAATTTCTTCAGTCTCAAACGCGACACGCAGTCCGGGATGACCACTTACAGCCAGTTTGATATCTGCAGCCCGCATAACCTTTAGAACGGTGTCAAGCTGCGGATTATGTTTGAACGCGCGATAAAGCATCGTTCGATCCGTCCCGGCTTTTAGCGCGAATGCGCTAACATTGCCGGTGCCGTGTATCTCCGCAAAAATTGCCGCGCAAATTACTTTCCGATCACCGGTTTTAAACGCGGCGTTTAGCTTTTGTATTTGTCCCTTGGTCGAGACAATAGTATTCCTCCGGGGTAGGCCGCCTTGTTGAGTTACAGGTATCCGGCGAAGATCTAGCTTTAAGGCTAGCCTTAAGGTCGGGTAGATGCGGGTAGAGGTTCTGGGCGGGGTTGAGCGTCGGCGTCGCTGGTCTCGCGACGATAAGATGCGGATCATTGAAGAGACGCTGGCGCGCGGCGCGGTTGTGACGGAGATCGCGCGGAGGCACGGCATTTCGACGAGTTTGGTGTTCACGTGGCGGCGGCGGGCGCGCCTGGCGAGTGTCGTTTCGGCGGGACTGAAGCTTGTCCCTGTTCAGCTCACGCCGGCTGCGGCCAAAAGCGTCTCATCGACTGAAGCCCCAGCGGCGATTCCGCCTCGGAGGCGCCGGGGCCTGATCGAGATCGAACTCGGTGGCAGCACGCGTGTCAGCGTTGACGAGAACGTTGATGCTGATGCGTTGGGGCGGGTCCTCGATGTTCTGAGCCGGCGATGATCCCGATACCGAGTGGCGTCAGGGTCTGGATCGCGACGGGCCACATCGACATGCGGCGCGGCTTTCCAAGCTTGGCTTTGCAGGTGCAGGAGGTCTTGAAGCATGACCCACTGGGGGGTCATTTGTTTTGCTTCAGGGGGCGCCGTTCAGATCTGATAAAAGTCATTTGGCACGATTCTCAGGGAGCGTGCCTGTTTACAAAACGACTCGAAAGAGGACGATTCATCTGGCCTTCGGCTGCCGGTGAAGCAGTGACGATCTCTCCGGCACAGCTTTCTTACCTGCTGTCTGGGATCGACTGGCGAAATCCTCAAGAAACTTTGCGTCCAACGCGCGTTGGATAGCATTCTGTAATTGAATCTACCGGAAAATCTGATTCACTGGCTTCATGAGTTTGAAGCCGGATGATCTTTCCTTCGGATCTTGCCAGCGCCCAGGCGGCGCTGTTGATCGAACGTGAGGCGTTGCGGGCTGAACGCGAGGCCCGGCTGAGGGTCGAGGCCGAACGCGATGCGACCGCAGCGAAGGTCACCCGGATACAGGCCGAAGCCATCAACTGGCAGGCCGAAGCGGCCAACGCGCGGGCGGAGCTGTCGGACAACGAGGCGCTGATTGCGCATCTTGAGCTGCGGATCGAGAAGCTCAAACGCGAACTGTACGGGCCGCGCTCCGAGCGCACGGCGCGTCTGATCGAGCAGTTGTAATTGGAACTTGAAGAACTCGTCACTACGGCGAGCGAGGATGAGCTTGCCGCTCAGGCCGCGGCGGCGAAGGCGCAGAGCGTGCGCGCCTTCACGCGCAAGCGGCCGGTTCGCAAGCCCTGGCCGGACGACATCGAACACGAGCGCGTCGTCATTGAGGCTCCGACGAGCTGCGACTGTTGCGGCGGATCGCGGCTGGCGAAGATCGGCGAGGATGTGACCAAGACGCTGGAGGAGATCCCGCGCCGCTTCAAGGTCATCGAGACCGTGCGCGAGAAGTTCACCTGCCGCGATTGCGAGAAGATCAGCCAGCCGCCCGCGCCGTTCCACGCCACGCCGCGCGGCTTCATCGGGGCGCAGTTGCTGGCGACGATCCTGTTCGACAAGTTCGGCATGCATATCCCGCTCAACCGCCAGAGCGCGCGCTTCAAGTGCGAGCGGATCGACCTGCCGTTGTCGACGCTGGCCGACCAGGTCGGCCACGGGACCTTCGCCGTCATGCCGCTCTTCCACTTGATCGAGCGTCATGTGCTGGCTGCCGAGCGTCTTCATGGCGACGACACCACCATCCGCATCCTGGCGAAAGGCAAGTGCACGACCGGGCGGATCTGGACTTATGTGCGGGATGACCGGCCGTTCGCCGGGCATGCGCCGCCGGCGGCGGTCTATTACGCCTCGGGCGACCGACGAGGCGAACATCCCCAGAAGCATCTGGCCACCTTCGCCGGCATTCTGCAAGCCGATTGCTACAACGGCTTCGAGCCGCTGTTCGACCCGCAGAAGAAGTTGCTGCCGATCACGCCGGCGTTTTGTTTTGCCCATGCGCGGCGGGGCTTCTTCGAGCTGGCTGACATCGAGAAGAATGCTCGGGAAGGCAAGAAGGGCAAACCGCTCTCTCCGATCGCGCTGGAGGCGGTCAGACGCCTCGATGCGTTGTTCGAGATCGAGCGCCCCATCAATGGCCGCAGCGCCGAAGAGCGGCGCGCCGTACGCCAGGAAAGGAGCAAGCCGCTTCTCAAGGACATACACGCCTGGCTGCTCCGCGAGCGCGAAACCCTCTCGCGATCCTCCGAGGTCCTGAAGCCGATCAACTACATGCTCAGGCGCTGGAACGACTTCGCCCGCTTCCTCGACGATGGCAGGATCTGCTTGACCAACAATTGCGCCGAGCGCGCATTGAGAGGCATCGCCTTGGGAAGGCGCAACTGGACCTTCGCCGGCAGCCAGCGTGGTGCCGACCGTACCGCCATCATGCTGACGATGATCACAACCTGTCGTCTCAACGACGTCGATCCAAAGGCATGGCTCGCCGACGTCCTCGCCCGTATTGCCGATCTTCCCGCATCGCGTCTGCACGAACTGCTGCCCTGGGAATGGAAGATCCTGCGCAAGGCCGACAACCCCGCCGATCAGCAAGCCGCCTGACCTTCACGCAACGCCATAATAGAGCTCGCCGTGTTCGCGCGCATGCGACAATCCGGTGGTCTTCGTCGTATGCAAACCGAAAGGCTCTCGAAGCTGCTATTGCAGCCGACGTCAAAAAACCTCTGATCCAAGTTGTGAGGGCTTCGCCGGGGTGGTGTTGGAACGTTCGTCGGCTGTCACGTCTGACAATGCAAATTGGGCAATCAAAGGAATTAGGTTCGGCCGAGCTGAGCGCGACAAATGCGCGACTGCAAATGCAGCGGCAATACGGAGTGTCCGACTTCGCCACGATACGTTCAAGACGTTCACGCCCGGATTAGGTCGTGGTTCACCTGCTGGATAAACAAAAAGTCCAACTCCATACCATCCAATTCGAGGATCAAGATGAGCATTTTTGGTAAAATTGTGAGCGCTATTTTCGGCACACCCGCGGAGGCCGCGCCCAAGCCGGTGGATTCGGCCGCCACACCCTCAGCGGGCCCAGGCGATCCTTCGGTCGCTGTCGCTCCATCCGTAACCTCGACGCTGGCGCCAGCGACGATCGACGTGACTGATATCCTCGATAAAGCGGTGGCGAAAAAAGGGGAAAAACTTCAATGGCGCGCGTCCATCGTTGATCTGATGAAAGCACTTGATCTTGATTCAAGCCTCAGCGCTCGCAAAGAACTCGCAGCAGTATTGAAGTACTCCGGAGATACCAACGATTCGGCTTCGATGAATATTTGGCTGCACCAGCAGGTGATGAAAAATCTGGCAGCGAACGGCGGAAAGCTGCCGGCGGACGTAAAATGGTAATTCTGCTGACTGTCCGTCGCGAACCCATGCATAGAGGAAAGCGTCAGCTTGGGCGGCGGGGACCTCCAGAAGATGACAAAGCTTCGCGCGGGACCCGGGCGCGCCGATCCTGGTCGAGGCTCGGCCGAACGCCTGTTGGTCGCTGGATTTTGTCCATGACCAGTTTGCCAATGGTCGCCGCTTCCGGATCCTAAATATCGTCGATGACGTGACCCGGGAATGTCTGGCGGCGATCCCCGGCACCTCAATCCCCGGACGGCGGGTGGCGCGCGAACGGATGGCGCTGATTGATCGCCGCGGTGAGCCTGGCAGATTTAGACGAGCCGCTTGGTAGAAGTACGGTTCTCAATGTCGGGCTAGCGCTTGTCGGCGCAGGCGTCTCGCCTGGCTGAGGGCCTGCCGAACCGAACTATCGTTTGATTCACTCTCAAAACAGATTTTGGTTGCGCACTGCGTGCACGGCATCGAATAGACTCCGCGGATCTTGCGGGCTTTCTCTTTCATCAAGCCGCCGCACTTCCAGCATTGTACTCTGATCAATTCGGACATTTAAGCTAAACGGTTACGTCGACGAGCGGGGCGGCCTGTTCGGGTTCGGCGAGCTGCGCGTTGCGTAGCGCTTGCTTGTCTTCCGCAATTGTGGTGGTCGGCGCCTTTGAAGTTTGGTCGGCGACGAGCCTAACGGCTGCCTGCGTGATCGGGATTTGCGAGAAGTAGGAAACTGCAATGGTCATGATACCCATCCTGGATACTTCGACAAATTTGCAGAGATTCCTTCACGATTTCTAAAGGGAATTAGTTAACGTCGTGGTTTTGCTTGCGCTGGAGCGGTAAGCGCCTTGGTCAGTTAACGAGGGTAGGCGTGTTCGAATGCGAGCAATCTGCGAAAACGCAACAACGCGATGCGAACAGGGACGCGATTGCGCGCGTACCGCTCTTAAAACACGCGTCGAAATAAAAATGTGAAAGACTGAGAAGATATTGGTCCCGTCAGGATCGCAGCTGCGCCATCGAAGTAATGGCAAGCTGCAGTTTGCGGTCATTTTTGTTCAAGACAAAATATTGCCCGTGTTGCTCTACGACCTTCTCCTGAATTTTACTTGCCGTGATCGCGTTTGCGATAATTGTCGCGAATTTCAAATCGTTTGCCTTCAGGCAAAACTCAAGTCCTGAATGCAGCGCTTCGTTTCTATAGTTTTCGTCTTTGAGGCTGATGGCGATTTCTAGCGCTTCTTTGCGGACCTCGTCATACTTGCTCTGCTCGTGTTCACGCAATTTCTCATTTGCCGCCTCGCCGCTGCCCAGATATTCGGCGCTGCCTTCATAGATCCGGCATAACGTCTTCACTCGCAGCAAAAGCGCGCATTCTTCCTCCAATTTCAACGCTTCCAGATCCGTCATAGATCACCATCCTCCGCGAATCAGCACGACCATATTAGCCTTGATTTGTTGCGGCGGCGGAAATGCATAGCGGCGGACAAGAATGTGATGGGTGCATTTAGCACCGCTCACTTAGTGAGTGCTTCCGGTTTGCGACGCAGTCCGCGCAGCTTTCGCGCTCGGCGATGACCCTTCGCCGATTTTGTCGGGGGACAGCGTGACAGACGGTGCGGAGTAGGGGGAATTGTCAAGCAAGAGCAGCTCAAAAACGCGCCGCCAGCTCATCGCAGCCCAGCCGTCCAACGGCCGGCTCTGGTGACGACGCTTTTAGGTGTTTTTAATTACTGGGATTGCTTGGCCCACTTGGGATGGAGGCCGCGCCCGCGAGGGTTTGGGCTGTTCCGCCGGTCATGGCTTTGATCCAGATCGCATGGCCGGCGGTTCCAAAATGGATTCCGTCCGTGGTGAAGTCAGGGCTAAAGCGGATCGTTGAGATCGATGACCGAGGCCGTCTCGGGTCTTGCACGGATGGCGGTGCCGAAGGTCGGGACCCGGTCCGCTAGAGAGCCGGCGGACGCCCCCGTTCCACTCCGCACCCGCGTAACCATTGCGACCGCCACGGCGACACGCGCGAAAGCGGCGTGACGATCGCGTCGTAATGCGATTAAAACCGGTATACCGCAAGGCGCGCGTATGGTTGATGCCGACGGCGAGCCCATCAGTCCGGGATGGGTAGATCCTCGTAGTTCGGCCGTGGCGTTCAAAATATCCGATCGTGGCCCCGGAAACGCCGCCATTGACGGCGGCGTGGCCGCAAATGGTGGGAAGAGGTGGAGCTCCCTCCACAATGCTGCCCCCGAACACAAGGCTTGAACCATGCGGCGCGCGCTCGATGGCGTCTTTGGCCGCCTACAATCGCTGCGGACTTAATTTGGGCGGCGGCTCAAATGGCCAGACGCGTAGTTTCTAACAAGAGCCAAATGGGGGCAAACACAACGATGATGGCACCGAACGTGTTTTTGTTCATCCTCACGATCCGCCTTGAGTTGGTGGCGAAGATTAAGCCCTCCCCGCTCGGCGGACTATGTGGTATCATGAACTATGTCAAAGCCAGTTCGTGATTCCAAAAAGTCGGGACGTCGGCCAAGGACGACCGGTCCCGGCCAACCGCAGGTCGTCCGAATGCACGATCTGCAAATCGCTTCTATCGACGCTTGGATCGCCATGCATGGGGAGGCCGTCAGTCGCCCCGAAGCCATCCGCCGCCTGGTCGAGCTCGGGCTGAAGGCAAAAAAATGAACGATCCCGTCGGCACACTGATGACGCAATCGATATCAGTCGCCCGAGAGTACGGGAAATTGCATCAACAACTCGGCCGGCTTATCGATCGGCGCCAGCGCACCGACAGGAATGACCCGTCGCGGGAAGAATTTGAGCGTCAGATCCAGGCGGTGAGCGCGGAGATGCGCGCGGTGTGTGGCGGCTTGTAGATCCGGACGAAAGGCGAAGATGTGACGTAATGGCTGCCCCCCACCGCGGAAGTAATTGGTCACCGGACGAGCTTGACTTGATCGAGCGAGACAGACGCGAGCCTCAATACAAAACCGCTAAAGCCCAGTTTGTTTATCTTCAGCGTCCAGCCCAACACAGGTCGATCTCGGAATGTGCAAATAATGGCCAAGCAGGAAACGAGGCAGGCGTCGCGCACTGACCTCAACGAAGAATTCGCGAACCGCGCACGACGGAATGGAAATTGTTCTTCGCTGCGTTGACAGCATTCACGATCATCGATTCGCTGAACTTGCGCAGCTGGGGCTGAAACCAATGTCGGCACGACCTAGTCACCTTCCTCACAATCTCGAGCGCTCCGCCTTGCAAAAGATGAGCGCGCAAAAAGCTTGCCTCTGTCTAAACTTCATCCGGCAGGCAAACAGATCATCGCAGGGATGCTAGCCAAGGGCTGGATCGTGAAGCAAACAGTTGCCGACGGAGGCGCGAGTTATATCATCACGCCCGATGGAGAAGTCGCGAAGGCGAAAATCCCCCCTTCGAGCCGTTGATCATTTGCCGATCGCCCTTACCCATGTCGTTGGCGGCGACTCATTCGGGCGGTGTTTTTGCTGGACTACGTGAGAGATGGATTACCTATTGCAAGTAAGCATGGAGCTTATCAATGAATTTTATTCGGCACATGTCGGCGATTACGGCTTTCTCGCTATGCTTTGAACCGAGCTTTGCTCAGAGGCTGGTCGATCCTACGACCGTCGCTCCCGAATTCCGCGACGCTGCTGAAAAACGGCGGGCCGAACAACTTAAGCTGATCGAATGCGCCAAAAAGGCCAAAGAACTAAAAGTTCTAATACGGGATCGAGCCGCATTTATCTCTGAATGCATCCAAAGCGAAAATCAACCGGCAACAGTCGTCCAAGGCCCCAAATAACCGCCTGACGATCGAGCGGTCGAGTCCGCATGGGCGGCCTTAGCGCGATGGAGAGAACACCATCGCTTCTTCCGGAAGCGCAGAGGAGTTGCCGAACGCGGTAGCGGCAACGGACATTACTGCCCTCGATAGGATGCCCGCAGGCCGCAAATGCATTCTTGCTGCCGCAGCGTAGTTGAGCTTGGATGGGATTGTTTCTGGGGGAGGAAGGCAATGCGAACTCGTGAGATGACGCCAATTTGGGTTTGGCTGACATTTGGGCTGCTGACAATCGGTACGGTCCTTTATCTGATCGGCTACTTTATGGTCGAGGACATACTCTCGTTTTTCAAATAGCGAAACCATCGCTTCCGGGTCGAGCTCGCGGCTGAAAGCAAAGAGGTGAAAGTTTGGGACCCTCCGGCCGCGGATGGATTTCAGATCAAGCAGCCGAGCTCGGATTAGCACCCGTTGGGACAACTTTAATTAAATGCGACTATTTTAAGGGATTGCAAAAGGCCCGAATTCGCTTCGGGCCAAGGTGGGGTTGCGGCCGTGGATATTCTTGTCGTCCTTGGTGGCCTTGAGGTGGCTTTAATCGTCGTCGGCTGGTCCTGCGCAAAATCATATTTTGACAAGGGACGTTTGCGAGGCGTTGAGGAAGCCGTGCGCGAGATATCCAGAGGGATCAGCTCGCACTACGAACTCGAGGGTCAGGTTGTTCCTCAGCGCGTCGCAAAAGCTGTCGAGGCGCTAAAGGCGGTTGCGGCAAAACCCCGAAAACGGGGTAACGGATCGACAGATCCGTTTCATGCGCAACTTTGGATCGTTGGCGATGCGATCGGCGAGGCATGCTGGCTCAAGGGCCATGCTGCAGGCGTCAGAAGGAAGGCACCCGCAGAAGGAAAGATCCGCGTCGATCTGTCGCTTACCGAGATATTGCAGCTTAGCTGGTTGGCAAATCTGGGCTTCCAACACATGATGCCGAACTATCGCGGCTTCGAAATCCATCGGTTTAGTGGCAAAGAAGACGCCCAGCATGGCGCCAAAGCCGTTGGGAAGATCGAAAGCGTTATTCCCGTAGAGGAGCGGCCGTTCGCTGATCTATCGGCTTAAAAGGGCAGCCGGGAGAAGCTAATTCGCGATTGGTGGTGCGACGTGTCAGATCGATTGACCGCATAATCCGCGTGACCGGTTCAAGTTGTTCCCGCCGGCTTCCACGAAAGCCATTCGTGGCTGTCGCCTGAATATCGAACTGCGGATCAGCTCAATCTTCAGCGAAATGGCCGTGCTGCGAATTAGTCGTCCGTCCAAGGCGTTGATCGGGAGTTTGTTTTTCGGCTGCGGAGGCATTTGAGATTGCAGGAGATGGCGGCTTGAGGCCCCTGAACCTTGCAATTTCGTTTTTGGATTCCCTTTGGCTGCGGACCATGATTCTGTGGTGCATCGGAGGGAACGATGCGGCCAAAGAAGCACAAGATGACGGGATCGAACGATCTGTTCCGGGCGCGGCTGGACCAGATCATCAACCTGAAGCACGAGCTGGTCCTGCTTGCCGGCAAGGTCGATTGGGACTGGATCGACGGCGAGATCGCGCCGCTTTACAGCGAGAACGGCCGGCCGGGGATCGAGACCCGCTTCATGATCGGGTTGTTGTTGCTCAAGCACATTTACGGACTGTCCGACGAGGGGGTGTGCGAGCGCTGGGTCCACGACCCGTATTTCCGTGTGCCACGAACACCGACGGTGACGCCGGTGATGCTGTGTTGAAGATGGGAGTTTGGCCTCCCGGAGTCGGTCTGCAGGGACAGGCTCCAAACCACCTCATGCTGCTGCGCTCAAGAGGCGTGGTAGTGAGCGATGAGGGAAAAGGCGGCAGATAAAGCCGTCAGGTAAGTGATGAGAAGATGAGCGAGAGCGAACCTCTGATGACGCATCGAAAAGGGTTCAAGACGCTGTCAAAACGAGTGTTGGGAAATGACGCTCGGAAAAGGGTGGGCGGAGCCTGTTTACGGCCCACGCGGCAGCCGGTGTATAGGCGGCATGATCTCATCACAGGCTTCAGCATGGAACGTGGGAACCTGACGCGAGGTGCCAAGGGAAATCTGCGAGTGGCCAATACCACGAGCGAGAATACCAATACTCGCGGCAGGGGCGGAGTGGCCCGTAGTAGTGACGAAGTGGCCGTAATGGCCATGGAGCGAAGGGGCTGCGTTATCCCGCTGGAATCGTCGTGCCAACCGGACCAACCGGGAGGAGCACGATGAACTCCGGCAAACCGTTACCCATTACCAAGGCAATGGTCTGGGCAGCGTACAAGCTTGTGAAAACGAAAGGACGAGCGGCGGGCGTAGACGGCCAGAGCCTGGACGACTTCGCCAACGGACTTGAGGACAACCTTTACCAATTGTGGAACCGGATGGCATCAGGAAGCTACTTCCCGCCACCGGTTCGACGGGTGGAGATCCCCAAGGTCGGAGGCGGGAACAGGCCTCTGGGCATCCCGACCGTTGCAGATCGTATCGCTCAAATGGTGGTCAAACAGCGCCTGGAGCCGGAACTGGATCATCTGTTCGATCCAGATTCCTATGGGTACAGGCCCGGAAAATCCGCCCATCAGGCAGTAGAGCAGGCGCGCAAGCGCTGCTGGCAGCGGGACTGGGTCGTCGATCTCGACATCAAAAGCTTCTTCGACACGATCGATCATGAGCTTCTGATGCGCGCGGTTCGTCGACACATCCGTAGTAGCTGGATGTTGCTCTACATTCAGCGGTGGCTGAAAGCCCCCGTCGAAATGTCTGACGGAACGCTGCGGGAAAGGGTGCAAGGCACCCCGCAAGGGGGCGTCGTGAGCCCGATTCTGGCGAATCTGTTCCTGCATTATGCCTTTGACGCGTGGATGAGGCGGACGTTCCCGCACATCCCGTTCGAACGCTACGCTGATGATGCCATCTGCCATTGCCGAACTCGGCGGGAAGCGGAGCAGCTGAAATCGGCGTTGGAGCAACGGCTTGCTGACTGTCATCTGGTGCTGCACCCGGAGAAGACCAAAGTGGTCTACTGCGCGGACAGCAACCGGCGCGAGCGATATCCGCAAATCCAGTTCGACTTTCTAGGCTTTAGCTTCAGACCACGGACGGCGAAGAATCGTTGGGGGAAGATCTTCACTTGCTTCTTACCAGCGGTGAGTCCGCAATCGCTCAAGCGCATGCGAATGCGTATTAGGGAGTGGCGCTTGCCCCAGCATGCGCCGCTGTCGTTGGAAGACATTGCCCGCAGTCTAAATCCAGTCCTTAGAGTCCGTTTGAAAAAGGTATGAAGGGGATTTCGCCGGACGGCGAGTTGTGATTCAAGCTCTGGATGTGGACAGAGCAGACGCGTGGCCGGATGGCCAAGATCGCCAAGAAAACGAAGCGGTATCCGTCGGATTTGACGGATGAGGAATGGGAGCGGATTGCGCCGCTGATGCCGAGAGCTTCGGCGCGGGGTCGACGACGGACGGTGGAATTTCGCGAAGTTATCAACGCGGTTCGGTATCTGGTCCGTTCGGGGTGTGGCTGGCGGATGCTGCCGATCCACTTTGGGCCGTGGCAGACGATCTATTGGTGGTTCCGGCGCCTGGCGCGAAGGTTTCTGTTTCAGACCATCCACGACCTGGAATTGATGCTCGATCGCGAGAGGGAGGGCCGGGAGGCCAGCCCCTCGGGCGGCGTGCTCGACAGCCAGACGGTGAAGGCGCCCGCGCCCAATGCGAAGAGAGGCTATGACGCGGGAAAAAAGATTGTGGGGCGCAAGCGCCACATCGCGGTGGATACCGGCGGCCGGTTGCTGATGGTGAACCTCACTCCGGCCGATATCTCCGACAGCGCCGGCGCCCAGACCATCCTTGATGGCATCCGCAAGCGCTGGCCGTGGGTGAAGCACCTGTTCGCCGACGGCGCCTACGACAGGCTGCAACTCATGGACAAGGCGGCCTACCTTGAGTTCGTCATCGAGGTCATCCGCCGTTCCGACAAACAGGTTGGCTTTGAGGTTCTGCCGCGCCGCTGGGTCGTGGAGAGAACATTCGGCTGGATGACAAGGTGGCGCCGCCTCGTGCGAGACTATGAGACCCGGATCGACGTCTCCGAGGCCATGATCCTCGTCGCCATGGGTGGAAATCTGCTCCGCCGAAACACTCACCCGTGATTTTTCAAACGGACTCTTAGGGGCTGGGATCAGTATTACGGGCGGTTTTATCCGACGGAGCTACGCAGGATTTATGAGTACTTCGATGAGCGCCTCGGCGCGTGGCTTCGGCAAAAATACAAACGGCTGAGGGGCCACCGTGGACGATCTCTGAGGGGACTCAACAGGATGGCGCAGCAGAACCCGAAGCTCTTCGTCCACTGGCAGCACCTTGGCCGAGCGACGGTTGGATAACACGAGCCGGATGATGCGAGAGTATCACGTCCGGATCTGTGAGCGGCCGAGGGTGAAACTCCCTCGGCCTACTCGACAGTTTTTCACCGGCGCA
>CAWBPE010000015.1:0-97975 GCA_963790595.1 uncultured Alphaproteobacteria bacterium | reverse complement strand
GCGCTTCGCGCCGCAGGGAATCCCGAAAATTACAGAATGGAAAAAGCGCATCGGCAATATCCCGCTGGTCGCGATCGGCGGCATCAAGCTGGAGCAGGCGCGCGAGATTTTCGCCGCCGGCGCCGATTCGATCGCTGTGGTTAGCGACGTCACCCAGAATCCCGAACCCGACGCGCGCGTGCGCGCTTGGCTCGGCCTGAACGCGGAGGTCGCGTGAGATGAGCGCCTGCCGATACACCCCCACCCCGGCCCTCCCCCGCAAGCGGGAGAGGGAGCGCAGCTCGCTCTTATCTTCCCTCTCCCGCTTGCGGGGGAGGGTGGCGCGCTCGTCAGAGCGCGACGGGTGGGGGCAGCCGCGATCGAAATCTCTCAGCACTTTGAATTCCCGACCTCCGGAATGGTCCGCGATCCGCGGCGCATCCGGAACGACAACAATCTAGAAGGAGGATCCCATGAACATTCGCTCCAATCCCGACACCACGCTTCCCGCCGTGACCACCGGCCCGCTGCCCTCGTCGCGCAAGATCTTTGTCACACCCGACGAGGCGGCGGATGTGCGCGTGCCGCTGCGCGAGATCATCTTAAGCCCCGGCGCCGGCGAGCCCAATCTGCCGGTGTATGACACCTCCGGTCCCTATACCGATCCCACCGTGACCATCGACGTCAATGCCGGTCTGTCCCGTGCACGCATCGCCTGGGTCAAGGAGCGCGGCGGTGTGGAAGAATATGAAGGCCGCGACATCAAGCCGGAAGACAATGGCAATGTCGGCGCCGCGCATGCGGCGAAATCATTCACCGCGCATCACAAGCCGCTGCGCGGCGTCGGCGATCACATGATCACGCAGCTGGAATTCGCCCGTGCCGGGATCATCACGAAAGAGATGATCTACGTCGCGACCCGCGAAAATCTCGGCCGCAAGGTCCAGCTGGAGCGCGCCGAGGCCGCTTTGGCTGACGGCGAAAGCTTTGGCGCCTCGGTGCCGGCTTTCGTGACGCCGGAGTTCGTTCGCTCGGAGATCGCCCGCGGCCGCGCGATCATCCCCTGCAACATCAACCATGGCGAACTCGAGCCGATGATCATCGGCCGCAACTTCCTGACCAAGATCAATGCCAATATCGGCAACTCCGCCGTGACCTCGTCGGTGGAGGAGGAAGTCGACAAGATGGTGTGGGCGATCCGCTGGGGCGCCGACACCGTGATGGACCTCTCGACCGGCCGCAACATCCACACCACCCGCGAATGGATCCTTCGCAATGCGCCGATCCCGATCGGCACGGTTCCGATTTACCAGGCGCTGGAGAAGTGCGACGGCGATCCGGTCAAGCTGACCTGGGAACTCTATAAAGATACGCTGATCGAGCAGTGCGAACAGGGCGTCGACTACTTCACCATCCACGCCGGCGTGCGCTTGCCCTACATCCACCTGACTGCGAACCGCGTCACCGGTATCGTCTCGCGCGGCGGCTCGATCATGGCGAAGTGGTGCCTGGCGCATCACAAGGAGAGCTTCCTCTACACGCACTTCGAGGAAATCTGCGATCTGATGCGCAAATATGACGTGTCGTTCTCGCTCGGCGACGGCTTGCGGCCGGGCTCGATCGCGGACGCCAATGACCGCGCGCAATTCGCCGAACTCGAGACGCTCGGCGAGCTCACCCAGATCGCGTGGAAAAAAGGCTGCCAGGTGATGATCGAAGGCCCCGGCCATGTGCCGCTGCACAAGATCAAGGTCAACATGGACAAGCAGCTCAAGGAATGCGGCGAAGCGCCGTTCTACACGTTGGGCCCTCTGACCACCGACATCGCGCCGGGCTACGACCACATTACCTCGGGCATCGGTGCGGCCATGATCGGCTGGTTCGGCTGCGCGATGCTTTGTTATGTGACCCCGAAGGAGCATCTCGGCCTGCCCAACCGCGACGACGTCAAGGTCGGCGTCATCACCTACAAGATCGCCGCGCATGCGTCTGATCTCGGCAAGGGCCACCCAGCCGCGCAACTGCGCGACGACGCATTGTCCCGCGCTCGCTTCGACTTCCGCTGGGAGGACCAGTTCAACCTCGGGCTCGATCCGGACACCGCGCGCAGCTATCACGACGAGACGCTGCCCAAGGACGCCCACAAGGTCGCGCATTTCTGTTCGATGTGCGGCCCGAAATTCTGCTCGATGAAAATCACGCAGGACGTGCGCGACTACGCCGCGACATTGAACGACCCGGATCGGCGCGCGGTCGCCGGCGTCGGCCTGTCGATCTCCGGCACCATCGAAGACGGCATGGCGCAGATGAGCGCCAAGTTCAACGAGATGGGCAATCAACTGTATCTCGATGCCGAAAAGGTGAAGGAAAGCAATAAGGTGCTCTGAGCCCTTTTTGTGCTAGGGAGACTGCGGGGCGGTGATCTCACCGTCCCGCAGTTTCTTTTTTAGTTCAGGAGTTTCGTCATGCGCCGCGTTACCGCCCTCTGTGCCGCCACCGCTATCGCCGTCTCGGCCCTCGCCGTCAGCGTTCCCGCACAGGCCGGCTATTATGTGATCCGCTGGGACAACACCGGCATCTGCCAGATCTGGAACGAAGACCTCCAGCAAAAACCGCTGCATTGGCCGTCGGACTACAAGGTCGTCAGCAAGCCGGCCCCGACTTTGACCGGCGCGATGGCGGTGCAGCAGAAGATGCGGATGGAGCGACGCTGTACGCTTTGAGGTAGGGCTGCGCGACCGTAGCCCGGATGAGCGAAGCGACATCCGGGGACGTTTACAAAGCACCCGCATGTCGCTGCGCTCATGCGGGCTACGTCCACTCGAATACGCTAGACGATCTGGCCCTTACCTCAACGCGAGCAGGACCATGCGGTTTGAAGTCTTGCCTGGGTTACCGCCGTACGGCCCCATGGCTATATCGTTCACCATGCATGGAGCTCGCGAGCATCGCGAGGGGCTGGTGGTCCGCTTCTACCCGACAGGCTCCGAACCGTGGGTGGGCAACTTTCTTGGCCGCATGGCCGCCTGCAATATCGTTCTGGACCATCCCAACGAAACCGATGTTATCGTTGTCGCGCAAGGTGAGGCTTCCATTGTTGACCCAGAGAGCCGCACTATTCGCGAGAGCATCTCTTATAATGTTGAAGAGGTGATCTCGCTTCCACCGCTTAGGTCTGTCGTATTCCGTTGTTTAATCGATTTCGTAGCTGTCAAAGCAGATAATTCTGGATGGCGCAGCCCGCGCATCTCATGGGATGGCATGCGCAACATCGAAGTGAACGGCACCGAACTTTCGGGTGAGGCGTACACGCCAGTCGCGGATATTTGGGTGCCCTTCAAACTCGATCTTTTGACGGGGCATTGCGCCGACGGAATATATGAGAAAGAGATGGCTCGAGCGGTGCAAATAGTCCGCCGTCCGTAGGGTGGGTTAGCGCAGCGTAACCCACCGTTATGTTCGCCCGAAGCGGTGGGCCACGGCTTTCGCCTTCGCTCTTCGAGCTACGGCGGACAAGTCGCCTAACCCACCCCGCTGCACAACGGGGACACGCATATCCGTGCAACAAGTTGAGTGCGTCTGCCTTGTCCACCTGGCATTTGCTGCGTAGGCTGGGATTGCCTCGTTGCAACGGACCTGCAGATGCTCACGCTGTACTCCTATCCCGCGCTGTTCGGAGTTGCCGACAACAACGGCTACGGCCTGAAGGTGTTTGCGTTCCTGCGTCTTGCGGGTGTTCGGTTTCGGCACGAGCACATCCTGGACGCTTCGAAGGCGCCGCGAGGCCAGCTTCCCTATATCGTCGACGGCAACGATACGGTCGGTGACAGCGAGACAATTTTAGGCTTTGTCACCCAAAAATATCGGCTGACGATCGATGCCGCGCTCAGTCCGATGCAGCGAACCGCGAACATCCTGATCAACCGCCTGCTCGACGACCTCTATTGGGTGATGTCGTATTCGCGTTGGCAGGACGAACGCTTCTGGCCGGCGTTCCGCGCGGCACTGTTGCGCGAGCATCCGAGCCTGACCGAGGAAGGCCTCGCCAAGGCAAAGGCTTTCAATCACCAGCGTTACTATTACCAGGGTATCGGCCGCTTCGATCCTGATGCCGCCATGGCGCGCGGCGTCGCCGATCTGGAGGCGCTCGCCGCCCTGCTCCCCACGCCGGGGGGCTACATGCACGGTGAGGCGCCAACCAGCATCGATGCGGCCATCTACGGGTTTATCGCCAACATCTATTTTTACGACATCGATACGCCGCTGAAGCAATTCGTCGTCACTCGCGAGAATATAGTCTGGCACTGCTGCGCCATGCATGAAGCGATCGGGAGCCAGGATTAGCAGGGCGTAGCCCGGATGAGCCGCGCGAATGCGCGCCCGATGACAGGCTCCGCGACATCCGGGAGACAGTTACAAAGCACCCGCATGTCGCTACGCTCATGCGGGCTACGGGTTACCCAGTATCTCGACAAATCGGCATCCTGCAATTACTGTCGTTTCTCATGAACATGATCCGCCGCACCCTGGATATCGACGCCGACACCGATGCGCGTCTGCGTGAAATGGCCGACGAGCGCGGGCAGGATGTTGCTGCAGTGCTCGCGGAAGCGGTGGCGCTTCTCGATTCCGTGGTCGATATCGATGGACCCGATATCGGCGAGGATCGCCGGCGGCTGGATGCTTTCAAAAACACACGCTCAGCCGTGCCGCTGGACGACGTGAAGACCTGGGTGGCGAGCTGGGGTTCGGCGAACGAGTTACCGCGCCCCGCGCCGCGCAAGATCGGATGATCCTGTTTTCGCCCGACGCCGTTGAGGACGTCGAGCGATTGCGAACCTTTCTCGATCAAAAAAATCCCGATGCCGCGCGACGTGCTCTGGCGTTGATCTGGAAGGCGTTCGATCGATTGCACGAATTTCCCGAGCTGGGGATGCCAACCGGGGACGCTGACATTCGCCAGATAGTGGTCCGGTTTGGTTCCTCCGGATACATCGTGCGCTATGCCGTCCTGCCCGAAAATGACAATATCCTCATCACGCGGATCTGGCACGGTCGCGAGGCACGGACCTGAGCTAACACTCCCTACTTCAACGTAATCGCCAACCCACTTAGATCCGCATTCGCCATCAGCCCGAACTGATGGCCGGCCAGTTGAAGCACGGCGCCCTTCTGGTTGGTCAGCACGATCGCGCGTGCGCCGCGGCCGACCGCGATGCCCGCGCCCGCCGCGGCGTAGACGCCGGCGACGTCGGAGGGACGGTAGATGTTGGTCACGGTGCCGCGCAATACTGTCTTCGATCCGCCGAACACGAGGCCGTAGTCGAGGCCGCCTGTCGACAGCGCGTAGCTGTGGCCGCGGAAATTCAACACGCCGCCGCCACCGGAGCCACCGATGATCCATCCCGCCTTGTAGATCACGAGCGACACGGTGCCACCGTCGGCAAAGGCGGGCAGCGACGTGCCGGCGATCGAAGCCAGCGCCAGCAGGGCGACGCGAAGGGCGGATGATAATTTCATGACAAGGAGCTCCCTGGAATTATTGCGGGTTGTTGCTGCGAGGCGGATCGATTCGTCCTTTACAGAGCGTAGCAAGCATGGCCCGCTTGGGCCATCGCCGTACCCCAGAGGATAAAGGTGACCCATGCCGATCCAGCACTTTGCGCCGCCCGCCAACATCAAGGCCCCGCCGCTGTCCTTTGCCACCCGCGTCGGCGATCTGCTGTTTATTTCGGGCATTCCCGGCTTTGACGATAACGGCGCACTGCCGGAGAGTTTCGAGGCGCAATTTGGTTTCGTCGTTCGCAATATCAAGCGCGTGCTCGACGAGGCCGGCGTGACCTTTCGCGATCTGGTCAAAGTTAATGTGCTGCTGACGCGTGCATCCGATGTCGCGACCATGAACGCGCTGTATGCGTCGGCGTTCGGACCCGCGCCCTATCCTGCGCGCACCACCTGCGTGATCCACGCGCTGCCCGATCCAAAGATGCTGATCGAGATCGAGGGCATTGCTTCGTTTGCAGCGCAATAGGCCGGCGAATAATTCATTGAACTGTCACGGCGGGGTGCCCACCCCGTCGTTAAGGCGCGCCATTTTGCCGCCGTGCTTTGAACCCAATCGCGCCTGCCCGACACTTACCCCATGTTCGGGGCGACCCCCTCCCCGGCGCCTGATCTGCCCAAGCTTATTGCGCAGACGGGACAGACATTTCTCACGAGGAGATATTTCAACATGCGTCGTCTTTCCGCTCTTTGCGCCGTTGCCGGACTTGGTTTCACCGCGCTTGCCGCCGCCAGCCCGGCGCAGGCCGCTTTTCATGTGATCCGCTGGCATGACACTGGTTTTTGCCAGGTCTGGGATAATTCCTTTTCGCCCACGCCGTGGCCGGCCGGTTACACCACCGTCACCCATCGCATCCATACCTTCGGCCATGCCCTCGCGGTCAAGGATGTTTTGCTGCACCGGGGAACTTGCAAGTTCTGAAACCGTTCGATCGGCGGAAGATGGTGGGCTCGCGTGCATGTCGCACCGGGCCCATCGCTCTCCGCCTCACGAAGGGAGGTTAATTTGCTTCACCAGTTGACCACGCCCGAAGTTACATTTGTCGGCGAACAGGACGGCCCGGCAGAGCAACGCCTCAAGGAGGCGCTGTCGGTATTGCTCGGCCTCGGCGCCACCGTATCCAGGGCCTATCTCGCCCGCGTTCGTTATGACGACAAGACCAGCGGCGTGATGCTGGGTCTCGTCACGGACGACGAGCGCAACAGCGAAAAGGTCGCCGGTCAGATGGGCAAGACCTTCGCGGCGCTGTTCAACACCAAGACCCATCTCGACATCATGTTCCTCAACGACGAGCGCGATGCCGAGATCAGAAAGGCGTGCACGCCGTTCTACGACCGGACGATGGCATAGAAGGCGCGTCGGCGCTCACTTCGCTTGAAAACGCTTTACTTCTGCTTCATCAGAGCTTCCCGCGCCGCGGCCAATTCCAGAAATTCGCCCGCGCTACCGCCGGCGTCCGGGTGCGCGCGCTTGGCGACGTGCTTATAGGCGCGGTGGATTTCAGCCGCGGACAGCCGGCGATCGAGCGGCAGTTCCAATAGCTGCCGGTAACGCTCCTCCAATGTCGGCAACTTCACACTGGCTTCGCGTCTGCCGAACCGTGGACTGGCGAGTGTGTGCAGGACTTCGTGAACGACCCGCAGGCGACGCCGCGCGGCGTCTTTTGTGTTGCCGTCCGCATTTCCCGGCGAAGCGTTGCGCAGGCTGGGCAGCGCCTGCTTCGCCGCCTGCCGCAGCAGCGTCTCCTCGCTGACATCGGCGATTTCGGCCACGATGCGCAGGGCAGCGGCATAGTCCGGCGTAGCCGCCAACCAGATCCGGTCCACACCGAATTTCCATTCCGGGAGCTTTCTGTCCATGGTGTCGGATGACTACCGCACACCGGTAAAGCTTTCCGTTTCCGCAGGCACAATTTTGAATTAGTTTGTATCGAATACGCAAAACCAAGAAAACAAAGGGAACCCCGCCATGCCGCTTCTCCGGAATCATATCGCCGTCATCACGGGAGCCGCGTCCGGGATCGGACGCGCGATCGCATTGGGCTATGCCCGCGAAGGCGCGCAGGTCGCGCTAATCGACACCAACGAAGAAGCCGTCGCCGAGGCGGCGCAGGAAATTCGCAGATCCGGCGGCCAGGCCGAGAGCTTCAAGCTCGACGTCAGCAATCGCGAGGACTGCATCGCGATCGCCAAACGCATCGCCGAGCAGGTCGGGAAGGTCTCGATCCTGGTCAACAATGCCGGCATCGCGCGGCGCAACGGCATGCTGGGCCCGGCGGAGGCCGTGATCAATGATTGGGAAGATATCATCGCGATCAACCTCACCGGCGTGTTCAATGTCACGCATGCCTTTCTCGAACCGCTGCGCGCCAACAAGGGCCGCATCGTCAATATCGGATCGATCCAGTCGTTCGTGCATATTCGCACGCCGAGCTCGCCGGCCTATACCGCCGCGAAACACGGCGTGCTCGGATTTACCAAGGCGCTGGCCGCCGAACTCGGCAAGGATGGCGTGCGCGTCAATGCGATCGGCCCGGGCTTCATCGCAACACCGCTGAATGCCAAGACGCGCAGCGACCACCCTGAGTACGTCAAAACATTCATGGATCACACGCCGCTCGGCCGTGCAGGCACGCCCGAGGACATTGTCGGCCCCGCGATCTTCCTCGCCTCCGATCTGTCGGCCTATGTGACGGGCTCGATCGTGATGGCGGATGGCGGTTACCGGGCGGTTTGAGCGCCATTAAGGATTCGTTAACCGACTCCGCGCACGGTCCGACACGCTGGGGGTTGTTGGTTCTCGATGTTTCCGCTCCAAGATTCGGGCGGGCGTTGATCGGGAGGTGTCAATGACCTATGAGTTCGATGTTCCTGCGCCGGAAACCCCGGCGCCCTCGCTGGCTCCGAACGAAGTCATGCCGCTGCTGATCGGGTCAACCGTCGGCGAGGTCGAGCGGGAGCTGGTTCTGCAAACGCTGGCGCGTTGCGACGGAAACCGAACCCGCGCCGCGCGCGTGCTCGGGGTGTCCGTCCGCACCTTGCGCAACAAGATCCGGCAATATTCGGCCGAAGGAATTGACGTCCCGGCGCATAGCGACTAGTGCTGTGACACGCTTTAGCCTGTAGCCTGTTGATCGCGTCCGCGTCTTCGCATCGCGCAATTGCTGCTGTCATCAAACGTCTGCTAATAAAAGCCCGGACATGATCGGGAGATGACGCAGGTGGCGGACGAAACGACTATCCGGCAAGGACGACAGGGGCCGCAGGGCCCGCGCGGTGAGCCGGGGCGTCCCGGACCGCAGGGCCATCCCGGACGGCCCGGGCTGGAGGGGCCGCGCGGCAAGGTTGGACCGCAGGGCAAGCCAGGCAAAGCCGGCGAGCAAGGCAAGCGCGGCGAGCCTGGTGTACAGGGCAAGCCCGGTGAAGCTGGGCCCCAAGGCAAGCCCGGCGTGCAGGGCCCGGCCGGTCCGCAGGGCGAGCCCGGCCCGCCCGGTCAACTGCCCTCGATCGAGCAGGTCATGCCGTGGCTGCACATGCTGTTCGACGCCTGGGAGGACTACAAGCGGCTTCGCGAGTTCGAGGCGGCCGAACTCGCCGCCGCCGAGCGTCTGGCCCTTGAGCAGGCGGAACTGCAGCCGGAAGACGACGATGCGTCCGAAGATGAGGACGACGACGATCACAAGAAGAAAAAGAAGCACAAGGATAAGCACAAGAAGTAGGGCTGTGCGTGTCACATGGTTCGAGACGCGCGGCGTTGCCGCGCTCCTCACCATGAGGTCGGAGTATTTTGCGCCGCCCCAAGAACCTCATGCTGAGGAGATGCGAAGCATCGTCTCGAAGCATGAAAGCCCACCACTCGAAACATCTCTTACGAATGCGGCCCGGATCGCTCCGGCACGAAACTGCGCGACAATTGCCAGCGCATGACGCGATACCAGCCATAGCCGGCGGCGGCCCCGCAAATCGTAGTGATGATAATATTGGCCGGCTCCAGTGAACCGCTCCAGCGCAGCATGGCCACGATCCAGAACACGGTGAAGAAAACGGATCCCAACTTCAATTGAGTTGAAGGTTTCAGAACTGGTTTCATGATTGATCTCCACGGCTGAAAACGACCGGGCGATCATGAGCCGCGCGCTGTTCCAGAACCGTGAGATACATCACGCTCCCACCGGAGGCGTCATCCGAACCGCAATTTTGAGCGTTCCTTGGCCCGCTCGGCCTCGATCTCGCGGTCGCGCGCCGGGGCATGGGTGTGAAGCGAGACCAGAAGCCGCCGCGCCGAGGCCGAGACTTCGGCGACCGCGCGGTCGAACGCCTCGGCATTGGCCTGCGACGGCTTGTTGAAGCCGGAGAGCTTTCGCACGAATTGCAGCGCCGAGGCGTGAATCTCGTCCTCGGTCGCGGGCGGCTCGAAATTGAACAGCGTCTTGATGTTACGGCACATCTGTTTTTCTCCTTAACCCGGCGGACCTGTCTTAAAATCCCACATCAGGCCCTATTTTGTCATAGAATAGATCACGCGTTCACCCCCTGTCGCCGCGCCAACGTCAACAAAAGCGAGTTCCCATGAGCCACGTCACCTACAAGATCGTCCAGCACGACGGCGGCTGGGCCTATACCGTCAGCGGCGTGTTCTCGGAGCCCTTCCCGACCCATGCGGCCGCGCTGGCTGCCGCCCGGCGCGTCGCCGCCGAACAGCGCGTGCCCGGTCGCACCGAGGCAATCGAATACGAGACCGCCGACGGCAAGTGGCACACCGAAACCGCTTCGGGTAGTGACCGTCCAGAAACCGATGTCGAGGACTCGCGGTAGACGCTCCCTACGCTTTCCCGAAAAAGTGACCCCACGTATCAGGCGCCGGACTCTCGGATCGCCGTAAGAGGCGTGATAGGCTCGTATGCAAAGCGGCCCAGGTAGCGCGGTCGCGTTTTGGGGAAACGCATCGTGAAATGTTCACGCGCGATACTATCGGCGCTCGCTATCTCGGCTCTTATGTCAATGACTTCCCTCCCCGCGCTGGCGGCAGACTATCCCGCCCCGAAGCAAGGCGACTGGACTGCAAAGGATTTTAAATTCCATACCGGCGAAACCATGCCGGAGTTGCGGCTTCACTACACCACCGTCGGCGAACCTTCGGGCCAGCCGGTGCTGGTGCTGCATGGATCCGGCGGCTCGGCGGCCAGCATGCTGACGCCGACTTTCGCCGGTGAATTGTTCGGCCCCGGCCAGCCGCTCGACGCGTCGAAATATTACATCATCATTCCCGACAGCATCGGCCACGGTAAATCGTCCAAGCCGTCCGACGGTCTCAAGACCGCATTTCCCAGATATGACTACGCCGACATGGTCGAGGCGCAGTATCGCCTGGTCAAGGAAGGCCTCGGCATCAAGCATTTGCGGCTCGTAATCGGCAACTCGATGGGCGGCATGCACACCTGGCTATGGGCGACAAAATATCCCGACGCGATGGATGTGCTGGTGCCGATGGCGGCGCAGCCGACCGAGATGGCGGCGCGCAACTGGATGCTGCGGCGGATGATGATCGAGACTATCCGCAACGATCCGGATTACAACAGCGGCAACTACACCGCGCAGCCCCGAATGATGAAATACGCGGTTGCCGCCTACGGCATTGCGACCGGCGGCGGCACGCTCGGCTATCAGACGCTGGCGCCGACCGCAGCGAAGGCCGACAAGATGGTCGATGACCGGCTGGCGACGCCGATCACCGCAGACGCCAACGATTTCATCTATCAATGGGAAGCCTCCCACGATTACAAACCCGCCGGCCTCGAGCGGATCACGGCGACGCTGCTCGCGATCAATGCCGCCGACGATGAACGCAATCCGCCGGAAACCGGCGTGACCGATGCGGCGATCAAGCAGATCAAAAACGGCCGGCTCTATCTGATCCCTGCGAGCACGCAGACGCGCGGGCATCTCACGACCGGCAATGCGGCGTTCTACAAACAACAGCTGCAGGAATTGCTGCAGACCGCGCCGCAACGCACGATGTAGATTTCCAGATTTCGCATCGCACCAAATTTGCTGCGCCGCGCTTCGCATATTTTTTGAGCATGCATCCTTCTGATCGCTGAGGCTTAATCGTATCAGCTGGTACGATTCGTAATTGCCGTAACGTCGGCGGATGACGATGATGCCGGTGACACAGTGGAGGATCGCATGCGCACGCTCGCACAGATCATCTTGCTGGCGAGCTTGTCCGTGCTGACGAGCGCGGCGCTTGCCTTCGACAACGGCCAGTTCGAAAACGTCCCTCCCGATATTCGCGCCTGGTTCAAGGGCGTGATGGCGCCGAACGGCGTGCCCTGTTGCGATATCTCCGACGGCCACCGCACCGAATATAATTTTCGCGAAGGTTCTTATTGGGTGCCGATCGAAGGCCAGTGGATGGCGGTGCCCGCGCATGCCATCATTCGCGACCGCGGCAATCCCGTCGGCGAGGCCGTGGTGTGGTATGTACATCACCGCGGCAGCATCATCATCAGTTGCTTCGTGCCGGCGGATGCGGTGTGAGTTTGACCTGAACCAACTGGCGCCGCGGCCTGGCAAATGTTACGATCGTGAATGTATTCCGAAACTGTACCCGATCGTTCCGCGACCGCGCGCGCCGTTATGCGATGGATTCTCGCGGTGATTTACGTGGCCGCGGGGATCGGCCATCTCTGGGCGCCGGATAAATTTCTCGCGATCACGCCTTCCTGGGTGCCGTTCGCGCCACAGGTCATTTTCATTACCGGACTGTGTGAACTGGCCGGCGCCGTCGCGCTGGTGACGCGGCCATTGCGCTGGTACGCCGGCATCGCATTCGCGGCCTATGCACTCTGCGTGTGGCCGGCCAATTTCAAGCACGCGATCGATGGCATCGTGCTGCCCCCCGTCACCAATAGCTGGCTCTATCATGGGCCGCGGCTGGCGTTTCAGCCGGTGCTGATCTGGTGGGCGCTCTATTGCGCTGATGTGATCGATTGGCCGTGGCGCCGGCGGTGACGCAATGCTGGCACCTCAGATAAACCGTAGCTGCCGCAATGGCGCGATGATAGCTTCGGGCAACCCACAATTTTGCGGAGACATATCTTGACCGAACTCGCCGCCAGCGACCTTGCTTCGATCTATCCAAAGCCGACGCCGCGCGTGATCGCGAAGGCACGCCCGGAGATCGACGTTCACGCCCGAAAATTCATCGCGATGTCGCCGTTCTGCGTGCTGGCGACATCGGGCACCGACGGCAGCGTCGACGCCTCGCCGCGCGGCGGCAATCCCGGCTTCGTCAACGTCACCGGTCCCAACCAGCTCCTGATGCCGGATCGCGCCGGCAATAACCGGATCGACAGTTTCAAAAACATCGTCGAGGGTTCCGGCTTCGTGCAGCTGATCTTCTTTGTACCCGGGATCGACGAGACGCTGCGCGTCGGCGGCAAGGGCATGCTATCGGCGGACCCGGACTTGCTGGCCGCGATGGAAGAGTTCGGCAAACTGCCGCGCGCGGTGCTGCGCATCGATGTGCACGAGGCGTATTTTCATTGCGGCAAGGCGCTGATGCGCTCGCGCCTGTGGTCTGGAGATACCCAGGTCGAACGCGAAATATTTCCGAGTATCGGCGAGATCATCCACGACCAGACCAGCCTCGGCGAGCGGGAAAACCAGGCCGCCGTTGAAGCGCGCTACAAGACGCAGTTGTGAATTCTGCCATGGTTCGCGACGCGCGGCGTTGCCGCGCTCCTCACCATGAGGGCCTGTGACCTCATCCTGAGGAGCGGCCACTTGGCCGCGTCTCCAAGGATGAAATAGCCGGCGCTGAATTATCCTAGTGCTCGCCCTCGAGCCCGCCGACATGCTTCTGGGTGTAGAGCTCAAGCCCGATCCGTTGGATCAGATCGAGCTGGGTTTCGAGGAAATCGATGTGATGCTCCTCGTCCTTCATCAGGCTTTCGAACAGGTCGCGCGAGACGTAGTCCTTGACGCCGTGACAGTAGGTCGCGGCCTCCTGGTACAGCGTGCGCGCGCCGACTTCGGCGGCCAGATCGCATTCGATGATTTCCTTGACGTTCTGGCCGATCCGCAAGGGGTCGAGCACCTGCATGTTGGGAAAGCCGTCGAGAAACAGAATCCGGTCGGTGAAGCGGTCGGCGTGGTGCATCTCCTCGATGGATTCCTTGCGCCAGGTCTTGGCCATGTCGAGCAGGCCCCAGTGGTTCAGCAGCCGGAAATGCAGCCAGTACTGGTTGATGGCGGTGAGCTCGCTGCGCAAACCCTTGTTGAGATAGTCGATGACTTTTGCGTCGCCCTGCATGGTGCACTCTCGCTAGGGGGCCTGGACAGACCCAGTTTAAAATGATTCTAAACAACGCTACTACCGCATAATCCGCCCCAGTGTAAGCGGTTTAACGGCATTATCCGGGGACGCTTCTGGTATTTAGGTGAGGTCCAGCGCCGGTCATGGAATCGGCTGCAACCAGTCGGGGGCCGATAGGATCGGCCAGGCTAAAACCGGCGAGATTTTCAGATTTCAGGCGGCGGTGACGAATGACAGATCGGCGCGAACGAGCTCGTGCTGATGCGTTTCGGTGCGGGCGTGCGGGCAGCCGGAGCAGCAGGCTTTGGCGCAGGCGCCGAGCGCCTCGTCAATAATGGTCTTGATGGTGCGCGCACAGCGACCGCATTCGGCGCTGCAGCCGAGGCAGCCGTAGATCTGCTTGGCATTTCGGGGAAGGTCTTCTGCGGACTCGACGGCACTGCGGACATCATGGTCGCTGAGGACGTTACAGGAACAGACAATCATGAAACCGGCCGGACCCTTCAGAGAAACGGTGTCCATTCGATATTTAAGTGTGCGGCAGGATGCAAAAGGAAAATCCGCATTTTCAAGTGATTCCAAACTGATGCTTACTTCAGACTGGAATGAATCTAAAAAACTTCGGGAATAATTCGGCGGCCATTCCGGTCTTGGTGAAATAGCGCCGCTAATCGCCTCCTCCTCCGCCGCCATCGCCGCCTCCCCCGCCGTCGCCTCCACCGCTGTCGCTTCCGCCGCCGGAATCGCCGGAATTATCCGAGCCCGTGGAAGGATCGGATCCGCCATGCTCGCCCCAGCCAAAGAAATGGCTCCCGCTGTCGCCGCCACCGGCATAATGGCCGCCGTCCGGTTCAGCGCTGCCGCCCGATCGCCCCCGGGTCCGGCGGGTCTGGAATTGCGATACCAGAATGTAGATCAGCGACGTGCCGCCGAACGCTATGATGATGGCTGTCAGCGCAGTGTTCATGTCGTCCCGCCGCTCCCCCGACGAGGACGGCACTGCGCCGCAAAAGCCCCGTAATGGCCTATATTGGTCGCTAAATATGGCGACCTCGTTCATTGATCATTCAAGTGGAATGTGGAACTTTCACCGTCATAGATCGCTATATCCGCTGCCTGCTCAATCAGACCTGCTCAATCAGAAAGGTGATGCCATGAGGAAAACATTGATGGCACTGGCCGCCGTCGCCACCCTGGCCGTCTCGGCCGTGGCCGCGCCCGCCCCTGCCCACGCGCAACGTTATCTGGGCGCCGCGATCGCCGGCGGATTGATCGGTGGCGCCATCGTCGGCGGTGCGATTGCCGGCCCCGGCTATTATGGACCGGGCTATGGCTACGGTTACGGACCCGGCTATTACGGCCGCCCCTACGGTTACTATGGCGGCCCGGCCTACGTCGCCGATACCGGCGGCTGCTACTGGCAGCGTCAGCGATTCTGGGATGGTTACGGCTGGCGGATTCGCCGCGTGCAAGTCTGCGGCTGAGAAGTCTGCGGCTAACAGGTGTGCGGCTGAGCCGTTCATCTTCGTTACAAACACCTGACGCGTTCCCGGAAATGCCCGTTTTCGGGGACGCCTCAAATTCGGGCCTGAAAAAACCGTTTTTCGGGCCAAGATTCTCCAAGCGTTTGCTTTGGGTTGACTGCTGTGCGCTTTTTGGCGACACGGTCCACTTCAGATAGAGCGTGTGAGTCACCTTGAACCCGGTGCCGACGTGAGGGCGCCATCATCCCCAGGAGAGCCCAAGACATGAAGAAGACATTTGCTGCCTTCGTCGCGGTTGCCGCGATCGCCAGCACATTCGCGGTCACCCCCGCCAGCGCACAGCGCGGCCTCGGTGCGGCCGTCGCCGGCGGCATCATCGGCGGCGCCATTGTTGGCGGCGCTATTGCCTCGCAGAATGCTCCCCCGCCGGGTTACTACGCCCCCGCCCCGGCCTATGTGGAAGAGGCCCCCTGCCGTTGGGTTCGTGAGCGTTACTGGGATGGTTACGACTGGCGCTTC
Organism: uncultured Alphaproteobacteria bacterium; assembly: GCA_963790595.1. Taxonomy (GTDB): domain Bacteria; phylum Pseudomonadota; class Alphaproteobacteria; order Rhizobiales; family Xanthobacteraceae; genus Bradyrhizobium. Next base: position 82,111 of record CAWBPE010000015.1, on the reverse strand, counting down.
CGCCGCATCCAAGTCTGCAACTGATAAGTCTGCAACTGATCTGAATGAAGCGGCGCTGACCTCAGCGTCCTGAGTTTAAAAACCCGGCCGATGCTTCGGCCGGGTTTTTTGTTTACTCATCCCGAATGTCCTCATCCCCGCGCGAGCGCTATTGCGCTCGTCGCTGGAGGAGCGGCCGCTTGGCCGCGTCTCGAAGGATGAATTGGATACCGTGGCCGATGGTTCGAGACGCCACGCAAATGCGCGGCTCCTCACCATGAGGAACCACAAACTAATCCGCAGTAATGATCGGTATTCTCACCGCGCCGCGCTGATCGAACGCAGCACCGTCTCGCTCGGCCAGCAATCCACCTTGAGGCCGGCCTTTTTCTGATAGGCGCCAAGCGCGGCGCGGGTTTTCATGCCTGCCTTGCCGTCGAGCTTGTCCGCGTAAAGACCCATGCGCGTGAGGTGACGCTGCATCGCTTCGACATCGGCGGTGCGCAATTGCGTCGAGGCCGACCACGGCGTCGCAAAGGGCTGCGGCGTCGTCATGCGGTCGCTGAGGTGGCCGACATACAGCACATAGAGATCCGAGAAATTGTATTCCTTGATCACGAAGTAGTTCTTCGTGGTCAGAAACGCCGGGCCATAGATGCCCTCCGGCTGCAGCAGTGACGCCGGCTCGGCCAACTCACCGGCTTTGAGTTTCTCGCCGCGCACCGGCACAAAACCATCGCGCACCCATTCGCCGATCGGTTTTGTTACTTCAGGGACGCCCATGGTGCAATCGGCATTGGCCGGCGCCTGCACCTCATAGGCCCAGCGCACACCCGGCTGCCAACCCTTGTTGACCAGCTGCTGTGCCGCGGAGGCCAGCGCATCCGGCACCGAATGCCAGATGTCGCGGCGGCCGTCCCCGTCGAAATCGACGCCGTGCTTGTAGAGCTCCGACGGCAGGAATTGCGTCAGACCCGTCGCTCCGGCCCAGGACGCGCGCATATCCTTGCGTGTCACCTCGCCATCGCTGATCAGCTTCAGCGCCAGGATGAACTCGTTGCGATACTGGTCCTTGCGCCGCCCGACATAGGCCTGCGTCGCCATCACGCGCAGCCCGTCATAGGGCAGCGTGTAGCGGCCAAAATCGGTTTCGCGGCCCCAGATCGCCAGCAGGATAGAGCCAGGCACGCCGAAACGCTGCTCGATCGCGGTGAGCGCGGCGCGATGCTTGGCCATCAGCCGCTGGCCCTCTTCGGCCAGCTTGATGATGCTGGCTTCCTTGATGTAATCCGCCGGCACCTGCACGAACTCGGCCTGCGTTGCCGCACCGGTCGCGGGACGTCCCGGCAAAATCAGATCGGGCAGCTTGTAATCCGGCTCCAGCGCCTTGGTCTCGGCATCGAAGGTCGCGCGCGACACGCCCGCCGCCTGCGCTTCCGGCCATAGCGAAGCGATGAATTGCGTGAAAGCTGCGTCAGCGGCCGCGTGAGCGGGTGTTGCGCCTGCCATTATCGCTATGACCAGGAAGGCGCGCAGGAGACGATTCAAAGCACCTGTAGATGTGATGTATTGCATGCCTGCCTGCTCACGTTATGGCGGTCCACGATCTGCCGATCGAGATATGCACCGCAAGGAGCGGCAAATCTATGAAAAAGCCCAAAACGGCTTGGGCCTCAGTACTTCGGAGCGGATCAACCCATAGCGAAAGCTAGACGCCGGTCAGTCACCCTTTTTGACGTGGCTAGCGGGGGGAGTTTGATACTGGATATTGGTTGGGCACAGGTCTTTAAAAGCCATGCAAGGCTTCGGATGAAAATCATCTGAAACATCGGGATGTTTCTTCGTGGACCGGATCTGGTTGAGGTCGAGGCCGGTGACTTTGGACAAGTCAAAGCCGCTGATATCCGCGCCTCCAAGATTCGCACCCTCGAAGCAGGCATTTTCCACATCGACCGAAGATGACTTGAACAAGACGGCAATCAAGTTGGCATTCCTAAAATTTGCATTCGCAAGTTTAGGACCCAACTCCGCCGAATTGGTCGCATTCTGCAAATAACTTGGTTGAAAAATCGCATTTTCGAAATTGGCGCAGGAGAAATCCGCGCTTTCGAATTTTGCCCCCGGAAGAATGGCGCCGGAGAAATCACTCAATTGAAAATTGCTTCCCCACAATTGAAGCTGGGAATAATGCAGCCCCTTTAAATTCAAGGATGAAAAATCAAGAGGAAACGGTTCGCTGTTTCGGGATTCCCAGTTTCGCACTGACAAAATGTAGAATGCACCCGCAACGACAGCACTATTGATCCCGTCCGAAGCCTGGACAGCATGTCTCAAATAAGCGCTAAGCATCGCGATCGACGGCCAATAGAACCCATCCTGTTTGGACAATTCCCCCAAGGCATTAACGGCGCCCAATTCTACAAGGTCAGAATGCTTTTGAAGTTGGCCAACGGCGCTGTCAAACCGCTTGGCGTTCTTGGATGATAGCGTAAACCGTTGCTGTTGCTGGTCTCGCTCAACATTTGATTGAAATTGAATGATGGCCCCGATAATGCCGGCTGCGACCACACTGCCAGTGTAGAACAGGGTCAGATCAGTTCTTAACCCCTTCCTTGCAGAGGGCCTGCGTTGGAGCAAGGGCAACAACCACCACAGGAGTGCGGCGAGGAAGAAGACAGCAAGGCACGTCGAGTAGAAGACACCGGGGTGTTTGAGCGCCCACGCGATTGGCGCCGGATCGTGTAAAATATTTTCCAAAGGCCACCCCTTGAAAGAATCGACGGCAATATGACGCTTGGCACCGCCTGCAATGCGTTCGATCTTAAATCGTATCTATTACAAAATACAACTCTGTTGTTCGGTCGACACCCTCGCGGGCGGATTCGCGAAATAAACTTACCGCGTCAGCTTCTTGTACTTCACCCGATGCGGGATGATGGAGTCCTGGCCGAGCCGGCGCATCTTGTCTTTTTCATAATCCTGGAAATTGCCTTCGAACCATTCGACATGGCTGTCGCCCTCGAAGGCCAGAATGTGCGTCGCGATGCGGTCGAGGAACCAGCGGTCATGGCTGATGATCACGGCGCAGCCGGCGAAATCCTCCAGCGCCTCTTCGAGCGCGCGCAGCGTATCGACGTCGAGATCGTTGGTGGGCTCGTCGAGCAGCAGCACGTTCGCGCCGGACTTGAGCATCTTGGCGAGATGAACGCGGTTGCGTTCGCCGCCTGACAGCGCGCCGACTTTCTTCTGCTGGTCGGCGCCCTTGAAATTGAACGACGAACAATAGCCGCGCGAATTCACTTCGCGCTTGCCCAGAAGAATGAGTTCATTGCCGCCGGAAATCTCTTCCCACACGCTCTTCTTGCCGTCGAGCGAGTCGCGGGACTGGTCGACATAGCCGAGATGCACGCTTTCGCCGACCGTGATGGAGCCCTTGTCCGGCTCCTCCTGCTTGGTGATCATCCGGAACAGCGTGGTCTTGCCGGCGCCGTTGGCGCCGATCACGCCGACAATGCCGCCGGGCGGCAGCTTGAAGGTGAGCTCCTCGATCAGCACGCGATCGCCGAATCCTTTGGCGAGCCCCTCGAAATCGACCACGTTCTGGCCGAGCCGCTCGGCCACCGGAATCGTGATCTGCGCGGTTTGGGTCTGTTTTTCGCTGGCCTGCTTCAGCAATTCCTCATAGCGCTGGTAGCGCGCCTTGGACTTGGCCTGGCGGGCCTTGGGCGAAGCCGCGATCCATTCCTTTTCGCGCTCCAGGGTGCGCTGATGCGCGACGTCCTCGCGGCCTTCCTGGGCCAGGCGCTTTTGCTTCTGCGACAGCCACGCCGTGTAGTTGCCCTCGTAGGGAATGCCCTTGCCCCGGTCGAGTTCGAGAATCCACGACGTGACGTTGTCGAGAAAGTAGCGGTCATGGGTCACGATCAGGATCGCGCCGGGATAGTTGCGCAGATGGCCTTCCAGCCATGACACCGATTCGGCGTCGAGATGGTTGGTCGGCTCGTCCAGCAGCAGCAGATCCGGCTGGTCGAGCAGTAGTTTGCACAAAGCAACACGACGCCGCTCACCGCCGGAGAGTTTGGTGACATCGGCATCATCTGGCGGACAACGCAGCGCGTCCATCGCCTGATCGACCTTGCTGTCGAGATCCCACAGGCCAGCGGCCTCGATCTCGTCCTGCAGCTTGGTCATCTCGTCGGCGGTCTCGTCGGAATAGTTCATCGCCAGATCGTTGTAACGATCGAGGATCGCCTTCTGCTTGGCGACGCCCAGCATGACGTTCTCACGCACGGTCTTGGCCGGATCGAGCTGCGGCTCCTGTTCGAGGTAGCCGACCCGGGCGCCCTCGGCGACCCAAGCCTCCCCGTTATATTCCTTGTCGAGCCCGGCCATGATCCGCAGCAGGGTCGATTTGCCGGAGCCGTTGACGCCGAGCACGCCGATCTTGGCGTCGGGGTAAAACGACAAATGGACGTTATCGAGCACCTTGCGGGTCGGATAGCTCTTGGTCAGGCCCTGCATGAAATAGACGAACTGGCGCGCCATCGTGATCCCTGAAAACGAGAGAATTTATGGAAATTTGCTGCCGCTGATGTAGCGGCGCGGCCCCCAAAGGGCAACCGCGCCACTGGGGCGTTTTCCATCCGTTCACCAGTATCAGTACGGATAGCGACAATTGAAACCTTCTTTTAATAACTCGCGCCTGAAACTACCCGTCAGCGCCCCAGAAAGCGCTCCGCGCGGCAGAAGCCGCCGGAAAAAAGACAGGATTCGTCATGGCGACCGTGACCTCGACCTCTCTTTCCTCCCCGGCGGACCGCCGCGACGGACGCTCCAGCCCGCTCAACGGGCTCATCGCCTTCTGGCGCCAGTTCTTCCTGCGGGCATTCGACCCCTACCGGCCGGAGCTGCATTACATGCGCGGCCCGGGCCCGGCCTGCCGCGCCAAGGCCTCGTCACACCGGCATTCCGCCTGATCGCGAAGCCCTGAGACCCGCGGCCGTATCGATTTAAGCTGCCATTTTTGACGTCACATTGATCGCTGGACGCTTGCGCGTCGAAGCGTTGCGCGCGACCATGGTGCTTCCCAAGGCGGCGCGTCTTCGCACCGTCATTATCGCCATGAACGGACTTCCCATGACGCGGCTGCGCTGTGCAATTCTCGACGACTATTTCGACATCACCCTGAAAATCGCGGACTGGTCTGATATCGCCGATCGCGTCGACGTCACCACATTCAATCAGCCCTTTGCCTCGCCCGAAGCCGCCGCCAGCGCCTTGAAGGATTTCGAGATCATCTGCGTGATGCGCGAACGCACGCCGTTTCCGCGTTCCCTGCTCGCGGCACTGCCCAAACTGAAGCTCCTGATCACCTCGGGCATGCGCAACGCCTCGATCGATTCGGAAGCCGCCAAGGAACAGGGCGTCGTGTTCTGCGGAACGCAATGGAACCGGGATCCGACCTCGGCGCTGACGATGGGCCTGATTCTGGAGTTGACCCGCAGCATCGGCCGTGAAAACGCCCGCATGCATGCCGGCGAACCCCTGCAGAAATTCATCGGGCTCGAGATCGAGGGCCGCACGCTCGGCATCATCGGCCTCGGCAAGCTCGGCGCCAAGGTGGCGGGGCTGGCGAAAGCGTTCGGCATGAACGTGATCGCGTGGAGCCCGAACCTCACGGCGGAACGCTGCAAGGAAGTCGGCGTCGGCTACGCCACAAAAGAAGAGCTGTTCGCCAATGCCGACATCATCACCATCCATGTGGTGCTGAGCGATCGCTCCCGCGGGCTGGTCGGACGCGCGAATCTCGCCCGCATGAAGCCATCAGCCTTCCTCGTCAACACCTCGCGCGGGCCGATCGTCGACGAAACCGCGCTCTTGGAAACCCTGCAGCAGAACAAGATCGCGGGTGCGGCGATCGACGTATTTTCAGTGGAGCCGCTGCCAACAGATCATCCCTTCCGCAAGCTCGACAATCTCGTGCTGACGCCACATCTCGGCTACGTCACCGAGGAGGGTTTTCGCGCCCACTACACCCAGATGGTCGAAGGCATCGGCGGATGGCTCAAGGGCGAGCCGGTACGACGGCTGGCGTAAGGAGACTTAACCCGCGGAATTCTTTTCCGCCGCCACCGCGAGTTGCTTGGCCAGATCAGACAGAATCCTGTTCATGAACAGGCGCCAGAACCAGCCGGTTCCGTAGCGGCATTGAAACGAGGCGGTCCAGTCGATGCGGGTGCCGCTGTCGCCGGGCGACGTTAGGCGAACGTCTGCCCGGTAGTTTCGAAACGGCAGGCCGGACAGCAACACGTAGCTGAGCTGTCGATCGGGGATCAGTTCCACTACCTGTTCGCGCGCGCGGGTGACAGAAGTTGAAAAGACACGAATGGATCCGGCGCCGTAAGGTTCATCGTGGCCGGGCTGCTCAAGCTCGGCGGATTTGAACATCGACCAGCGCGGCCAGGTGTCGCTGTTCTTCAGCAGCGAAAATACCGCAGCGGGTGCTGCGCGGCTTGTCGCATGACCCTCGACGTTGATGAAATCCATCGGCCTGGTTCGTTTGATGTGACCCAATCGACAGATATATGCCCGCCCCATACGAAACCGCCACCCTCCGAACGGAGGATGGCGGCGTCGTATCGTTACTTAATGGAACGGTCTAGCTCAGCGCACCGTCACCGGCGCGGGCAGCGGCGGCACCACGGTCGGCTGGGCGCCGGGAATGCCTTGCGGCACCGGGCCGGGCGCGGCATTCGGTCCCGGCATCGGCTGCGCCGAAGCGGTGGCGGTGGGCGGTGCGCCACCGGGCAGCACAACCACGCGGGTGCCGACCTTGACGCGGTCGAACAGGTCCGACACGTCCTCGTTCAGCATGCCTATGCAGCCGGAGGAAACGAACTTGCCGATCGTCGACGGCTGGTTGGTGCCGTGGATGCGATAGACGGTATTGCCGAGATACATCGCGCGTGCGCCCAAGGGATTGCCGGGGCCGCCGGCCATGAAGCGCGGCAGATAGGGCTGGCGTTCGATCATTTCGGTCGGCGGATGCCAATCCGGCCACTCGGCCTTGCGCGAAATCTTCTGCACGCCGGTCCAGGTGAAGCCGTCGCGGCCGACGCGGACGCCGTAACGGATCGCACGGCCGCCGCCGAGCACGTAATAGAGATAGGTGTTGGGCGTATCGACGATCAGCGTTCCCGGCGGTTCCTTGGTCGGGAATGTGACCTCCTGCCGGCGCAGGTTCGGCGCGAGGGGTGCCGGCGCCACTTCGGGCTGTTCATCCGGCGGCAACGCCGCCATCATCACCGGCCGGCCGTCCGCGCCCAGCGGGGGCTGGCCCTGCAGTTGCCCTTGGGGAGCCTGACCTTGCGGCGGCTGCACGGCGCCCGTGACATAGGGCTGACCGCCAACGGCGCCCGGCGGACGGGGGCTGCCTTCTTCATCGGGATAGACATAGGCCGGCGGGCGATTCTCGCCGCGATCCGAGTAGATCACCGGCGGCGGACCGTTCGGCCGGTCTGAATAGATCACCGGCGGCGGGCCATCGCGGCGGCCATAACGCGGGTCATCCGGCGACAGGATCGGACCACGATCGGAATAGACAGGCGGCGCGCCCATCGGCCGGCCATAGCGCGGATCGTCCGGCGACATCACCGGGCCACGGTCGGTATAAACAGGCGCAGCGCCCATCGGCCGGCCATAGCGCGGATCATCGGGCGAAAGCACCGGTCCCGGCGGCGATAGCGCGGTCGAACCCGGCCCATTCGGGCCGTCGTCCTCGTCCAGCGCGTCGAAAGCCGCCGGGCGCGAGCCGCGGCGATAGTCGGGGGGAGCCCCACCGGGCGGATAGGGCGAGTAGACCCCGCCGCCGGGCGGCGGATAGCCCTGTGCCGAGGCGAGCGAAGTCATCGCTCCACCCATCGCAACGGCGGCCAAAACGGCAGCACTCATCATATGAATTCGTTTGATCATCATCGCTCTTGTATAGTCCCCAAGCCGACACCGGATCGTTAACGGCTGATGACGGAAGATAGCGGCGCATTCAAGACAAATCCGGCCAATTCGGGCCCAATTTCGGCATGGGTGACCGCCCGCGGCCCCTGTGGCCACCGGGCCGCACCGGCCGGAAAACGCATTTTCGGCATCGCCGAGAGCATTCAAGCCGTCGATTTTTAACAAACGTGCGCAGGCCGTTGCGGTATTCTCAAACGAGCCTGATTCGCGCGCGCCGGTGGTATGCGCTGCGTCGCGAACGCGGCCAGTGTTGTGGTCACCGCGTTCCCGATGGCTCAAGGGCCTTTGCAAGATATCCAATAGAGATATCCCGAAGGCAGAATTCGCGTCCATGCTCCCCGGCTTTCGTTTTCTGTTCGCCGCCATCGTGTTGTCGCTGTCGATCCTGGTCTTCGGACTGGGCGCAGCGGCATTGTTGCGCGCGGCCCATGAAGAATTCGCCAGCACCCCGGCCTGGCGCGGCGCGCCCGAAATGGTATTCGCGCAACCGGTCGAGACCCGCCCCGTGCTGGCGCTGCTGCGTGTCGATACGCCTGTTGCCGAGAAGGTTGCGGACACCACCCCTGCAGACGCCGTGCCTCCCGCGATTACCCCAGCGCCTGCTGAACCCGAACGGATCGCGGCGCTGAAGCCGGAGGATTCGCCGTCTCCGGAAACCGCGAAACCGGAAGCGACTGTCGCGGAAAGTCCGGCGCGGGATGCAGCCGCATCGGCTCCGGTCGAGCCGCCTGCCGAAACCAGGACCGCTGAAACCAAGATTGCGATGTCGGAAGATATCGCATCGCCGGCCAATCAAGCGGCAGCCCCTGCGGCATCCGAACCCTCAGCTCCGCCGACTTCACCGGAAGCCACCATCGCCGCGACGAAAATTGCGACGCTGGGCGGACCCGCCGTCAGCATCGAAACGCCGCGGCCGGTCAAGGCCGAAGGCAAAAAGGCAGATTCGGCCAAGACTGATTCGATAAAGACCGGCTCGAACATCATCAAAAAACGCCAGCATGCCCGGCGTGCGGCGCGGCGCAGGCTGGCGGCACGCGCCCGCCTGACGGCACAGCTTCCGCTGCAACAGGCGGATCCGTTCGGTCAGCCGGCGCCCACGATCGTTCGCCGACGCTGAAATTATCAAGCCGCGCCGCTCGCGACCGGCGGTCCGTCGGGCATACCCCATTCCGACCACGAGCCGTCGTAAAGTGCTGAGCCGCGCACGCCCAGCCGATACAGCGCCAGCGTCACCACCAGCGCGGAAACACCGGAGCCGCAGGTCGTCACGGTCGGCTTGGCCAGATCGACACCTGCGCTCTTGAAGATCTGCCGCAACTCGTCCAGCGATTTCATCGCGCCGGTATCGGCGTTGAACAATCCCGCATAGGGCACGCTGCGGCTGCCGGGAATGTGACCGGAACGCAGGCCCGGACGCGGTTCGGCCACGCTACCTTCAAAGCGCGGGCGGGGCCGTGCGTCGATCAACTGCTCGGCATGGGTTTCGAGATTGCCGACCAGCTGCTGCTGGCTGCGCACGAAACTCGGATCGAACTTGGCCTGAAATTTTCCGGGCTTTGACGTGACCTGACCGGAATGCGTCGGTCGGCCTTCGCGCAACCATTTCTTCAAGCCGCCGTCGAGCACCTTCACATTGGCATGGCCGAACGCCAGGAACATCCACCACACCCGGGGGGCTGCGACCCAGCCACCGGAATCATAAACAACCACGGTATCCCCGGAGGAAATGCCGAGCGCGGCCACATCGCGCGCGAACTGCTCGGCAGCCGGAAACATATGCGGCCGCGGGTCGTTCCGATCGGCGATGTGATCGACGTCGAAGAACACCGCGCTAGGCAGATGCGCGGCGAGATAATCATCCACCGGCAGCGGCAACACGCCGGGCAGTTTGAAGCTGGCGTCGATGATTTTGGTCTTGGGATCATCGAGACGGGCGGCAAGCCAGTCGGTGGAGACAAGCGGATCGTCAGTGGTGGGTGATGTCATTGGTGCAATTCTCCCGGCGTTTCTCGTTCATCGTCATTGCCGGGCATAGCCGCCTGAAGGACGGCGTCGTTTCCGCTCGCCTATGCCCGGCAATCCATCATTCGAAGAGGATGGACACGCGGGTCAAGCCCGCGTGTGACGACCTCATGTTACTTCGGCTTCTTCGGCTCGAACTTCTCGACCGGACCGCCAGCGTCGCGCCAGGCGGCGAATCCGCCTGCGATGTGCGCCACCGGTTTCAGTCCCATATCGTCAGCGGTTTTTGCCGCCAGCGCCGAGCGCATGCCGCCGGCGCAGTGAAAGATGAATTTCTTGTCGCTCTGGAAAATCGGCTTGGCATAGGGACTGGCCGGATCGATCCAGAATTCCAGCATGCCGCGGGTGCAGGAGAACGCGCCGGGGATCCGCCCCTCGCGCTCGATCTCGCGGGGATCGCGGATATCGACGATCACGACATCGTCGCTCTGCGCGGCCTTGATGGCCTCCGCTGCGCTCAGCGTTTCGATCTGCGCGTTGGCCTCGTCGACCAGGGACTTGATGCCGCGATGGATGGTTTGGGGCATAGAATTCCTCGCTCCTGCAAGCCGCCTCCCCTCACGTGTCCCGAACGCGGTGCAGCGTTCTTCACGATGCACCGCAGAGCCGGGACCCATGCGCGGCTATTGTTTGTGGTCGGCCCCGGCTCTGCAGCGCACGCTTGCGCGCTGCGCTGCGTCCGGGGCACGAATTCTCGCTACCGCACCAACTCCTTCATCGCACCTTCAAGACCTTCGATCGTGATCGGGAACATGCGCTGCGAAAACAGCCGGCGGATGATGGTGGTCGATTCCGAATAGTCCCAATGCCGTTGCGCCACCGGATTGAGCCACACCGCATGCGGATAGGTCCTGACGATGCGATCGAGCCAGACCGTTCCGGCCTCTTCATTGACATGCTCGACCGAGCCGCCGGGGACCATGATCTCGTAGGGCGACATCGAGGCGTCGCCGACGAACACCACCTTGTAGTCGTGCGGATATTTATGCAGCACATCCCAGGTCGGGGTGCGATCGGTAAAGCGGCGGCGGTTCTGTTTCCACACACCCTCATACAGGCAATTGTGGAAGTAGAAATATTCCATGTGCTTGAATTCGGTCTTCGCCGCCGAGAACAATTCCTCGACCTGTTCGATGTGCGAATCCATCGAGCCGCCGATATCGAAGAACACCAGCACCTTGACCGCGTTGCGCCGCTCGGGGCGCATATGCACGTCGAGATAACCGTGATTGGCGGTCTCCTTGATCGTGGTGTCCAGATCGAGTTCGTCGGGCGCGCCTGTGCGGGCGAATTTACGCAGACGCCGCAGCGCGATCTTGATGTTGCGGATGCCGAGCTCGACATTGCCGTCGAGATCCTTGAACTCACGGCGGTCCCACACCTTCACGGCGCGGAAATTGCGGTTCTTCTCCTGCCCGATCCGAATGCCTTCAGGATTATAGCCCTCGGCGCCGAACGGCGAGGTGCCGGCGGTGCCGATCCACTTGTTGCCGCCCTGGTGGCGGCCCTTCTGCTCTTTCAGGCGCTCGCGTAGCGTCTCCATGAGCTTGTCCCAGCCCATCGCCTCGATCTGTTTCTTCTCTTCCTCGGTGAGATATTTCTCGGCGAGCTTCTTCAGCCATTCGGCGGGAATATCCGCCTTCTCCATCGCGTCGAGCAGGCTCTCCAGCCCCTTGAACACGGTACCGAACACGCGGTCGAACTTGTCGAGATTGCGCTCGTCCTTCACCAGCGCGGTGCGCGCCAGAAAATAGAAGTTCTCGATCGAGTGCTCCGCGAGGTCGGCGTCGAGCGCCTCCATCAGCGTCAGATATTCGCGCAAGGTCACCGGGACCTGGGCATCGCGCAGCGATGTGAAGAATTGCAGAAACATGCGCTACAGATTGCCCGGCGCCCCGCCTCCGTCAAGGGCCGGGCGCGCGGATCAGGGCCGCTTGTTTGACGGAAATGGGCGGTCCGGCAGCCTAGACCTGAGGCTTTTTTCAACTAGAATTGAGTTATCAAGGTTCGAAACAAGGCTGCATCCATGGGTATCCTGGCTTCCCTCATCATCGGCGCGATCGCCGGCTGGCTCGCTGGCCTGATCGTGCGCGGCGCCGGTTTCGGGCTGATCGGAAACATCGTCGTCGGCATCATCGGCGCCCTGGTCGCCGGCTGGCTGCTGCCGCAACTCGGCATCATGCTGGCGTCCGGCACGCTAGGCTCGATTCTCGACGCCACCGTCGGCGCGGTCGTCGTGCTCGTCATTCTCTCGCTGATCAAGCGCGCCTGATCAGCGTTCAAATTCCTCCAACGACCGCCGAACCGGCGGTCGTTTCCTGTTCAGCGCATCCGCGCTTACGAATAAGCAAGGCACCACCTCGATGAAATTTACCGGTACCAAGGATTACGTCGCGACCGATGATCTCAAGATCGCCGTCAATGCCTCGATCGTGCTCGAGCGTCCGCTGCTGGTAAAGGGCGAGCCCGGCACCGGCAAGACCGTGCTGGCCGAGGAAGTCGCCAAAGCGCTCGGCGCGCCGCTCCTGACCTGGCACATCAAGTCCACCACCAAGGCCCAGCAAGGCCTCTACGAATATGACGCGGTGTCGCGGCTGCGCGACAGCCAGCTCGGCGACGCCAGGGTCTCGGACATTTCGAACTACATCAAGCGCGGCAAATTGTGGGAGGCTTTCACCCACGAGCAGCGTCCGGTGCTGCTGATCGACGAAATCGACAAGGCCGATATCGAATTCCCGAACGATCTGTTGCTCGAACTCGATCGCATGGAGTTCTTCGTCTACGAGACCGGCGAGCTCATCAAGGCCAGACTGCGCCCGATCGTGATGATCACCTCCAACAACGAAAAGGAATTGCCCGACGCATTCCTGCGGCGTTGCTTCTTCCACTACATCAAGTTCCCCGATGTCGACACCATGAACCGGATCGTCGACGTGCATTTCCCCGGCATCAAGAAGCGCATGGTGGAAGAAGCCCTGCGGATCTTCTTCGAGGTCCGCGAAGTGCCGGGCCTGAAGAAGAAGCCGTCGACGTCGGAGCTGCTGGACTGGCTCAAGCTGTTGCTCAACGAGGACATCACGCCGGAGATGCTGCGGGAGCGCGACCCCCGCAAGCTGATCCCGCCACTGCACGGCGCGCTGCTGAAGAACGAGCAGGACGTCCATCTGTTCGAGCGGCTGGCGTTCCTCAGCCGCCGGGAAGTGTAGCGGGCTTGGTCAGAGATCGTCATCACCGGGCTTGACCCGGTGATCCATCTTCTTCGAAAGAATTTTTATGAAGATTGATGGATGCCCGGGTCAAGCCCGGGCATGACGAATATGGGTGCATTTCAAATTCAAATTTCAAACAGCCAACGTTTAAGCCGTCATTGCGAGCGTTAGCGAAGCAATCCATCTTGTTGAGCAAAGAAGGAATGGATTACTTCGTCGCTTCGCTCCTCGCAATGACGCTGGACATAATTTCACGATCCCGCGGCGCGAAACGCCCGAGTGATGCGTACAATCTCCCGCCCTCCTCTTCAGAGGGCGCAGGGAATGCCGGGCGCCCGATGCGCCCGCAGCCGCGTGTGCGATGGTAGAATGTAAAAAGGCACACGCGTTAGTCAGGTCACACCGGAAACACCCGGCATTCCCCGCGCAATGGTTTACGACTTACTTCGTGCTCTCCCCGGTGATCGGGCTCTTTTGCCACCGTCACCCCTGAGAAGCTTGCTTCTCAAGAACTTGACGCCAGCGTCGAGGCGTCAGGACCACACGACTTCGCCGTCCGCTTCAGCGCCGTTCGTCAAAGGCGCATTCGCGTCCACCGCATCCCATCCCGCGTTCGTGACGATCGCGATACGCCCCTCGAGTGGGACGGGATGGCTGAGAATATAGCAATGATTTGCCGTTTCGGAAAATCAGAATATTTTTCACTGAGGGGCTGGACTTTGATTTGGTGGATGCGCGCTTGATTTGCCCGTCGGGTAGTCGCGTGACTCTGGAACCGCAGGGTGAGCTTACGCTGTACCCACCACTTCCCTCTCACTGATCCGTCCACAGCGACGCCATCATCGAGACGGCGGCGAGCAGGATGATGACGGCGCCGTACAGATAGGCCGTGGTCGAAAGCCCGATCAGCGGGACTGACAATCCGGCAATAACCGCCGGCACGGCGAACGACAGATAGGATTGCAGATAGAACGCCGCGAGCAGCCCAGCGCGCTGATGCGGTTCGGCTGATGGCAGCAATGCACGCAGCGTTCCCGAGAAGGTCGCGCCGAATCCCACGCCGGCGATCACGGTCCCGGCGAACAATGCCACCACTTGCTGCTGCTCGATTCCGATCATCGAGACCGCCACGCCCAGCCCTAGCGTGCTGGTGCTCATCACAATCAGGCGCCGCACCGGCCATTCCCGGAAAACAGCGACCGCAATGGCGCCGCTCAACGTCAACGCCGCCACCACGACGCCACCGACCCAAGGTGATGCAACGTGCATCGTCGTCTTGACCAAGGTCGGCATCAGCGAAAGGTAGAGCCCGCCGAGCGCCCAGGCCGCCACATTGGCCGGGGTCAGCCTGGCCAGAATGGGGCGTGACTGCGGCGGGACTCGGACATGGGGACGCAGCGACGCCAGTGCGCCAGCTTTTCGTGTGCTGCTTTCGGGCATCACATACAATAGCGCGATCATCAGCACCGTCAGCCCAAGCAGAACCTCGTAGACCCGATGCAACGGGTCGGACGCGAAAGTGATCAATGCGGCCGCGCCCAATGAACCGGCGGTCAGGCCGAGGAACGCGGTTACGCTATTCAGAAGAGGCCCGCGGCCGCGATTGGTATCGAGGATCGCCGCCCCCAATGCCGTCGTGCCGACACCGACGCTGAGCCCTTGGACGACCCGCGCCAGGATCAACTGCCCGACATCCCCGGCCTCCGAGAACAGGACCATCGCCACGGCGTTCAGCAGCAAGGCCGCGAGGATCACCGGGCGGCGACCCACATAGTCGGACAATCCGCCGACCGTCAGCAGTGCGGCGAGCAGGCTCGCCACGTAGCTCGCGAACACGATCGTGATCCAGAACGGCGTGAGATGCATCGATGCCTGATAAAGGTGATAGAGCGGCGTCACCGCGCTGCTGCTCGCCGCGATCAGGATCGCGCCTGCGAAACCGAACACGGTCATGGCACTGGATGGCAGGGCGCGGGCGCCGCTCCCGGACCCGGCGGCCAGCGCTTCGGCGGCGGCCGTACCCTGCTGATTTGTCTGGCAGACTTGCATCGGAGGCTCCTAAAGCTAATATGTTGCATTAGCTATATGGGAGCCCGAGGCCTTAAAGCAAATTATTTGCGTTAAGATCGACCCTCGTTTTGGCATGGCAAGATTGCAAGGAGTAACAGCGTGGCCGTCAAAGAGCGCATTCGGGTCGGGGGGCGGAGCGCCCGCATTCAGAGCGCGGTGCATGAGGCGGTGACGCGTCTCGGCGCGGCGACCCCTCGCGATGAACTGACGGTGCCGCAAATCGCCGCCGCCGCCGGGGTGACCCCCTCGACGATTTACCGGCGGTGGGGCGATCTATCAGCGCTATTCGCCGACGTCGCCGTACAACGGCTACGGCCGATCGCCGACCCTGAAGACACCGGCGCTGTCGCGTCGGACCTGCGAGCCTTCATCGAACAATTCATGGAGGAGATGTCGTCGCCGGTCGGCCGGGAGTTGATGCGGGATGTATTTGCCGAGCCAGGAGAAACCCGCACCTTCCAGTGCGGGTGCTTTACGACAAAACATCTGACCACCATCGCGGAGCGCGCGAAAGCGCGCGGCGAAACGCCGTTCGATGTCGATGAGGTGATCGACCATGTGGTGGCGCCGATCATCTATCACATCCTCTATGGCGGCCGGAAAGTGACGCTGGATTACTGCCATGCCCTGCTCAAGCGTATCAGGTCGATGCCGCAGGCGGCTTGACGGTGTGATCAACTCAACGGCGTAAGCGTGTGCCGGAGCTGATCTTTGGATATTTGCATCAATCCGGCAAACGGCTGGCTCAGATCGGCCACCAGAAACAGCGCGCTCGAGACCGACAGCGCAAACACCAGCAGCGCGGTCCAGGCCACCGCGCCGGGTTCGACGAACAGGCCGAAGCTGGTGAAGATCACCGTCAGCCAGACGATCAGGATTAGCAGGAACGGCGTCAGGATCGGTTTGTCGCCATCGGCGAAAATCAACAGCCGCGTCCGCGCGATGTCGTTGCTCGCCTGCACGATGCGGGGCTTGAGCACACGCTGCGCGTCGTTGACGGGAGACAGCGCCTCGATCGCGTTATAGATCTGCTCGGCCAGCGAGTTCACCGTGAAGGCGGTGGTTTGCGACGCCGTCGCCTTCTCATTCCAGATCCGGTCCATCGCCGCCGGCACGTTCTGCCGCATCAGTCTGCGAACCGGCAACGCCTCCGGACCATATTGCGCGAGTAGTTGATCGGTCTCGACGAGATGCGCGGTCAACTGCCGGAAGTGGGCGTCCTGGGTATCGTAGGACGATTTCGCCGACGCGATCAACAGACTGATCACCACCGCCGCCAAGGTCGCGAGCAGACTCGCACCGAGCCGGATGACTTCCTTGGTGTCATGGCCAAGTTTTGGCGCGGGAAGCCGGGCGCGCAGCGTCATCCCGAGGACGATGCCGGCCACGATCGAGACAAACGAAACCAGGAAAGTCCAACTGGATGTCAAAACGGCTCCTCGCAATCGGACTTTTTAGAGCGTTTTCGAGCCAACGGGTCGCGCGAATGCGCGCCCGATGACAGGCTCCGTGGATACCGGTTCGCCTAGCAATCAAGTTTACGCAGATTGCGTAGACTTATCTGCGCTAGAAAACGCGTCAAAACAAAATATTAGAGCCCGGTTCTGATGCAATCAGAACCGATAAGGCTCCAAACGAGAACTCAATATAGCAGCGTAGTTACGAAACTTATACCGGCGAACGCCGTCGGCCGTTCAACTCGCCAGCGCGCTCTCACTCGCCGGCGCGCTCTTGCCGCGGATCAAGTCCGATGCCTTGTCGGCGATCATCATGGTCGAGGCATTGAGATTGGCCGAGATCATGCGCGGCATGATCGAGGCATCGACCACGCGCAGGCCCTGTAGTCCGTGGACGCGCAACTCGTCATCGACGACGGCCCATTTGGCATCGGCCGGTCCCATCCGGCAGGTGCAGCCGGGATGAAACGTCGTGGTGCCGCGCTCAGTCGCCGCGGCCAAAAACTCGTCGTCGGTCTGCACATCGGGGCCGGGGAAATCTTCATAAGCGTAATAGGGTGCGAGCGGCGCGGACGCGAGCAGCCGCCGTGCCAGCTTCATGCCGGCAACGACCGTGCGGCGATCGAGCTCCTCGACCAGATAATTGGTCTGGATGATTGGCGGCTCGAACGGATCAGCTGAGCGCGCGCGGACATAGCCGCGGCTCTCGGGCCGCTGCTGCCAGGACGCCACCGTCATGCCCGGCTGGTCTTCGAGCTGCCCCTGCACGCCTTCCTTGTAGCTCGCCGGCGTGAAGGTCAGTTGCAGGTCGGAACTCTCGGTGCTCTCGCCCGAATGCCAGAAGCAATAGACCATGGTCGGCGACAGCGACAGCAGGCCGCGCCGCGTCGTCGCCCATTTGATCGCCTCACCGACAAGACTGAGGCCGCGCCGGCGCTCATTGATGGTCTTGATGTTCTTGACGCGCGCGACCGAGCGCGGCGCGTAGTGATCCTGCAAGCCTTCGCCGACGCCCGTGAGCGCGTGACGCACCTCGATGCCGAGCGAGTTCAACAAATCGGGTGAGCCGACGCCGGACAATTGCAGCAATTGCGGCGAATTATAAGTGCCGCCGGAAAGAATGACTTCTTTCGTCGCGCGCACTTCGACCGGCGTGCCGCCCTTGCCGCCTTTGCTGTAGCGCACGCCGACCGCGCGCTTGCCCTCGAAGATGATCTGCGTCGCATGGGCATGGGTGTGCACATGGACATTGGGCCGCTTCATCGCCGGATGCAGGAACGCCGTCGCCGCACTGACGCGCAGGCCATTCTGAATGGTGCGCTGGGCGTAGGAGACGCCTTCCTGGATCGCGCCGTTGTAATCGGGGTTGCGCGGAATCCCCAGACTCATCGCGCCCGCCATGAAGGCTTCGCAGAGCGGATCGCGCCAATCCATCGTGGTCACGGTCAGATTACCCTCGCGCCCGCGAAACGCCGCGTCGCCCTCGCCGACACGGCGCTCCAGCCGCTTGAAATAGGGCAGCACATCCGGATAGCCCCAGCCGCGATTGCCGAGCTGCGCCCAGGTGTTGAAATCCTGGCGCTGGCCGCGGTTGTAGATGTGACCATTGATCGAGGACGAACCGCCGAGCGTCTTGCCGCGCGGCGCATAGATGCTGCGGCCGCCGGTCCAGGGCCCGGGCTCCTGCTGATAGGCCCAGTTCAGGCTTTTCATATGGAAGGTCTTGATGAAGCCCGCCGGCAGATGAATATACGGATGCCAGTCACTCGGGCCCGCTTCGAGCACGCAGATGCTGCTGCCAGCATCTTCGCTCAGACGGTTGGCGAGCACGCAACCCGCCGAGCCCGCTCCCACGATCACATAATCGAACGTTTCCATGATTCCAATTCTGGCGGTTGTTACCGCGCTTTTTCGTTGAGTTGAAAATTCAGATGCACTTTCACTGTCGGCCATTCGGCCGGAAGAATACTGTAGACCACGGTGTCGCGCAGCGTGCCGTTCGACGCGACCTGATGGTTGCGCAGAATGCCGTCCTGCTTCGCCCCTAACCGCTCGATGCCGCGCCGGCTGGCATGATTGAAAAAATGCGTCCGGAACTCAACCGCGATGCAATCGAGCTTTTCGAACGCATGCGTCAGCAGCAATAATTTGCACTGGGTATTGAGCGCGCTGCGCTGCACGCGCTTGGCATACCAGGTGGACCCGATCTCGACGCGCCGGTTCGCCGCATCGACGTTCATGTAGGTTGTCATGCCCGCGATCCTGCCATCGGCATCGAACACCGTAAACGGCAGCATCGCGCCCGAGGCCTGCAGCCCCAGCCGGCGATCGATCTCCTTGCGCATGTCCTCCGCTTTGGGAATGGACGTGTACCAGAGCTTCCACAGCTCGCCGTCCTTCACGGCCTCCGCCAGCCCGTCGCAATGATCGTGCGACAGCGGTTTTAGCTCCGCGTGCGGGCCGCTGAGGGAAACCGGATCAGGCCAGGGCATTGGACGTCCTCTCTCTCCTCATCCTGAGGAGCGCTTCACATGAAGCGCGTCTCGAAGGATGAAGCCACGCCATTGTGTCCATGGTTCGAGACGCGTCGCAAACGCGCCGCTCCTCACCATGAGGACTATCGTAAATCGTCATCATCACTTGTTCAAAAAATTCAGTGCCAGACCAGGCCGCGCCCAGTCCATCGCGATCAACTCGCCTCTGCCCGACAACGTAATGTACGCCGTCTTCAGATCCGGTCCGCCGAACGCGATGTTGGTGGTGACGCGGTCGCCGGTCGGCACCTGCTCGACGATGCGTCCGTCCGGCGCGATCACCGAAATGCAGCCGGATATCAGCGTCGCGACGCAGACATTGCCGCCGGCTTCCACCGCGAGTGAATCGAACATCTGGTAGCCGCCGAGACCCGCGATCGGCCTGCCGCGTTCGCCGCGATAGATCACCTCGCCCGGCCTGACCTCGCCGGGCGCGGACAGATCGAACGCCCACAGCCGCGCCGTCGGCGTCTCCGCGACATAGACGGTGTTTTCATCCGGCGACAGTCCGATACCATTGGCCGGCAGCATGCCGAAATGGCCCTCGACGACTTCAGTGCCGCCGGGCTTCATGTAATAGAACCCGCCGACATCCATGTCGCGCGCGCGGCGCTTGCCGAGATCCGTGAACCAGAGCCCGCCATGCTTGTCGAACACCAGATCGTTCGGCCCCTTCAGCGGATGCTCGCCGCATTTGTCGAACAGGGTTTCGACCTTCCCCGATACAAGATCGACGCGCTGGATCGATCCGCCGATATATTCATGCGGCGCCGGCCCGGCCGGCATCATGGTGCCGCGCGAGGCAATCCAGCTGAACCCGCCATTGTTGCAGATGTAGCATTTGCCGTCGGGCCCGATCGCCGCGCCATTGGGACCGCCTGGAATTTCCGCGACGACCTCTTTACGTCCGTCAGGCCAAATCCGCGTCAGCCGCCGGCCGCGGATTTCGACCAGCACCACCGATCCGTCGGGCATCACCACCGGCCCTTCCGGGAATTCAAGATCGGTGGCGAGAACGCGCACGTTCGGCATGGAATCCTCCGGCAGTCTTTCTTGAGCCAAATTCTTTTTAAGCACATGCGGATTCCGCATTGCGCAAAAAATTCGTTGCGCAATGTTATGGCAAAGTCGATCTCGCTTGCCAAGCAAGCGGGGACGATTGGACCGCGCAGGGCTGCCCTGCGGCGGCCGAGAGTCCCGTAGGATGGGTAGAGCGAAGCGATACCCATCAATTATCACACAAAGCAGGGTGATGGGTTTCGCTTCGCTCTACCCATCCTGCGCACTTTACTTCAGTCCCGCACCGGCACCCAAATTTCCATGCCGCCATTGCCGGTCAGCGGATCGAATTTGTCGTCATATCGCTCGAAATTGGGCGCGTCGGCGATCTTCAGTCCCGATGCGGGTAGCCAGTGATTCCAGATCGTGTTGATGGTGCGGCGCACCGTCGAGATATGTTCGCTGTGAACGAATACCGCGTAGCACTGTTCGGGGATGCGGACGCTGGAGAACTCGCGCGGCAAATCTGAAAAATCGGATACCTCGACACCCGCGATGTAGTCGAAATTTCCCGCATCGTCGCCGTTGCAGCAGACGCCATAGGTCACCGACCCGATCCGGCCGGGGATATTCCCGAACGATTGCGCGAAGCGTTGCCATTGGTTGGGAATGCCGGCGCCGTTCTCGTGATTATAGCGTTCGCTCAGGCCGGCTATCAGTAGCGGCTTGCTGGTTCCGAAACGTGGCGGCCGCAGACTGTCGGTAAGGGTTGAGTCCATCGGGATCGGCTCCTGAAGCTTGATGTGGTCGAGACGCTTGGCGTTGCGGACCGCTTCGGGCGTAACCCCGAAATGGTCGCGAAACGCGCGGGTGAATGCTTCGTGCGAGCCGTAATCCGCATCCAGCGCCAAAGTCAGGATATCGGGCGCGCCGCTTGCGAGCGCCCGCGCCGCCTCGCTGAGACGCCGGGCACGCACATAACGCATCACCGACAGCCCCGTCGCGGCGGCGAACGCCCGCACCATGTGGAAGCGCGAGACGCCACCGATCGCCGCGACCTCGTCGAGGGTCAGCGCCTCCGCCAAATGGCTTTCGATAAACCAGAGCGCCTTCTGGGCTGGATTCATGAACAACGGCCTTCATTCGAAGCCCGCGCAGTGTGACCGGTTTGCGCGCGCGTCATTTGACAGTCCTTGCGCTCGCGTTTCGGGGCACCGAACCGGACAAGAGTAGCGGCCTTCTGCCGCTTTGCGGAAAATACCAACCAAGGCATCACTGGCAAGGGATCACTGACAAGTCAGTTGCAATCGTGCATACTCCGCCGGCATTCAATCCGACGGCTCACGAAGCTGCTCCAAGAAGACTGCCTGAGCCTCGGCCAGACGTCAGGGAGGACGATGATGCGCAGCCACATCTTGATTGGTCATGTCTTGAGTCATGCCAAGTCCGCAGTGTTGGCGGGACTTCTCGCAACCGCACTCGCCAGTTCAGCCAGCGCGCAGAAGAAATACGACCCCGGCGCCACCGACACCGAGATCAAAATCGGCAACATCATGCCGTATTCGGGCCCGGCATCGGCCTATGCCGTGATCGGCAAGACCGAGGCGGCCTATTTCAACAAGATCAATGCGGAAGGCGGCATCAACGGCCGCAAGATCAATTTCATTTCCTATGATGACGGCTATAGCCCGCCGAAGGCCGTCGAACAGGCGCGCAAGCTGGTCGAGTCCGACGAGGTGCTGCTGATCTTCAATCCGCTGGGAACGCCCAGCAACAGCGCGATCCAGAAATACATGAACGCGAAAAAAGTGCCGCAGATCTTTGTCTCCAGTGGCGCTGCCAAGTGGAACGATCCAAAGAATTTCCCGTGGACCATCGGCTGGCAACCGAGCTACCAGGTCGAGGGGCGCATCTATGGCGCCTACATCCTGAAGAACTATCCAGGCAAGACCATTGGCGTGCTCTACCAGAACGACGACTTCGGAAAAGATTATGTGCTCGGCCTGCACGACGGATTGGGTGCTGCGGCCGACAAGCTGATCGTCCTGGAAGCGTCCTACGAAACTTCCTCGCCGACGGTGGATTCGCAGGTGGTGCAGATCAAGGGCGCCAACCCCGATATCTTCGTCAATATCGCAACACCGAAATTCGCCGCGCAGGCGATCAAGAAGGCCGGCGAACTGGCCTGGCATCCCGTGCAGTTTCTGACCAACGTGTCGGTATCTGTCGGCGGCGTGATGAAGCCGGCCGGCTACGAAAATGACCAGGACATTCTGAGCGCGGCGTATCTCAAGGATCCCAAGGATCCGCACTGGAAAAACGATCCCGCGATGAATGAATGGCGCGCCTTCATGACCAAATGGTATCCGGACGGCGACCAGGAAGACGCCTCGACCACCTTCGGCTACGGCGTCGCCAAGGGAATGGAACAGGTGCTGCGGCAGTGCGGCGACAACCTCACCCGCGAGAACATCATGAAACAGGCCGCCAATCTGAATTTCGAAATCGGTGTCTATCTGCCCGGCACCAAGATCAAAACCAGCCCGACCGATTTCGCCCCGCTCGAGCAATTGCAGATGATGCGCTTCAAGGGCGAGAGCTGGGAATTGTTCGGGCCGGTGATGAGCGGCGAGAAGAATAGTTGAGAAGATCTTCCTCCCCGTCATTGCGAGCGAAGCGAAGCAATCCATAGTACCGCGCAAAGAAAGAGTGGATTGCTTCGTCGCTTCGCTCCTGGCAATGACATGCAACGAATTCTGAAGCCAAACTACTTCCCGCCCTCCTTCGCCGGTGCAGCATCCTTCGCCGGCGCTTCCGTTTTCTTCTTCTGATCCTCGGCCGCTTTCTTCGCCGCCGCCTGCAGATCGTCGACAATCTTCTGCAGGCTCGCGACGGCGCCCTTCAAACCATCGATCTGCCGGTTCGCGGCGTCGAGCTTCTGCGCATGGTCGGCGCCGAGTTTGGCGATGGTCTTCTGCAGGAAATCGACATTGCTCTGCAGGCAACTGGTGCGGCGTTCCATGGTCTTTTCGACGGTGCAGATTTCGATGCCGGGAACGTCCTGCGCGCGCGCAACGGAATCCATCAGCGCGCAAAACACCAAAGCCGCCGATGCGATGGGAGCCATCCGGTCGATCATCAAATTCCCCATTGAAATAACGCTCATCGCAGTCAAATTGTTGCGAGATGTTGACGATACCATACTGAAACCTCATTCGCGCGTTGAGCTTTCACCGAGTGCGTCCTGGCCAAAGCGAATAGCGGCATGCCGGATATAAAATAAATATAATGGCGCGCCTGACGCGCTTTTTTGACGGAGAAATTGGAATGGCAACGCGTGAACGACGGCTGGCGGAATTCAACGGCGAAGGCCAACCGCCGCCGGACCAGCCGGTGCAGGTGCTATGCGAGGATCATAGCGGCACCTATCAACTGCCATTCCCTTGCCGCTTCATCGATGGCACCTGGCGCAATCATGAATCGGGCGGCGCGGTCGAGGCGACGGTGGTCGGCTGGCGCGTGCGGCGCCCTGAGCCAAACCCACGCAAATCAGCGTAGCCGCATCGCCGCTGTACCAAAATGCAACGGAAGCGCGGCGGTATCGTCAAGCTGTGAAGGTTTGTCTTAAGGTTCGGAACGCGCGCGGAACGAATCGCGCCCGAATCAGCCGCCGTATGCTGTACGCCGCTGTTCACGGCTAGATGTCGACGGACTTGTCTGGGACCGCACCACATCCAGATTATCAGGCTCGGCGGTGCTCCCGGTCGCGGCTTCAAACGTTAACGGTGCTTATTCGTACAAATACCCGACCGGCTTTCCTTCGGTACGCAGCGGACGGACGTCCTTCCGTGTGACGATCTGACCGGCCAGGCCGTCGATTTCGTCACGCTGCGTCGGGCTCCAGCTGCGAAGATTCTCCATGCCCTTCAGCAGGCCCAGGCGGAGGATCTGCGTATTCTCGCCTATCCCCACGAGATCGATCGTGTTCTTGCCCGCTGTCACCGTGTCGCCGGTCGCAAGTTCGAAATTCTCGCCGGCGCTGTTCTTGAATTCGGCGCTACCGCGAATGACGCGATAGATCACGACCTCGCCTTTTCCGAGAAAGGCCATATCGGCCGTTGCCGATGCACTCTTCGGCAATAGCGAATGGCCCCGCGGGTCGGTCGCGATGATATGCCCGGTGGTCAGACGGCCGCTCGGAATTTCGATCCCGATATCTCGCACATAAACCGGCCCGGATGATTTGACCGGCGTACCGGCCGGCAACGGCTTGTACAGCGCTTCCAGTTCCAGCGGATCCTGAAGCCAAAAGCCGGCATCGGCCGGGCGATCGTGCAAAGGGTGGCTCCAGGCCACGCGCGGCGTTTCCGCTTCGTTGATTGCATCCGGGCCGACCACCGTCGGGTTGGGGAAGGTTGTGGGATCGGTAATGAAGGCTTCAAGAAACTTGCCGGAATAGCCCATGGAAATCGGATCCGGCACCACGGTCTGCGGCGTTTTCAGATTCTCCTCCGTGGACAATCCTGACCAGGTGTAAAATAGCTGGCGATGTACGATCGCGCTCTGCAGCATCACCGCACCGGGGCCGACGGCATAGTATCGGCCGTCATAGTCGAAGGTAAACATGCCCGACGTGACCAGCACGAGCTGGTAACCACCCGGTGGCAGGTGAAGATGGAAATCGGTGGGACCGGTATCGGGAAGGTAAATCGGCAGATTGGTCGCAACCTCGTGGAGCAGGAAGGTTTCGTTGTTGGCATGAAAGCCTTCATTGACGCGGTTATAGAGTGCCTGTGGGCGATACGTCGCCTCGTACGAAGCATCCCGGTTGCGATCGATGGCGACGAAATTCTGGTTGTTCAGGCGAAGCGGGTCGCCGTTCGGGTGAGCAAGGCCCTGCCATTTGGGATCGATCGCGGCATGCATATTCATGACACCCTCCAGTCTGAGCGTTTCGCCAATCTCTGCGTTCGGCCGCAACGACGCAGCGTCCAATATTTTGGCAGCCGAAATTGCCGCGTTCACAACTAGATGGTGCTATGCGAAAATCACGCCAGCTGCGCTGCAGCGCGGCAATTTTGCAAATCGCGGTCGCGAAAACGGCGAAGCCGTTGGACGCCGGTTGGAATTTCGCTCGCGCGATTTTTCGCGCTTGGCCGTCTGCGCACCGCGAACGCCGCATACAGGCCCCGCGTGATCCGAAGTTAAGCAAGCCGTGCCCGCGGCTTAAGCCCCTCAAACAGGCAGCCGATGGCTCGCGCTGCCTAATATTCGACCTCGAGCTCTTCGATATCGGCGGGCTCGGCCTTGGCGGCTTCGATCCATTCCTGCATTTCCGGGAGCGCCATGATCATGTCGGCATACTCCTTCAGCCGCGGCTCCAGCTTCACATCATAGGTCATGAAGCGGGTCACGACCGGCGCGTACATGGCATCCGCCATCGAGCGCTGGCCAAACAGAAACGGACCGCCCGACATCGCGAGGCATTCGCGCCAGATCGTGCAGACCCGATCGATATCGGCCTGGGCGCGCGACCAGATCTTGAAGCCGGGAAAATGCCCCTTCAGATTGACCGGCAGCGACGCGCGCAGCGTCGTGAAGCCGGAATGGATTTCACCGCAGATCGAGCGGCAATGCGCCCTATGGATACGGTCCGCCGGCAGCAGACCGGCATTCGGCATCACCTCGTTGAGATAGTCGGCGATCGCCAGCGTATCCCAGACGGTGGCGCCGTCGTGCCGCAGACACGGCACCAGGATGGAAGAAGACAGCAACAGGATTTCGGCCCGCGCCGAGGCGTCATCCGGCGAGGTAACGACTTCGTCGAACTCCAGCCCGGAGAACTTGGTCAGCAGCCAGCCGCGCAGCGACCAGGATGAATAATTCTTGCTGCTGATGGTCAGTGTCGCTTTCGCCATATGGCTTTTTCCCTACGCCTGAACGCTGGACAGCACCCGCCGGATACCGCTTCTCGCCGAAGCGCCCCACCAGGTGCCCATTGTTTACGCTTCACCCGATTCATACCGGGTTATGGCGGTTAATCAGCAAGCGACGTGCCAGTTTCAGAGGCTATTTGACTCTTCTTTGGCTTCAATATTGCATAGCAACATTGGGTGCCAGGGGCGGATTCCGGATGATGTCGATGATGTATCAAGCCTACCAGAACCACATGGATCTGACCGCGCCGTGGCGGACCGGCGCCGCATCGGCGCTGCGCTATCTTAATCTCGTTCCGCAGGGAGTGTCCGACAAATTGTTCGGCAGGCTCGCCGCCGCGCTGGAGCTGATCTCGCGCACCTCCCTCACCTATACGCGGCCGCCTTACGGTATCGACACGGTGATGGTCGGCAACCAGGAACTGGAAGTGACCGAGGAAGTCGTCTACGCGACGCCGTTCGGCTCGCTGCTGCATTTCAAGAAAGAGAACTCACCCGAACAGCCGCGCATGCTGCTGGTCGCGCCGATGTCCGGTCACTTCGCGACGCTGCTCCGCGGCACCGTCAAAACCCTGCTGCAGGATCACGACGTCTACATCACCGATTGGCATAACCCGCGCGACATTCCGCTCGATCAGGGCAAATTCGGGCTCGACGAATATACCGAGCATCTCATCACCTTTCTCGACCAACTGGGCCCGCGCGCACACATGGTGGCGATCTGCCAGCCATCGGTGTCCGCACTCGCGGCTGCCGCGATCATGTCGGAGGACAATCACCCCGCGCGCCCGGCCACGCTGACCCTGATGGCCGGCCCGATCGATACCCGCATCCAGCCCACTAAAGTGAACGAATTCGCCAAGAGCAAGCCGCTGAAATGGTTCGAGGAGAACCTGATCAATTACGTGCCGTTTCAATGCAAGGGCGCGTTCCGGCAAGTCTATCCCGGGTTTATCCAGCTCACCGCTTTCGTATCGATGAATCTGGAACGCCATATCAAGTCCCATGTCGATCTCGCCGATCATCTGGCCAAGGGCGAGATCGAGAAAGCCGAAACCATCAAGACCTTCTACGACGAATATTTCGCCGTGATGGATCTACCGGCGGACTTCTATATCGAAACCATCCGCGACGTGTTTCAGGAGCATTTGCTGCCGCAGGGCAAGCTGATGTATCGCGGCCGCCCGGTGAATCCGGCCTCGATCAAGCGCATGGGCCTGATGACGGTGGAGGGCGAAAAGGACGATATCTGCTCGATCGGCCAGACCCTGGCGGCGCAGGATCTCTGCACCGGCGTGCGCGCCTACCGCAAGGTGCATCACATGCAGGCCGGCGTCGGCCATTACGGCGTGTTCAGCGGCCGGCGCTGGAACAACGAAATCTATCCGCTGCTGCGGGATTTCGTACACGTCAATTCGTGAGCTGGAGTTGGCCTTACCTCTCCCCTTGTGGGAGAGGTCGAATTGCATCGTTAGATGCAATTCGGGTGAGGGGTTACGGACTATCGATAGACCGCAACCCCTCACCCCAACCCTCTCCCACAAGGGGAGAGGGGGCGCAGTTGTCACCGCTGCAACACCGTCGTTCTCATCTAACGTCCTAGGCTAATTCCCCTTGGCCAGATACGATCCCTCCCGTAATAGTGCGCGGCCAATCAAGAGCCGCCCCTGGAGGAATCATCATGAGAATATCCGCAAGTTTCCGCAGCCTCGCGCTGGGCTTTGTCGCCGCCTTGTCGCTGGCCGGCTCAGCTGGCGCTGCCGAGGTCCGGGTGATGATTTCGGGCGGATTGACCGCGGCCTTTAACGCGCTGGTGCCGGAATTCGAGCGCCAGACCGGCAACAAGGTGATCACGTCCTACGGTCCCTCGATGGGCACCACCACCAACGCGATCCCGATGCGGCTCGATCGCGGCGAGCCTGCCGACGTCCTGATCCTGGTCGGTTACGCGCTGGAAGATCTGATCAAGAAAGGCAAGGCGATTGCCGACAGCCGCGTCGATCTGGTGAAATCGCCGATCGGCGTCTGCGTCAAATCGGGCGCACCGAAGCCCGACATCAGCTCCTCCGAATCCCTCAAGCGCGCGCTGTTGGCCGCCAAGTCGGTCGCCTATTCCGACAGCGCCAGCGGCGTCTATGTCTCGACCGAAATGTTTCAAAAGCTCGGCATTGCAGATGCGATGAAAGACAAGGCCAGGAAAATTCCGGCAACACCAGTTGCCGAGATCGTTGCACATGGCGACGCCGAGATCGGCATGCAGCAGCTCAGCGAAATGCTGCCGGTCGCAGGCGTCGACATCGTCGGACCGCTGCCGGCGGATTTGCAGAAGATCACGATATTCTCGGCTGGGATCGCCACCGTGTCGAAAGAACCCGACGCCGGCAAGGCGCTGATCAAATTCTTGGGCTCACCGGCCGCTACCCCCACCATCATCAAGAGCGGCCTCGAGCCAATCCCGGCGGGCGCGACGAAGTAAGGGGCGCGGGCCCCAACCTGTTCAATCGCCCGAAGCGCACTCCCGACAGAGGTTCATTTGTCCTCGCGGCACCCGAGGCTAATCGCGTCAATAAACTGTCCAGACCTGCCCTTGATTCCAAACGCAACGCTTCCATCAGGGCAAGAGAACGGCATTTGACTCGCGAACGCCAGATGCTCTCCCGCGCCACGTATCGTCTTTGTCAACGACGCGTCAGCAGAGCTCAAAATGCTTGAGCATTTCAAAGCCAGAGGCGCGACCAAGTAATCGTGCGGTCCTGCGTTTGTATTTATAACAGCTGAATTCAACCCGGACCCAACCACCACCGTATTGGAAGGGCATTTTAACTCGAAGGGATCGCCTTGGTTCGATCCCACTTCGTCACCCTTGCTCAGGGCATCGATCGACAGGGATGTAATTTGGTGTGCCCGATTAAAGCGCGCTGCCGCACAAATGGGTCCTATCGAGAAAATGAAGGGCCCGATATCCTTGCCGATGGCTTTGCCGTATAGCCCAACCAGCGCTTGGCCAGGGCGGCACGTGATCGGGTTGAATGGATCCCCGCCTGGACCACCGACTTCTACACCCCAAGTATCAGGAGCTTCAGGACGCTCGCACCAGGAGAACGAAAGCCCGAGGCTGCACACCCAGGGCTTGGTGTCAGTAAAGATGGTGTTGAGAGCCCCGACAAAAGCACCAAGGCCTATGACGAATCCGCTCAGAAGCAAGACTTTTTTCGTCAGTCCCTTTGATTCTGGATTTCCTATCTGATCTGACATCGCCCTTCCACCCGCTTCAACCGTATTTAATTTTCGGTTCGCTTGTTCGTCTATCCGAAACCGCAGCCACGACTGGTGGCAGTCAACGCTCTTCATTGCGCGATCAAGCAGCCATCATCGATCTGGCTTTCTGACAGAAGGGCCCGCACCCGACACCCCGAAATTGATGGACTATGAGATGATCGGGGGCGCTAGCTTCACATTTGCAATGAATGGCTCGGTAACTGAGAAAATAACTGAAACAACTCGCTCGGCTGACCAACCGTCGGCCGAAGTCATCTGATGGTAGTTTAAACGTCACGCGCACGCAATGCGTGAGCATCGGATCCAGCAAAATTATGGATCGACTGGCACGGTTTTGGCTTTCTGAGCCCTTACTGCGCCCGCAGCGGCGTGTCCTTCAACCCGTTATTGTCGAACGCCTTGCGCAGCAGGCCGCTGGTCTTGGCTTCGGTCATGAACTTGGTCGCATATTCCAGCGCCTGCGGGCGACCCAGCGGCACTGCGATCGCGGTCACGGTCTGCTTGAAGGTTTCATCCAGCACGCGGGTGCCGGGAATCTTCTTCGACATCGCCGTGAGCTGGTCGCGCGACAGCGCAAAGGCGTCGATATCGCCGTTCCTGAGCAGGTTGAAGATTTCGTCATAGGTCTGATAGCCGGTGACCTTGGCGTTCTTCAAATGCGCCACCGCACCGCGCATGGTGGTGGTGTTATTGACCGCCACGACTTTGACGCCGGGCTGATCGAGGGTCGCAAAATTCGTGATGGTCGAGCCTGCCTTGACGATATAGGTGGCTTCGGTGACCTCATAGATCGGGCCGAACGACATCTTGGCCTCGCGCTCGGCGTCCTTGGGCAGCCAGGTGATGTCCCAGGCGCCCGTACCAACCGAGTCCGTGATCAATCCCGAATTCTGGTAGGCTACATATTCGACGGGTACGCCGAGCTGGTCGGCCATCGCCTTGCCGAGATCGACCGGGACGCCGGCATAACCGCCGGTTTCGGTCTTGGTGGACCAGTACGCACCGCCTGCGGCGCTGATCCCGATCGCCACCCGCAGCTTGCCGGTCGGAAACAACTGATCCTTCAGCGCGTCAGCGCTCGCGGAACCCGACATCATCATCGAAACACCCAGGATAAGGCCGGCAATGCGCGGCAAGGAAAGATTGGACATGGCTTTTTGCTCCCACGGCTCGTTATCAGTGTCGAGCCTTCAACCACTATTGTGAAGGATTGCGACGGTTGTTGAAAGCCGGCCTTGCCCGACCGTCTTGTCATTTTCCGGCCAATCGCGGGATTGTGACTTCAGTCACATAAATCGTAGCCGCCCACCCCTATTCCTAGGCGCACTGGAATGGGAGTGACGGCAATGACCTCTGCATCGTGGACCCGCAAAGAGCTTGCACTCATCGTTGCGATCGTGGCGTTCGCCTGCGCCGCGGCATTCCTGTCGGTCAAATTGACCCGTGCGAAACAATCGCCCGATGCGAGCCTCGGCATTCAATGGCAGTACACCGCCATGACAAGGGAATCCTGACGGCGGACGCGACAAAGCCTGCAGCCCGCTATTTGGCGATCAGAACCGGCGCAAAGCCTTCGCGATTGGCGCGCCATGCCCGCTGATATTCCATGATCCGCGCGGTTTCATCGGCGACATGCTGGCCGAGCAGATCGGCGATCAGATGCAGCGTCGTATCGATGCAGAGCGAGACCCCGCCGCCGGTCACGACCGCACCTGTGTCCACCAGCATCGATTCCCGCACATCGATCTGCGGATAGGTCGCGCGCATCACCTCGATCGGCGGCGTTTCCGGCGGTACTACCTCGCGTTTAGTGGTCGCGGAGCCGTTATCCAGGATACCGCTCGCCGCCAGGATCATGCCGCCGGTACATACCGATGCGATACGCTGCGTGGCATGAACGCGCCTGATATAATCGAGCGTCGCGGGCGCCTGCGCCTGCGCGGTCCAGCCCGGACCGCCGGTGACGATGACGAGATCGCACGGCGGCGCATTGTCGATTCCGAAATCGGCGGTGACCTTCAGTCCATTGGCGAGCGCGACCGGACCGACGCGGGGCGCAATGGTGCAGATCGCAATCTCCGGCGCGATCCGGCGCGCCATCGACAGCACGCCGAAGGTCGCCAGATCGATCGGTTCGACGCCGTCATAGATGAAGATTCCAAACTGCACGACGACCCGACCTGCTTTAGTCTTTCAACGGAACGCCTTTGGTCTCGTGCGCCGCGAGCGCGGCCGCCAGCGTAATCAGCGCCAGCACGATCATCATGATCGACACGCCGGTGGTGCCGCCGAGATATCCGACCATCGCCGTCGCGATGATGGGTGCAAAGCCGCCGCCGATCGCCGCGGAGACCTGAAAGCCAAAGGATGCGCCGCTGTAGCGGACGCGGGAGCCGAACAGTTCAGGGAAGTAACAGGATTCCGGTCCGAACATCATGCCGTGGCCGAAATTCATCGCGATCATGATCGCGGTGAAAATCAGCGCGGTGCTCTTGCTCTCCAGCATCCAGAACAGCGGAAACGCGAACACGATCGTGAACAGCGCGCCGATAATATATAGCGGCCGGCGGCCGATCTTGTCAGACAGCCAGCCGAACAAGGGCAGGCTGACCAGTTCAAGCAGCGCGGCATACATCACCGCATCGAGCATCATCGGTTTCGGCATGCCGAGCTTGGTCGTTGCGTAGCCAACGACAAACACCGTGAGCATGTAGACCCAGGACACTTCGGAGAGCTTCAATCCAACCGCGATCAGAAACGTCTTGCCGTTCTTGCCGATCGCCTCGCCTACGGGATTATTCGAAAGGCCGTCGCGCATTTTGAGCTTCTCGAACACCGGCGTCTCGGGCACCCTGGATCGCACGAAAGTACCAACCGCGAGCAAGACGACACTGAGCAGGAACGGAATGCGCCAGCCATAGGCGACGAAATCCGCCTCGGGCAATTTGCTGACCAGCGCGAACACCAGGGTGGCCAGCACCAGTCCGATCGGAAATCCGATCTGCACGAAGCTCGTGTAGAAGCCGCGTTTATCGACCGGTGCGTGCTCCAGCACCATCAGCGAGGCGCCGCCCCATTCGCCGCCGAGGCCGATGCCCTGGATGATGCGCAGCAGGATCAGCAGGATCGGCGCCAGCACGCCGATCGAGGCATAGGAGGGCAACAGCCCGATGCAGAAGGTGCTGATGCCCATGATGAACAGCGTCAGCACCAGCATGGATTTGCGGCCGAGCCGATCACCGAAATGACCGAACAGCGCGCCACCCAGCGGCCGCGCCAGAAAGCCGACGGCGTAGCTGCCGAGCGCAGCCAGTGTGCCTGCCAGCGGATCGAAGGTCGGGAAGAAAGCCTTGTTGAAGATCAACCCCGCTGCGGTGGCGTAGATCAGGAAATCATACCATTCGATGATGGTGCCAAAGCAGCTGGCGAACACGATCGAATTCAACTTCGTCCGTTCGATACCGACGACCGGCGCCGTGGCCATAATGGTCATTGGGGCCTCCTGTTGCTGCGCGATCCGCAAAAAGCGGAGGGAAATATCGGCTTAATGAATGCAAGCAGCATGCCGGAAGAGAGCTGATTCGTCTGTGCCGGATCGATACGCCAGCGCATTTGCTGCTGTGCACGCGCCTGAAACTGTCCGGCAATACCACCCATGCTGCACAGCCAGCCGCGGGCGGCAGCGATTTCAGACATCCGCCCGGAAGCCGACCTCGATGATGGCGTCATGCGGGATCTTGAAGAAATCCGGCGCGCGGCTCGCGATCCGGTTGAGGAAGGAGAAGATCGCAAACGAGGCGGGATCCATCGCCGATCCCACTTCTTTGCGGACGATGGTCTCATGCGCGATGTAGTAGTTCTTGTGGTCGAGATCGGCATCGAAGCCGAGCCGGTTGCAATTGATCAGGCTGAGCGGAATATCCGGCGTCTGCATGAAGCCGAGCCTGACCTGGATCCGGTAGAAGCCGTGGCCGAGACGGTGCACGGAGTGTCGCTCGTGAAACGGCACCCGCGGCCGGCGATCCGATACGAAGGTCAGCAGCACCACGGTCGCATGCAAGACCCTGTTGTGCTCGATATGGCGCAGCAGCATCGGCGAGGCGCCATGCTCGACCTTGGTCAGCCACACCCCCATGCCCGGTGCCCGGCCGATACAGGTCGCGTCGGCATATTCGAGAAAGTCTTTGAGCGGCATCGACATCTCATGGAGACGATTCCGCACCACTGACGCGCCCTTGCGCCAGGACAGCATCAGCGACGCGATGAGCGTGCCGATGATGAGCGGAAACCATCCGCCCTCGACGATCTTGATCGAATTCGAAACCAGGAAGGTCGCGTCGATCGCCCCGAACACCACAATGATGGGGATCGCGATCGCAGGCGGCCATTGCCAGCGTGACACCGCGACCCGATACAGCAAGATCGTGGTGATCAGCATGGTGCCGGACACCGCGATGCCATAGGCCGCCGCCAGATTTTCTGACGATCTGAACAGAATCACCGTCAGCAACGTGCCCGTCATCAATAGCCAGTTGGCGGCGGGCACGTAAATCTGTCCGGCCTCGTCGACCGATGTCGGGATGATCTTGGCGCGCGGACACAGTCCCATCTGCATCGCCTGCCGGGTCAGCGAGAACACGCCGGAGATCAGCGCCTGTGATGCGATAACCGTGGCGAAGGTCGCCATCACCACCATCGGGATCAACGCCCAGTTGGGAGCCAGTTTGTAAAAGGGATTATCGGCCGCGGTCGGATCCACCAGGATCAACGCGCCCTGCCCGAAATAATTCAGCAGCAATGCCGGCAGTACCAGGCCAAACCACGCCCGGCGGATTGCGGTGGCGCCGACATGGCCCATATCGGCGTAGAGCGCCTCGCCGCCGGTCAGCGCCAGGAACACCGCGCCAATCACCACAAAGGAGACCTTGGGATCGGCGATCAAAAACCGCGCGGCCTCGACGGGATTGATCGCGCTCAGGATGGCTGGCGCTGCCAGGATATTGACGATGCCGAGCCCGCCGATGACCACAAACCAGACCACCATGATCGGACCGAACAGCTTGCCGATGCCGCCGGTGCCATAGCGCTGGATCACGAACAGACCGATCAGCACTGCAATCGTCGCCGGCACGATGAAATGTTCGAACGACGGCGCCACCAGTTTCATGCCCTCCATCGCCGAGAGCACCGAAATCGCCGGCGTGATCACGCCGTCGCCGTAAAGTAAGGAAGCGCCGATCACGCCCAGCAGCACCAACGCGGGCAGCCGGTTGCCATTGGCGACCTGCTCGGCACCGACCAGCGAGAGCAAGGCCAGGATGCCACCCTCGCCGTCATTGTCGGCACGCAGCACGAAGATCACGTATTTAAGCGACACCATCATGGTCAGCGCCCAAAGAATGAGCGAGACGATCCCGAGAACGTCCGCCGGCACCGGGACGGGATGGCCGATGCCGGTCAGCGCGACCTGAAACGCATAAAGAGGGCTGGTGCCGATGTCGCCGAACACGACGCCCAGCGCCGTCAGTGCCAAAAACCCCGGGCTACCGGCGTGATGCGCATATTTGGGCTGGTCGCGCAAAGCTTCGGATGGCGTGAGACCGGAGCCAGCAAAACTGGCATCAGAAACGGCGCGGTCAACCAGGCCGCCGACCGGCGCACTCGATGGCATATCCATACTGAACCTCACGACACGAGGACGCTGTCCGATCTCGTGAGTTCAGCATTCAAGATTTAGGCCATCAAGACGCCGTCGGGAAACCCTTGTTATCGCCGGCCGCCGCCGCCACCTCCGCGCCCGCCGCCGCCATAACCACCGCCGCCGCCAAAGCCACCAACGTAGCCTCCAACTCCTACCGGCGAGCTGTAATTCGGGGACGGGCTGCTTTCCTCTTCTTCCT
Source organism: uncultured Alphaproteobacteria bacterium (assembly GCA_963790595.1). Classification (GTDB taxonomy): domain Bacteria; phylum Pseudomonadota; class Alphaproteobacteria; order Rhizobiales; family Xanthobacteraceae; genus Bradyrhizobium. The sequence goes on along the minus strand of CAWBPE010000015.1, from coordinate 46,713 downwards.
CATAATAGACCGCGGGCCGCGGCTTGCGCTTCGGCGGCGCGTCTTCGACGTGCCTCCTGTCGGGACGCTTCTTTTCGACGTTCCTCGTCCGCGGCTCCGGCTCTACTTTTTTGAGCACCGGCGGCGTCGCCGGCGTGATGCTGCAGGGGCAGGTCGGTCCCAGCGCGACAGCGGTCGGCTGCAGCAGCGCGGCACTGGCGCCAAGCGAACGGTTACGCACGCGTTCTTCCATCTTGCGCGCGGTGGCGGCCAGATCGCCGCTGCCATAGCTCGCCAAAAATGTATTGAACGAAGAGCCCGTGTTGGTCGCGACCGTGTTTGCCCATGCCACCATCTCGCGCCGGCGGTCCAGCAGCGAGCGTACCCGCGGTGTGTAGGACGATTGCGCAAACACGTTGGTGAAGGCTTCGTAGGCCGCGACCGAGTCGTCCGCGATCACCAGATCGTAGGCGGCCTTCGGTTCCTTGCCCGTGAGATCCTTGCGCCAATCATCCACGCTACGCGCCGCTGTCGGCTTCGGGCCGGCCATGCTCTGGCCGGGATCCTTGTCACCAAAGAACCTGAAGTCCGCGGTCAACGATGAGCTTTCCCAGGGAACCTGCCGGCCATCGGTCGCCTGATTCACCGAGACGCGGACGCGCTTGAAAGCTTCTTCGATCGGCAGGTTCGGCTCTTTCACGACCGAGAGCACCGCTTTGGTGTACGGACTGTTGTCGCCATCGCCGTCTTCCGCTTCCGCACCCGGCGAGGTCGAAAACGAAATGAACCAGCCCGATGCGCCGGATTTGGTATCGATGATCGCGAGCCCATGGCCTGCGGTCTTGTTGAGCGCCGGGAACGGGTTGTTGCGGCAGGCATCGAGCATCAGGACACGCATCCGCGTCGGCAACGCCGCCAATGTGTTCATGATGTCGTTGAGCCGCACGGCCTGCAACGGAATATCGGCTTCGCGTTTCGGATCGACATCGACCGGCACCAGATAATTCTCACCGTCAATCTGCAGCCCGTGACCGGCGTAAAATACCAGCGCGACGGTATCGGGTCCGCTCGCGGCCACTTTGGCCGCGAAGTCACTGACAGCCTTGCGCATGTCGTTCTGCGCCAGATCGGGCGCGGCGGTAACTTCGAAGCCGGCATTGCCGAGCAGCTCGGTCATTCGCTTGCCGTCATTGGCGGCGTTGGGCAGCGCCGGCACGGCGCGATAGGCAGATTGGCCGATCACGAGAGCGACACGGTTTTCCGCAAACGCGGCATGCGGGGCGCAGACCTGAAACCCGAGCAAAAGCGTGGATGAAAACAGGAAATCGCGAAAAAGCGAGCGGCGCATCACAACACCTCCATCGCAATGAATATCACTGCATGATGCCAGCTTATTTACATCCGCGCCAATGTGCTGTGTGTGAGCTAGCTCACAGCGAGATCGTCCCCGCCGGTAAAAAAGCCGCGGCGAGGCTATCCGGCACGACTTCAAATTGAACCGCACGCGCGATGCGCGCTCTTTAATTCGTACCCGCCGCCGGGACCTTGATCTCGGCCGGCAGGATGATCGCCGCCGCGATCACCAGCAGGCACAATCCCGCGAACGCGTGAAGCATGGTGACAAAGCCGCCCTGCTGGTACAGCCACGCGACCAGCCCCACGGAAACGCCGGCGGCCGTGAAGCCGACGAAATAACGCACCGCATAGGCGCGCGACCGCCATTCCTCGCTGGTGTATTTGCCGACCATCGCATCGTTGACGGTGACCTGCCCGAACGCGCCCATCACAATGCCGATCGCGGCCAGGATCAACGGCAGGTTCGACAGGGTCGCGGCCATATACAGAAACGGCGCCAGCACGAACGACAACGGCAGTGAGACGGCCTTGAGCGAATAGCGGTCGATCAGCTTGCCGATGGTGTATTGCGTCATCGCGCCGAACACATAGACAAAGGCCGCGATCACGCCAAGCAGCGCCGGGCTCGCGGTGAGATCCGCCAGCCGTTCCGCGAACAGTTTCGGCAGCGCCACCGTCACCGCATTGAAGGTGGTGGAGATCGCGATCACCACAATCAACAGAGATACGATCACCCGCCACATATCCTGCTTCGCCACCCGCGCCTGCGCCGCGGCCTGTTTGAAGCCGGAGCGATCCTCATGCACCACCAGGCGCATGAACGCGATCCCGATCAGGATCGTGACAATGCCGGGGATGATGAAGGCCCAGCGCCAGCCGAGATATTGCCCGACCACCCCGGTCACCAGCGCCGACGATGCGACGCCGAGATTGCCCCACACGCCATTGAGGCCCATCTCGCGCCCGAGGCTGTCGGCGTAAGACACGATCATCGCAGTGCCGACGGGATGATAGATCGAGGCGAACAGTCCGATCGATAGCAACGCCAGGCCTAATTGCAGCGGCGTCTGCACCAGGCCGACCGCGATCATCGAGGCGCCGACCCCGGCAAAGAAGATCACCATCATGTGGCGGCGGCTCCAGCGGTCGCCGAGCCAGCCGGTCAACAGCGATCCCGCGCCAAAGGCGATGAAGCCGGGCGTGGCATAGGGCAACAGCTCCGAATAGGCCATGCCGAGCGCCGGCCCCATCACGATCACGGCCGCAGCGAAGATCAGCATCGAATAATGGTCGATAAAATGCGCGGCGTTGACGAAGCCGATCACCCGGACGGGGCTGTTCATTGGGATTCCCTGGGCCTTTTTTGCAGCGTTTTTGCAGGCGATTCCTGCGATGGTCTGAAATAGGTTATATGATGTTGTCCTGACGGGATGTGGCCAATGAATATCGCCGAAACGCCAATCGCGGCCATCTGGGGAAGCCGCCCGGTCGCCGATGACGGGGTGCATCTGGTCGCGCGCCACTACAAAAAAGGCGTGCGGCTCGACACCCATATGCACCGCGAGGCGCAACTGGTGTATGCGTCGCGCGGCACCATGCAGGTCACAACCCCGAGGGGACGCTGGCTGGTGCCGCCGGACCGCGCGGTGTGGGTGCCGGCGCTATCCGAACACGCCATCGACGTGCTCGCCGATATCGAAATGCGCACGCTGTATTTCGATCTGGCGTGGCTCAAGCGCGAGGAGCGCAGCACAAGCCTCGACGCGGAATTCGTGGTGCGGGTATCGCGTCTGTTGCACGAGACAATTCTCGCACTGTTCGACGGCCGCAACGAGCCCGATCGAACGGCATTGCTGGTCCGGCTGGCGCTGCTGGAACTGCATCACGCCGAGGATTCAGCGACCTTCATTCCGCTGCCGCATGAACCGCGCTGCCGGCGCGCAGCGGAGATCGTGCTCAGCGATCCCACCGGGTTGCACGAGATCGACACGCTGGCGCGCGAAGTCGGCACCTCGGCGCGGACGCTGTCGCGGCTGTTTTCAGCGGAAACCCAGTTGAGTTTCAAAAGCTGGTGCCAGCGCGCACGGATCGCGGCGGCGATCGAAAAACTGTCGACGGATGCCAATGTCTCGGTCAAGCAACTTGCCGCAGATTTGGGCTATGCGAGTGTCCCGGCGTTTTCACACGCCTTCCGGCAGGTCACCGGCAAAACGCCGACTGAGTTCGCGGCGAAGGAATAAGCGCAGTACGGTTCTTGCTCTTTTTGGCTGGGGACTTCAACATTCACGGTTGTCATACGCGGGCTTGACCCCGCGTATCCATCAATCTTGATAAAGCCCTTTTCACGAAGCAGATGGATGGCCGGGGCGCAGGCGAGCGAAAGCGACGCCGTCCTTCAGACGGCTATGCCCGGCCATGACGACCGTGCTGTTTTTCTGCTCTTCCGCCACCCGCTTGAATGTGATCCCCTTCGCCTTAAATCCAATGTAACAATTCCGTCCGGCTGGATATAACCCTCCGACATGAGCAGCAACGCCTTCTTCTCTGATCTCCTCGCCTCGATCTCCGAGCGCGGCCGCAGTTTGCTTGGCCGCACGGGATCGCCCGACGCCAAGCAGGACCCCTCCGACCTGATCGAACTGTGCGAGGCCCTGTTATCGGGCCGCGGCGAAGCTTCCGGCACCGCGATGGCGCGCGAGGTGCTCGATCGCTACCACAATCTCGATGCGGCCGGCCGGGTTGCGTTCTTCGGGGAACTGGCCCGCAAATATGGTCCGGACCGCGAACGGCTGGCGCAGGCGATCGAGACCTGGCGGGCGCAGCCGAACGACGACGACGCCAGCGATCTACATTTCGCCTCCGAGCCGCGGCGGCAGGAACTGATCCGCAGACTCAACCGCGCGCCGGGCGGCACCAGCGATCTCGTGGCGATGCGCGCCGATCTGCTCGATCATTTGAACGGCGACAAGGACCTCGCGGCACTCGACCGCGACGTCGTGCATTTGCTGGCCTCATGGTTCAACAGGGGGTTTCTCGTGCTGCGCAGGATTGACTGGTCGACGCCGGCGAACATTCTGGAAAAGATCATTCGCTATGAGGCCGTGCATGAGATCCGCGACTGGGACGATCTGCGCCGCCGCATCGATCCGATCGACCGGCGCTGCTATGCGTTTTTTCATCCAGCATTAGTCGACGAACCCCTGATCTTCGTTGAAGTCGCGTTGACGGAATCGATCCCCGGGGCGATCGCGCCGCTGCTGGCCGAAGACCGGCAAAGCGTGCCGATCGAGCGCGCCCGTACCGCCGTGTTCTATTCGATCTCCAACACCCAGCGCGGCCTCGGCGGCATTTCCTTTGGCAGTTTCCTGATCAAGCAGGTGGTCGAGGAATTGCGGCGCGAACTGCCGAAGCTCGACAATTTCGTCACGCTGTCGCCGGTGCCCGGCTTCATGCACTGGGTCAAGCAGGCGACCGACGTTCCGGTGTCCGAGGAAGAACGGACGTTGCTCGAACAATTGGAAAAGCCCGACTGGTTCGAGAATGCGGAGCTGGCGACACAATTGCGTGGGGTTCTGGAGCCGCTGGCGGCGCATTATTTTCTGAAAGCGCGCACCCCGAAGGGCCGGCTGATCGATTCGGTGGCGCGATTCCATCTCGGCAATGGCGCGCGGCTGGAGCGGATCGACTGGCTCGGCGATATCTCGCCGAAAGGCTTGCGCGAATCCGCCGGCTTCATGGTCAACTATCTCTACCGCCTTGACGATATCGAGAAGAACCACGAGGCCTATGCCAACCAGGGCACGGTCGCGGCGTCGAGCGCTGTGAAGAAATTGCTGAAGACCGAAGGCCGGCGATTGTTGTCATTTTCAGCAGACTGATGGACACGGCAGCCTGTTGCTATCGCGACGGACTTACACTTCAGCCCACTTGCGGATCAGGTTGTGATAGATACCGGTTAGCTTGACGGTCTCGGGATCATCGCGCCCGAGCCGCTCGACCAGCGCCTGTATCGCGGTATCGAGATCGAAGATCAGGCTGCGGGCGTGGGCATCCCGGATCATGCTCTGCAGCCAGAAGAACGACGCGACACGCATGCCGCGGGTGACCGGCGTCACCATATGCAGGCTGGACGCGGGATAGACCACGAGATCGCCGGCGGGCAGTTTGATCTCGTGGGAGCCGTAATTGTCCTCGATCACCAACTCGCCGCCGTCATACTCATCCGGTTCGGACAGGAATAGCGTGACCGACAGATCGGTCCGGATTCGCAGGCCCGTCAGGCGATCGCCGCGCACGGCGTTGTCGACATGGATGCCGAAATGGTGTCCGTCCGCGGCCGCATAACGATTGAACAGCGGCGGAAAGATATGAAGCGGGATCGCCGCCGAAATGAACCGCGGATTGGCCGTCAGCGCCGAGATCACGCGGTTGCCGAGCTTGCGCGAAATTTCGCCGTCCGGCGGCAATTGCTCGTTGCTCTTGACCAGCGCCGACTGCGCGCCGGCGGTCGAGCGGCCGTCCTCCCACGCGCACTCGTCCATGATGCGGCGGAAATCCGCCACATCGTCTTTTGTCAGCACATGGGGAACGCAGATCAGCATCGCGTCGCCGGTCAGAACCGTGCCGAGAGCATCAAAGCTGCCGAGCGGCCCGGGGCTTCCAGCACGAACGGCGTCGCACTTTGATATAACGCGTTGTAGTAGACCGTGTTGAAGATGTTGTTGACGAAGAACTTCAACCTCCAGTTCTTGGTGATCTTCGCTTCGGTGAACGCATCGAAACGCCAGAAGCTCGGCAGCGACGTGCCCTGGTTCGCTGCAAGCAAAGTACCGCCGTAAATCTTCGAACGATAAACGGCTTGTCCGCCGACCTCCCATATATCGTTCACCTGATATTTGCTAAGCATGGTGAAAGATTGATTGGCGATGTTGGCCAGCGGGAGGCCGACATTGCTCGCATAAAGAGCGGTATTGGCCGGTGGAACCAGCGACTTCGTCACTTCCGATTTCATCAGTACGAGGCCGCCGAACACGCTCCATTTGTCCGTGATCTTGCCAGTGACTTCGAGATCGACGCCGCGGATTTGATACGCTGCACCGGCGGTGATGCAGGAAACCGTGCCCGTGGAGCCGCCGGGAATCGGACAATTCGGGTTTGTCGCGCTGGCGTTCACCGACTCGCGCGCATTGGTGACATCGGTCTGGAACAGCGCGCCGCTCACGAGCATATGGCGCTCAAACAACTCCCATTTGTTGCCAACCTCGATCGCGGTATTCTTCATCGGCCCGAAGATCTGGTTCGGGTTGCCGTTGACAACAGGCGCCAACCCCCCGTAATTCGCGCTGGTACCGTCAAATTCAGAACCCACTGGATTCGACGACGTCGCGTAAGCGACATAAACGGCAGTAATCGGCAGCGGTTTTAACGTCAGGCCCAAATTGAAATTAGGCATGACGAAATCCGCCGCTTGCGAGCCAAAGGTGTTCGCGACGCCGTTTTGCGTGCCCCAGCCACTGGCTTTGATGTTGTAGTCATCGACGCGGATACCGCCGTTAAGGATGATCAAGTCGCGGTAGTTCGCGGAATCCATCAAGTACCCGCTCGTGGTATCGATCGCGATCTTGGTCGGCCTGCCGGTAAGCGTAGGCGTCGTTCCAAACGAGGCGTTTGTGAACTGCGGATTAAGGGCATTCACGCCGCTCTGCGATCCCGCGCCGTTGAACGGCGAACCGGCGGTGACCAATTCCGAACTCAAGCCCGTATATGAGTCGATGCTGGAAATTTCACGCGAAATCTCGGTGCCGGCGACAGCCGTGTGCTTCCAGTTAAAGGTATCGAACGTATATTTTACCTCGCTCTGGTTGGCGGTAACATCGGTTTGCTGGCGGCGGCTTTGCGGATTGGCGGTGACAGTCCACAGCGCCGGATTTGGATTGGTCTCTACTGGCGATTCGGGAATCGTACCGATGTAGTTCAGGAGCGTTCGCGACGCTCGAATCTTGTCGCTGAAGGTCAGGTCGGGGGTGATCTTCACTTCGGTATTGATGGTCGCAAGATCCTGTTGGCTCGAATAGAAGTCACGATTGGCGTAGCCATAGAACGCGTTGCTGTTACCGCCGAAAGCCGGAAGTGGGCCGCCGGCCGTGGTCGTGAATACCTGACCGCCGACGCCGGTCGATCCCGGACGATAATACGGCACGCCGAAATCGGGCAATCCGTGAACATCGGTATGAACGTAATCCGCGGTGACCTTGATCGCATCGGTGGGTTTCCACGTCGTCGCGACGAAGCCGCCACCGCTGTCGTTCTTGGCATAATCGCGCCCGGCGAAACTGGCATCCTGGAACACGCCGCCGGCACGCACGGCCAGCGTCGGGTTGATCACCTGATTGACGTCAAGCGTCACGCGCTCACCGGGATCGGTCGAGATCGTCTCGTCCATATTGTAGAAGGACTTTTCGGTGGTCGCCTGCTTGGTGACGATATTGATCGCACCACCCGTGGTGCCGCGGCCGGCAAACGACGAGCCGGGCCCGCGCAAAATCTCGATCTGTTCGGTGAAGAAATTCTCGCGAACGCTGACGCCGGAATCGCGGACCCCGTCGACGAAGATATCGTTACGGGTGTCGAAGCCGCGGACGAAAAACCGGTCGCCGAAGGCATTGCCGCCCTCGCCGGTGCCGAGCGTCACGCCGGCGGTGTTCAGGAGCGCCTGCTTCAGCGTCGTGGCGTTCTGGTCCGCCAACACGTCCTTGCTGATCACGGTGACGGTCTTCGGCGTATTCAGCAGCGGTTCGGGGAATTTTCCCGATGCCTGGATGTGATCGACCTTATAGGGCGCGGCCGCATCGGCGTAGGGATTGCGGTCGGCGGGCAAACCGCCGGCATTGGGAAACGGCACAGCCGTGGGCGGCTGCGCACGGCGTGCTGCGCGCCGCAATGCGTTGCGTGCCCTGATTTGTTCGGCAGTCGGCGCCGATGCGGCGGGGCGTGGGCGAGCGACCGGCGCGTCGACCGTGACCGGCGGCAGCGTCGATGATTGCTGCGCTTCAGCGCCCGAGAACGAGGCGACGGCCATCAGACCCGCGACCGCGGAAACCTTGCGGCCGGAATAATTTTCGAAGGTCTCACTGACTGAGTTCATCGCCGCGCTTGCGCGTAGCGACCTCGGTGCTTTTACCTGATTCATGACACTCGCCCCCATAACCGAATTCAAATTCTCATGCAGTTGAATCTGCGCTGAGCCCATGACCGGTTGGTATCGAGCGTAAAATTTCGGGTCAATGCGATGATGGCGTCAGGATGGTTGAATCCATCCAGATCAAACCGATTCTAATTCCGGGATTGAAATCATTCTAAACTGAACTTTGAAATCGTTCTAAACAACACCCGTAAATCGGGCCTTTCTGGTACATCAGCACCAATCAATCCGCGCTCGGCGGCTTCATCAGAGAAAACAACTCGTCGACGGTTTTCTGTGCGGTTTGCCGCACGCCTTGGGAGTTTTCCATTCCCGCGATGTTGATTCCTGCCACCACCGCTCTGATCTCGTCGCGGAAATCAGTGAGAAACCGCAGCGGATCCGGCGAATTGTTGGCCACACGTGCGATCAAGCCGGTGATCAAAAGCTGGCAGGCAAGCATGCGTCCGTTCAGTTCGTCCATGGTCGGCCCCGATTGATTTCACGCCGCGAGGTAGCGTGACACATGCACGCGACGAGCAGTCGCTGCATGCGCTCGTCTTACATCGCAGGAAACTTCGTGCCACAACGGAGTTCGCAGGCTTCGAGCAATTCTAAAACGCCGAAGGGCCCTCGCAGGGCCCTTCATCGAAAGCGAACGCTACTTCAGTCAGGCATTCAGGATGCCAGCGCCTTCATCTCGGTATAGAGATCGGACTTTCCTTCAAAGCCGATGCCCGGCAGGTCCGGCATCGTGATGTGACCGTTCTCGACACGAACGCCGTCCGGGAAACCGCCATAGGGCTGGAACAGATCCGGATAGCTCTCATTGCCGCCAAGACCGAGACCGGCGGCGATGTTGAGCGACATCTGATGGCCGCCATGCGGGATGCAGCGGCTCGGCGACCAGCCCAGGGTTTTCAAGACGCCCAGGGTGCGCTGATATTCGCACAACCCATAGGATAGCGCGCAATCGAATTGCAGCCAGTCGCGATCGGGCCGCATCCCGCCATAACGAATGAGATTGCGCGCATCCTGATGGCTGAACAGGTTTTCGCCAGTCGCCATCGGCCCCGGATAGAATTCCGCCAATGCCGCCTGCAACTGGAAGTCCAGGGGATCGCCGGCTTCCTCGTACCAGAACAGCGGATAATCGCGCAGCATCTTGGCATAGGCGACCGCGGTCTCCAGATCGAACCGGCCATTGGCGTCGACGGCGAGTTGCGCCTGGCTGCCGATCTCCTTGAGAACGGCCTCGATCCGCTCGCGGTCTTCCGCGATCGGCGCACCGCCGATTTTCATTTTGACGACGCTGTAGCCGCGATCGAGATAGCTGCGCATCTCGCCGCGCAGCGCCGACAGGTCCTTGCCGGGATAGTAGTAGCCGCCGGCGGCGTAAACGAACACGCGCGGATTGGCCTTCAGCCCATGACGCTCGGCGAGCAGCCGAAACAGCGGCTTGCCTGCGATCTTGGCCACTGCATCCCACACCGCCATGTCGATGGTGCCGACCGCGACCGAGCGCTCGCCATGGCCGCCGGGCTTTTCATTCGACATCAGCGTCGCCCAGACCTTGTCCGGATCGAGATTGTCGCCGGCCACGTCAACCATGGTCTTGGGATCGGCCTCCAGCAGGCGCGGCGCGAAGCGTTCCCTGATCAATCCGCCCTGCCCGTAACGGCCATTCGAATTGAAGCCGTACCCGACCACCGTCTTGCCATCGCGCACCACGTCGGTGACGACGGCGACAAGGCTCGTCGTCATCTTGGAGAAATCGATATAGGCGTTGCGAATGGGCGAGGCGATCGGTTTTGTGATCTCTCGGACATCGACGATACGAACGGACATGGGTTTTATCTTTCGGAAGATAGTCCAATGATCGTCATGGCCGGGCTTGTCCCGGCCATCCACGTCCTTCTCTTGGCTTCACCAACAGGACGTGGATGCCCGGCACAAGGCCGGGCAATGACGGGCGTTTTATTTGCTGCGAAAATACGGCTCGACCGGGCCATGAACCTTGATGGTCAACGGATTGCCGTAACGATCCTTGGCGGCGCCGGCGGTGACGCGGACCCAGCCTTCGCTGACGCAATATTCCTCGACATTGGTTTTCTCGACGCCCTTGAAGCGAATGCCGACGTCGCGCGCCAGGATCTCTTCATTGTAATACGGGCTTTTCGGATCGCTCGACAGCCGGTCGGGCAACTCGTCGATTTTAGCTTCGGTGTTGGTTTCGTTCTTGTCGTTCACAGCAAGGCCTCGATTTCCTTTGTCAGTGCTTCCGGGGTTGCCGTCGGCGCATGTCGTGCGACCACCTTGCCCGAACGATCGACCAGGAATTTGGTGAAATTCCATTTGATCGACGATCCCAGCAATCCGGATTTCTCGCTTTTGAGATATTGATACAGCGGATGCGCGCCGCCGCCATTGACTTCGATCTTGTCAAACATCGGAAAGCTCACGCCATAATTGGTCGAGCAGAACTCTCCGATCTGCGCCGCATCGCCCGGCTCCTGCTTGCCGAACTGGTTGCATGGAAAGCCGAGCACCGAAAAGCCGCGCGGACCCAGCGAACGCTGCAGCGCTTCGAGACCCTTATATTGCGGCGTGAATCCGCAGGCGCTCGCGGTGTTGACGATCAGGAGCACCTGACCTTCATAACGCTTCAGCGGAACGTCCTCGCCGGCAAGCGAAGTCGCCGTGAAATCGTAAATGCCTGCCATCGCGATTCCTTCACGCCTTCCGAATTCATTTAGCTCGCAGGATCGATCGGTGCCGGCGGCGTTCCACCGGCCTCAATGGCCTCGCCCGCCAGCAAACAGAGATCTTCGCGGAAGCGGCCGGAAACCACCTGGACACCGACGGGAATGCGGCCGACCAAACCTGTCGAGACCGTTAGCGCAGGCAGCCCCATGAAGGGAATAGCAATTTGCGTCAATTGCGCCCGCCACACCCGCGCGAACGAGGCGTCATCGCGCCTGTCGAGACCGTCCGGGAACGGCAATTCGCCGGATACCGGCATCAACAGCACCGAATAGGTCTCAAAGAACTGCAGCCATTCCCGCGCCAGGGTCGCCCGCCGCGTCAAAACCCTGGACAGCGTCATCGCGTCGAACGGAAAAACCTTGGCCCGGTTGCCGCGCAGGCAGGCGAGCGCGCCGGGATCGCCTTCACGCTCCGCGGCCTCGAGCTGCGCTTCATAACCATCGCCGATCCAGAGTTTGGTCTGAAGCTCGGCGGCTTCGCGCAGCGGCGGCGTTGCCGTGATTTCCTCGACCGCCCATCCCGCGCGCTCGAGCCGCTTGGCGGCATCGGCCACGGCCGCCTTCACTTCGGCGACGGGCTCAAGACCATCCGGCTGCAGACACAAAGCCGCCCGCTTCGGCATATCAGGGCCTTCGAGCGGCGCCGGCACCCACCAGGGGTCGCGCATGTCAGGCGCGGACATCGCCGCCAGCGCGATCCTGAGATCGCCGATGGTGCGCGCCAGCGGACCGGATACCGCCGATATCTGCGGCCCGATGGGGCGTTCCGGCAGCGACGCATTGAAGGCGGCGACGCGGCCCACGGTCGGGCGCAGGCCATGCACGCCGCAGGCATAGGCGGGATAGCGAATGGAGCCGGCAATGTCAGTGCCATGCGCGATATGGCCGATGCCTGCGGCGACCGCAGCACCCGCGCCGCCGGATGAGCCGCCCGGCGTGATGGCGGGATCGCGCGGATTTTTGGTGTCGCCATGGATCAAATTGGTGGTGAACCAGCGGTAGGAAAACGCCGGGCAATTGGTGCGCCCGAGAATAACCGCACCGGCCTTGCGCAGATTGTCCACCACCGGACTATTGCTGCGCGCGATCGCATCGCGCTGCAGCTTGAGGCCGTTGGTGGTGGCGAATCCGGCCTGATCGATATTGACCTTGATCGTGACGGGCACGCCCGCCAGCACGCCAACATCCTCGCCACGCGCGATCGCCGCATCGATAGAAGCGGCCTGCGCCAGCACATCTTCCGGCCGGTGATCGACCACCGCATTGATCGCCGGGTTCACCGCGTCCAACCGGGCCAGCGCGGCAACCGCCGCTTCTTTGGCCGAGACCTTCTTCGACTTGACGAGGGTAGCGAGTTCTTGGGCCGACAGACGCCAGAGATCTTCCATAACCAACTCCCTTGGAACGCGCCCTCGTTGTAGCGCCGCCGACAGGACAGCGCCATACCGGCGGGTCCGGGGCGGGATGGGGTTAGGCTGAGGTATAGCGCCAGCGAAGGTGCACTCCCTCGCCCCGCTTGCGGGGAGAGGGTTGGGGTGAGGCGGGACTCTCGTCAGACTGAGACTCGCGGAGAGTCCCCCCACCCGAAGCCTTCGGCTTCGACCTCTCCCCGCAAGCGGGGCGAGGTGACCAACAGCATCGTCGCCGATTTAATCCAACTCATCCCGCTCTAGCGAACGCGGGCGATAAAATAAGCCAGATCGACGATCTGCTCTTTCGTGACTGCACCCATCACGTCAGCCATGGTGCCGTCATAGCCGTGGCGGCTGTTGTCCTTGTATTCACCCAGCGTCTTGGCGAGATAATCCTCGCGCTGGTTGGCGAGGCGGGGCACGTTTTCCTTGCCCGAAAAATCGGCATTGTGGCAGCTGTTGCAACGGTTCTGCTGCGCGAGCGCCAGCCCTCGCGCCATCCGCGCGGGATCGCCGGCATCGGCCGGCGGGGCGGGCTTGGGCAGCTTGGCGATAAAGTCGGAAAAAGTACGAAGATCGTCGTCGGTGAACGACTTGGTCATCTCGTTCATCGGCTCAAAGGTGCGCAGCTTTTCGCGAAACATGAACAGCTGGATCAGCGCGTAAGGCGCCTGCTGACCGCCAAGCGAGGGCGTATTTTCCATCTCGGATTGGCCGTGCTCGCCATGACAGGCAAAACAGGTCACCGCGCGCTCCTCTACGGTGGCCGCGCGCGCGGAGAAAGCGACGAACGCAAACACAAGCGCGGTCATTATTCTTGTTGTTGCCGGCATCGACCTGTCCTTGACCCGAGAAACATAGTCCAAAAGAAAATCGGGGGCAGCGCGTGCTGCCCCCGATCGTTTTCTTAATCTTACTGCGTCGCAACCTTCTGCTTGCCATAGGTGATGCGGTAGACGGCGCCGTTCCAGTCGTCGGAGACCAGAAGCGAACCGTCCTTCATCTGCATCACGTCGACCGGACGGCCGACATATTTGTTGTCTTCGAGGAAGCCGGTGATGAGCGGCTCCATCGACTTGACCGTGCCGTCCTTGTTCAGCTTGACGACGACAACGTCACCACCGGCCTTTTTGGAGCGGTTCCAGGAACCGTGCCGCGCGACGATGATCGCGTTCTTGTAGCTCTTCGGGAACATGTTGCCGGTATAGAAGCGCATGCCGAGCGAGGCGGTGTGCGGTCCCATCAGGCCAACCGGTGCGGTGAATTCGCTGCAGGAATGTCCCCAGCCGAATTCAGGATCCGGAATGTTGCCCTGGTAGCAATAGGGCGCACCGAAATCCTCGCCCGCCTTGGTGACGCGGTTGAGTTCGTCCTGCGGCACGTCTTCCGACAACCAGTCGCGGCCGTTATCGGTGAAATACATCTGCTTGTTTTCGGGGTTCCAGTCGAAACCGACGCTGTTGCGAACGCCGAGCGCATAGACTTCCGCGCCGGTGCCATCGAGGTTCATACGCCGGATCTGGCCGTGCGCCTCGTCATGCAGCACGTTGTTGCCGGGCTGTCCGACCGGAACGTAGAGCTTGTTGTCGGGACCGATGGCAATGAACTTCCAGCCATGGGCTTCGTCTTTCGGAAGCTGGTCGTAGATCATCGTCGGCTTCGGCGGATTGTCGAGATTGTCCTCGATCTTGTCGATCTTGGAGATCTTCGAGAGCTCGGCGATGTACAGCGTGCCGTCCTTGAACGCGACGCCGTTCGGCCGATAGAGGCCGGAGGCGACGATCTTGACCGATCGCTTGCCGTCCTTGTTGACGATGGCATAGACCTTGTCGACCGTGCGGCTGCCGACGAACACCGTGCCCTTGTCGCCTTCAGCGAGCGAGCGCGCATTCGCCATGCCGGCGGCATAGACTTCGATATTGAAGCCGGCCGGCACCTTAAGCTTGGCCAGCGGCAATTTGTCCGGCGCGGCGGCAAGCGGCGGCGCCGCGACAGGCGCGAGCTTCGCGGCGGCTTCGCCATCCGGCCGTCCGATCAGGGGCGAACCCGGTGGCAATGCCGGCGCGGCGGCGGGCGCCGCAGCAGGCGCGGCCGGCTGCTGCGCGGCGGCGCCAAATGTCATAGCTCCGAAAACGGCACCAGCCAGCAGCAGGCTGCGTGACGCCGATGAGTAGATTCTCATGTAATGTTCTCCCCTTTGTGGAAGCCTTTAAACCTTGCACGCACAAGTACGCTCCACGTGCCGGTGGCCTTCATGTCGATACTCTTCAATATTTTTCCGCAGGTACGCAATCGGAAACATTCCTGGAGTGGCCAGGAATCGGGCCGGTGTTATCAATGCTTTGTGACGTCTGAGGGGTCGAGCAGCGCCTCCGTAAAGGGAAACTCCAGCACGATGTCGCCCTGATCGTCGGTCACTTCGAGAACCGCGTTGAAGAGGCTGTCCTGGACGCCTTCGGTTTTGAGCAATTCCCGGATCATGGCCCGGGCGATCTCCCAGGCGCGATCGGGGTCGCGCAACTCCTCGCCCTCGGGGTCGGAGACCAGTTCACTGCCGATACGGGTGTTGAAGAAATATCGCGGCATGGGTCAAAACCACTTCCTTTGAGGCCCCCGACCGGCGCCGGCAGCATTATTTCACGAGTTCTTTATCCAGGGTGCACTGCAGCGGATCAGATCGACCCAGCTTCCGGATTGGTTCTTCAATTATGAACCCGTTGATCTGACATTGTTTTGACGCTGAGCCGCACAAAACCGTGAATTCATTGTGCGACGCAACACGCAAAACCCGGGTTGATAATAAAAGATTTTACTGGCGAACTTTTCGATCCGCGCTACCTTAACCCGTGGGCGGAGTTCGTCCGGACTTTGAAATGGAGAGCCAAAATGGCCTGGAAAGCACCGAAGATCGTTGAAGTGTCGGTCGGCATGGAAATCAACATGTATGCGTGCGCCGCCCGCAAGTAAGCGGCTGCGACAGCATTAAGTTTACGCAGGTGGATTTCTGGGCATGACGCACCCCGCTTTTGGGGCCGGTTGTGTCTGGGTCCACCTTCGAAGCTTTTAGAGTACGCTTCGCTTTATAGATTGCGCTTCGCGCTGAGAGCGTATTTCAAAGTACCCCAAGCTTAGAAATCTCCAGGAGACGGATCATGCTTCGCGTCGTCGTCCTGGGCGCCGCGGCAGGTGGTGGCGTTCCCCAGTGGAATTGCGGCTGTCCGGTTTGTCGGGCCGCGCGTACCGACCATCCCGAACTGCAGAGCACCCAGGCCTCGATCGCTGTCAGCGCCGATGGCCATCACTGGTTTTTGGTCAACGCATCTCCCGATCTGCGCCAGCAATTGATCGCGACGCCGCAACTTCATCCCGCGCCCGGAAAGCTTCGTCATAGTCCGATCGCGGGCGTGATCCTGACCAATGGCGAGATCGATGCGGTCGCAGGCCTGCTGTCGATGCGCGAAGGCTGGCCCTTTACGATCTACGCTCACAGCAAGGTGCTGGCGATCCTGGCGACCAATTCCATCTTCAACGTGCTCAGCGAAAAGAACGTGCGGCGGCAGCCGATCGAAGAGGACGCGACGTTCGAACCGGCGCTGCCCGACGGCTTGCCGTCCGGCATCGAGGTGTTGCCGTTCGCCGTGGCGGGCAAGAGCGCCTGGTATCTGGAAGGCCAAGCGCATCCAGCCGGCGATACCGGTGAAGGCGACACGCTAGGGCTTCGCATCCGCGACAAGGCGACAGGCAAGTTCTTCTATTTCCTCGCGGCCTGCGCCGGCGTGTCCGACGAGCTCAAGTCTCGCCTGACCGGCGCCCCGCTGGTGTTTTTCGACGGCACGGTGTGGCGCGACGACGAAATGATCGTGGCCGGCCTCAGCCAAAAAACCGGGCAAGGCATGGGACACATCGCGATGTCCGGAGAGCGTGGCGCCATCGCCGCGTTAGCCGGCCTTGATATCGGCCTGAAGGTGTTCCTACATATCAATAATTCCAATCCGGCCCTGCTGCACGACTCCATCGAGCGCAAGACGGCCGAGCGCGCGGGCTGGCAGATTCCCGCCGATGGAACGGAGTTCACGCTGTGACCGCAGCTTTCCCGATGACGGCTTCCGCGCTCGGCAAGGGCGTCGTGCTGAACAGCGCCGAAGAGCTGGAAGCCGCGCTGCGCCACATCGGCCAGACTCGTTACCACAATCTGCACCCCTTTCACGGGTTGCTGCATGGCGGCAAGCTGAACAAAGGCCAGGTGCAGGCCTGGGCGCTGAATCGTTATTATTACCAGAGCACGATCCCGCTCAAGGACGCCGTGGTGATCTCGCGCTTTCGCGACCGCGCTACCCGGATCGAATGGCGGCACCGGATCGAGGATCATGACGGCAATATCGGCACCGAAGGCGGCATCGAGCGCTGGCTGAAGCTAACCGAAGGCCTTGGCCTTGACAGCGACTATGTCGAATCCGCCGTCGGCATCCTGCCGGCCACGCGCTTTGCGGTGGAAGCCTATGTGCACTTCGTGCGCGACAAATCCCCGCTCGAGGCCATCGCCTCCTCGCTGACGGAACTGTTCGCGCCGAACCTGCATGAAGAACGCATCTCGGGCATGCTGGCGCATTATAACTTCGTCAATCCCGACATCATGAGCTATTTCAGCCGGCGGCTGACGCAGGCGCCGCGCGATGCCAATTTCGCGCTCGACTATGTCAAGGCCCATGCGCGCACCCCGGCGGAGCGCGAAGCGGTCTGCAACGCGCTGTTGTTCAAGACCAATGTGCTATGGGTTCAGCTCGACGCGCTGTATCATGCCTATGTCGACGGGCATGTGCCGCCGGGCGCGTTTGTGCCCAAAGAATAAGAGGCGAAGCGATGGCAGGCTCACGCAATATCAGCGTCAGCGAGGCGAGCCGCCCGGTTCTGCCGCGGCATGCCAAGCTGAAATTCGACGAAACCCGGCAGGTCTGGGTCATCCTGGCGCCGGAGCGCGTGCTGGCGCCGGACGAGATCGCAGTCGAAGTCCTGCAATTGTGCGACGGCGTTCGCAGCGTCGCCGACATGATCGACCTGCTTGCCATAAAATACGCCGCCGAGCGCAGCGCGATCGCCACCGACGTCATCGCGATGCTGCAGGACCTGGCCGACAAGGGATTTCTCACGCAAGCGCGGGAGAAGACATCATGAGCCCGACACTGACCGATGCCGGTATTGCAGCGGCCAGCGACCCGAAAGACGGGATCGCGGCGCTGGAAAGGCGCGGCTCGACTGCGGAAACTTTTGGTATTCCGCTCGCCGTGCTGGCCGAGCTGACGCATCGCTGTCCGCTGCAATGCCCTTATTGTTCCAATCCGGTCGAACTCGATCGCGGCGGCAGCGAACTGACGACGGCGGAATGGAAGAAGGTGCTTTCCGAGTTGGCCGAAATCGGCGTGCTGCAGATTCATTTCTCCGGCGGCGAACCCACCGCGCGCAAGGATCTGGTCGAACTGGTGCAGCACGCCAGCGATGTCGGGCTCTATTCCAATCTCATCACCTCGGCCGTACTGCTGACGCGCGAGAAGCTGGCCGCGCTGGCCGATGCCGGGCTGTGCCATGTCCAGATCAGCTTCCAGGGCAATGAGCCCGTCGTCGCCGACCGCGTCGCCGGCTTGAAGAATGCGCACCAGAAGAAGCTCGAAGTCGCCAAATGGACCCGCGAGCTGGACCTGCCGCTGACGGTCAATGCCGTCATGCACCGCCAGAACCTGTTTCAACTGCAGGACATCATCCAGATGGCGGTCGACCTCGATGCCGACCGGCTCGAAGTCGCCAATGTACAATATTACGGCTGGGCGCTGAAAAACCGCGCCGCGCTGATGCCCACACTCGAGCAGATCGAGGAAACCAGCCGCATTGTCGAGGAAGCCGAGGTGCGGCTGAAGGGCGTGCTCGCGATCGACTATGTGGTGCCGGATTACTATGCGCTGCGGCCGAAGAAATGCATGGGCGGCTGGGGCCGGCAGTTCTTCAACATCTCGCCCGCGGGCAAGGTGCTGCCCTGCCACGCCGCCGAATCCATCACCGGGCTCGAATTCGAATCCGTACGCTCCAATCATTCGATCGCCTGGATCTGGCAGAACTCCGAGGCCTTCAATCGCTATCGCGGCACCGGGTGGATGCCCGAGCCGTGTCAGAGCTGCGAGTTCAAGGAAATCGATTTCGGCGGTTGCCGCTGCCAGGCGTTCGCGCTGACCGGCGATGCCGGCAATACCGATCCGGCCTGCACGCTGTCGCCGTTGCATGACAAGATCTTCAAGCTGGCGGAGACCGAAGCGGCCGGTGACCAAAACCGTTTCATCTATCGCAATTTCGCCGGGGGCACGCCCGAGACAGACGGCGGCCATGGCGCCTGACGCCGACGCGGGCAAATCCGCCACTCTCGTTGCGGGCAACCGTTCCGACCCCTTCGCACCGCTGACCTCGCAATCGCTGCCGGCTGGCGATGGCCACGAGATTTACGTCGAAACCGTCGGCCGCACCGACGGCATCCCGGCGGTCTATCTGCATGGCGGCCCCGGCAGCGGCTGCCAGCCTGATCATCGCCGGCTGTTCGATCCGGAGCGTTTTCACGCCGTGCTGTTCGACCAGCGCGGCGCCGGGCGCAGCCGCCCCAAGGGCCGTCGCGAAGCCAATACGCTGCCGCATCTGATCGCGGATATGGAAACGATTCGCGAACAATTCGGCATCAACCGCTGGATGGTCGTCGGCGGCTCCTGGGGCGCGACGCTGGCGCTGGCCTATGCGCAGGCGCATCCGGATCGCGTCAGCGGCATCGTGCTGCGCGCGACGTTTCTCGGCACCCGCGCCGAACTCGACGGCGCCTTTCTCAACGCACTGCCGCGCTTTTATCCCGGCCTCAGCGACGACTTCCTTGGGCTATTGCCGCCGGAAGAACGTGCGGAGCCGTTGGACGCGTATTACCACCGCATTCTCGACCCTGATGCTGCGATCCATGGCCCGTTCATTCGCGCCTGGCATGACACCGAGCAAATTCTCTCCCAGCAGGCGCCCCGGCAGAAGCGCCTCGATCTCGCCTCGCTGAAATCGACCGGCGCCCTGCCCTCGACGCCGTCGATGGAAGCGCATTATTTCCAGAACGATTGCTTCATGACGCCGAACCAGCTTCTGGAAGAAGCCGGAAAACTCACGGGCATTCCCGGCATCATCGTGCAGGGGCGCTACGACCTGCTCTGCCCGCCCGCCACCTCGCATGCGCTTGCCGAGCGATGGCGTGAGTCCGAAGTTCGCTTCGTCGAAGGCGCCGGCCATTCGCTCTACGATCCGGGTGTCCGGGACGCGGTGATGCGGGCGATCGCGGATCTCGCGTCCAAGGTGAGATAGGGATTCCACACATGCCGCTCGCCGGAAAAGGCATGCTGCTGACGTCGATGGATATCGATCCATCGGATGAAGCCGAATTCAACCGGTGGTACGACCGCGAGCATCTTGAAGAGCGTGTCGCGATCGAAGGCTTTCTGGAAGCCCGGCGCTACATCGCGCATCAGGGCGCGCCGAAATACCTCAGCCTTTACTCGACCGAGACGTTTGAGGTGCTTGAAAGCCCAGCCTATCGCGCAGCCCTGGCCAACCAGACCGAGCGGTCGAAAGCCAACATCGCGCGTTTCAAGAACATGATCCGCGGAGTCGCGCGCATCACGATCAGCCGCGGACAGGGCCGCGGGGCGGCACTCGGCATCATCCGCGTTCGCCCATCCGCGGGCGACGAGGAAAAATTGCGTTCGGCACTTCGCGAAGCGCTCGATCCCGGCCCACTGGACGGCATCATCTCGATGCATCTGATCGAAAACGACCCTCATCTGTCCAAACCGCTGACGGATAATCTTGCGGCTTCCGATCCCGGCGCCGGTGATTGGTTTGTGCTGATCGACGCCACCGATGTGGATACGATTCCGGCGGCCATTGCGGCCCGCCTCGGCGGGTTCAAATCCCTTGTGATCTCGACCGGCATCTACCGACTGATGTGGGATCTGGCGAAGAGCGACCTGCCGGCCTGAAGCTTCACGGCCATGCTGCACTGCCGCAATCTAAAATTAAGATTATGCTTTTGCCGCAGGAAAACTGGAGATCAAGCAAAATTGCCTTTGTGGAACATATCGAATGGCTCTAATAAGATAATCGTATGAAGCAATTTAAAAACCACAAGAACGCCATCTGAGTGTTCGCAGAAAAGTAAGGCCGCGCGGTATTCGAGTTTTGGCGCGGAAAGGTAGGAATGAAACCGACTGATATCTCGGCGCCTGACTACTTTCATAAAGTGGTCGATTGCCAATGGGCCTGTCCCGCACACACCCCCGTTCCCGAATACATCCGCTTGATCGCAGAAGGCCGCTACAGCGACGCCTATATGATCAATTGGAAGTCGAACGTGTTTCCCGGCATTCTCGGCCGCACCTGCGACCGCCCGTGCGAGCCCGCCTGCCGCCGCGGCCGTGTTGAGGAAACCCCGGTCGCGATCTGCCGCTTGAAGCGCGTCGCCGCCGACTTCAAGGATGACGTCAAGGGGCGCATGCCCCGGCTCGCACCAAAGAACGGTAAGCGTATTGCGATCGTCGGCGGCGGTCCCGCCTCGCTCACGGTCGCGCGCGACCTCGCGCCGCTCGGCTATCACTGCACGGTGTTCGATGCCGATCCCAAAGCGGGCGGCATGATGCGCACGCAGATCCCGAAATTTCGGCTGCCGGATTCTGTGATCGACGAGGAAACCGATTACATCCTCGATCTCGGCATCGAATTCAAAGGCGGCCTGCGCATCGACAGCCTGAAGAAGCTGCTCGGCGAGAACTACGACGCGGTCTTTGTCGGCTCCGGCGCACCGCGCGGCCGCGAGCTCGAGATTCCCGGCCGCAAGGAAGCCGCTGCCAACATCCATATCGGCATCGACTGGCTCTCCAGCGTGTCGTTCGGTCATGTCGAGAAGATCGGCCGGCGCGTGATCGTGCTCGGCGGCGGCAATACCGCGATGGACTGCTGCCGCACCGCGCGCCGTCTCGGCGGCGAAGACGTCAAGGTGATCGTGCGTTCCGGCTTCGAGGAGATGAAGGCATCGCCCTGGGAGAAGGAAGACGCCCTTCACGAAGATATTCCGATCCTCAATTTCATGGTGCCGGTCGCTTTCACGAACGACAAGGGCAAGCTCACCGGTGTCACCTTCCAGAAAGTGAAGGCCGAATACGACGCCAAGGGCAAGCGCTCGCTGGTGCCCTCGGGCGAAGCCGACGAGACCATCGCCTGCGACGACGTGCTGGTCGCGGTCGGGCAGGAGAATGCGTTCCCGTGGATCGAGCGCGACTGCGGCGTCGAATTCGATAAATGGGACATGCCCAAGGTCGACACCAAGACCATGGGTTCGACCAATCCGAAAGTGTTCTTTGGCGGCGACGCCGCATTCGGCCCCAAGAACATCATCTGGGCGGTCGCGCACGGCCACGACGCGGCCTTGTCGATCCACAAGCTGCTCTCCGGGGAGGACATCACCGAGCGCCCGCTGCCCGAGGTGATCATCTCGTCGCAGAAGATGGGCATCCACGAATGGAGCTACGACAACGACGTTTCCGCCGACAAGCGCTACAAGGTGCCACATCGCGACAAGGTGATCGCGCTGAAAGACATCCGTACCGAGGTCGAGCTTGGCTATGACCTCAAGCTCGCGCTTGGCGAGGCCCAGCGCTGCCTGAATTGCGACATCCAGACGGTGTTCGCGGCACCGCTGTGCATCGAATGCGACGCCTGCGTCGATATCTGCCCGATGGATTGCATCACCTTCACAGAGAATGGCGAGGAAACCGATCTGCGTGAGCGGCTGAAGGCGCCCTCGCCGCATCTCGACCAGGCGCTCTACGTCGCCGACGGTCTCAAGACCGGGCGGGTGATGATCAAGGACGAAGACGTCTGTCTGCATTGCGGATTGTGCGCCGAACGCTGTCCGACCGGCGCCTGGGATATGCAGAAATATCTTATCGACATGACTCAAGCAGGTTCATCATGCCCGTCCAAAGCCCGATCAGCAGCGTAAACGACTTCGTCGTCCGCTTCGCCAACGTCAACGGCTCGGGCTCGGCCAGCGCCAACGAACTGTTTGCGCGCTCGATCCTGCGCCATGGCGTCCCGGTGTCGCCGCGCAACATCTTCCCCTCCAACATCCAGGGCCTGCCGACCTGGTACGAGGTGCGGGTGACCGAGGCCGGTCATCTCGGCGCGCGCGGCGGCGTCGACCTGATGGTGTCGATGAACCCGCAGACCTGGGACAAGGATCTGGCCTCGATCGAGCCCGGCGGCTATCTGTTTTACGATTCGACCAAGCCGATGCCGGCATCGAAATTCCGCGCCGATATTACCGTGATCGGCGTGCCGCTGACCGCGATCACCAACTCGACCTATACCGATCCGCGCCAGCGCCAGCTCTTCAAGAACATCATCTATCTCGGCGCGCTCTGTGCCTTGCTCGACATGGACCCGAAGCTGATCGAGCAATTGATCGGCGAACAGTACAAGGGCAAGGAAAAGCTCTTGTCGTCCAACGTCCACGCGCTGCATCTGGGTCGTGATTGGGCACTGCAAAACCTCAAATGCCCGATCGGCCTGCGCGTCAAAAAGTCCGACAAGGTCGGCGACCGCATTTTCATCGAAGGCAACAGTGCGGCCGCGCTCGGCGCCGTCTATGGCGGCGCCACCGTCTGCGCCTGGTATCCGATCACGCCCTCGTCGTCGCTCGCCGACGCCTTCGGCAGCCATTGCAAGAAGCTGCGGCACGATCCGGCAACCGGCAAGGCGAAATACGCCATCGTGCAGGGCGAAGACGAACTGGCCTCGATCGGCATCGTGATCGGCGCCTCTTGGAACGGCGCGCGCGCCTTCACCGCGACCTCCGGCCCCGGCATCTCGCTGATGCAGGAGTTCATCGGGCTTTCATACTTTGCCGAAATTCCCGCCGTCATCATGAACGTGCAGCGCGCCGGCCCCTCGACGGGCATGCCGACCCGCACCCAGCAATGCGACATCATCGCCTGCGCTTACGCTTCGCATGGCGATACCAAGCATGTGCTGCTGTTTCCGGAAGACCCCGCGGAAGCCTTCGAGTTTGCCGCGCAGGCATTTGATCTGGCCGAGCGGCTGCAGACCACGATCTTTGTCATGCTCGACCTCGATATCGGCATGAACCACCGGCTGTGCCGTCCGCTGAAATGGGACGACGCCAGGCAATATGACCGCGGCAAGGTGATGACCGCGGAGATGCTGGAAGACGGCCGCGATTTCGGCCGCTACCTCGATGTCGACGGCGACGGCATCCCGTTCCGCACCTATCCCGGCACGCACCCCACTAAAGGCTCGTTCTTCACTCGCGGCACCTCGCGCGACCGTTACGCGCGCTATTCCGAGGAAGGCTCGGTTTACGCCGACAATATGCAGCGGCTGGTGCGCAAATTCGAGACCGCCCAGGATATGGTGCCGCGACCGTTGCAGGCCAACGCCGCCAAGCCGACCAAATACGGCGTGATCTATTTCGGCTCGACCGCGCCCGCGATGGACGAGGCAATTGGAATTCTGGAAGCGCGCGGCCATCAGCTCGACCGGCTTCGGATTCGCGCCTTCCCGTTCCATTCCAGCGTCGCCAGCTTCATCGCCGACCATGATTTCGTATATGTGGTCGAGCAGAACCGCGATGCGCAGCTGCGCTCTTTGATCGTCAACGAAAACGGCATCGATCCGGTTCGTCTGGTTCCGATCCTCAATTACGACGGCACGCCGATCACCGCGCGCTTCATCGCGAACGCGATCGGCGACCACCAAGACCAGTTGCAAGTCACTCCGCTTCGCAAGGTGAAGTCATGACCTATATCGCCAAGCCGAAATTCCAGCATCCCGGCCTGCCCAAAAACGATCTCGGCTTCACCCACCGGGATTACGAGGGCAAGGTCTCGACGCTGTGCGCGGGCTGCGGCCATGATTCGATCACGGCCTCGATCATCGAAGCCTGCTACGAGCTGTCGATCGAGCCGCATCGCGTCGCCAAGATTTCCGGCATCGGCTGCTCTTCGAAAACCCCGGACTATTTCCTCGGCAATTCCCACGGCTTCAATTCGGTCCATGGCCGCATGCCGTCGGTGTTGACCGGTGCCAATCTCGCCAACCGCGATCTGATTTACCTCGGCGTCTCCGGCGACGGCGACTCCGCCTCGATCGGCTTTGGCCAGTTCGCGCATTCGATCCGGCGCGGCGTCAACATGACCTATATCGTCGAGAACAACGGCGTCTACGGCCTCACCAAAGGCCAGTTCTCGGCCACCGCCGACCGCGGCTCGAAGTCGAAGAAGGGCGTCATGAACAATGACAACGCCATCGATCTCGTCGCGATGGCGCTGCAATTGGGCGCGAGCTTCGTGGCGCGCAGCTTTTCCGGCGACAAGAGCCAGCTGGTGCCGCTGATCGCCGCGGCGATCCAGCACAAGGGCGCATCGTTCATCGATGTCGTCAGCCCCTGCGTCGCCTTCAACAACCATGCTGGCTCGACCAAGAGCTTCGATTATGTGCGTGAGCACAACGACGCCGTGAACCGGCTCGACGTCATCACCGGCCGCGATCCGATCACGGTCGATTACGCGCCGGGCACGGTGCAGGTGGTCGAGCAGCACGACGGCACCAAGCTGGCGCTGCGCAAGATCGATGCGGATTACGATCCGAATGACCGGCTGGCGGCGATGACCTTCCTGCAAAAGCACGCCGCCAAGGGCCAGATCGTGACCGGGCTATTGTATGTCGATCACGAAGCGGAAGACCTGCATACCCACCTCGATACGGTGGAGAAGCCGCTCAACACGCTCGACGCCGGCGATCTGTGCCCGGGCACGCCGGCGCTGGACAAGATCAACGCCAGCCTGCGCTAGCGCGCTGCATCAAACCTTTGCGGCGTGCGGACCGGCGCGTTGCGGCAGGAACACCACACAGGCCAGGATCACCGCAGCCAGGATTCCCGTCGCGTAAAACCGGCCGAAGGCAAGGCCGCCCTGGTCGAGCGGCTTGTCGAGCCAGTCGCCGAGCGTGGCCCCGAGCGGCCGCGTCAGAATGAATGCGGCCCAGAACAAAGCCGTTCTTGAGATATTGCTCCAGAAATAAGCCGCCGCGATCACCGCGAGCCCGGCCGTGAACACCAGCGCGCCGCCTTCGTAGCCGAGCCCGTTGGTGTCGGCCATCCAGTCGCCGAGTGCGGTGCCCAGCGTCTGCGAAAACAAGATCGCCACCCAATAGAAGGTTTCGATCCTGGGTGTGGCCACGGTGTTGACCGAAATCGACCCGGCCGAGCGATACCAGATCAGCAGAGCGATCATCAGCAACCCAAACAGCAGCGATGCCCCGCCGGGATAGCCGATGCCGAGCGAGCGATCCGCGAAATCCGCCATCGTCGTACCCGCGGTCGTGGTCGCGATCACCACGAGCCAGTACAGCCAGGGGTGAAAAGCCTTCGCGGAAATCTGCGCGACGACCGCGACCACGAAAATGCCGATGAAGATAAAGCTGCTGACGGCATAGCCGAGGTCCAGCGACATCGACACCGCGTCGCCGCCGGTTTCGCCGAGCGTGGTCGCGAGTATCTTGATGAACCAGAAGACCAGCGTGACCTCAGGGACCTTGCTGCGTTCCTGCATTTGATTCATGTCGGTCTTTCTTGTTCGAGGGCAGAGGTTTGCAGGGATATCCGATGGCTGCTGTCCCGGAATTTGACGCTGCTTTTATGGCGATCTCCATGCCCTCGACAACAATGGCTGGCCTGGAAGATCACTAAATTGGGATACAAAAGGCGGTCCAATTCGCCCCGGCGACATCAATTACTGGTGTTACGTCAAGGGTTGGCGGGCTTTGTGACGCTCAAATGAACCGTCCTCATCACCCATGCCTGCCCCTTGCCCGGTCTGAAGGCAATTGAACGCCAAGACCGCCGCTAAACAGCCAACTTCAGGGATCGATATGCCGCGACGGGCGTTACCCCGCTTGCGTGCGCGTATTTTCATCACCAGCATCCCCTCACGGACGTGTTGACAATCCGGCTCCCCGCCGCAGAAGGTTGCACCAGCCGAGAATGGACCCGCTCGAACAGAAACAGGCATCATGAATCCCGTCAAAGCACTCGAAAAGCACGGCCAGGCAGTCTGGCTGGATTTCCTGGCCCGCGGCTTCGTCGCCAAGGGCGACCTGAAAAAACTGATCGATACCGACGGCGTCAAAGGCGTCACGTCGAACCCGTCGATCTTCGAGAAGGCGATCGGCAGCTCGGATGAGTATGACGCGCCGATCGGCAGCGCCCTGAAGAAGGGCGACCGCTCGATTGCGGACTTGTTCGAACACGTCGCGATCGAGGACATCCAGCACGCGGCCGATGTGCTGCGCCCGGTCTACGACGAACTCCATGGCCATGACGGTTTTGTCAGTCTCGAGGTCTCGCCCTATCTGGCGATGGACACCAAAGGTACGATTGCCGAGGCCGAGCGGTTGTGGAAGCACGTCGATCGCAAGAATTTGATGGTCAAGGTGCCGGCGACGCCGGAAGGCCTGCCCGCGATCGAGCATCTGATCGGCGAAGGCATCAGCATCAACATCACATTATTGTTTGCGCAGAAAACCTATGTCGAGGTCGCCGAGGCCTATCTCGACGGTCTGGAAAAATATGTCGCCGGCGGTGGCGATCCCTCCCATGTCGCCAGCGTCGCCAGCTTCTTTGTCAGCCGCATCGACAGCGCGGTGGACAAGCAGCTCGATGAAAAGATCGCCCGCGCCAACGACCCCAGCGAAAAGGAGCGCCTGACCGCACTCAAGGGCAAGGTCGCAATCGCCAATGCCAAGCTCGCCTATCAGGACTACAAGCGCCTGTTCGCAGGTCCGCGCTGGGAAAAATTGAAGGAAAAAGGCGCCAAACCGCAGCGCCTGCTGTGGGCCTCGACCGGCACCAAGAACAAGGACTACAGCGACGTGCTATATGTCGAGGAACTAATCGGCCCCAACACGGTCAACACCGTGCCGCCGGCCACGCTCGACGCCTTCCGCGATCACGGCACGCCGCGCGACAGCCTTGAGGAAAATATCGACGAGGCCCGGCGCGTGCTGGCCGAGCTCGAGAAATCCGGCATCTCGCTCGATGCGATCACGACCGAGCTGGTCAAGGATGGCGTCAAGCTGTTCGCGGACGCCGCCGACAAGCTCTATGGCGCGGTCGCGCACAAGCGCGCGGTGGTATTGGGCCACGGCATCGACGCTCAGAAGCTGGCGCTGGGCGCCACCATTACCAAGGCCGTCGAGAAAGCCACCGAAGACTGGCGCGCCGCAGCGACGATCCGCCGGCTGTGGCAGCATGATAAATCCGTGTGGACCGGGACCGACGAAAACAAATGGCTGGGCTGGCTCACCAGCGCGGCCAAAGCCGATATCGCCGACTACGAGGACTTTGCCCACCGCGTGAAGGGACAGCATTTCACCGACGCCGTGGTGCTCGGCATGGGCGGATCGAGCCTCGGGCCGGAAGTGCTGGCCGAGACCTTTGCCAAGCAGCCCGGCTTCCCCAAGCTGCATGTGCTGGATTCAACCGATCCCGCCCAGGTGCGTAGCCTGCAGGCCTCGGTCAATATCGCCAACACCCTGTTCATCGTCTCCAGCAAGTCCGGCGGCACTACCGAACCGAACGTGATGAAGGATTATTTCTTCGAGCTTGTGTCCGAAACCATCGGTGCCGCCAAAGCGGGTCATCGCTTCATCGCGGTGACCGATCCCGGCTCGTCGCTGGAGAAGGTCGCCAAAAAGCAGGGCTTTGCCCGCACCTTCTTTGGCGATCCCTCGATTGGCGGGCGCTACTCGGTACTGTCGCCGTTCGGGCTGGTGCCCGCCGCCGCCGCAGGCATCGACCTTCGCACGGTGTTGAAGCATACGCTCTCGATGGTGCGCTCCTGCGGACCCGATGTGCCGCCGCATGAAAATCCCGGCGTGCAACTCGGCCTCGCGATGGGCCATGCCGGTCTCGAAGGCCGCGACAAGGTCACCATTTTCGCTTCAAAGAAGATCGCCGATTTCGGCGCATGGGCCGAACAGCTGATCGCGGAATCCACCGGCAAGGACGGCAAGGGCCTGATCCCGATCGCCGGCGAACCGCTCGGCGATCCCTCACTCTACGGCAACGACCGGTTCTTTATCGACCTGCGCACCGAAGGCGAAGACGACGCCGCACATGACGAGAAACTTTCCGCGCTGGAAAAGGCCGGCCATCCCGTCGTGCGCATCGTGATGCAATCGATCGAGCATATCGGCCAGGAATTCTTCCGGTTCGAACTCGCGACCGCGGTCGCGGGCTCGGTGCTCGGTATCAATCCGTTCAACCAGCCTGACGTCGAGGCCGCCAAGATCAAGACCCGCGAATTGACCGCAGCGTTCGAGAAATCCGGCAAGCTGCCGGTTGAAAAGCCGGTGATGTCTTCAGACGACGTCGACCTCTATACCGACAGCAAGAACGCAGACGATTTACGCAAGGCCGGCGCCAATGGCGATCTTCATTCCTGGCTGAAAGCGCATCTCGGACGTTCCGGCGCCGACGATTATGTCGCGTTGCTCGCCTATATCGAACGCGATACCGCCCACATCGATACCTTACAGCACATGCGCCTCGCAGTGCGCGACAAACGGCACGTCGCGACCTGCGCGGAATTCGGTCCGCGCTTCCTGCACTCGACCGGCCAGGCCTACAAGGGCGGCCCCGACAGCGGCGTCTTCCTGCAGATCACGTCAGACGATGCCAGGGATCTCGCGGTGCCGGGCCAGAAGGCGAGCTTTGGAATCATCAAGGCCGCCCAGGCGCGCGGTGATTTCGACGTGCTCACCGATCGCGGCCGCCGGGCACTGCGCGTGCATCTGAAAGGCGATCTCGCCGCGGGATTGAAGATGCTCGATACCGCGATCCAGAATGCGTTGAATTAGGGCGTGATCTGAAAAGTCCGGATCGGATCATGTTCAACCAGCAGTAAGGAATTTCACATGCAGCTCGGCATGATCGGTTTGGGGCGGATGGGTGGCAACATCGTCCGCCGGTTGATGAAGCACGGCCACACAGGCGTGGTGTACGACAAGGACGCCAAGGCGGTCGCGGCCCTCGCGGCCGACGGTGCTGTGGGCGCCGACAGCCTGGAAGATTTCGTCAAGAAGCTGGAAAAACCGCGAACCGCCTGGGTGATGTTGCCGGCCGGCAAGATCACCGAAGCCACCATCGAGGCGCTCTCAAAACTGATGGAAAGCGGCGACGTCATCATCGATGGCGGCAATACGTTCTGGCAGGACGACGTGCGCCGCGGCAAGACTCTGAAAGAGCGCGGCATCCATTATGTCGATGTCGGCACTTCCGGCGGCATCTGGGGCATCGAGCGCGGCTATTGCATGATGATCGGCGGCGACAAGGCGGTGGTCGATCGCCTCGATCCGATCTTCGCGACACTGGCGCCGGGCATCGGCGATATCCCGCGCACCGGCGGCCGCGAGGGACGCGACCCGCGTATCGAACAAGGCTATATCCACTCCGGCCCCGTTGGCGCCGGACATTTCGTCAAGATGGTCCATAACGGCATCGAATACGGCTTGATGCAGGCCTATGCCGAGGGTTTTGATATTCTCAAGAACGCCAATATCGAAGCGCTGCCCGCGGAGCATCGCTTCGATCTCGATATCGCCGACATCGCCGAAGTGTGGCGACGCGGCAGCGTGATCCCGTCATGGCTGCTTGATCTCACCTCCTCCGCCCTCGCGGAAAATCACACGCTGGATAATTACTCCGGGTTTGTGGAAGATTCCGGCGAAGGCCGCTGGACAGTAAACGCCGCGATCGATGAATCCGTCCCCGCCGAGGTGCTGACTGCGGCGCTGTTCGCGCGTTTTCGATCGCGCAAGGAGCACACCTTCGCGGAAAAAATCCTCTCCGCGATGCGTGCCGGGTTCGGCGGGCACAAGGAGCCCCCGAAGAAGCCCGGTTCAAAGGCCTGATAGATGACCGTCACGCAAGCCAAACAAAAAAAGCCCGACCCCTGCTCCTTTGTCATCTTCGGCGTCACGGGCGATCTCGCCCATCGCCTCGTGGTGCCTTCGCTCTATAACCTCGCGGCCAACGACCTGTTGCCGGATAATTTCTGCATCGTCGGCGTCGCCCGCAAGGGCATGTCGAGCGAGGAACTGACCAACAGCCTCACCGAGGGTCTGCACAAATATGCCACCCGCAAGGTGGACGAAGCGATCGCCAAAAAGCTGCTGGCGTGCGTCACCTGCATCGAGGCCGATCCGCAAGACCCGGCCTCGTTCGACAGAATGAAAGATCAGCTCGACAAACTGGAGGCCGCGCAGAAAACGGAGGGCAACCGGCTGTTCTATCTGGCGACCCCGCCCAGCGCCTTCCTGCCGATCAGCAAGGAACTCGGCCGCACCGGCATGCTGGAGGAAAACGGCGTGTGGCGGCGGCTGGTGGTTGAAAAGCCGTTCGGGACCGATCTCGCTTCGGCGAAGAACCTGAACAGCGAGTTGCTGAAGCTGATGGAAGAGCAGCAGATTTACCGGATCGATCATTATCTCGGCAAGGAAACCGTCCAGAATATCCTGGTGCTGCGCTTTGCCAACGGCATGTTCGAGCCGATCTGGAATCGCAATCACATCGACCACATCCAGATTACGGTCGATGAGAAACTCGGCGTCGGCCATCGCGGCAGCTTCTACGACGCCACCGGTGCCTTGCGCGACATGGTGCCGAACCATCTGTTTCAACTGCTGTCGCTGGTCGCGATGGAGCCGCCGGCGAAATTCGACGCCCGTGCGGTGCGTTCGGAAAAGGCCGAGGTGCTGGCGGCGATCCAGACCCAGAGCGAGGAAGAGGCGCTGCACAATTCGATCCGCGGGCAATATCGCGCCGGCGTGGTCGGCGATACCGAGATCGAGGACTATCGCAGGACCGAAGATGTGAAGCCCGGCAGCACTACGGAGACTTACGCGGCGCTCAAGCTGACGATCGACAATTGGCGCTGGGCCGGCGTGCCCTTCTATCTGCGCACCGGCAAGGCGCTTGGCGTCAAACGCACTGAGATTGCGATCAAGTTCAAACAGGCGCCATTCGCGATGTTCCGCGATACGCCCGTCGAGAACCTTTCGCAGAATTTCCTGATTATCTCGACCGAGCCGACCGAAGGCATCGCGCTGCAGTTCAATACCAAGGTGCCGGGGCCGGCGATCGAGATCGACGGCGTCGAGATGAAGTTCCGCTACAAGGATTACTTCCAGGCCGAACCCTCGACCGGTTACGAGACGCTGATCTACGACTGCATGATCGGCGATAACATCCTGTTCCAGCGCGCCGACAGCGTGGAAGCCGGCTGGCAGGCCGTGCAACCGTTCCTGGATGCCTGGAAGAAGGCCGGCGGCAAGGGGCTGAAGATTTACGAACCCGGCAGCGAAGGTCCCGAAGAGGCCAACGAGCTGATGGAACGCGACGGCCGCACCTGGCGGAAGCTGACCTGACGATGGCCGCCGGCGACCCGAGCAAGGTCATCACCGTTGCCGATCCGGCCGCGCTGGCGCAGGCCGCTGCCGACCGCGTGCTGGCACGGATTTCAGCGCATAATGGCCGCGTCGCGATTTGCCTGACCGGCGGATCGAGCCCGAAACAGCTCTATCAACTGCTCGCGACCGAGCCTTATCGCGGCAAAATCCCCTGGGACCGCGTGCACTGGTTCATCGGCGACGAACGGTTCGTGCCGGTAACCGATAGCCGCAACAATATGAAGATGGCGCGGGAAGCCTTTCTCGATCAATGCGCGCCCGCCGCCAACATTCATCCGATCCCGACCGACACCGACCCCAACGAATGCGCCAGCCGCTACGCCAGCGAGCTGAAATTATTCTACGGCGCGGATCGGCTGGAGCCTGCCCGGCCGTTGTTCGATCTGGTGCTGATGGGCGTTGGCCCCGACGGGCATACCGCCTCGATCTTTCCTGGTTACCCGGCGCAGGCTGAAACCGAACGCTGGGTGACCGGCGTGCCGCAAGCCCATGTCGAACCCTTTGTGCCGCGGGTGACGCTGACCTTTCCCGTGCTCGCCTCCTGCCGCGAAATGCTGTTTGAGGTCGCCGGCGCGGACAAGCGCGCGATCCTGACGCGCGTGCTTGGCGGCGAGAGCCTGCCCGCGAACCTCGCCCGTTCGATCGGCGAAACGGTCTGGCTGGTGGATCGAGCCGCACTTCCGGAGAATGTTCGGTGAGCGCTGAGGCCCCCAATGCGCCTTGCGCATTGATCGTGATGGGCGTTTCCGGCTCGGGCAAGAGCACCATCGCTGAACATTCTAGCACGAGCGCCTGGACTGGACTTATGAAGACGGCGACAGATTTCATCCCGCCAGCAATGTCGCCAAGATGAGCGCCGGCCATCCCCTGACCGATGAAGACCGCTGGCCCTGGCTGCAGGCGATAGCCGACGAGATCGATCGGGTCTGCAAGGCGGGCGAACGCGTCGTGATCGCCTGCTCAGCGCTCAAGCGCAGCTACCGCGACGTGCTGGTGCATGGACGGCGTGACGTGCTCATCGTCTATCTCAACGGCACGCAGGAATTGATCGCCGGCCGCCTCGCGGCGCGAAAAGGCCATTTCATGCCGCCCGGCCTGCTCGAAAGCCAGTTCAAAACTCTGGAGCCGCCAGGCGCGGATGAAAATCCCGTGATCGTGTCGATTGACGCTTCCGTCGAGGAAATCGTCGATGACACCGCTAGCCAAATGGGGCTAACTCCAGACATCAACAGCCCATCGTCCAGGAACCGCTCATGACCCGCATCGCGCTCGTTGTCTCCGATGTCGACGGCACGCTGTTGACCAAGGACAAGACCCTGACGCCGGCCGCGGCATCGGCCGTGCGCCGGCTGCATGAAGCCGGGATCGGTTTTACCATTACCTCCAGCCGTCCCACGCTCGGCATGAGATTTCTGATCGAACCGCTGGCGATCACATTGCCGATCGGGGCTTTCAACGGCAGTTCGATCGTCGATCCGCAAAAGGGCCCGGTCGAACAGCATCTGATCCCGGTGCCCGCGGTCAAGCGCTGCCTTGAAGTGCTGAACGAATTCGGCGTCGATATCTGGTTCTTCACCAATGATCTGTGGCTGACCCGCAATCCCAACGGCGAGTATGTCCCGCACGAAAAGCGCGCGATCCGCGCCGATCCGACCATCGTCGATGATTTCACGCCCTATCTTTCCGCCGCCTGCAAGATCGTCGGCGCCGGCCCCGATCCGGTCTTGCTGCAACGCTGCGAAGCCGCGATGCAAAAGGCGCTTGGCGCGGAGGCGAACGCGATCCGCTCGCAGAGCTACTACCTCGATATCACCCCGCCCGGCTGCGACAAGGGCACCTTCGTGCAGGCGATGGCCAAGCGACTCGGCATTTCCACCGATGCGGTTGCCACCATCGGCGACATGCAGAACGATCTGGCGATGTTCCGCACCAGCGGACTTTCCTTCGCCATGGGCAACGCCACCGACGACGTCAAGAAAGCCGCGACGCATGTCACGACGTCGAATGAGAACGAGGGTTTTGCGGGGGCGATGGAGATGATTTTGAAGGGGAATGCGGAAGAATAGGCTCTCCTCGTCGTCCCGGCGAACGCCGGGACCCACACCGCGTGATCTATCGATCAAGCAAAAGCGCTAATACCACTCGCACAACCAAAGCCGGTGGCTATGGGTCCCTGCTTTCGCAGGGACGACGAAACGATAGGTTATTCGCTCGTTCCTACTTCGACCGCTGCATCGCCGGCTTCCCAGCCGGCTTCTTCGCATCGCTGAGATTATGCGCGGTATTGATCAGCGCGATATGCGTCAGCGCTTGCGGGAAATTGCCGGTCTGACGGCCAACGCCTGAATCGTATTCCTCCGCCAGCAAGCCCAGATCGTTCGCGATCCCGACCACACGATCGAACAATATTTGCGCCTGGCCGATCTCGCCGGCCAGCACATAGGCGTCGGCGAGCCACAGCGTGCAGGCGAGAAACGCGCCTTCGATCGGCTGTAGTTCGTTGGAGATTTCGCGGGGATCATGCCGCAGCACAAATCCGTCGCGCATCATGTATTTCTCGATCGCCGCCAGCGTGCCGAGAACGCGCGGATCTTTGGCTGGGAGAAAACCCACCGACGGCAGCAACAGAATGCTGGCATCGAGCCATTGCGATCCATAACACATGACAAACGAATTCAGTTCGCGATCAAAACCCTTGTCGCAGACCTCGCGATGGATTTCATCGCGCAGGCTTCGCCAGCGCTCCAGCGGCGCCTTGAAGCCGAATTGCTCGGCGCTCTTGATACCGCGATCGAACGCGACCCAGGTCATCACTTTCGACGAAACATAATGCGCGCCGTCGCCGCGGCGTTCCCAGATGCCGTGATCCGGCTGGTCCCATACTTCGGCGAGGTGATCGAGCACCGTGCATTCGAGGTCCCATGACCCGTCATCAAGTTTCAATTCGGCGACGCGCGACTGGTGAAACGCGTCGATCAATTCGCCGTAGACATCGAGCTGCAATTGGGCGTGCGCGGCATTGCCGACCCGCACCGGCTGTGCGCCTTCATAGCCCGGCAGCCAGCCCGCTTCCCATTCCAGCAGACGCCGCTGGCCCATGATGCCGTACATGATCTGCATATTTTCCGGTGAACCCGCCACTGCACGCAGCAGCCAATTGTGCCAGGCCAGGGCTTCTTCGGTGTAGCCTGAATTCATCAGCGCCAGCAGCGTAAAGGTGGCGTCGCGCAGCCAGCAATAGCGGTAATCCCAGTTGCGCGCGCCGCCCAATTTTTCCGGTAGCGAGGTCGTGGGGGCCGCGACAATGCCGCCGGTCGGCGCAAATGTCAGCGCTTTGAGCGTGATCAGCGATCGCATCACCAGATCGCGGCTGTCGCCGTCATAGGTGCAACGGCCCGACCATTCGCTCCAGAAATCCTTGGTTTCCTGCAAAGCTTGCGCGGGATCGATGGGCGCGGGCACCTCCAAATGCGAGGGCCCATAGGTCAGCACGAAGGGGACGCTCTCGCCTTCACCCACCTCGAACTCAGCCACGGTGGTCATGTCCTTGCCGCGGGTCTCGACTGGCGTGCGCAGCACCGTCATGTCCTGCCCGCAAATCGCAAGCAGTGCGCCATCTTCGGTACGCTTGACCCACGGAATATCCGTGCCGAATCCGAAACGGATGACCAGTTCCATCCGCACTTTGACCCGGCCGCGCACGCCGCGCACCAGCCGGACGATGTCGGAGGCCTCGCCGCGCGGCGGCATGAAATCGATCACAGCCACAACGCCCTCGGTGGTCTCGAACCGCGTTTCCAGGATCAGCGTATCGTCCCAATAGCGGCGCGAGGTTTTGGTGATGTCTTCACTCGGCGCGATCAGCCATCGGCCGTTTTTAGGCGTGCCGAGCAAGGCCGAAAAACACGCCTCCGAATCGAAGGCTGGCCAGCACAGCCAATCGATCGAGCCGTCGCGGCCGACCAGGGCCGCGGTCTCGCAATCGCCGATCAACCCATAGTCTTCAATATTGCAGGGCAAACTTGGCCACCGTTGAAAAGTGCCAACGCATCAATGCGCCGCGCGTTCCGCCGTCGCGGCCTTGAGGGCTCCGACATCGATCGCTGAAACAATCTTGTCCAGCGCCAGCGGCAGCTTTTGCCGCCAGTTCGGATGCTCGTTCACCGTGCCGGGAATATTGGGCTGCTCGATCACTTCCAGCAGATCCTCCAGCGAGACCGCCATCAGGCGCGACGGGGTTTTCGCCAGAAAAGCCGCGATCGCGTAGAAATCATGACCACGATCGATGGCATGATGACGCAACGCCTCGCTCAGCATCGCCAATGCATGCCAGCGTGCATCGTCGCTCTCGCCGGGATCGATCCCGAGCGAGCGCTTGAGCTTGAGGTCGGCGAACGCGCGCCAGCCCGCATAGGTCGACAGGTCATGGGTGTTAAACGTAACCAGCGCATTCGGCATGTAGCGATTGATGTCGCGGAACGCGCCGCGATCGTCGCGCTCGAACATCATCACCTGATACGACCAGATACCCCAGTCCGCCATCGTGTCGCGAAAACCTTCCGGCACGGTGCCGAGATCCTCGCCGATGACCACGCAATGATGCGCCGCGCTCTCCTGCGCAGTCGCTGCCAGCAGCGCCTCGAACGGCATCTGCACATAGACGCCATTATTGGCGGCAAAGCCGTGCGGCACCAGATAAAGCCGCTTCAAACCCAGCACATGGTCGAGCCGGATCGCGCCGGCATGGCGCATCGAGGCCCGCAGCATCTCCCGGTACGGTTCGAAGGATTTCAACTCGAGGCCCGCGGCATTGAAGCCCGCAAGGCCCCAGTTCTGGCCGGCCGTGTTCAACGGGTCTGGCGGCGCGCCGACGGCGAGATGACGCGAGATCGCGATCTGCTCGTTCCAGGCATCGAACCCGTCGGACTGCACGCCGACGGCAACGTCGAGATAAAGGCCGACCTTCATGCCCAGACTGGCCGTCAGCTCCTTGCAGGCCCGCAATTGCCGGTCGGCCGTCCATTGCACGAATTCGACGAATTCGATCGCCGCGGCATCCGGCCCCTGACGCAAGGCAGCGCATTTGGCCTCATCGGGCTGCTGCCATTCCTCCGGCCATTCCCACCATGGTTTGCCGAATTTGTGCCGCAGCACTTCAAAGCAGGCGAAGCGCGAAAGCAACGGCGCGCGCTCGGCACGAAATGTATCGAAATCCTGCTTGCGGCTGTCCGTCGCATTCGCCCTGAAAGTCTCGAAGGCCGCGCGCAGCGCCCGCCATTTCAATTCGGCGACACCGGGGTAATCGACGATATCAGCGGCTCGCAGCCGGACAATCGCATCGCCTTTTCCGGCGAGAACAGATGGATTGAATTCCGGGATTTTCTCGACATCGATATAGAGCGCATTGAGAAACAGCCGGCTGTTCGGCGAATAGGGACTGCAGTCGCCCGGCCGGTCGTCGAACAAAGCGTGCAGCGGATTGAGCCCGACGCCATCGGCGCCCAATTGTCCCGCCAGCCGGATCAGCCCTTCGAGATCGGTGAAATCACCCATTCCCCAATTGCGTCCCGAGCGCACCCCATAAAGCTGCACCGCGACCAGCCAGCTGCGCTGGAAATCACCGGCGAAAGCTTTCGGCGGCACCACCATCAACGGCGCCTCTTCCGTCAATGCGGCGGCATCCGTCAGATGCAGCCGGTATGACCCCTCGGGCAGATCGCCGGGCCACATGATCGTGCGATCATTTGTCTCGCCCTCGGCGATAACCTTAACCCCCGAAGCGATTTTCCAGCGCAGCGGGAACGTGGCAGGCTTGAGCCCGGTCCGCGACGGCTGGCCGGACCGGATCACGACCGCCTCGTCCAGAAACCGGTAGGGCACCCTGATGGGCAGGGCCGCGAGGATAATCTTCAGCGCCACGGCATCGGTCACATGGCGGTGACCCTGACCGTCCACAAATTCAGTCTGGATTCCGAGCTCTTTAGCTTTGGTGTAAAGGTCCATTCGGCACGCCGCTTGCAGGCAACGATGGGGGATCGTCGCGAAATTCTGTTGATATGGGAAGAGGATAGCCGTGTTTAACGCTTCGGCTTCCCCGACGTTCCCCGGGAACCAATGTCCGGTGAACGGCTTTGTATATGTCCAGAGCGTCTCCTTTCGCGCAAACGAAAAGGAGCGTCATTTCCATGTCGATGGCATCACCGTGAACAAAACCAATCAAACTGTCGAGAGCGCCCTCACCGGCGCTATCATGCATATCAGTCGCAGTCCCGCCCTGCTCTTTCGCTGCCGGGCGTGAGGGGCCACATGAATCGAATGTCATCCATTGATACCAGTGAATTGCCGGCCACCACGCTGGACGGCGATGAGCTTTGGTACAAGGACGCCATCATCTATCAGCTCCACGTCAAGGCCTTCGCCGACAGTAACAATGACGGCATCGGCGATTTCGCCGGCTTGACCGAAAAGCTTGGCTATCTGCAGGACCTCGGCGTCACCGCGCTGTGGCTATTGCCGTTCTATCCCTCGCCCGGCCGGGACGACGGCTACGACATCGCCGACTATGGCGACATCAATCCCGATTTCGGGACCATGAAGGATTTCCGCCGCTTCATCGTCGAGGCCAAGCGCCGCGGCTTGCGGGTCATCACCGAACTCGTGATCAATCACACCTCCGACCAGCACGACTGGTTCAAGCGCGCCCGCCGCAGCGATCCGAAATCGAGTGCGCGCAACTGGTATGTCTGGAGCGACACCGACCAGAAATACCAGGGCACGCGGATCATCTTCACCGATACCGAGAAATCCAACTGGACCTGGGACACCGAAGCCAGCGCCTTCTACTGGCACCGTTTCTTCTCGCACCAGCCGGATTTGAATTTCGACAATCCGCGCGTGGTCAGCGCGCTGGTCCAGGTCATGAAGCGCTGGCTCGATACCGGCGTCGATGGCTTCCGGCTCGATGCGATCCCTTACCTTTGCGAGCGCGACGGCACCAATAACGAGAACCTGCCGGAGACGCACGCCATCATCAAGAAGCTGCGCGCCGAGCTCGACGCCTATGCCAAGGGCAAGGTGCTGCTGGCGGAGGCCAATCAATGGCCCGAGGACGTGCAGGAATATTTCGGCCGCAGCGATGAATGCCATATGGCCTATCATTTCCCGCTGATGCCGCGAATCTATATGGCGATCGCGCAGGAGGATCGCTTTCCGATCACCGACATCCTGCGCCAGACCCCGGACATTCCCGCCAACTGCCAATGGGCGCTGTTCCTGCGCAACCATGACGAGTTGACGCTTGAAATGGTCACCGACGTCGAGCGCGACTATCTGTGGTCGACCTATGCCAACGATCCGCGCGCACGGATCAATGTCGGCATCCGCCGCCGTCTGGCGCCGCTGATGGACAATGACCGGCGCAAGATCGAGCTGATGAACTCGCTGCTGCTGTCGTTTCCCGGCACGCCGATCATCTATTACGGCGACGAAATCGGCATGGGCGACAATATCTATCTCGGCGACCGCAACGGCGTGCGCACGCCGATGCAATGGTCGCCGGATCGCAATGGCGGCTTCTCCCGCGCCGATCCCGCCCGGCTTTACGCCCCGACCATCATGGACCCGGTCTATGGCTACGAGTCCGTCAATGTCGAGGCGCAGTCGCGCAGCCTGTCGTCGCTATTGAGCGCAACCAAGCGGCTGATTTCGGTGCGCAAGTCGACGTTGGCATTCGGCCGCGGCACCATGACATTCATCCGACCGGCCAATCGCGCGGTGCTGGCCTATGTCCGGCAGTACGGCGACGAAGTCATTCTGTGCATCGCCAATCTGTCGCGATCGGCGCAGGCGACCGAACTCGATCTGTCGGCCTGGAAAGATCGCATTCCCCTGGAAATGCTCGGCCGCACGCTGTTTCCGGCGATCGGCGAATTGCCCTACATGATCACGCTGGCGCCATACGGCTTCTACTGGTTCCAGCTCCGCGAGCGCGACAAGTCGGAGCATGTCGCGCCTTCCGTCGTGCCGGAATTCGAAACCCTGGTGGTGCCGCTCGGCGCGACCTGGGTGTCGCTGGCGCGCACCCGCGGCGTGTTCGAACGCGACGTGTTGCCCGGACATCTGGCGCGGACCCGCTGGTATCCGCAGCGATCGGCCAAGGCGATTCAGCCGACGCTGACCTCGGCGATTCCGTTCTGCGACATCGGCGACAACCGGCCATGGCTCGCGTTCTTTGACGCGACCGAGCGCGACGTCACGACGCGCTACGTCCTGCCGATGCAGATCGAGTGGATGCGCTTCGATCGCGAACGCTATAATCCGAGCGCGCTGGCCGCGGTGCGTCAGGGCGCGCGCGAAGGCACGTTGCTGGATGTCGCCACCGAGCCGGATCTTCATCGCGCTGTTGCTGCGCAATCTTGAGCGAATCCCTGACCGTCGAAGAAAGCGGCGTGCAGCTCGAATTCCGGCCGACCAGCAAGTTCTCGCACAGGCTGGTCAAGGAACCTGAACGTATCCGCGCCATCGACAACGAGCACTGCAGCAGCACCGCGCTCGTGGATAACGACTATGTCTTCAAGCTGTACCGGAAACTGAAATCCGGCATCAATCCCGCGATCGAGATCGGCCGGTTCCTGACCGAGGTCGCGGGCTTCGCCAATGCGCCCGCGATGCTTGGCAGCGTCGAACTGGTCGAAGGCAATACCAAAAGCGCGATCGCCATCGTGCATGCCTTTGTCGAAAACCAGGGCGACGGCTGGACGGTGACGTCGGCCTATCTCGACCGCTTTGTCGAAGAGCAACGCCTGCTGGCAGCGAGCGAACATACCCGCGACAGCGAAGAACTGGCGCCCTATCTGCGTTACATGTCGCAAACCGGCCGCCGCGTCGCCGAACTGCATCTCGCCTTTGCCGGCAGCCAGCGAATTGCCGGATTTCGCGCCCGAACCGATCCAGCCTGCCGACGTGCAGCAATGGATCGAAGACGCCATGGCACGTGCCGACCGCATCTTCGACACCCTGGAGCAACGACGCGGCGCCATCAGGGAAGCCGATCGTCCGCTCGTCGACCAGGTGCTGGCACAGCGCGCGACCTTGCGCGATCGCCTGAAGGCGCTGCTGCCGTCCGATATCGACGGCCTGAACATCCGCCAGCATGGCAATTTCCACCTCGGCCAGTTGCTGATCGTCAAGGACGACATCTTCATCATCGGCTTCGAAGGCGAGCCCGCGCCGGCCGCTGGAGGAGCGGCGGCGCAAGGCACCCGCGGCGCGCGACGTCGCCAGCCTGATCCGGTCGATCGATTATGCTGCGACCGCGGCGCTGGAGCGCGCGCTCAAAGTGGCGCCGGACGAACAGGGCAAGCTCGGCAGCGGCCCTGTCGGAATGGCGCGATCGCGCGGCCGCAGCGTTTCTTGCCGCCTATCGCGAAATCATGACAAATCACACGCCTATGGCCGGCCGATCCACAGGCCGCCGACGCGGATGCTGGATTTCTTTCTGCTTGAAAAAGCGCTCTACGAGGTCGAATACGAGTTGTCCCACCGGCCTGAATGGCTGCGCGTCCCGTTGACCGGAATGCTTCGTATCTTGTCGCAGCGTCCCCACGAGGCCTCATGACCAAACTGTCCGCGGAGGCCTATGCGATCGTCGAAGGCCGTCATTCCGATCCGTTCCACTATCTCGGCCTCCACACCGAGGACGGCAAGACCGTCGTGCGCGCGTTCCTGCCGGAGGCCTCCAAGGTCGACGCGATCGACGAGCATGGCGAAGCGGCGGCGCTGGCGCGCATTCATGATGCCGGTCTGTTTGCCGGCGCGCTTCCGAACGGCTCCAAGCGTTATCAATTGCGCGCCCGCTTCGGCGACACCGTGGTCGATCTCGACGATCCCTACCGCTTTCCGCCGGTCCTGACCGACTTCGATCTGTATCTGCTCGGCGAAGGCACCCATCAGCGGCTTTACGACAAGCTCGGCGCGCATCCGATGACGCTGGACGGCGTCGACGGCGTGGCGTTCGTCGTGCTGGCGCCCAACGCGCGGCGGGTCAGCGTGGTCGGCGATTTCAATTTCTGGAATGCGCGGCGGCATCCGATGCGGGTGCGCGGCGTCGGCTATTGGGAGCTGTTCGTGCCCCACGCCACGGCGGGCGATCACTACAAATTCGACATCATCGGCCCGCAGGGCCAGCATCTGCCGCTGAAATCCGATCCGATGGCGTTTGCCGCGGAAATGCGCCCGAGCACCGCTTCGATCGTTTTCGACGAGACCAAGCTGCCGCATCCGCGCCCTGCGCCCGCCGACATCAACGCGCTGGGCGCGCCGATGTCGATCTACGAGGTCCATCTCGGTTCGTGGCGGCGCAAGGGCAACAACGAGTGGCTGACCTATCGCGAGCTCGCCGAGCAGCTGCCGCGCTATGTCCGCGATCTCGGCTTCACCCATGTCGAGTTCCTGCCGGTCAACGAGCATCCGTTCGACGGCTCATGGGGCTATCAGCCGACCGGCCTGTACGCGCCGACCAGCCGGTTCGGCACGCCGGAGGATTTTTCCGCGCTGGTCGATGCCTGCCACCGCGAAGGCCTCGGCGTGATGCTGGACTGGGTGCCCGGGCATTTTCCCGACGATCCGCACGGCCTCGGCAATTTCGACGGCACCGCGCTTTACGAGCATGCCAATCCGCTGCAGGGCCGCCATCTCGACTGGGGCACGCTGATCTACAATTACGGCCGCACCGAAGTCGTCAATTTCCTGGTGTCGAACGCGCTGTTCTGGCTGGAGCGTTACGCCATCGACGGCCTGCGCGTCGATGCGGTCGCCTCGATGCTCTATCTCGACTACAGCCGGCCGGCCGGCGGCTGGATCCCCAACAAATATGGCGGCCGGGAAAATCTCGAAGCCATCGATTTCCTGCGCCGCTTCAACACCGAAGTGTTCGCGCCGCTTTCCGCAAGCCACCACCGCTGCGGAAGAATCGACCGCCTGGCCGCAGGTGTCGCGCCCGGTCGAATATGGCGGGCTCGGCTTCGGCTACAAATGGAACATGGGCTGGATGCACGACACGCTGAACTACATCAGCAAGGATCCGATCCACCGCAAATATCATCACGGCGATATCCTGTTCGGCCTGCATTACGCGTTCTCGGAAAACTTCATCCTGCCGCTGTCGCATGACGAAGTCGTGCACGGCAAACGCTCGATCCTCGGCCGGATGCCCGGCGACGACTGGCAGCGCTTCGCCAATCTGCGCGCCTATTACGCTTCATGTTCGGCCATCCCGGCAAGAAGCTGATGTTCATGGGCTGCGAATTCGGCCAGGAGCGCGAATGGAATCACGATCACTCGCTCGACTGGCATCTGCTCGAGCAGACCGAAGCATGCCGGCATCCAGTCCCTGATCCGCGATCTGAACGGGCTCTACCGCGACACTGCCGGCGCTGCACGAGCTGGATTGCGATCCAGCCGGCTTCGAATGGATCGTGACCGACGATGCCGGCGGCAACGTGTTCGCCTGGATCCGCAAGGGCAACGATGCGCGCGCGCGCTGTCTCGTGGTCGTCAATTTCTCGCCGAACGTATATCACGATTACCGCGTCCGGGTGCCGTTCGCCGGCAAGTGGCGCGAGGTTCTCAATTCGGACTCCGCGCATTACGGCGGCAGCAATGTCGGGAACGTCGGCGAAGTCCAGACGCTGGACGGCCTCGTGCCCGAACTCAATCTGACCATCCCGCCCTTGGCCGCCATTTTTCTCGTACCGGAAAGCTGACGCATGCGACTGTCCGCCGGAACGTCCTCACG
This sequence comes from uncultured Alphaproteobacteria bacterium, assembly GCA_963790595.1. Lineage (GTDB taxonomy): Bacteria > Pseudomonadota > Alphaproteobacteria > Rhizobiales > Xanthobacteraceae > Bradyrhizobium. Next base: position 2,622 of record CAWBPE010000015.1, on the reverse strand, counting down.
CCTCGGCGCAAGCTGGGACGGCCGGGGCACCAATTTCGCGCTGTTTTCCGCCAATGCGCAAAAGGTCGAGCTTTGCCTGTTCGACAGCCAGGGCCGCCGCGAACTCGAACGCATCGAACTGCCCGAGCGCACCGAAGATGTCTGGCACGGCTATCTGAACGACGTCTCGCCCGGGCAGCTCTACGGCTATCGCGTTCACGGCCCCTACGAGCCCGAGCACGGCCACCGCTTCAACGCCAACAAGCTGCTGCTCGATCCCTATGCCAAGCGGCTCGCCGGACGGCTGGTATGGAGCGACGCGCATTTCGCCTATCGCACCGGCAGCGCGCGCGAGGATCTGTCGTTCGACCGGCGCGACAACGCGCGCGGCATGCCGAAGGCCGTCGTGGTCGACGAGACCTTCAACTGGGGCCGCCGCGAGATGCGGCCGAACATCCCCTGGGAAGACACCATCATCTATGAAGCCCACGTCAAGGGCCTGACGCAGAAGCGCGAAGACGTGCCGCCCAATCTGCGCGGCACCTATGGCGGCCTGTCCTCGCCGGCGATGATCGAGCATCTCAAGCGGCTCGGCGTCACCACCATCGAACTGCTGCCGATCCACGGCTTGGTCGACGACCGCATGCTGGTCGAAAAGAAGCTGGCGAACTACTGGGGCTACAACACGCTGTCGTTCTTCGCGCCGGAGCCGCGCTACGCGCAGGACAATCCGCTCGACGCCTTCCGCACCACGGTGGCGCGGCTGCACGACGCCGGCATCGAGGTGATGCTCGACGTCGTCTACAACCACACCGCCGAGGGCAACCATATGGGCCCGACGCTGTCGTTCCGCGGCATCGACAACGCCTCCTATTACTGGCTGAAGCCGGACAATCCGCGCTACTACGACGACTTCACCGGCTGCGGCAGTTCGGTCAACCTCACCCATCCGCGCGTGCTGCAGATGGTGATGGATTCGCTGCGCTACTGGGTCGAGGTCTGCCACGTCGACGGCTTCCGCTTCGATCTCGCCACCACGCTGGCGCGCGGGCCGAACGGCTTCGACCGCAACGCCGCATTCCTGACCGCGGTCCGGCAGGACCCGGTGCTGGCCTCGGTCAAGCTGGTCGCCGAGCCCTGGGACCTCGGCATGGGCGGCTATCAGGTCGGCGGCTTTCCCTCGCAATGGTCGGAATGGAACGACCGCTATCGCAGCGCGATGCGGCGCTACTGGAGCGGCGAAGGCAGCCTGATCGGCGAAGTCTCCAGCCGCATGACCGGCTCGTCCGACCTGTTCAACCATGACGGCCGCACGCCAGCGCGCCGGCATCAATCACATCACCGTGCATGACGGCTTCACGCTGGCCGATCTGTTCAGCTACAACGACAAGCACAACGAGGCCAACGGCGAAGACAATCGCGACGGCTCCAACGACAACCACAGCAACAATTGCGGCCATGAAGGCCCGACCGACGATCCGGCGATCATCGCGCTGCGCCGCCAGCTGCGCAAAAACCAGCTCGCCTGCCTGCTGCTGGCGCAGGGCCTGCCGCTGATCCTGGCCGGCGACGAGGTCGGCAACACCCAGAACGGCAACAACAACGCCTATTGCCAGGACAACGAAATCGGCTGGGTCGGCTGGGAAGGCCTCAACCGCGAAGGCGACGACCTCACCGATTTCGTCGGCCACATGACCGACTTGCGAAAGCGCTTTCCGCAAATCCGCTCGCACCGCTGGCTCGACGGACGGCGCGCCGACGGCTCCTACGGCGTGCTGTGGCTGACGCCGGCGGCCGACGAGATGAAGGAGCAGGACTGGAATTTTCCGGAAGGCCGGTTTCTCGCCTATGTGCTGGGCCCGGTCGAACACGGGCAGGCGCCGATCTTCATCGTGCTGAACGCCGCGCCCGAAGCGATCGCGTTCAAACTGCCGAAGATGCCGGAATACAAGAGCTGGCAGCAGGTGTTGAACACCGCGGACGTCAAGCAGACAGCCGCGGACTTCGCCTCGGGCAGCGAGACCAACGCGCCTCCCCGCTCGGTGCTGGCCTTTGCGGGTTCGGCATGAATGAGCGGCACTTCGGCGCAAGGCTGACATCGGACGGCGCGTCGTTTCGGCTGTGGGCGCCGGCGGCGAAGCGCGTCGATCTGCTGCTGGAAAAACCTCATCCGCTGCGGCGCGGCGAGGACGGCTGGTTCTCCGCCGACATCCCCGGCGTCAAGGCCGGCGCGCGCTACAAATTCCGGATCGACGACGAGATCGATGTGCCCGATCCGGCCTCCGCGTTTCAGCCCGACGACGTTTCCGGCCCGAGCGAAGTGATCGACCACGCCGCCTATCGCCTGGCGCGCGACGGACTGGCGCGGACGTCCGTGGCAGGAAACCGTCGTGATCGAAACCCATGTCGGCACCTTCACGCAAGAAGGCACCTACCGCGCCATGATCGACAAGCTCGATCATCTCGTGGCTACCGGCATCACCGCGCTGGAATTGATGCCGCTGGCGGATTTTCGCCGGCAAGCGCAACTGGGGCTATGACGGCGTGCTGTGGTATGCGCCCGACAGCGCCTATGGCCGCCCCGACGATCTCAAGGCGCTGATCGACGAAGCGCATCTGCGCGGGCTGATGGTGTTTCTCGAC